>JANOFF010000183.1:0-20697 GCA_031413515.1 bacterium
CCACCATTGTTGCCTGTGCTTTTGTACAGAAATTCGGAAAGGATAATGAAGTTTAATATAGGAGAAAACCATGCTGATAAAAGAGTGGATGAGTAAACCGGTGATTATCATCAATCATGATGAATCATTGAACGAGGCTGCAAAAAAATTTCAGACTCGGGTCATTTCCATGCTGCCTGTGTTAAGGGATGGGTCACATCGATCAGCTTCTCGGCCGCCTCGCGCGGGGCGAACAGTTGGCGTGGTGCCACGCCGCTCCGGAAGGGTGCGGACAGGTCGGTCGCCACGGTCCCGGGATGCAGGGCCACGCAGGTCACGTTCGGTGCGCGCCGCCGCAACTCGATCGCGAGGGTCCGCGTGAACATGTTCTGCGCGGCCTTCGACGCCCGGTAGCCGTACCAACCGCCGATCCCGTTGTCCTCGATGCTACCGACCCGCGCAGAAACATTCGCGAGGATGGCGGCCTCGTCGTGGCGGAGCAGGGAGAGAAAGTGCTTCGCGACGAGCAGCGGTCCGAACGCATTCACCTCGAAGCTGCGCCGGAGCCGTTCGGGATCGACGTCCTCCAGCCGCTTCTCGGGCCGCAGGTCGGCACCGTGCAGCACTCCCGCACAGTTGACGAGCCAGTGGCAGCGCGGCGCCGCCTCGCGGATGCGCACTGCCGCCGCCGCGATCGAAGGCTCGTCGCGCACGTCGAGACGCTCGCAAACCAGCCGCGTTCCGTGTCGCGCCTGCAGGTGGGCGAGCCCCACGCTCGACTCGGGCTCCCGAGCCGTCGCGAACACGCGGTCCGTGTCGGGTCGTTCGAGCAGCGCCTCGACCAGTGCGAGTCCGAGCCCACGGCTCGCGCCCTGCACGACGGCCACGCAGCCGCTGGCGACGCTCAGGGTGTGCGCCCATCGATCTGAAGCAGTTCGCGCAACGCGCCGCCGCGTCCGAGTCCGGCGGCGAGCATCTTCCGCCGCAGGAACGCATAGACCTCGCGCAGGGGTAGACCCTTCGGACAGACGTCCTGGCAAGCCATCAGACCGATGCAGCCAAACACGCCATCCTCACTCGAGACGACCTCGAACCAGTCCTCGTCACTCCGCGTATCCCGAGGGTCCATCGCGAATCGCGCGATTCGATTCATGCCCGCGGCACCGACGAAGCGCGGGTTCACGTTCGAGACTCCGCAGCCCGCGATGCAGCACCCGCACTCGATGCAGCGTTCGCCTTCGTAGATCGCCTGCGCGAGTTCGTCGTCCATACGCGCCTCGGGCGCTGCCGGATCGAAGGGTGCTTGCTCATGCACCCATGCCTCCACACGCTGGGCCATCTCCCGGAACCAGGTGCCGGTGTCCACCGAGAGGTCTCCAATCAGCTGGAAAGCCGGGAGCGGGTGGAGCCGGATCACGTCCGGAAGCTCGGCCGTGAGCGTCTTGCAGGCCAGCGTCGGGCGGCCGTTGACGAGCATTCCGCAGGAGCCGCACACCGCCGAGCGGCAAACGAAGTCGAACTGAAGGCTCGGATCCTGCTCCTCGCGGATGCGGTTCAACGCGAGGTACAGCGTCATGTAAGGCGCCTCGTCGAGCGTGAACGTATCCATGTGCGGCTCCACGTCGGGCGCTTCCGTGTTGAAGCGGAAGACTTCGATGCGGAGCTTGCGGGTGGTTCGTGTCGTGCGGTCCGTCATTACTCGCTCCTATCGGGCACGGGACCCGTGGCGCCGTTGCCTTCGTGCCGCCACTGGTCCCAGCGCAAACGTGAGCCGAGGGGCTCCGCCGCCGGCAGCGCGCCGGCCTTGCGCTGCGCCTCGCCGACTCGCGTGTTGTACTCGGTGATCGACTCGCCCATCTCGATCCGCTCGGTCTGCCCGTAGCCGCGGTCGCCCGGCGGCAGGTCGAGCAACCCGACGGGCTCGTAGGAGAGGTCGGGCTCGCTCGCACCCGCGCGCCAGCGAGCGAGGGTCCGGTTCAGCCAACGCGCGTCGTCGCGAGACGGATGGTCGGTGCGGGTGTGGGCCCCGCGGCTCTCGGTGCGGGCGAGCGCTCCGGCGGCGGTCAGAGTCGCGAGGCGCAGCATGCCGCGCAGACGCAGCGCGAGGGTCAGCTCGGGGTTCGGGCCGGACCCTCGCGAACGCAGGACCGCGTGATCCAGCTCCGCCCTCTGGCAGCGAAGCTCCTCGACCGCTTGTTCGAGACCGGAGCCGTTCCGGAACACACCCACACGCGAGAGCATCGTCTCCGCCATGGCATCCCGGATCGCGTAGACGCTCGGACCCGAGCCAGCGCGATCGAGCAGCGCCCGGAGGATCTTCTCCTGCTCGCACCGGAAGCGTGTGGCCAGCGAAGCCTCGACGTCGAGCGAAGCCTGGCTTGCGAACGCGGCGACCTGGCGGCCGACGATGCGCCCCGCCACGATCGTTTCGGCCAGGCTGTTGCCGCCGAGCCGGTTGAAGCCGTGAAGGTCCCAGCACGCTGCTTCACCGACGACGAACAGACCGCGCATCCCGTACGCTTCGCCGTCCTTGTTCACCCGCACGCCGCCCATCGAGTAGTGCTGCGTCGGTCGAACCGGGATCAGGTCGCTCGCCGGATCGACGCCGAGGAAATCGCGACAGATATCGGCGACCTCCCGCAGCTTGGTCTCGAGGTGCTTCTTGCCGAGGTGCCGCAGGTCGAGCCAGAGGTGCGGTCCGAAGGCGCTCTCGGTCCCACGCCCGTCCTGGATCTGCTGCATCATGTGCCGGGATACCACGTCGCGGCTCGCGAGCTCTTGTTTCTCCGGCTCGAGGTCGACCATGAAGCGGTGTCCGTCGCGATCGAGCAGATGCCCACCGTCGCCGCGGCATCCCTCGGTGACGAGGATCCCGCTGGGAACCAGACCGGTCGGGTGGAACTGCACGGCCTCCATGTTTCCGAGCGGGACCACCTCCGTATCGAGCGCAAGCGACGCGCCGGTGCCCTCGTTGATCACCGCATTCGTGGTGTGCTGGCCGTAGATGCGCCCATGCCCGCCCGTCGCGATCACGGTCGCCTTGGCCAGAAATGCGCTGAGACGGCCCGTCCGCAGGCAGCGCACGACGGCACCCCAACAACGCCCGGCCTCGTGGATCAGCGCGAGCGCCTCGACGCGATCGCGGACGTCGATACCGAGCCGAACGACCTCGCCGTCCACCGCGTAGAGCACCGCGTGACCGGTGCCGGCCGACGCGTAGCAAGCGCGCCACGTGGCGGTGCCGCCGAAGTTGCGGTGCATGATCAAGCCGTCGTTCTCAGCGGACTCCTCGATCTCGACTTTTTTGCCCTGCACGAAGTACGTGTTCTTGCCAGATCGCACCCGCGTCCAGGGCACCCCCCAGTGCGCCACCTCGCGCACTGCGATCGGTGCCTCTTCGGCGAAGATGCGCGCAACCTCCTGGTCGGCGCCCCAGTCCGATCCACGAACGGTGTCGAGCCAGTGGAGGGTCGGGCTGTCGCCTTCGGCCTTCGCACAGTTGCCGAGCGCTGCCTGCATGCCGCCTTGCGCAGCGCAGGAGTGGCTGCGGCGAGGCGGGACCAGCGAGAGCAGGATCACCTGCTGCCCGGCGGTCGCTGCTTCGATCGCAGAGCGCTCTCCCGCGAGCCCGCCTCCGATCACCAGAACGTCGGTCGTTTCGATGCGTTCCATTTCAACCCTCCAGAAGGAACGCCAGCGGCGGTGCGAGCGCCCCCGCGAGCACCGCGAGCGTGACCGCGCCGAGGCCGAGGAATACGACGAGCACTATCTGCTCGAGGCGCCGCAACGTCACGCGCGAGAGCCGCGAACCGAATCCCCATTTCACGGCGAGCCGATACAACCCGGCGCTCGCGTGGAACTCGACGCAGACGAGCAGGACGGCGTAGACGAGCCACAGCCCGCCACCGACCCGTGCCTGCGAAGACCCCGCCTCGATCCCGACATGCTCGCCGAAGATCTCTGTAAACACATCGATCCCGATCAGGACCAGGTGGAATGAGCCGAGCACGAGAATCAACATTGCAGTCCGCACCTGCCAGATCCACAGCGCCGAGTCGAGATGTGGAGTCGCGAACTGCGCAGCCATCGGGTTGCGGGATCTGAGGGCGCTCGCGATCTCGCGCATGCGCCTCCGCTCCCGCAGCTGGGAGGGGATCTTGCGGCTCGCCATTGCGGCGTGGACCAGGAACAGGGCGGAGATCGCAATTACGGATGGTTGCGCCACGTAGATCTTCTCGAGGCCCTGCGCCAGCCAGTCGAAACCCCGTGTGCCGAGCAGGATCGACGACACGAAGAGCATGTGGCCCCACATGAAGACTGCCAGGATGGCGCCGGACGTTCCGCTCACGAGCTCATACACCAGTTGACGTCGGGCCTCGCGCCGCAGCGAGAGACGCGTCGCGGGCTCGCGCCCGGAAGTCGCGAGGGAGCTACCGATGGATCTCGCCATGAAAGATCATCCTCTGGAGTGCGGGGGACTGGCGAATCGCAAGTATCGCGAGTATACGGGGCTGGCCCCCGGCCCCGAACTACCGACCGGCGAGTGGGAAGAATCGCCGACACCACGCGCGGGGCTAGGGCCGACTCGTGATTATCTCGATTTTCTCTCCCGACAAAGATCTCTTCGCTGCCAAGCTGTTCTCACTGAGGGTCAGGACGAACAATCGGGACTCCACCCCCGGCAGTTCCGCCAACGGGCATTCTGAAACGGTCCCCATCGGTGGGGAAGCGAACGTCTGAGCCGACGATCTGGCTTGTGGGCGGGCTTCGAGGGAACAGTCGTGAGCCGAAAAACCATCGCATGGGCCGCCGCAGCAGTCGCGCTCGCCCTGCCCGGCGCGCTCTACTGGTTCCTGTTCGCCGCATCCCCGCTGCCCGTCCCCGCACGACTCGAGCTGGCCTGGCCGGCCGCCGCGCCGCCGGGCGAGATGGCGGTGTTCCGGATTCCGACCGGCGTCATCCATCGCACCGCCGGTTTCGCCTACCGGGGCGGATCGTTCCGCGACTCACGCGACTTCGCGATGACGGCGGTGCTCGTCCTGCATCCGATGGGCGATCTGCTGATCGATACGGGCCTCGGCCAGCAGATCGACAAGCAGGTCCTCGCGATGCCGTGGTGGTTCCGCGCCCTCACCGACTACACGGTCGAGACTTCGGCCGCCGAGGCTCTCGACGCCGCCGGCTACGACCCGAAGCAACTGCGCGCGATCCTGCTCACGCATGCACACTGGGACCACGTCAGTGGTGTCCCGGATTTCCCGGGCACACCCGTCTGGCTGACTGCAGACGAGCGTCGCTTCATCGAGGACGGCGACTTCGTGACGGTCCTCGCGCGCAACATGCGCGACGTGGTCTACGACGAGGTTGCGTTCGAGGGCGGGCCGTATCTCGGCTTTCCACGCAGCCACGATGTGTATGGCGACGGCGCCATCGTGATCGTCCCGTCACCGGGCCACACCCCCGGATCGGTGATCGTGTTCCTCAGCCTGCCCGACGGGCAGCGTTTTGCGTTGGTGGGCGATCTGGTCTGGCAGCTCGAGGGCATCAGCGAGCGACAGGAGAAGCCGTGGCTGCAGAGCCGCGCGGCCGATGCGGACGCGGCCGGAGTGCGCGAGAACATCGTCCACATGGCGGCCCTCGCCGAGCAGTTCCCGCAGCTCACGATCGTGCCCGCCCACGATCAGCGCGGCTTCGCCCGGATGCCGCTGCTGCCGGGCGCAGCGCGGGGCGAAGGAAGGAGAGTCGAGTGAACGAGACTCGAGTTCGAGACAGTCGAGTGGACGCGAGTCGATCCGGACTCCCCGATCGCGGCTAGGCTCCGTCATCTCGCAGGCCCGATCCCGGAGTACCCGATCGCCATGACCGACTTCGAGAAGCTCGGCGTCTTCTACATCGGACGCCCCGTCGATCCCGTCACCCGCGAGACGCTCGCCGAGCCGCTGCTCTACGACTCGCGCGATCTCACCACCCATGCGGTGATCCTGGGCATGACGGGCAGCGGCAAGACGGGGCTCGGCGTGAGCCTGCTCGAGGAGGCGATCCTCGACGGCATCCCGGTGATCGCCATCGATCCGAAGGGCGATCTCGGCAATCTGCTGCTCACGTTTCCGGATCTCGCGGCGGCAGACTTCCGCCCCTGGATCGACGAGTCGGCGGCCGCGCGCGAGGGGCGCACACCCGACGAACACGCACGCGTCACCGCCGAGCTCTGGCGGGCGGGCCTCGCGAAGTGGGACCAGACGCCAGATCGCATCGCGCGCTTTGCCGCGGCGGCCGAGCGTTGCCTCTACACACCGGGCAGTCGCGCTGGCGTACCGGTCTGCGTGCTCGGTTCGTTCGCGCCACCCGCCGAAACGCTCGATGAAGACGCGAAGCGCGAGAGCGTGCAGGCCTCGGTGTCCGGGCTGCTCGGTCTGCTCGGCCTCGACGCGGATCCGCTCCAGAGCCGCGAGCACATCCTGCTGTCGACGTTGCTCGCTCACGCGTGGGCGGCTGGGCGCGCGCTCGATCTGCCGACGCTGATCCAGCAGATCCAGACGCCGCCGGTGCAGCGCATCGGCGTGCTCGACCTCGACTCGTTCTTCCCGCCCGGCGACCGCTTCGCGCTCGCGATGGCGCTGAACAACCTGCTGGCTTCACCGGGCTTCGAAGTCTGGACCGAGGGCGCGCCGCTCGATGCGGCTTCCCTCCTCTATGCACCCGGCGGGCGCCCTCGCCTGTCGATCTTCTCGCTCGCGCATCTCTCGGACTCGGAGCGCATGTTCTTCGTGACGCGACTGCTCGGCGAGCTGGTGTCGTGGGTGCGCGCACAGCCCGGCAGCCAGGGCCTCCGTGCGCTGCTCTACATGGACGAGGTGTTCGGCTATCTGCCCCCCACCGCAAACCCGCCTTCGAAGCAGCCACTGCTGACGCTGCTCAAGCAGGCGCGAGCCGCCGGGCTCGGCGTCGTGCTCTCGACACAGAATCCCGTCGACCTCGACTACAAGGCGCTCTCGAACGCGGGCACCTGGTTGCTCGGACGTCTGCAGACCGAGCGCGACAAGCTGCGGGTGCTCGACGGCCTCGAGTCCGCGGCGGTCGGCGCGCAGCTCGACCGCGCCGAGATCGATCGCACGCTGTCGGGCCTCGGCCCCCGTCGCTTCGTGCTGAACAACGTGCACGAAGACGGGCCAGTGCTGTTCGAGACACGCTGGGCGCTCTCCTATCTGGCGGGCCCGATGACGCGCGATCAGATCCGCCGGATCAGCCAGTCGGACGTGTCGTCCCCCGCGCCGCCCGCCTCACCGCGAGCGACGACGCCTGCATGGCAGACAGCTCCGCGCCAGACTGCGAGCACAGAAGCCGAAGTCGCTTCCGCCGCGCGCCCCGTGCTGCCCCCCGAGATCGATGAAGCCTTCGCTCGCGTGACGCGGCCGGCCGGTGCAGGCCAGTCCCTCGTCTACCGACCGTGCCTCGCCGCCGCGGTGAATCTCCACTATGCGAATGCCCGGGCCGGCATCGATCGCTGGGATCGGCTCGCGCTCTGGATCCCGCTCGAGGACGACATCCCCGCCGATCCGTGGTCGGACGCGCGCGAGTTCGGCACTCGTCTGCCCGAGCTCGACGCAGCACCAGTCGCCGATGCGCGCTTCGCGGACTTGCCCCCGAGCGCCGCGAATACGAAGACTCATATGCAGTGGAAGAAGCTGCTCGCGAGCTTTCTCTATCGCGAACGACCCCTGCGGATCCGCACCAGCCGGCAACCGAAGCTCGTCTCCGAGCCCGGCGAATCCGAGGACGCGTTCCTCGGGCGCGTGCGCGAGGGGCTTCGCGAAGCGCGCGATCTGCAGATCGAGAAGCTCCGCACCCGCTATGCGCCGAAGCTCGCGACCCTGCAATCGCAGATCGCCACGGCCGAGCAGCGGGTCGAAGTCGAGACCGAGCAGTATCGCGACAGCCAGGTGCAGAGCGCGCTCTCGATCGGCACCACGCTGCTCGGCGCGATGTTCGGTCGCAAGCTGGCCAGCAGCCGCACGCTCGGCCGCGCCACCACCGCGATGCGCGGCGTGAGCCGGACGTCGAAGCAGAAGGGCGACATCGGTCGCGCCGAGGAGCGGGTCGAGGACGTGCGGCAGCGGATGCGCGATCTCGAACTCGAGTTCGAGCGCGACCTGAACGCCCTGCAGGCGCAGATCGACGTGTCGCCGATCGAGCTGGACGAACTGCTCGTCAGCGCCCGCAAGGCCGACATCGCGGTCGAGCGCTTCCTGTTGCTCTGGACGCCGTGGTGGATCGGCGCGGATGGCGTGGCGGAGCCAGCATGAGAGAGAGAGGAGCCAGCATGACAGAGAGCGGAGCCAGCATGAGGGAGCGGAGCCAGCGTATGGGAGCGGGGCCCGCATGAGAGTGCGGAGCCGGCCTACGAGGGCTGAGCGGTTGCCGGGCCGTCCCGCCTACTCGGTGAGCGCACGGTTCGCGCGCAGTCGTTCGACCGCCAGGTCGACGAAGCGGCGCGTCTTCTGCGAGGCATGCCGCCCGCCCCGATGCACGACGTGGATCGGGATCGGCTCGGGTTCACGCTGGCCGAGCAGGACGACGAGCCGTCCGTCGCGCACTTCGTCGGCCACTTGATAAGACAGCAGCCGCGTGATTCCGAAGCCTTCGAGCGCGGCGGAGATCGCGGATTCGTTGGTCGTCGTGGTGAGCCGCGGGTGCACCGTCACGGTGACCGTCGCGCGCTTCTCCCGGAACCGCCATTCGGGATCCGGGGTCACGCCGCTCGCCGAGATGAGCGTGTGCGACCGCAGATCGGCCGGTGCGCGTGGACGGCCGTGTCGCTCGAGATAGAGCGGTGAGGCGCAGACCACACGTCTGACCTGCCCGACACGGATCGCCGAGAGCGACGATTCCGGCAGCTCGCCGATCCGCACCGCGACGTCGGCGCCCTCGTCGATCAGGTGGACGATGCGATCCATGAACCAGCACGACACGCTGACCTCGGCATGGCGCTCGAGGTACTCGGCGACGATCGGCGTCACGAAACGGGTGCCGAACATCGCGGAGGCGGTCACCGTCAGCGGGCCCCGTGGCGTCGCGTTCATGCCTCGGGCCGACTCGTCGGCCTCGGCCAGTTCGGCCAGGATGCGGCGGCAGTCGTCCACGTAGCGCGCCCCGGCCTCGGTGAGCTGCACGGCTCGCGTGGTCCGCGTCAGCAGTTGGACGCCGAGCTGACTCTCCAGCGCGTTGATGGCCCGCGTCACCACCGAGGGCGAGACATGGAGCTTGCGCGCCGCGCGGGCCAGGCCCCTGGCATCCGCGACGGCCACCAGGATGTGGATCAGGTGCAACCGGTCCAGATCGTTCTCCGAGACGCAAGAGTGTATTGCAGCGCGCGGCGATTCCGCGGGCGCGCTGCCACGACGACACTGGGCTCGCGTCGCATAGACCGATCCGACGCGACGAAGCCCCGCCGATGCAGAGTAAGGAAGAAGGAAGCAAAATGGCCGAGAAACCCGCACCCTCTCCGATCCCGCTGCGGCCGCCGTTCAACGAGGAGACCGCGCGAGCCAAAGTCCAGGCCGCCGAGGACGCCTGGAACTCACGCGATCCCGAGCGCGTCTCGCGCGCCTACAGCGTGGACTCGGAGTGGCGCAATCGCGATCAGTTCTTCCGCGGCCGCCCGGCGATCGTCGCCTTTCTGCGCGACAAGTGGGCCCGCGAACTCGACTATCGATTGATGAAGGAACTCTGGGCGTTCCACGACCGCCGCATCTCGGTGCGCTTCGAGTACGAGTGGCACGACGCGACCGGCCAGTGGTTCCGCAGCCACGGCAACGAGCACTGGGAGTTCGACGACGAGGGCCTGATGCGCCGCCGCGACATGAGTGCCAACGACCTGCCGATCCACGAGCACGAGCGGCGCTACCGCATCCCGGGCTGACCGGATCGATCCGCATTCTGCGCGGGACATCGAACGACTCGAAGGAGGGACCCGCATGGGCAACAAGTTCGCCGAGATCGCCTTCACACCCACCGTCAAGGCCAGACAGGCGACGGCCGGCTCACGCGCGAGCTACGCGCGGCTCGAGGCCGGGCCCGCGCGCAACGATCGCATCGGCCCCGACGAGGCCGCCTTCATCGAGGCCCGCGACGGCTTCTATCTGGCGAGCGTGTCCGAGACCGGCTGGCCCTACGTGCAGTTCCGCGGGGGTCTGCCCGGCTTCCTGCGCGTGATCGACGAGACCACGATCGCGTGGGCCGACTTCCGCGGCAATCGACAGTACGTGTCGACCGGCAACCTGGCGGGCGATGACCGCGTCGCGTTGATTCTGATGGACTACCCGAACCGGCGTCGGCTGAAGATCCTCGGTCACGCCGAGACACTCGAACCCGGCGCCGACGACGGTCTCGCGAACCGGCTCGCGGTACCCGGCTATCAGGCGGTGGTCGAGCGTGCCGTTCGCGTGCGAATCGCGGGCTTCGACTGGAACTGCCCGCAGCACATCACGCCGAGGTTCAGCGTCGATGAGGTCGAGCGCGCCGTGACGCCGCTGCGGGAGCGCGTCGCCGAACTCGAGGCGAAACTCGCGAACTGCGAAGGAGGCATCGGCCGGATGCACCGACACGACGGCTAGAGGCGGTGCCGTGCGCTCGCGCGGGCGCCACGCGAGCGCTTCGGCAAGCGCGCGGAGGCGCAGGCGAGCTTCCGCCGGGTATTCGGTTCTTGTAGACTGCGGCGCCCCGCGAGCGGCGGAGCACCGTTTCCACGAAGCAGCCCTGCGGCCTGACTCGACCGAACCCCTCCTCGACAAACCCGGGAAGCCGACCTGTCCCCGATCTTCGACGCTGCAGACGCCGACTGCTGGCGGGCCCATCGAACGAGTCGCCGGTCCCATCGCATCGCGCGGATCGGCCTGCTCGTGGCGTTGCTGCTCGCTCCATCTGCCTGCAGCGACCGGGAGGCTTCGCCGGAACTGCCGACCGCGGCCGCCAGCCTGCTCTCGAGTTCGCGCGCAGCCGAAGAGGGCTTCCTCGGCCGATCGGGATTCCGGCTCACGCAGAACACGATCCAGCTGAACGCGCAGATCGGGGCGGCCTCGACGACCGACACATTCGTCCTCGACTCCGGGGCGCCGATGACGATCGCGCCGCGCCTTGCGGAGAGGCTTGGGCTCGGGGCGCTCGCGCAGGTCTCGCTGCTCGGTCCCGAGGGCGGGACGAGTTCGGTACCCGTGACCCGCATCCCCGAGATCAGCGTGGCCGGTGTGTCGTTCGTCGACATCGGCACGGTGATCGATTGGATCGAGCCGCCGAATGCGCTCGCCTGTCTGACCGCGGATGGCCTGCTGGGGGCGAGCCTGCTGCAGGCCGCCATCTGGCAGATCGATTTCCAGACCAAGCAGATCAGCGTGACCGACCGGCTGGAAGAGTTGCCCGGCCTCGAAGGGGCAATGCGGATTCCCTTCGAACGCTCGGACGCCGCCGGTTCACCGCGCATCGAAGTGGGCGTAGGCGACAGCGACGAGGTCTCGCTGCTCGTGGATCTCGGATTCAACGGATCGATCGCGATCCCACTGACGCTGTTCGAGCAATCCGGCAACCGGCTCGCCGACGATGCACCGACCGAGGACGGGCAAGCCTCGGCGACGGTCTTCAGCGCCACCCCGTCGCTGACCCGGATCGGACAGCTGCGCGAACTGCGCATCGGGGATCTCCGGCTGAAGGACTTCCCGGTGATCACCGGCGACGCGGTGTCCGACTTCCACGTCGGGATCGATTTCCTGCGCCACTTCCGGGTGACCCTCGACTGGCGCCACGACGATCTGTATCTCGAACCGATCGATCCCGAAGTCGCGCTGTACGACGACTTCGCGACGTACGGTTTCAAACCGCAGCTGCGCGACGGCAAGCTCGTGGTCGGCGCCCTGTGGCGCGGTGGCGCGGCCGACCGCGCGGGCCTGAAGCTCGACGACGCCCTGATCGAGATCGACGGCCGCAAGACCGAGTCACCCGACTTCGCGATGCTGTGCGACGTACTCGACGCGATCGGCTTCTTCGGCTGGAACGACGCGCCGATCTCGGTCGTGGTGCAGCGACAGGATCGAACCGAGACATTCGACGTGGCGAAGACGCCGCTGCGATCGAGTCGTGAGGCGGCGGATCCCGAGGCGGACGACTGAACCGGGCGGGAAGTGCTGCCGGCCTCAGGCCCTCGCGGCTCCCACCAACGCCTGGCGACCCTGCTCGAGCCACTTCGCGCAGTCGGGGCTCAGCGTCCGGTCCAGCATCGCGCGGTATTCGAGCAGTTGTTTCTCCCCGAGGACATCGCGCCAGCGCCCGTTCGTGCCCCGGTTCAAGAAACGCTGGGCGCCGCCGTCCCACATTTCGGCCGCCCGGCCGAGCACCTTGTCGCCGCTCTTCTTCATCGTGTCGAATCGCACGGCCTCGACCACGCGCTGCTCGGCCGTGGCGGAGAGCCCGATGCCGAGGAAGTCGGCGACGCGCCGGATCTCGACGCCCGGTTGCGCGAGCAGATCGCCGAAGTGCACGAACAGGATGTTCGGCAGGTGGCGATAGTCCCACCAGGTCTGCGCGTGATGGCTCGATGACCAGTACGGATAGCCGTCGTTCTCCCAGGCGAACCAGCCGCGGTTCGCCCACAGCTTCCACAGCTCGAGGGGCGTCGCGGGACAGCGCGGAAACGGCTCACCGACCAGCGTCTCGGGGTTGTTCATCACCTCGAACGCCGTCTCCGAGTGGCCGCTGAAGTGGTTCCAGAGCGACATGAAGACGTCGCGCAGGTCGCGACCGACGTAGATGTACTGCATGTCGGCCCTGTACGGGATGCCGTCGAGCGGGAGGTGGGTCTTGAGAAAGCGTCGGTGTGACTGCGCGGACGTCACCGCGACGATGTCTTCGAAGGGTCGGATCCGCATGTCGACCCACGGCGACATTTCCATGATCGGCGCGGGGATCCCGCCGTTCTGCGCTTCCTTCTGGAACAACAGATTCGCGACGATCGTCTGCATCCAGGTCGTGCCCGACTTGTAGGCGGTGGTGATCAGGATGTCGCCCGGACGCGTGACGAAGCGATCCCAGCGCGGACTGTCGAAGTGGTGGTGCTCGTAGACGTGGCTGCGGGTCGGAAGTGTTCGGGACATTTCGTCAGCTCCTGCCTTCGATCCGGGCGCCGAGTTTCGCGATCACCAGTTCGCCGCGCAATCCCAGCCTCCGACACGAGGCGCAGCGCCAGCGCGTCATCTTGCGGTGCGCCACCCGCGAGGCTTGACAGACGGGACAGCGATGCGACCACCGCGCCGACGCCGGAAAGTGCTCGGGGAGCAGACTCGCTGGAACTCTCGCCCGCGGCTCGTAGTTCGCGGTTCGCATCAACTCGCGCCACTCGGGGCCGTGCGGTCGGACGCGTCCACCATGCAGCGAGTAGGCGGCAGCGTGGGCCGCTTCGTGACAGAGCGCTTCGAGCAACAGTTCGGTCGGGCCCGTCAGCAGGTACGAGGCCAATCGGATCTCGCCCCGCGCCGGTGCGCAGCGGCCGAGTGAAGAGCGGAAGCGCCCGCTGAACGTGATCGCGAGCCGCTGTTCGAGGCCCGACACGCCCCACGACGTGGCCCACTCGGCCAGTCGATCTCGATGCGGGGCCAGGGGATCCGCGATTTCCGCCTTCATGCAAAGCGACTCTATCATCCTCATGGCGATCGCAGTCCCGACGCGCGGCTCATTGACGACCCCATGCAAGCGTGGGACGGTCTGCCTCGACCCGAACCGATCGCGCGAGGCTCCGTCACGATCGGGAACGGCGGCGAGGACCCTCCCGAATGGACCTGCAGACCCTGACGATCCACGGCCGTCGCATGACGTTTCGCAGCGTGGGCGAGGGGCCGGTGCTGCTGCTCATCCACGGGATGGCGGGCAGCGCGACCACCTGGAAACACGTGATGCCCGCCCTCGGCCGCGACTTCTGCGTCGTCGCGCCGGACCTGCTCGGCCATGGCGACTCGCAGAAAGGCGCCGGCGACTATTCGCTCGGCAATCTGGCCAGCAGCCTGCGGGATCTGCTCGTCGCGCTCGGCCACGAGCGCGCGTCGATCATCGGCCAGTCCCTCGGCGGTGGGATCGCGATGCAGCTCGCGTATCAATTCCCCGAGCGCTGCGAGCGGCTCGTGCTCGTCAGCAGCGGAGGACTCGGCCGCGAGGTCAATCAGTTGCTGCGTCTGCTCAGCCTGCCGGGCTCGGAGGCGGTCCTGTCGCTCGGCTGCTCGGCCCCGATCCGGCGCGCCCTCGCGAGCGTGGCCGGCGTCGCTTCGCGCGTCGGTCTCGAGCCGGCCCCGGTCGTCCAGGAACTCTGGCGCAGCTACTCGTCGCTCGGCGACGACGACACGCGCCACGCCTTTCTTCGCACGCTGCGAGCGGTGATCGACGCGCGCGGGCAGGCGGTCAGCGCCGCGAACCGTCTGCACCTGGCCGCCGAACTGCCGACCCTGATCGTGTGGGGCGGTGCGGATCCGATCATTCCCGTCCTGCACGCCCACGAGGCGCACGCTGCCATCGCGGGCAGTCGGCTCGAGATCTTCGAGGGGGTCGGCCACTTTCCACACGTCGAAGCGCCCGAGCGATTCGTCGCCTTGCTCAAGGACTTCATCGCGACGACGACACCGGCCCGGATCGCGACTTCACAGCGCCACGTGCTCGGCGCGGCCGCCGTCTAGCAACGGCCGGCCCGCAGATCCGAGCCCGCCGCGAATCCCGCCGCCCCAGCTGCAGCGGCGAGCGTCGCGCGCCTTCTGTTCAGTGGTGGTTTCCGTCGAGCGGGTTCGACTGCCCACCCTTGTGGGACAGCTCGAGGGCGAGGTCCGCAACGGCGCGCGCTGCCTCTTCGATCGTCCCATAGAACTGCTCTTGCAAACGCTGCTTCGCGATCCGCAGATCCTCGGGTCGGAAGCTCGTGTTGACACGCGGTCGCAGGCTGAAGAAGTGGCCCATGTGGACCACCGCCGCCGTGAAGGCTCCGCCCGGAGAAGACGCGGCGGGTTTGCTGTCGGTCGATGCCTGCGGCGGCATCGAAGTCGCACTCGCGGAAGGTGTCGGCGTCGGAATCGCAGTCCGCGCAGCGACGGGCTTCGCTGCGGCCTTCGTGGCGGCGGGCTTCTTGGGGGCCGAACTCTTCTTGACCCCGGCCTTCTTCGAAGCGGCCTTCTTCGCGGGTGCCGATTTCGTCTTCTTCCCGGCTTTCTGGCTCGCGGGGGTGGGCTTCTTCGACTTCGCGACCTTCTTGGCCGGCTTGGCCTTCTTCACGACCTTGGCCTTCTTCGCCTTGTTCGCCTTCGCCTTGTTGGCCTTCTTGGTCTTCTTTGCCTTCTTCGACTTGCTCGCCTTCTTGGCCTTCGTGGCTTTCTTCGCCTTGGTCGCCATGTCGTCGATTGCCTCTCTTCGCCGATCGGTTCGTTGCCGCTCTCGGACTCGCTCGCTTAGATGGCTACCACACGCGAGTGGGTGCGGTCGAGGGCTTCATCGCACCGAGCGACGGAGCACGGCTGTCGGCGGTCCGTCGCTCCGGCACCGCGACACGCTCGTGCTATCTCCACGTCACCGTGAACGCTGCCCGCGACAGTCTGCGACCTTTTCGCGCCGGCTATTGGTTCGGCGGCTTCAATGGCCTGACCTGGATGATGACCTTCGGCACCCCGATGGTGCTGTTGCTCGACCAGCTCGGGGCCTCGGCGTTCCAGATCGGCCTCGTGACCTCCGCGGTGTTCATCCTCTATCCGATCCAGATCCTCGCCACCGCGAGCCTCGAACGACTCGGCTTCCAGCGGCAGATGGTGATCGCCTGGACGTTGCGCGCCTTCTTTCTGCTGGTGCCGCTCGGGATCGCGATCCACGCCCCCGAAACCCCCGCGCCCTGGATGCCCGGTGCGGTCGTGCTGGCGGTGTTCTGCTTCTGTTTCTTCCGGGCGTTCGGCGTGGCGTGTCAGTTGCCCTGGTTCGCCGCCATCCTGCCCGCGCGACACCGCGGGCGGTTCTTCGCCACCGAGCTGGCGGTGACCAGCGCGGTCGGTGTCGTGGCGTTGCTCGGCTGCGCGGGGCTGTTCGCGGTGCTGACTCCGTACCCGGCCTTTCGGATCATCTACGGCGTCGCGCTGTTCGGATCGGTGATGGCGGTGTGGAATCTGCTCCGCATGCCGCCCGGCCCGCGCCCCGCGCCTTCGCCGATCCGCGAGATGGCGCCCGAGACCCTGCGCCTGTGTCTGCGTCCGGGGCTGTTCCGGCAGTTCCTCGTATTGACGGCGGTCGGGGCGGTGGTGGGCGCGTCATCGGTCTCGTTCACGATCTACTACCTCAAGACCGAAGCGGGGATCTCCTCGAGCGCGATCCTCGGACTGACCGCGATGCAGTTCGCCGGTTCGATCCTCGCCACCTTCGCGATGCGGCGCTTCCTCGACCGGGTGCAGATCCGGCGCTTCTTCCAGCTCGCCGCAGGCGTGATGGCGCTCGTGTATGCGTACTGGCTCGGCGTCGTGACGGGCCTGCCGGGCTTTCTGCACGTCGTGCTGCCCGCGTTCTTCGTGGTGGGCCTGGTCGCCGGACTGAACGGCGCGGCCCACGCCACCTTCCTGCCCGAACTCGCCCCGCTCGAGAAGCGGCCGATCGCGATCGCGATCTTCGAGGCCGTGTCCGGCGTGCTGCAGGGTGTCGGACCGATGATCTGGGGGCTGCTGCTGCGCCACGCAGGGGGCGAGCCGGGAGTCGACGCGACTCGCTTCGCCGTGTTCTTCGCACTGGGGATCGCGCTGTGCGGAGTCTCGCTGGTGCTGCTGCGCGCGCTGCCGGATGCACGGGAGGGAGCGCGCATCCCGGTCTGAGGGACCGTCTTCGATCGAGGTCTGCCCGGCCGACCCGGCTGTCCTACTCTGGCGCGGCGTCTGCCGGGTTCAGCGCCCGGACGACGCAGCCCTTCGCGATCCGTGCAGACATCGATCTGGACAGAAGGCGCGCAGCGCAGCCCCGACCTCATCACCGGACGCGAATCGGTATCTCGTTGACCGCACCCTCCGAAGACGGCCTTCCCCCGCACGCTCCGCCCCCTCGCGCGCCGGCGTTCGTGTCCTTCTTCATCGGGCGGCCGGTGTTCGCCAGCGTGATCGCGATCCTGATCACGCTCGCCGGCGCCGTTTCGTTGCCCCTGCTGCCGGTGTCGCAGTTCCCGCCGATCGTGCCCCCGACCGTGCAGGTCTCCGCCAACTATCCCGGGGCGAGCGCCGACGTGGTCGAGCGGACGATCACGTTGCCGGTCGAAGACCAGGTGAACGGGACCGAGGGCATGCTCTACATGTCCTCGACCAGCGCCAACGACGGGCAGATGAATCTCACTGTCACGTTCGAGCTCGGCCGCAATCCCGACATCGCGACCATCAACGTCAACAATCGCGCGGCCCTCGCGGAGCCCCGCTTGCCAGAGGATGCCCGGCGCTTCGGCGTGACCGTGCGCAAGCAGTCGACGGATCAGACGATGGTGGTGAATCTCGTCTCGCCCGACGGCTCGCGCGACGCCCTGTTCCTCTCGAACTACGCGCTGATCAACGTGCTCGATTCGCTCAAGCGGATTCCCGGGATGGGCCAGGTCGGGATCTTCGGCGAGCGACGTTATGCAATGCGGATCTGGCTCGACTCGGAGAAGCTCGCAAAGCTCGAACTGACGGCGGGTGACGTGATCGCCGCGGTACGCGATCAAAACACCCAGATCGCGGCCGGTCGCGCCGGTGCGCCGCCCTCCCCCGACACCCAGCAGATGGAAGTCCCGCTGCGCACCCAGGGCCGCCTCTCGACCGTCGAGGAGTTCCGCCAGATCATCCTGCGCGCCGATCCCGGCGGCTCTCAACTGCTGCTCGGAGATGTGGCCCGCGTCGAACTCGGAGCCGAGAGCTACACCGGCTTCACGCGGCTCTCGGGCCAGCCCTCGGCCACGATCGGTATTTTCCAGCTGCCCGAAGCCAACGCACTCGAAGTCGCCGCCGCGGTGCGCAGGGAGATGACGCGACTTGCCGAGCGGTTCCCGCCCGGCGTCTCGTGGGTGGTGCGCTACGACCCGACGCGCTTCGTCGCCGAGTCGATCTCCGAGGTCGCGAACACCCTGGTGATCGCGATGCTGCTGGTCTTCGCCGTCGTGTGGATCTTCCTGCAGGACTGGCGGGCGACCCTGATCCCGGCAGTGACGATTCCGGTTTCGCTGGTGGGGACCCTGGCGGTCCTGAATGCGATCGGTCTCTCGATCAACACGATCACGTTGTTCGCGCTCGTGCTCGCCATCGGGCTCGTCGTCGACGACGCGATCGTGGTGGTGGAGAACGTGACGCGACTGCTCGCCGACGGTTTCTCGCGGCGCGAGGCGGTCGAGCGCTCGATGGGCGAGGTCACCAGCGCGATCGTCGCCGCGACGCTGGTGCTCGGTGCCGTGTTCGTCCCGGTCGCATTCCTGCCCGGCACGACGGGACTGCTGTTGCGGCAGTTCGGCTTCACGGTGACCTGCGCGGTGCTGATCTCGCTGTTGAATGCCTTGACGCTCTCCCCGGCGCTCTGCGCGCTGCTGATGCGGCCCGAACGGGAGCAGAAGAACGCCTTCTTCCGGGGCTTCGAGCGCGGCTTCGACTCGCTGGTGCGCGCCTACGATCGCAGTGTGCGCGCGCTGTTTCCCCGCCGCCTGTTCGTGCTGGGCACCTATGCGGTGCTGGTCGCAGTGACGATCGGGCTGTTCCTCATCGTCCCGGCGGGCTTCCTGCCCGACGAGGACCAGGGCTACTTCATCACCAGCTTCCAGCTGCCCGACGGCGCATCGATCCAGCGCACCGATGCAGTGGCGCAGGAAGTGGAGCGGATCCTGCTCGACACGCCGGGCATCACCGGCTTGAACCTGTTCGGCGGCTTCGACGTGTTGACCGGCACGTCGCCGCCCAACGTCGGGTCGGCGTTCGTCGCGCTGGCGCCCTGGGAAGAGCGCGAATCCAGCGGACGATCCCTCGAGGCAATCTTCGCCGACGTGCGCCCGAAGCTCGCCGCGATCGCGGGCGCACGCGTGATCGCCCTCAACCCGGCCCCGATCCGCGGACTCTCGCGGACCGGCGGCTTCGAGTTCCAGCTGCAGGATCGCGAGGGCGGTGAGCTGCAGGCCCTCGCCGACGTCGCCCAGCGCCTGGTCGATGCGGGCAACGCGACGCCGGAGCTCGAAGGTCTGTTCACGAGCTTCCGCCCCGACGTGCCGCAGGTGTACGTCGATCTCGATCGCGCCAAGACCAAGGCGCTCGGGATCGACGTTTCCGACGCCTTCGAGACGCTCGGCGTCTTCATGGGCGGCACGTACATCAACGACTTCGATCGCTTCGGGCGGCTGTTCCGCGTGTTCGCGCAGGCCGATGGTGATCTCCGGACCACGCCCGAGGACGTGCGGCGCTTGTGGCTGCGCGCCGAGAGCGGGCAGATGGTTCCGCTGTCGACGCTCGTCTCGCTGCGGCGCACCGCCGGCCCGCGCGACATCAGCCACTTCAACCTCTACCGCACGGCGAAGATCCAGGGCCAGGCGGCGCCGGGCTACAGCTCGGGCCAGGCCCTCGACCGCATGGAGGCGCTCGCCGCAGAGCTGCTGCCGGCCGGCATGGCGTACGAGTGGACGGGCACCGCTTTTCAAGAGCGACAGGCCGGCAGCGAGACCCAGCTGATCCTCGCGCTTTCGCTGCTGGTCGTCTTCCTGTTCCTGGCCGCGCAGTACGAAAGCTTCAGCCTGCCGTTCGTGATCCTGCTCGTCGTCCCCCTGGCCTTTCTCGGAGCCCTCGGCGCGCAGTCCCTGCGCGGCCTCGCCAACGATCTGTACTGCCAGATCGGTCTCGTCACGCTGATCGGCCTGGCGTCGAAGAACTCGATCCTGATCGTCGAGTTCGCGAAGCGACGTCGCGAGGAGGGGCTCGGGTTGATCGATGCCGCCCGCGAAGCGGCGGAGACGCGCTTCCGCCCCGTGATCATGACGGCCTTCTCGTTCGTTCTCGGCGTGGTGCCACTGGTGGTCGCGACCGGAGCGGGCGCCGCGGCACGCCGGTCTCTCGGCACGGCGGTGTTCGGAGGCATGCTGGTTGCCACCGTGCTGTCGCTGGTTCTGGTGCCGGCCCTGTTCGTCGTGGTCCAGGGTTCGGCCGAATGGCTCGTGGACCGGATCCGTGGCAATCCGCGCACGCGAGAGGAGATCGCATGAAACGTTCGCGGGTCGAGGCCGCCGCCCTGCCCTTCAGCCTGCTGTTCGTCTGGCTGACGCTCGCGTTCTCGGCCTGTGGGGGAGACGATCCGCGCGGCGCTCCGCCGCCGCCCGAAGTCGTGGTGGCGCCCGCCGTGCTCGGATCGCTGCCGGGCCGACGCGAGTACGTCGGCAACGTGCGCGCCGCGCAGCAGGTGGACGTGCGCGCGCGCGTGCGCGGCATCCTGATCGAGCAGGCCTTCCGCGACGGCCAGTTCGTCGAGGCGGACCAGCTGCTGTTCCGGATCGATCCGAGCACCTACGAGGTGGCCCTCGCCGAGGCGAAGGGCACGCTCACCGCCGCGCTCGCGGAGGCCACGCGCACACGACTCGATTTCGATCGCGCAAAGGAACTCTCCGGCAGCAACGTCGTCAGCGATTCGCAGCTCGATGCCCGACGCGCCGACGACGACACCGCGCGAGCCCGCGTCGAGACCGCGGCCGCC
>JANOFF010000184.1:0-5802 GCA_031413515.1 bacterium
GGCCGCAAAGTGGTCGGCTACGGGCCCACCTATCGCCCGGGTGATCCGGGATCCGCCGAACTGCTCGCGAACTTCTACAGCGGGATCCGCGGTCGACATCCCGAGCAGCAGAGCCCGCCTCGCTTGCGCGATCCGTCGAACTGAAGCCCGACTTCGAGACGCACGGGCCAGGGGCCACTTCTGGTTCGCACTCGCGAGCACGACCGGGTGTGTCAGAGCCCGAGTGAAGCCGGACAGGTTCGCGGCAGCGTTGCGCACGCGTGCCCGATGGCTTCGAGCGTCTTCGCCGAGAGGCGAGCCTGGGTGGACTCGAAGACCTGGCGCTCTTCGTAGCGGATGTGGGATTCGAGCAGTTCGCCGAAGCGCACCACCCGCACGCGGTCGGGCGTGTGGGCCGCGCACAATTCTCGCAGCGCGGCGTGATCATCGACGATCCGCTCGACGAGACTCTCTTCGCCGAGCGCCTCGAGGGCCGGCAGCAGGATCGTCTCCTCGATCCGGAAGTGCGGCTCGAGATGACTCGTCATCAACTCCTGGACCTGCGCCCAGAGCTGCTCGGGCGACCACTGCGAATCGGATCGGTTCGTGCGACGACAACGCTGCGCGAGGACGAGCGCGAGATGATGATCGTCCGAGAGATCGCGCAACTCGGGAATCCGCTTCACGCCGTCTCCAGGCAGGCGGCGGATCTCACTGGCCGGGGCCGTTCGAGGCTCTCGCGATCGTCGTGATCTCCAGCTCGATGCCACCGATTCGCGCCGCGATCAGGTTGTACAGCCACGCGAACCCCGCCATCGAGACGTATCCGAGCACGCCGTACAGGACCGGCAGGGCGAGCACCCAGGCGAAGCTGGCCCCGACGTTGTCCCCCGACAGCAGAGCCGGCACCGCCAGCACCGGAATGAACAGGACGCCGAGCGCGAAGTACATGGCTCCGAAGATCTTGCCGGCGGATCCAGGGACGACACGGTTGATGCGCTGGCTCATGGGCTCGAGGCTCCTCGATGACGAATGGACGGGAACTCTCATGCTCCCGGATGGGCTCGATCCTACTCGGCCCGGAGTATCGCGTCAGCAAGCTCGTGACCGATGCGTGTATGGGCACGTCAGCCTGTCCATCCGCCATGACCCAGACGAGTGATGGATCGGTGACGACAGCGCACCGCTCGCTCGCATCGATGCGGCTGCGCCGCTCAGCGCCCTGTCAGGCGCAGACGCAGCACGGGGCCGACGGTCGTCGCCTCGAGGTTCGACCACTCGGCCAGCAGGCGGCAGCGCGTCACCTGGGCACTGCCCGGCGATCCCATGTGGATGCGGATCTCGCCGCTCTTGCTGCGGTTCAAGCGATCGATGATCACGGCCCAGTTTCGTCGATCAGGCACTGCGTTTCTCCGTCGAGCAGGAAGTCCGGGGGGGTAGCACACCACCGATGCGGTCGCCTCAGTGACTGGAGCGTTGCGCGAGGACGACGAACTCTGTCGCATCCGGTGTCACTGCGCCTCCATCGGGCCGGACGATGCGGATCCGCTCGAAGCCCGCTCGGCCCAGCATGTCGCTGAACTGCGACTGCGACCACCAGCGCCTCCGCCAGTCGCGCTCGACGAACTCGGGCTCGCCCGCTGCGCCGATGCGTTCGTAGCGAAGCCGGATCGACAGATCGCGCTCATCGTCACCGGGTTCGACGGCCACAGTGCCGACGCGCAGACGTTCGCCCGACGCGCTCGTGACTTCGCGAAAATGTCCGATCAGCTTGCGGACGCGGGCTTCATCGAGGGTTTCGAGGGGGATCAGCGCGCGGCCACCCGGTTCGAGATGGGCGTGGATCCGCTCGAGAGTCTGCTCGGCATCCGCGTCACTCGTGAGGAGCGTGAAGCTCGCGCCGGCCAGGAAGATCGCGCGATATCTCCTATCGAGGGAGAACGATTGCATCTCGGCGAGATGGAGCTCGGGATCGAGGCCCTTCGCGGCGGCGCGCGCGCGACATCGATCCAGCATGTCGCTCGAGGCATCGAGTCCGTCGACCGCGTAGCCCCGCTCGACGAGCTCGACGAGCGGCAATCCGGACCCGCAGCAGAGTTCGAGCGCCGGCATTCCCGCGTGGTCGAGAAAGGCCGTGTAGTCGTCGGCCCGGGCGTACTCCGACACCAGCGGCTCGTAGAGATCGGCGATCATCCCGGTGTAGAACTGAGAAGGCAGATCTGCGGCGTCCACGCGACTTCCCCCTGGATGGCATGCCTTGTGCCGGTGGAATCAACTGCGCGAGCGGAAGAACGGATTGAAGGGTTCGGAGCGGACGGCGAGAATCGAATCCAGCGGGGGCAGCTGCCGCGCACCCGCGACGAGTGCCTCGAAGGTCGCGCGCGAGTTGTTGGCGAACACCTGATCCTCGCCGACGGCCATCGGATCGACCCAGACCGCTGCGATCAACAGCAGGTCGTCGACCCGCTCATGCGCGATCACCCGCTGCGCGACGGCCTCGGCTACCCCTTGCGCGACCCCCGCCTGGGCGGCTCCCCAGGTCAGGCCGGCGTGGCGATCGCCGGCGATCGACGCCTTGTTGATGAACAGCGTGAATGGCTTCACGGGCAATCCCGGCTGCAGCACCGTCACGAACGGGATGTGGCCGGGTGAGGGCGACGCGAGCGCACCCGCCCAGGCGCTCTCGACCGGTCCACCCTTTGCCCCGAGCACCGTGTTGAGATGCGCCGCGTCGACCCCATCGCCGACGAACGCTTCTCCCATCTGCGTGATGAAGTCGCTCATCCGATCACCCGAACGTGAACCACCGACGACCTCAAGCGGTCGGCTCGCAGACGAAGACCGGGATGTCGCGGGTCGTGCGCGTGCGGTACTCGGCATACGGCGCGTAGCAGCCATCGCAGATCGGCCAGAGCGCGGGCTTCTCGGCCGGTGCCGCGAGCCGGGCGCGCAATTTCATGCGCCGCCCGCGATGCTCGACCGTGATGTCAGGGTGCTTCACGAGATTGTTGTACCAGACGGGGTTCTTCGGAGCGCCGCCCTGCGAGGCGACCAGCAGGACGCCTTCGCGATGCGGGACATACATCAGCGGGATCGTCAGAGTGCGACCGCTGCGAGCGCCTTTCATGGTGACGAAACAGACATCGTCACCGCCGAGCTTGTTCAACCAGCGACCGCCGCTCAACCGATGCAGGAACACATGGGTGCGGGTCACGGCCTTCAGGATCCAGCGCGGCGGCGGCGCACCGGTGCCCGTGACCGCCGGGCCGGAAGAACTGCCGGAAGCATTCGCCATCGAGATCACCTCGGAGATTCCATCTGGGCGAGCCGGAACAGTGACGCGAAGCCCAACTTACCACGGGCCCGTCAGACTGGCCGCCGGCTCAACGCCCGTCCAGCCAGCGGGTCAGGAGCTTTCGATCGTTGCCTTCGAATCCCTGACGGCGATACAGCGCCTCGCCGCGAGGATTGTCGTGTTCCACCTCGAGGTGCAGGGCGTTGACACCGAGATGGCGACACTCGAGCTCGATCGCGCGGAGTACTTCGCTGCCGATTCCGATACCACGGCTCGACGGCTCGATGAAGAACTCGTCGATGAAGGCGTCCCGGCCGCCGAACTCGAGACTGAATCCGAACGCGAGCACCACGTAGCCGACGATCTCGTCTGCACTCACGATCAACCAGACGCGTCCGAGCCGCTCGTCGTCGAGCAGTTCGACGAGTGCGGCCCGTGCGCGATCCAGATCGAACGCATAGTCTGATTCTGCGTAGAAGGCGGCCATCATCCGCCCGAGCGGGATGCAGTCGGACGGCCCGGCTCGGCGGATCGGAGAGTTCATGCGGTGTGTTGTCCCGACAGCGAGGCGGCGCTCGTTCGCAGGCGACGGAGGAGAGGGGGAGACAGGCTCGGAGCCTAGCAACGACATCGGGATGCCCACCGCGAAGACCGCGAGATCCCGTATCGTCGACGGGACACATCCGCAGCATTCGCCATGCTATGTGCCGGACCGGGGCCAGGAGAGGGACAGAGAACCATGCAACTCGGAATGATCGGATTGGGGCGGATGGGCGCCAACATGACGAAGCGGCTGCTCGGGGGCGATCACGAGTTGGTCGTCTACGACGTGGACCCGGAGGCAATGGCCCGGCTCGCCGACGTGGGCGCGACCGGTTCGAGGTCGCTCGCTGACTTCGTCGCGAGGCTGTCCCGTCCCCGTGCGATCTGGTTGATGGTCCCCGTAGCGTTCGTCGACGAGACGATCGAATCGCTCGTGCCACACCTCGCAGCGGGCGACATCCTGATCGATGGGGGCAACTCACGATTCCACGACGACCTTCGCCGCGCCGAGCGGCTGGCCAGACACGAGATCCACTACGTGGACGTCGGCACGAGCGGCGGCGTGGCCGGTCTCGAGCGCGGCTACTGCCTGATGATCGGCGGCGAACCGCGGATCGTGGCTCACCTCGAGCCGCTGTTTGTGACGCTCGCACCCGGCATCGATGCCGCCTCACGGACGCCGGGACGCGACGGCCCGGCGACGGCCGGCGAGAATGGCTACCTCCACTGCGGCCCGCACGGCGCGGGGCACTTCGTCAAGATGATCCACAACGGGATCGAGTACGGGATCATGGCCGCCTACGCGGAGGGCCTGAACATCCTGCGGCACGCCGATGTCGGAACACGGCCGAGCGATTCCGACGCCGAGACCACGCCCCTCGAGCATCCGGACCACTATCGCTACGAGTTCGACCTTCCGGCCATCAGCGAAGTCTGGCGACGCGGCAGCGTGATCGGATCGTGGCTGCTCGATCTGACTGCGCGCGCCCTGCAGCGCGACCCCGAACTCTCGGCCTTCGGAGGAAGGGTCTCCGACTCGGGCGAGGGGCGCTGGACGATCCAGTCGGCGATCGAGGAAGGTGTGCCGGCACCCGTGCTCACGGCCGCTCTCTATCAGCGCTTCACGTCCCGCAACGAGGGCGAGTTCGCGGACAAGCTCCTGTCCGCCATGCGGTTCGAGTTCGGGGGCCACTCGGAGAAGTCGAAGTAGCCAGCAGCATGAAGGGAGAACGCATGGCGGAAGATGGCTCCGACGCGATCGTGATCTTCGGTGCGACCGGAGACCTCGCGTTCAAGAAGATCTTCCCGGCACTGCACGCCATGGCGAAGCGGGGGCAGCTCGAGGTTCCCGTGATCGCCGTCGGTCGGGAGCACTGGCCGGTGGAGCGCATCCGTGCGCGTGCCCGCGAGAGCATCGAGAAGCACGGAGGGGGCGCCGACGAGGCGGCCTTCGCGACGCTGTCCGGCCGCCTCGGCTACGTGGGTGGCGATTACACAAAGGCCGCGACGTTCGAGCTTCTCCGTTCGCAGCTGCACGAGGCACGACGCCCGACCCTGTATCTCGCGATTCCTCCGAGTGCGTTCACGGGGGTCGTCCGGGGACTCGCGAACGCGGGCTTCTCGGACGGTCGTGTCGTCGTCGAGAAGCCCTTCGGACGCGATCTCGATTCTGCCCGCAAGCTGAACGCGATCCTGCGCGAGGTCTTCGACGAGGCGTCGATCTTCCGGATCGACCACTACCTCGGCAAGACGCCCGTCAACAACCTCATGCACTTCCGGTTCGCGAACTCGTTCCTCGAGCCGCTCTGGAATCGCAATCACGTGGAGAGCGTCCAGATCACGATGGCCGAGAGTTTCGGCGTGGAGGGTCGAGGGGGCTTCTACGAGGAGGCGGGCGCGATCCGCGACGTCGTGCAGAACCATCTGCTGCAGGTGCTCGCCATGCTGGCCATGGAGCCGCCCATCGGCTCGAGCCCCGACGCGCT
>JANOFF010000185.1:0-8686 GCA_031413515.1 bacterium
GCGAAGTGGGCTCCGTTCGAGCGCTCCGTCGTGGCCCCGGCGACCAGTGTGATCTGACCGCGGCCGAGTGAAGTGCGCGAATCCGTCCCCATCACCGAGAAGGTCGTCGCCGGATCCTGAGCCGGCACCGGACCCGGAAGATTCCGGACTCGCACCGTGCCGGTCGTCCAGGGCATACCCCAATCCCGATTCTGCGAGCTCGGCAGATTGAAGAGGAAGGGACCCTGGGCGCCGATCACGCCGCAGCCGGGCGGGGTGGGAGCCTGGCCGAACGGGCTCGTACAGGGAGTCGGAACCGTAAAGGACGCGTGGACCGGACCGGGAGCCAGAGTCAGCAGTCGATAGTTCGCATACCCGCCTCCACCCATCTGCGGCCCGAAGGTCGGATTGGTGGTGCCTCCTACGAGTTGGTGCAGCACCTTCGGCGGAATGCCTCCGATGTTGATCGAGACCACGCCGGTGTCGCGGAGCATCATCGACATCGTGCCACCGAAGGCGTTCGGGCCCGCGGTGTATTGCATGACGGCCCGGTAGGCGCCGTAGGTCTGGAGACCGGCCGTGACGCAAGCGCCGTTCGGCGGGCACCAGGTGAAGTTCGGACCGAGTCGAGCCGCCTGACCCGGATCGTTCGCCCAGGCGTTGGCCTGGAAGGTCGCCGGGCCACCCGCCATCGAGGTGAGCCCGGGGCCCGCGAGGCTGAACTGCGAGGCCAGCTGGATCACGGTCGGGATGCCTACCGGCACGGTCTGCCGATTGGCCGCACCGCCCGGCAGGAAGAAAGCAAAATTGTTGGTGATCTCGAATTCGGCCGGGCCGGTGCCCGTGGCACTGACCAGTTGGTTGACCGCCGGGATGCCGCCATTCAAGGGCTGCAGGCCATTCAGGCAGCCGGTGCTGACCGGGCCCCCACAGAAGACAGGGGCCCCGTTTGCCGGGATGTCGACCAGGGGTCCGCGGTTCTGGAACCATTCGCCGCTCATCGAGAGAGTTCGGCCCGCCTGGGCATTCGCCGCACCGAGGATCAGTCCCAGAAGCGCAACGGCTCCGGGCAGCATGCTTCGACGCATCATAAGAGGGTTCTCCTTGTGGAACGCTTGCATCGGTGCTGGGATCTTCCGATGTCTCACACCCTTCGTCAGCAACTTCGATGCCAGAATCAGGCGCGAGCGGTGAAACATCGAATTCGCGCAGCACGACAAGGACTTGTGCCGTGATGCGCGGGCCGCGATCCGCGAGCGGAGAGGACCGCGTGGGGCAGAATCCTCCATCATCTATCTACAGTCGTTCTGCGATGAGAAGGAAGCTCTCTGACATTCCGATGGGTTGCGGAATTTCGAAGCGAAAGGTGCGATCTGCGCCAGTCCGGGGATTCTGCCCCTGCCCTTCGAAGCGAAAATGCTCGAGACCCCTGCTGCACATCCGGGCGCTAGCCCATTCCGGTGAAAGCGCCCGAGGCTCTGCGTTTTCATGCCGGAGCCGCGGCGGCTAGCATGAGCCGCCATGTCGAAACTCAGCTTGCTCGTTTCGGTGCTCTGCGCGGCGGTGGGTCTCGCCGTGGGTCATTGGGTGGGATCTCGCGAGGACGTGTCGCCCGCTCCGCGGTGGCCGATTCGAAGCGTCACCACGGTGCCCGAGTCGTTCGCGCCGCCCGGACTGACCGGCGAGCTGCGAGACGTGCTGCTGATGCCCGATCTGCTCGAACGCACGGCGGCACTCTCCACTCTGCTGCGAGGACTCGGCCCCGAGGCTCTGCCGCAGATTCGCGACGCCTACTCGAGCGTGCTGCTCGATCTCAGTGACATCGAGTTGGTGCTGTTCGGCGATTGGTGGGCACGCTTCGATCCCCGCAACGCGATGCTCTGGACGAACCAGAACTGGGAGACGCGCGAATCGATGCCCGTGTTGCAGGGCATCATGCGGCAATGGGGTCGAACCGATCCGATGGCCGCCATGGCGGCCGCGGCCGCCGCGTCGAACAACCAGGTCCGGCGGCGCTGGGTCGACAGCGCACTGCGCGGCTGGGACGAATCCGTCCACGATGGCGCGCTCGAATTCGCCGAATCCCTTCCACCGGGACCCGACCAGCAATGGGCTCTGTACGTCGTCACGCGTCGCCGGGTGCTGCGCGACGGGCCCGAGGCAGCACTCGCCTGGGCGGAGTCACTGCCCGACGACAACCCCAACTTCAAGCTGAATACATTCCGCCGCGTCACAGGTGCGGCCGCCGAGGTCGATCCGCGACTCGCCGCGGCGTTCGCCGAACGACATCTCGACGGCCCGTACAGCAGTGGGCTGCCCGAGCGCGTGGGCATGCATTGGGTGACCCAGGACGGCGACGCAGCCATGCGCTGGCTCGGCGGACTTGCGCCGACGCGGGATCGCGAAGACGGAGTGCGCGAGTCGTTTCGTCAGTGGATGGCACTCGATCTGAGCGCTGCCAACCAGTGGATCGAGGGTGTCGATCCGGCGCCCTGGCTCGATCCAGCGGTCTCCCTCTACGCCAAGCGACTGGGCCTCGACAACGACCCGCAGCGGGCCCTCGAATGGGCCGGCCGGATCGAGGACCCCGAGATCCGCAATCCGACGATCGGTGCGGTGGTGCGCTACTGGCTGGTCCGCGACAAAGCGGCCGCCGATGCCTGGCTCGACAGCTCGGGATTGCCCGCCGAATACATCGCACGGATCCGGACGCTGCCGGGAGGCTTCGAGCAGGCGCTCGAGCGCTGACTATCGCGCTCGGCCGCTCAGGACGAAGCAGTGCCCCTGGCCTGTTCGATCCGCTGCAACAGGGATCGTGCCTCGTCGGCTTGGCCGAAGCGCTCGGCACGATGAAGCAGCGCAAGAGTGGTCGCGTCGGCCGCACCGTTCGCGCGCTCGAGCTGGAGCCGGGCGAGCTGCAGCGTCGCCGCACCGTCGTAGGGATCGCGCTCGAGCAGTGAATCGAGCCGAGCCTCGGCCTCGACGCTGCGCCCGAGCCCGATCAACAGACCGGCCGACTCGCGAAGCCCCCGGACATCCGTCGGGTCGGCCTCCACTGCGCGTGCGTAGAGGGCCAGGGCCTGCTCGACGCGATCCGCCGAGGCCGCCTCGAGACGCGCGAGTTCGAGCAGCGCGATCGGCTCATCGGGCGAGAGTTCGAGCGCACGCTCATAGGCGGCCCTCACCTCCGAAGGCGGGGCGCCGGTGTCGGCGAGCAGACGCCCCTTCAGAGCATGGAAGACGCTCGCCTCGGGATGGGCTTCGAGAGCCGCTGCCACCAGCGCCCGTGCTTCGTCGACGCGCTCGAGCGCCACGAGGTCGTCGACCAGACCTGCGAGCGCCACCGCATTGACGGGATGCGTGAGGTCGAGTCGATCGGCCTGCATCACGAGTTGGGCCGCGGCCGCCGGTCCGCCTCTCGCGCGCTTGCCGCGGGCCATCGCCGAAATCGCGAGCGGCCATCTCGCCGGCGGGCGGATCGCTTCCAGCAAGCGCGGCGGCAATAGATCCGTGCGCTCGAGACGCGCCATCAGCTCGAGTTCGAGCAGCGTGTTCTCGATCTCTTGCGCCGGATTCCGGTCCGCGTCGTGACGGATCACCTCGAGTGCCGCCGCATCGTCGCCCGATGCCAGGTAGAGCCGAGCCAGGCGAAGCCGGGCGTCCGAGACCGCCGCGTCCGCGCGGATCGAATATCGGTATTCCTCGATCGCACGGTCGATCTGACCGAGCTGCTCCGCGGCGGTCGCGGCGAAGTAGCGCGCCACGGCGTTGGCGGGCCAGAGCTTCAGTCCTTCGGTGAAGTACTCGAGGGCCAGCGCGGGATCTCCCCGGGCGAGCGCCACGCGACCGCGCACGAGTTCACGATGGGGAACCACGGTCATGGTCTCGGCGATCGCGAGTGCCCGATCGAAGCGTTCGGCCACCACCAGTGCATCCGCATAGGCGAAGAAGAATTCGGGCCCGGGATCCGGCACGAGTGCGAGCGCCTGTTCGAAGGCCGAGATCGACTCGTCCATCCGGTCGCGTTCGAAGTAGAAGCCCGCCAGATCCGCGAAGGCGACCGCGGCCGCAGCGGGCGCCTCGACGTCCGTGGCGTCGCGCATCAGCACTTCGGCCTCGTCGTCCTTTCCCGTCAGCGTGAGCCGGTTGACGAGCGAGAGGCGATACGAGCGGAAGTCCGGTACCGCTTCGAACGCCTTGCGGATGATCTCGAGTGAGCGAACCGGCTTTCCGATTCCGTCGAAGAACTTCACGGATTCATCGACCACCATGAAGTGGGTCGGATCGTCGGCCAGACACGCTTCGAAGATCTCCTCGGCTCGCTCGAACTCCTTCTTCTCCTTGGCGAACGTCGCGCGCACGACGCAGAAGCGCGGCGACTGCGCGAGCCCGAGCCCGGCTTCATCGAAGTGGTCGGCGGCCGCGTCGATCGCCTCGCCCGCTTCTTCGACGCGGGAGAGACCGAGCAACGCCACCGCGCGGATCACCAGCCCGTCGCTGCTCGCCGGGTCGAGGGCGAGGGCCGCGTCGGCGTCCGCGAGAGAGCCCGTGTAGTCCTGCCGGCTCTGGGCCCGCGAGTACGCGCGCAGCAGCAGCGCCTGCGTGTTGTCCGGCTCGCGCTCGAGCAGCGGATCGAGCACACCGATCGCCATGTCCCAGTCGGCGGTGGCCATCGCCACGTTGGCGAGTTGCAGCGCCGCGGGCGTCCCCCAGACGGGATCCTCCATGGCACGCCGAAGCGGCCAGACCGCCTGGGTGGGGAGTCCCGTGGACGTCAACGCAAGACCGTAGAGATACAGGACTTCTGCGTCATCCGGACGAGTCTCGAGCAGCGCGCGCAGCGGCTCGACCGAATCGGCATGACGTCCCGCCGCCTGCAGCTTGCGGATCTCCGCCACCGGGTCGGCGGGTGTGCAGGCAGCCACGAACAGCAGTGCCAGGGCAGCGATCCAACAACCGAAGCGGGGGACGACGACACTGCATCGTCGAGCGCGCTGCCAGGAGATGCCGTTCATCTCGGCGAAGCTAGCACCACGCGAACGCGCCCCACCCTGCTCGCCGCTCGACGTGTTCGCTACGGTGTGCCGCCCATGAGCACGATCCGCCGCGTTCTCGCCAAAAGGTGGCCCTGGCTGACGATGGCGGGCCTGGTGGTCGCCGCCTATCTCGCGACCCAGGTCGAGATCGAGTTCGTCGCGTCCGATCCGCGGCCGCTCGGAGGCGTCGCCGACATCGAGGCACTGCGCGATCGAACCGACGTGAACGTCCTGTTCATCCTGATCGACACGCTGCGCGCCGATCGCCTCCACGCCTGGGGGTACGAGCGGGAGACGAGTCCGTGGATGGATCGACTGTCCGCCGGAGGTGTGCGATTCGACCGGCACCTGGCGCAATCGACCTGGACCAAGTGCTCGATGGCCTCGCTCTGGACCGGCCTCTACCCATCGCGCACCGGAGTCACGCGCTTCGATGACGTCGTGTCACCCGAAGCGAAGCTGCCGGCCGAGATCCTGCGCGAAGCCGGGTTTCGCACCGCGGGCCTCTTCCGCAACGGCTGGGTGGAGAGCTACTTCGGCTTCGATCAGGGCTTCGAGGTGTACGCCAAACCGGTCGGGCGCCCGCCGCCGCCATCGGTCCGTCGCGAGAATCCGACCCTCAAGGAGGTCGGGAGCGACGTCGACGCGATCGACGGCGGCGTCGAGTTCCTGCGCATCTACGGTCGCGAGCGCTGGTTCCTGTACCTCCACCTGATGGACCTGCACGAATACCTGTATGACGAGGACACCGCCGTCTTCGGCACCGCCTATGCGGACGTCTACGACAATTCGATCCTGCGCGTGAACAACATCCTCGAGCGCCTGTACGAATCCCTCGCCGAGCAGGGCCAGCTCGAGCACACGCTGATCGTGCTGGCTTCCGATCACGGCGAAGCGTTCAGCGAGCGCGGCTACGAGGGGCATGCCCGCTTCGTGTACCGCGAGACCACCGAAGTCCCGCTGATCATCAGCTTTCCGTTCCGCCTCGAGCCGGGCCTCGTCATCAGTCGACTGACCCGCAACATCGACATCTGGCCGACGGTGCTCGATCTGCTGGGCCTTCCCGCGATGGAGATCACCGACGGACGCTCGCAACGCGCCGCCATCCTCGCGGCCGCGCGCGGCGAGGAGGACACCGAAGCCGCCGACGTCGGCTACGCACACCTCGACCGCACCTGGGGACAGCGCGCCCTCGAGCCGGCGCCCACCGTGGCGGTCGTCGACGGGGACTTCCGATACGTGCGAACCCCTCGTCGCAGCGGCCTGCCACCGGATGAAGAACTCTTCGACGTCGTCGGCGACCCGGCGGAGATGACCGACGTCGGCCCGCAGAATCCCGCCACTCTCGAACGCCTGCGCGGCCTGGCGGACGAGTACCTCGAATCCGAGATTCCCTGGAAGAGCGGCGCGCCGTCCCTCGAGATCGACGAGATGCAGCTCCAGCAACTGCGGGCGCTCGGCTACCAGGTGCCCTGAGCCGGACTTCGCCCGCTCATGATCAGAAGCTGAAGATGAGGTCGACGCCCGCGGTGCGCGGCTCACCCACGTAGTTGATCACGACGGCCGCGAAGATCGTGGCGTCGAAGGCAAACGTCTTGTAGCGCGTGTCCGTCAGGTTCCGCACCCAGCCCGCCACCTGGAGCGTCCCGTCTTCGTTACTCCAGGACAGCCGCAGGCTCTGGATCGCATACGCGGGCTGACCAGTGGTGAACGCGGGGTTCGGCATGTTGAACAGGTTCGTGACCCCGAAGCCTTCGTTCGGGTCGAAATAGATGTCGTCGGTCCAGTTCAGGTCGTAGCGCGGCGCGACCGTCCCGAACCGCCCGAAGTCGAATGGCCAGTCGAGCGTCATGCTCACCTTGAAATTCGGTGCATTGGGAAGCGCGTTGCCCGTGTAGCTGATCTCGCGGTCGGTCGGTTGCCGGGTATTGGGGTCGATGTCCTGGACGATGTTCACGAAGTCGAGGAACTGGCTCTCGAGCCAGCCGAACCGCACCGTCGTCCGGAACTCGCCGAGGATCTCGGGGATGGCCGACCAGCCCCGCAGCGGAAAGACCGTCAGGTCGAGTTCGACACCGTACTGTTCGGCATCGTCTGCGTTGATGACCTCGAGAATCGGCGGGGAGGCCACGGCGCTCTCGAACAGGAACACCTGATAGTTTTTGTACTTGTAGTAGAAGATCGCTCCGTCGACGAGCAGACGGGAGTCGAACCATGCACTGTTGAAACCCGCTTCGATCGAATCCAGGGTCTCGGGCTGGGCGGGAGGGTCATCCGCGCGATTTGCGTTGTAATGGCCGCCCTTCCATCCGCGGGTGTACTTCCAGTACCCCGAGACATCATCCGTGAATCGGTAGGTGAGACTGAGCAGGCCTGTCGGTGCCGTCCACGTGTCTTCCTGCGGAACGGCGATCGTGATGGTCGAGCTGCCCTGCAGTTCGCTGAAGTCGAAGCGCTTGCGCTCCCAGTTGTACCGGATCCCCGCTTCGAGGGTGAAGTCGTCGAGGAAGTCCCACTCGGCTCCGCCGTAGAACGCGAAGCTCCGGGTCTCCTGGCGGAAGTCCCGCACGAAGTCGAAGGCTGCCGAGACCGTGTCGAACTCGCCCTGATACGCGAGGTTCTCCATCAGGAAGTAGCCGCCGACGTTCCAGCGCAGCTGTCCGTCATCCGTCTCACCGAGGGTCTTCAACTCCTGGAACAGCTGCCAGGAATTGTCGGACTGCACCGATTCGAACAACACGTCCGGAGTAAAATCCTGGTCGGTATCCCGGAAGCGATCGTAGCCGTCGACGCCGCTGACGGACTCTACGGTGAGCGGACCGAGAAAATCGACGTCGTCGAAGAACATCCGTCCGTTGAGCGAAGCGCCCCACGAATCGCGAGTCGTCTGGCCGACGCGGTTGTAGTCGCCGCGGTAGGGCCGGATGTCGAGAGGTCGGTTCTGCGCGAGGTTCTGCCCGAGTTGTGTAACGGCGGCCGAGAGGGGTACGCCGGGCCCCTGGGCCCGTACGAGAGCCTGGAGCTCCTCGAATTGGTCGGGCTCCACATAGCCCTTCAGCGTTGTCCGCCCGAGCAGCGGCTGACCGTCCGGAAATTGCGGAAGCTGCCCTGTCGGATTCCCCATGGCCTGGCCGAGCGACGATTGCTGATCGAGCTGGCCTCCGTGCACGTTGAGGAGCCAGTCCATGTCGAGTTCGGTCGGCTGAAAGTTGAAGACTCCGCGGAGCGCCCAATTGCCCGCATCGCCGACGAGAGTGGGAAGGCCCGGCGCGATCGGGGAAACCGAGCGGGCCGGCAACTGCGGGACCTGCTCACCGCAGAGCGACGCCGTCGAATTCGAGCCGACTCGCGGTGGACGCACCGCGTACGGGGGCAGGTTCCCGCAGCCGTTCAACATGTACGGATCCGCCTCCTGCACACGGAACGCGAGCCGCGTCGAGAGCACTTCGTCGACCAGCGGAAATTCGACCGCGCCCTCGTACTGCTGCAGGAACGCGGTCTCGGCGTCGTCGCTCACGAAGGCGCCGAGGGTCGTCAGCATGTTGGCCGAGTAGTCGCCGGTCGGTCGGTTCGAGTTCATCACGATGGCGCCCGCCGAAGCGTTGCGGCCGCTCCCCGAGCCCACCGGCCCACGAAGCACCGAAACCGACGCGAGATCGAAGAAGCCCGTG
>JANOFF010000186.1:0-7251 GCA_031413515.1 bacterium
GAGACATACGAGCCGAAAGCCAATCGATGCATCGGTCTTGCTCCATCGAAAACGTGCACCGACCGGACGCACACGGAGCGGCGGGCCGAGCCGACCGGATTATGACGGCTCGACGGTCGTCCGACTCCGGTTTTTCTCGAATCGAAGCGCGCGCGAAGCGATCTGCCGCAAAGATTCGCAGCTGCTGCCGGCGATCTGCGCGCAGGTTGAAGACTCCTGCGTCCGCATCGTCGGAAACGGCAGGACGCCCGTTCAGGTGAAGTACCGATCGCGGATCCTGGCGACGAGATCGACGAGGTTCTGTCGCTCCAGTGCTGCGTCCTTGATGGGACTCTCGATCGGGACGAGCATGATGTTGGCAAGGATCCCGTAGGCGACCGCGTCGATCTCGGTCGCCGCGTCACCCATCAGGAACGGCTTGTCGCCGAGCAGGTCGGCGACCGCTCCGACGTCCCGCTTGCCGATCGCATGGATCTCGTCGAACGAGTGTCGTCCCATGCCCTGCGCAGCGAGCTGTCTCCGCACGCCGCGCCGGGCGATCGGCGCGATCAACAGTCGAGACGGCATCGGGATCAAGCCGAGCACCGTCTCGCGGGTCCTGGCCCAGTTCCTCTCGACGATCCAGCGGTCGTAGACCAGTGTCCAGTAGAGATCGTCCTCGAGCAGGCGTCGCATCGCGAGTGCGATCGCACGCTGGCCAGACGAGAGCCCGGCGTTCGGATCGCAGCCGAATCGCTGCTCGAGGTACTCGATGATGAACCCCGAGTCGCCGATCTTCCGCCCCTCGTGCTCGATCCAAGGCAGTTTGCCCTTCGGCGCTTTGAATGGAGTCGCGTCGACGACCGTCTCGAATGGGATCCCGACGATGCGAAGATATGTCTCGAGCTTCAATGAGAAGGGTCCGATCGACGGAAGCCCCCAGCCATCCGGGATCTGGTGCACGATCAGGCCCGACATCGTCATCTCCTTTGTGGATCGATCCATTGTGCCCGAGCGGCCGCGGGCTCCGCAGCGACACATCGGAGATCAGCGGCGGGCATCATGACCTTTCCCCGCGCGTCGCATCCAGGTTCGGCAGGGAATCCAGCTTCGAAACATTCTGCTCCCAATCGGCCCCGTCGAACGGACGAATCGTCTGGCGAAGCACCGTGCCCTCATCGAGGCAGCGTGCGTTGACGCTGTAGCCGTCGGGATGCGAACGCGGCACATAGAACGACTTGATGCCGCAGACCGAACAGAAGAGATGCTGGGCGACACCGGTGTTGAATCGATACGTCGTCAACACATCGTCGCCCGACAGGAGCCGGAACCGCGACTTCGCGACGATCAGATGCAGATACCCGAGTCGACGACAGATCGAGCAGTTGCACTCGTCCAGAGAGACCTCGGCCGGGGCATCGACCTCGAAGCGGACCCGACCGCAATGACATCCGCCGCGATGCGTGACCATATCCTTCATTTTCTCTCGCCGGAGCATCGCTCGCGAGACCGGGATGCATCGATGGAATCGTCCACTCTCACGGCATCTCCGATCCGTGCGTTTCGCGCACACTGATGCCGCCAGGGTCGAAGTCGGCCAGACAGAAGACGTTGACACCCAGGAAGTCGGGCGTGACTCGCTTCCGATGGAACGTGTAGATGCCGCAGGTCCGGCAGAATTGATGCTTCGCAGTATGGGTGTGGAACGAGTACGTCGTGAGCGAATCGTGCCCGTCGATCAGGCGGAACCGGCTCTCGTGGACCTTGACCATCAGCGCATTTCGGCGCCGACAGATCGAGCAGTCACACGTCGTGAGCTCAGGAAAATCCGACTCGATCTCGAATCGAACGGCCTGGCAATGGCAGCTGCCTCGGTACTTCTGGATCGGCCTCGGACTCACGCTGGATCTTCCTGTCGAGTGACGGATCGGGGCGGGGGCGCATCAAGGGTTCGTGTCAGCGGGATTCGAGCAGCCACGCGTAGCCTTCGCGCAGGAGTTCACGGCCTCCGTGCTCCTGGACGTCGCCGTGCGCGACCACGACGCGATCGAAGTCCCACGCGAGAATCCGCTCGAGACTCTCGCGAGCCGATCGGCGATCGCGGATCAGCAGGGGATCGAGCTTGGTTGGCCCGAGGCGTCCGTAGCTTCGCAGCAGCGTCATGAGCAATCGAGTCGGTGTCGCCGCACTCGGGCCGAAGTTGAATGCGAGATCGCACACGATCAGTGTTCGCGACGCACGCTGGAAGAACGCCACTTCATTCTCGTAGGGCCGGCCGCGGAAGAAGACCTGGTCGACCTCTCCTCGCCATTCCACCGGGGCTTCGTCGCCGAGGATCGCCTCGAACCGGAGGTCGGGTCGCTTCAGTTCCAGTCCCGGCGCCAGCCACAGCCGCGCATCCGGGTAGGCGCGAACCACGTCGCCCGCGTACAGGTGATGGACCCGATTCGGCGCAACGGCGAAACACACCCGACCGAGGGCATCGAGCTGATCCCGCAGCGGCGGATCGAGCGCAATCGGCGAGTGCAGCAGCAGCCGCTCGCCCGGCAGGCGCATCACCGTCATGCGGGCGCCGACCGGCAGCCCGAGGAACGACTGCGATCGCTCGACCACCCAGAGGTCATCCGCCAGCTGACGCAGCGGCCTGTGCTTGCTCATGGGTTCCTCTGCAGGGGAATTCCTGTGGCTCGACCCGTCGAGGCCACGACACGGATGCCGAAATCCGCTCGCAACGCCGCCCCGCGGCTGAGATTCGGATTGGCGCGATAGTACTCGGCCAATCCCTCGGCAAGGGCCTGGGGCGCACCTTGATTCTCGAACTCATGCATGAGGTTGTGCGTGACGGATCGGCATCTACTGGCCGGCAGAAGCGCCGACCGGATCCGATCCTGCCGCTCGCACTATGGCGCCGGACGCTGCGTGGCATCAACCGGCGTGGGTGACCGCGCGCTCAGCGCGCGCGGCCCCCACCTCACGAGCCTGCGCGAGAGCGGTCCCCGCCGCTTCGTCGCCTTCGCCGCCAGCGATCGAAGCCCACGAGTGCACCGAGGCCCACGACCAGGCCCGACACCAGACCGGGCTCGGGGACGACGCGCACGTCGGTCTCTCGCGGTGCGTTCTCGGGCAGCGACACCCACCGCGAGCGCCCGAACAGCGGGGACGCGCTGCGCAGTCGGGTGCGCCAGTGGTAGACGTTGCCCGGATTTCCGAAGACATTGAGGACATCGCGCGGATTGCTGACGTTGTCGAGGAACACGCCCGTCACGGTGCCCTGCCCGTCGAAGTCCACACCCAATGGCTTGACCTCGAGTTCGAGTTTGACGTCCGTGCGTCCGGCCGGGCTCTTCAGATCGAGCGAAGCCTCGAACCAGTTCGGCGTGATCCCCAGCAACGCGCGAGGCGCGCCACCGAATCCGAGTGCCTGGAGCGGCCGGACCGGAATACCAAGACCGTCGTTGCCGACATGCAGAAACACCCCCCCCTCGTTGGTGTAGCTGTCGGAGTACAGATAGGCGCCGATCAAGACATCCGAGAATCCGTCTCCGTTCACGTCGCCCGCACCCGCGACGTCGCGACCATAGTCGCAGTAGCTGGTCGGACAGTCCTGGAACGTGCGAGTCGAGGTTGCGGACACACCGGTTGCACTGCCGTGGAAGACGAAGGCCTTGCCCTGCGCGAAGCCCGCCGGTCCCTCGTACCACTGATCTCCGACCAGCAGGTCGCCGTAGCCATCGCCATCGACGTCGCCCGCACCGACGACACCACTTCCGAAGCGATTCGAACCACCCTGGGTGTACTCGCCGTAGAGGGTGCGATTCGGAGTCGCACTCGGGCCAGTCGCTGAACCGTGATAGACATCCACCCGACCGATCTGCGGCCCGAGATCCGGATCGTCGAGGAAGGTCGGATCACCGATCACGATGTCCGAGAAGCCATCGCGATTGACATCACCCGCCGTCGCGACCGCCACTCCGACGCTCGAACCGGGATAGCTACCGAGATAGGTCCGGATCGGATTCGGGGCGAGTCCTGCCGTGTACGCCCCGGCCGTCGGTTGACCAAGGTACACGTAGGCGGCACCTGTGCCCCCGTGACCCTCGGCCCCGATGATGACGTCGCTGTAGCCGTCCCGATTGACGTCCCCTGCACTCGCCACGTCGCTGCCGAAGCGTGCGTTGGCCAGGGCTCCGTCCTTGACCCAGCTCGGCGAACCCGCGAGACCCGACGCGGACCCGAGGTACAGCAAGGCGCGACCCGAGTCGGACTGCCCGAAGTCGTTGAGCGGCATACCGACAATCACGTCGCCGAATCCATCGCCGTTGACATCTCCGGCGCTCGCCACCGAATAACCCAACTTCGAGTTCGCAGAGGCGCCCGTCACGATCCAGCTAGCGCTCAACGCGAGTCCACCCGAGCCGCCCAGGAAGACCTGTGCCTGACCGGCATCCGGCACGGGGCAGATCTGAAAAATCGGGCACGGAAACGATGATCCGTCAAAGAGAGGGGCGCCGACGATCACGTCCGCGTATCCGTCGCCGTTGACGTCGCCCGCACCGCTCGTGCTGTAGCCGAAATTCGCGCCGGCCTGGTTCGACTCGCGTTGGTCGTCTGGCAAGATGAGTTCCGCGAAGGGAGCGCAGGCGGGACCACAGGCTCCACCGTAGGTCACGAAAAAGCGACCCTCGTCGCTTTGCGCCGGCGCACTTTCATACAGGGGGGCGCCGGTGACGATGTCGGTGAAGCCATCGTGATTGATGTCTCCCGCGAACGAGAGACCGAGCCCGAGGGTCGCGGCACTCTGGTTGCCGCGGAGCGTGGTCAGCGGCGCGGTCGCGAGTGTCTCGCCTCGACCCAGATATACGAAGGCCTGGCCACCGTTGAAGGGAGTTCCCTTCGTGGGCGCGCCGACTATGACATCGGAGAACCCGTCGTTGTTGAAATCGCCCGCAGTGGCCACAGAGGATCCGTACCTCGCCGAGGTGCTCGGAAGATCGCCCGTGCCGAGCTCAGAGTAGACGACATCCGAGACCGGATTGATCCCCCAGGCACTCGTGAAGCGACCCAACACCAGATGCGCTCGACCGCGGATGTCGAACGCCACCTGGGCTTCGGGCTCACCCATCAAATAGTCGGCCAGACCGTCGCCATTGACGTCGCCCGCCGCGGCCACCGAAGCGCCGAGACGTCCCAGATCCGCCGATCCCGGATGGAACCAGCTGTACGAGTCGACCGCCGGGCCGGACGCAGAACCCCGCGTGACGACGACGAGCCCTTCCTTCGTTCCCGCAACGAATGGGTTGTTGTAGTCAGCAGCACCGACGAGCATGTCCGCGAAGCCATCGCCGTCGACATCGCCCGCGCCCGCGACTGACGTCCCGAAGCGGTCGCCGGCAATACCGAGCCCCATGCTCCACGACGCATTCAATCGCGTGCCATCGGCGGTCGATTCCAAGACCGGTGAACCGCGCCACATGAGTGCAATTCCCGAATCGACGTAACCGGGCTGATCCCAGTCGGGTGCCCCGGCCAGGATCTCATCGTCGCCATCGCGGTCGGTATCGCCAGCGCTGGCCACGCTCGCGCCGAGATGTGCGGTGGCCTGATCGCTCTGGGCGATCCAGTCCGGGTTGGCGGCCGCGTCGGGTACGTTGGTGATGAACTGGCTGCCGAGCCAGACGTAGACGGCCCCCTCGTCGACATGTCCGTTGTCGTATTCGGGTAGACCGAGAATGATGTCCGCGGTGCCATCACCGTTCACGTCGCCCGTCGCGAGCGACGGCAAGAAGTACGCAATATTCAACGTGGGGATGGTGTCGACCGGCAGCCCTGTCCGGCGCCAGCCCCACGCGTTGGACGGTCCGGTTGGCGAGCCGAAGTAGACCTGCACGTTAGCTTGTGGTCTCAAGGTCATCGTAATCACGTCGTCGCAGCCATCGCGATTGACGTCTCCCGCCGCGAGCGCCGAGCCGAGCCATTGGTAGTTCAAATATGGCGGCGAAACTTCCTGACCCACCACGACCCAGTCGGGAGGCCCATTCCCCTGCGGAGGGAGCGTGGAGCCGCCGTAGTAGACCCCGATCCAGCCCCAATCTGCATCACCAAAGCCGAGGTACTGGCCGTTCGCCCGATAATCGGAGTACGGACCGCTGACAACCAGATCCGCGACGCCATCGCAGTTGAAGTCGCCCGCAGTGCCAACCAGCATGCCGATCTGCTGACCGGTCATGCCATAGTGCGACCATGCGGCGACGTTCGAAGGCGCAGCGTTCGCGGTCGCAGCGATCAAGGGAAGCAACAGGCACGACAAACCAATCTGGTTCCAGATCCGACCGAGCTCGTTCACTGCGTCACTCCCCTGTCTGCATGCCTGGCCAGCTAGATTCAACTTGTCTCGTTAAATGATCCTTCTGGATCAGCTGACCGGCGTCCAGCTCGAACAGATTCGGGCCAGCGCCACGTCGTCCAAGATATACGAACAAATGCCACGCCGATAGAACAAATCGCGTGAGCCCCTCGCTCCAGGTTCGAACAGCGATTCGGAGGCTCGTCCGCGAACACGCGATGTGGATCTCTGGCAGGCAAGTGAAGAACTAAGTACGCGATCGCCGAAAAAGAAGCGAACGGACTCGTCGCCGACTTCGACGGCGAACCCGAAGCGACTGCCAGCCTCTACTACTGTTACCCGCTCGCGCCCATCCGAGCGACGCGCGCCTTGTACTCGGCGACCTTGGCGAGATAGTGGGACACGGGGTGGCTCCCGCAGCGTTTGCCCGGTGGCAGCCGCAGTCCGCGGCGTGCATGCTGCCGACCCGCGCCCGCGCCGCACAGGTGGATCAGTGCCGCGAGATCCTGCTTGGCCCGCTGACTCGCGTTGCGGATCCCGGCACCCCGCAGCGCCTGCTCGACGTTGTGATGGAGATAGCTCGCGGTGAGTTCGATCGCGTGCGATGGAATCACGCGCGTATAGAGGATGTTCAACCAGCACGATCGCCAGGCGTGCCAGGGGCCGTCGGCGACCACTTCGTGGTCGTGGATGCAGAAGCGGCTCGCCTCTTCGAAGGTGCCGTCGGTGATCTGATACATCCCGACTGCGCTCGACGCCGGTCGGTACATGGCGAATGGGTTGAGGGTGAAGGACCAGCGCCAGTACGTCCGCGCGACCGGATTGCCCGATGCTTCGACCTGCGCGAGTGCGGCGAGGAACTCCGCGGTGATCACCGGAGTGGCGTGACGCTGAAAGAGCGAGGAATACGCGCGCCATGTCTGCTCGGG
>JANOFF010000187.1:0-50068 GCA_031413515.1 bacterium
CCTGCGACCGTGACCCTCGATCTGCTCGGTGAACCTCGCGTGCCGATCCTCACCGGTCCGGCGCGCAATCAACTGGTCTACGGGGGTCAGGGTCTCGCCGTTCCCGCACGGTCGTCGGTCGAGCTGAGCGTGGACGTCGAAGTGATCGGCGGTCCCGGTCGGGCGTCCGTGCGCTTGAACCTGCTGGCCGACGGGCACGAAACCCCGTTGTCGAGCGACGAGTTGCCGCTTGTCGCGGGCGACCGCGCGACGCTTCGCACTGTGGTCGAGACGGGAACCCGGCTCGACGACGTCGAATCGCGCTTCGTCGTGTTCGAGCGCACCGGGGACGGACTCGAACTGATCTTCCATCGCGCCGCGATCCGCATCGATGGCGCCCCGGACGTCGCCGAAGGGTCCGCCCCGGAACTGGTCACGCACGAACTCGCGGTGACGCACGTACCTTGATCCGTCTACCTGGTCTGTCCGATCCGTCACTGGCGCTCAGCCCTCTCGATCGGGCTAGGCTCGCCGCATGGCGGCACTGATCGCGCTGCGGCTGAACATGACCGGGCGATGCGACGATCCGGCGGAAGGCGCGGCTCGCTATCGCGCCGCGATCGAGATGGCGGTGCACGGCGAAGAACACGGCTTCGACGTCGTCAACCTCGAGGAACACCACTGCGCGGAGAACGGATGGCTCGCATCGCCGCTGATGCTGGCGGGCATGATCGCCGCACGGACCTCGCGAATCCGCATCAGCGTGACGGCCCTGCTGGTGACCCTCTACGACCCGATCCGGCTTGCCGAGGACATCGCGGTGCTCGACGTCGTCAGCGGCGGACGCTTCAGCTTCACTGCCGGACTCGGCTACCGGCCGATCGAGTACCACGCGACGGGCAAGTGTTTCGACGATCGCGGACGTCGGATGGACGAGACCATCGAGACCCTGCTGAGGGCCTGGACGGGCGAGCCCTTCGAATATCGCGGCCAGATGGTTCGTGTCGGTCCGCGACCCGTTTCGAGACCCCATCCGATGTTCTTGCTCGGTGGCCAGAGCGCGCCCGCCGCCCGACGTGCAGCGCGATTCGGGCTGCCCTTCTATCCACCGATCCACGACCCCCGGCTCGAGCAGCTGTACCGCAAGGAACTCGAACGACACGGCAAGCAGGGCTTCTACCTGCATCCAGGCAGCGGCAACTCGATGCTGATCCTCGACGAAGATCCCGAGCGGGCGTGGCCCGAACTCGCCCCGCATCTGCTCAGTGAACTGCGCGAGTACAGCAGCTGGAAAAAGGAGGGGGTGCCGCGACCTTCCGAAGAGCCGGTCGATACGATCGAGGATCTGCGACGACAGCGGCGCTTCGAGATCATGACACCCGCCGCCTGCGCGGACGAGTTGCAGAGCGGCAAGCGGGCGATCGCCGTCCTGCATCCGCTGGCCGGTGGCATCCCTCTCGCGAGGGCTTGGCACAGTCTGCGCCTGTTCACCGACGAGGTCCTGCCGTCGATCCGAACAGCCGGGACATCGAGATGATCCGGGGCTTCTGGCAGGCGGCGGGAACGGGGGACTGACCGGATCTCGTTCAACCGACCCGCAAGTACGCCTGGCCGAGCAGCATGTAGTACATCACGGGCAGCGCGAGCAGCGGAGCGTCGATGCGATCGAGGATGCCACCCATCCCGGGCAGCAGCGCACCGGTGTCCTTCACGTCGGCGTCGCGCTTGAGCAGCGACTCGACGAGATCCCCGATGATGCCGACGATGCACAGCACGATCCCGAATGGGATCGCGATCGACCACGGGAAGGCCGCCGAGAGCGAGGGCCAGAACAGATCGAAGACACCCTTGAAGATCAGGCCACCGACCGTCCCCGTGACGATCCCGCCGAGTGCGCCCTCGACGCTCTTGTTCGGGCTGATCTCGGGCGCCAATTTGCGGCGGCCCCATGCCTTCCCCGCGAAATAGGCGCCCGCGTCGCAGAGCACCACCACCCCGAGGCAGTAGAACATCAGGAAGATGCCGGTGTCGGGATCCACCTCGAGCGCAGCGAGCTGCACGACGTCGTAGTGGGCGAGCGCCGAGTGGTAGAAGAAGCGCAAGTGCACCGCGTGGGACAGCAGCCAGGCGACGTAGAACACGCCGAAGAACGTGCCGGAGATGCTGCCGAGCGCTTCGGTGATCTGGGCCTTGCGGAGTTGGGCGACCATCATCACCAGCAGCGACGCAGTCATCAACAGCATCGCGATGTACTCGCTTCCGATGTACGCGACACCGATGACGCCCGCACCGAAAGCGAGGCCCACTCCGACCATGGGTCGCGCGCCCTTGCCCTCGATCAATCCGTAGAACTCGCGCTGCGCGAGAAGACCGAAGGCGAGCACCGTCGCGAGATAGAGGAGCCCGCCGGCGAAGATGATGTACGCGACCAGCGGAACCAGCACGGCCGCCGTCAGGATCCGCGCTCGCAGGTCGCTCTGCTGCCGCTTGGGGGCTCTCTCGGGCAGGGGCGTCGGGGGCCGCGGATGCACGCCGCTGTCCGCTACGTGATCCCGCCCGTCGTCGCCCGGAACGTGGCCGGTTGCGCCCATGAGGCATGGATTCAACAGCAGATCCAGAATCGGCGCTAGCAGTCGGTGCAAGCTCGCGTCGCGGGATCTCGGGCGATCGATCAGCGTCCGGTGTGGCCGAAACCTCCGCTGCCGCGCTCCGTCTCGTCGAGCGTGTCGACTTCGATCCAGTCCGCGCACTCGACCCGCGCCACCACGAGCTGCGCGATGCGATCACCCCGCCGAAGCGGAAACGCTGCATCGCCCAGGTTCATCAGGATCACCTGGATCTCGCCCCGGTAGTCCGAATCGATGGTGCCCGGCGCATTGGGAATCGTGATGCCGTGACGCAGCGCGAGTCCGCTACGCGGGCGGATCTGTCCCTCGAATCCCGCCGGCAATGCGATCGCCAGTCCGGTCGGCACCAACAGCCGCGCGCCCGGCGCGATCGAGCACTCGCCCGTGATGGCCGCGCACAGATCCACGCCCGCGGATCCGGCCGTCGCCGGCCGGGGGAGCGGGAGATCTTCTGCCCCGGGCAGGCGCAGCACGTGAATGCGAACCGCCCGGGACAATCGAGGATCGTCGGCCCGGGCGGTCGTCATTCGTGGATACCTTCGGCTCGGTCGCTACTCGGCGGCCTGGGCTTCCCGCGCGGCGATGTCGGCCAGCGCCTCCTTGCGAGACAGGCGGATGCGGCCAGCGGGATCGATGTCGATGCACTTCGCGAGGACTTCGTCCCCCTCGTTGACGACGTCGGTCACGTTGTCGACACGGCCCTCGGCGAGGTGGCTGATGTGGATCAGACCATCGGTGCCGGGGAAGATCTCGGCGAACGCGCCGAAGTCGGCCACGCGGCGGACCTTGGCGAGATAGATCCGACCGATCTCGGCCTCCTGGGTCAGCTCGCCCACCATGCCGACCGCCTGCGCGACGGCCTTCGCGTCCGGCCCGAAGACCGAGACTCGACCGGAATCGTCCACGTCTACCTTCGCACCGGTGGTCTCCTGGATGGCGCGGATCACCTTTCCGCCGGGCCCGATCACGTCGCGGATGCGATCCGGCTTGATGAAGATCACCTCGAGTCGCGGTGCAAACTCGTGCAGCTCGGTGCGGGCCTTCAGACCGGACAGCTGGTCGGCGGTCTCCTTGTCCATGCAGTCGAGGATATGCAGACGACCCTTGCGAGCCTGCGCGAGCGCCGTCTCGAGGATGTTCCAGTCGATCTGCTTGACCTTGATGTCCATCTGCAACGCGGTGATTCCCTCCGCGGTGCCGGCGACCTTGAAGTCCATGTCGCCGAGATGATCCTCGTCACCGAGGATGTCCGAGAGGATCGCTGTCCGTCTGCCATCGGTGATCAACCCCATCGCGATACCGGCCACCGGGGCCTTGATGGGAATGCCCGAATCCAGCAGCGCGAGCGTCGATCCGCAGATTGCCGCCATCGAGGAAGACCCGTTCGACTCGAGCGTCTCGCTGACGAGACGGATCGTGTACGGGAAGTCCTCGTGTGCCGGCAGCACGGGCAGGATCGCCCGCTCGGCCAGCGCACCGTGGCCCACTTCGCGGCGGCCGGGGCCGCGCAGGGGACGCGCTTCGCCGACCGAGAAAGGAGGAAAGTTGTAGTGCAGCATGAAGGTCTTCTTGAATCGACCCGCCATGCCGTCGATGGTCTGCTCGTCGAAGCCGCTGCCGAGCGTGGCGGTGACCATCGCCTGGGTCTCGCCGCGGGTGAAGAGCGCGACACCGTGCGGTCGCTCGACCGCGCGTACTTCGCACGCGATCTGGCGGATCTCATCCGTCTTGCGACCGTCGATCCGGATCCCGGACTCGAGCACCCGGTCCCGCATGATGTTCCCACCGAGATCGTGGAGGATCCGCTTCACGTTTCCGCGGAGGGCGGCGAGGCCGTTTCGGCGGTCGTCCCAGCCGGCCAGCGTGTCGATCGACACCTTCTGGTTCGCGTACTCGTCGACGTACTGGTCGAGGACTTCCTTTTCGATCGAGCGCACTGCAGATCCGCGCTCATGCTTGGCCTTGATCTGGAACGCTTCCGCGAGCCGAGCCTCGGCCTTGCCGCGCAGCTCGGATTCGAGATCCGACAGATTCTCGGTCGGTCTCGGCACGATCTTCGTCTTGCCGATCTGCCTGGCGAACTCCTCGATCTTCTCGATGATGCGGACGATCTCGCCATGGGCGTGTTTCAGGGCCGCGAGCATCTCGGACTCGGGCACCTGATTGCCACCGCCCTCGACCATCACGATCGAGCCGCGTGTTCCGGCAGTGATCAACTCGAGATCCGCCGCATCGCGTTGTTCGGGGGTCGGGTTGATGATGAATTGGCCGTCGATCCGCGCGATGCGGACCGCGCCGATCGGCCCGAGGAACGGGATCTCCGAGATCGCGAGCGACGCAGAGGCTCCCACGAAGGCGCACATGTCGGCCGAGTGGTCGGGGTCCGACGAGAGCACCGTCGCCGTCACCTGCGTCTCGTCGTTGTAGCCATCGGCGAACAGCGGGCGGATCGAGCGGTCGATGAAGCGCGATACGAGGACTTCGCGGTCTGCGAGCCTTCCCTCGCGCTTGAAGAATCCACCGGGGATCTTGCCGGCCGCGGCGAACTTCTCGACGAAGTCGACGGTCAGCGGGAAGAAGTCGATTCCGGGACGCGGTGACGAGTGCACCGCAGTGACGAGCACCGAAGTGCCGCCGGATGTCACGAGCACCGATCCGGCCGCCTGCTTGGCGATCCTTCCGGTCTCGAGGGTCATTGTCTGTCCACCGATCTCGATGGACATGGTGGTCGGCTTGAACCAATAGGGCATTTCAAGAATCTCCAATCCGGTGCATCCGCGAGTGCGGAGCCGGCGTCACAGTGGCGGCGGCCGGGAGGAGAGTTCGTGCTGGAATGCAGGATCACCCATGCGAGAATTCCACCGTTGCGGTGGCTTCCCGTATGACCGACTCCCGCACCCCATCACGGCACGCCATGTCCCGTACCGTCCCTGACTGTGGTTGCCGCCCGTCCGGCCCCAATGGCGTTCCGGGCGACTCGTCGTCGCAGCTCCCGACCGGCACGTGCCAGTTCGGTGCCGCAACCGATCAGTGCCGCAGACCGAGCTCGTCGATGAGCTTCTGGTAGCGGTCTTTGTCGCTTCGCTTGAGGTACTCGAGCAACCGGCGCCGCTGACTCACGATGTGCAGGAGACCGCGGCGTGAATGGTGGTCCTTCGTGTGGATCTTGAAGTGCTCCGAGAGTTCGTTGAGGCGCCGGGTCAGCAGCGCGACCTGAACCTCCGTCGATCCGGTGTCCTTCTCGTGTCGTTGATGCGACTCGACCACACTGCGCTTGATCTCGGTGGTGCTCAAGTGGAGTTCCTCTCGCTGACGCTTCATCGATCTTCGATGTGTTGATGTCTCTGGATCGTGCCTGGGTGATACCAGAGTGTTGCCTGATCTCGCACTCGCCCGAGAACCCCGGCATGAGCGGGATTCAGATCGCTCTGTGGCGAGTCTTGGACCTGTTCTCATCCTGATTTCGGCAGTGTTCCGGTCGTCGTCTGGATCGGATCGACCGATGGACCGCCGAAGAATTCCGTTCGAGGGACTGGTGCAATGCCGATCAGGCACGCGACCTCGATCTCACTGGCCGCCGAACCGCCGGACTCCCTATGCCGGCCATGCCGGACGAAAAATGTCAGGAGTTCCGGTGCACGGCCGTCCGGCTCGGGCCGTCGATCCGAGACTTGCGAGACCGCCATCCGTTTCGCCGGAATCAGGCAGCCCTCGCGTCGCGATCGCGCCGGATTCTGACAGAGCCCTTCAAGCGCCGCAATGGCCTGCGGGGACCCGACTCGGAATCCCGGATGAGCGGTCGCGCATCAGTCCGGCCGCACCGGGTCCGACCCGCTCTCGACGCGCGGGATCATTCGCAGGGGCCACAGCCTCCGATCCGCGCGCAGTTCGAGGACGCCGACGAACTGACCCTCCTCGTCCAACCCGGAGATCCGACTGCCCGCCCGGGATCGCTCGAGGGTCCCCGCTGCGATGTCTCCGCCGTGATCGAGCCTCTCGATCGCGGGCACCGCGAGCCGGACGACCGGCAGACCGAGCGCGATCGCGGGAGGAACGAGCAACGCCTCGATCCCACCGGCGGCGGCGGCTCGCTCGCAGACTTCGACGGTGTGCGCCTGCGCGATGTCGAAGGGATCGCTCCGCAGCCGCCGCAGGCTCGCGAGATAGCCCCCGCAGCCGAGCGCTCGCCCGAGGTCGTCGGCCAGCGATCGCACGTAGGTGCCGGCCCCGCACTCGACGACGATTTCGACTTCGGGGGAGTTGAAGCGCACCACGTCGATCCGCTGGATCACGACCTTCTTGGGCTCGCGTTCGATCTCCTCGCCCCGACGCGCCAGCTTGTGCAGGGGCACGCCGCCGCGCTTCACCGCGCTGAACATCGGCGGAATCTGTTCGATCTCGCCGACGAACTGCTCGAGCGCAGATCGCACGGTGGCCTCGTCGGGCAGCGGGCCGTCATGACGGCTCAGGATCTCTCCCTCGCCGTCGAGAGTATCGGTGGTGGCGCCGAATCGGATGGTCCCCACGTAGGCCTTGCCGCAGTCCTGGAAGAACGGCACCAGCTTCGTCGCCCCGCGGATCGCCAGTGGCAGCACGCCGGTCGCTTGCGGATCGAGGGTTCCAAGATGCCCGATCTTCCGGATGTCGAACCAGCGTCGCGCGAGGTCGACGATGTCGTGGGACGTGCAGCCCGCGGGTTTGTCGACCACGAGGAAGCCCGCCGGACCCGGCGCATCGCTGCTGCGTTTACGCTTTCTCGCCATGAAGTCCTGCTCCTGCCGGTCCTTCGACCGGGGGTACGTCGTCGTCCTTCGGCGCGTTCGCGATCTCGGGCAACGAACGCAGCAGCGCGAGCGTTCGGGCTCCCTCGTCGAGGGATCGGTCGTAGCGGAACATCACCTGGGGCGTGCGCCGCAGGGTCAGCAGCGATCCCAGCCGGCTGCGCAGGAACCCGGACGCGGACGCGAGTCCCTGCTCCATCTCGGCCAGATCCGTCTCGCCATCGATGTCGAGGGGGCTCCAGAAGATCAGCGCCGTCGACAGGTCGGGGCTGACTTTGACCCTCGTGATGCTGAGCAGACCGACCCGCGGATCGCTGACCTCTTCTCGCAGCAGGCGCGCGAGTTCGCTGCGTATCTGCTCCCCGATGCGTTCGATCCGGATCGACACTTCCTATTCCTCCTCCCAGGGCAGCGGCTCGACGTCGTCCTCTTCGTCGTCGCTCGCGTCTCCGTGCGGCAGTTCCACGATCTCTATGTCCGAGGCTCTGAGTTCCGCGAGGTGCAGCGACTCGATGAAGGCCACCACCGTCGTGAGCGTGCGGCGAATCTGCACCCGGTCGAGGCCGGTCGCCGCGATGCCGAGCTGGGCACGCTGCCACGTGTCCTGCCCCCCGATCTCCGAGATCGATACGTTGTACCGACCCCGGACACGGGAGACGATCGAGCGGACGACTCCCCGCTTCTGCTTCAGCGAATGGGACTCGTGTACGTGAAGTTCGACCAGCGCTGCACCGACCGTCATCGGGTCTCGTTCCTGCCGAGCGCGCCAGCACAGAGAGCGACGGGATCGGTCGATCGCATCGCCGTCACGCGGTGCATCCTCAGAGTGTGGCCGGAATCTCCTCCACCTCGAGGATCTCGATCTCGTCACCGACCTTCACGTCGTTGAAGTGGGCGATCCCGATGCCGCACTCGGCGCCGTTGCCCACCTCGCGGACATCATCCTTGAACCGACGCAACGAGGACAGTCGGCCTTCGTAGACCTGGACGCCATCGCGGACCAGCCGGCAATGCGCCCCGCGCAACACCTTGCCCTCCACCACCAAAGAGCCCGCGATCGTTCCGAGCTTGGGGATCGTGAACGTCTGCAGGACCTGGACGCGTCCGATCACCTTCTCGCGGCGCACCGGCGGCAACAGACCCGCCATCGCGGCCTTCACCTCGTCGATCAGCTCCATGATGATCGTGTAGGTCCGCACGTCGATGCCGTTGTTCTCCGCGGTTCGACGCGCGGTGGGATCCGGGCGCACGTGGAAGCCGATCACGATGGCGCCGCCGGCGGTGGCGAGCATGATGTCGCTCTCGCTGATGGCCCCGACCCCGGTCGAGAGGACTCGAAGTTTCACTTCATCGGTGGACAACTGTTCGAGCGAATCGCGGACAGCTTCGAGCGTTCCCTGCACGTCGGCCTTGAGGATGACGGACAGTTCCTTGGGCCCCGTGCCTTCGGCCTGGGCGAAGAAGTCCTCGAGGGTAAGGCGCGGCGTCGCGGCGACCGGCCTCGATCGATCGCGATCCTCGCGATGCGCGGTGATCTGCTTCGCGATCCGATCGCTCTCGACCACATGGAACGACGCGCCCGGCGATGGAACGACGGGCATGCCGAGCACCTGCACTGGCATCGATGGGCCGGCTTCCTTGACGCGTTCGCCGAGATCGTTCTCCATCACGCGCACACGCCCGCTCTCGGTGCCGATGACGATCACGTCGCCGTGCTGAAGCGTGCCGTCCTGCACGAGCACGGTGGCGACCGCGCCACGCCCCTTGTCGAGCCTCGCCTCGAGGACGACGCCCTTCGCGCGCCGCGCGGGATCTGCCCGCAATTCGAGGACGTCGGCCTGCAGGCTGAGCATCTCGAGCAGATGGTCGATGCCCTCACCCGTCTTCGCCGAGACGTTGCAGCAGATCACATCGCCACCGAAGTCTTCGGCTACGAGGCCGTGCTCCGTAAGCCGTTGCTTGACTCTGCTCGGGTCGGCATCCGGAAGGTCGACCTTGTTGATCGCCACGACGATCGGGCAACCCGCCGCCTGGGCGTGCTGGATGGCCTCCACGGTCTGCGGCATCACGCCATCGTTTGCGGCCACGACGAGCACCACGACGTCGGTCACCGACGCTCCGCGTGCGCGCATCGCCGTGAAGGCGGCATGACCGGGCGTGTCGATGAAGGTCAAGCGCTTGTCGCCCACTCTCACCTGGTAGGCGCCGATGTGCTGCGTGATTCCACCCGACTCGCTGTCGACGACCTTGTGCTTCAGGTTGCGCACGTAGTCGAGCAGGGACGTCTTGCCGTGGTCGACGTGCCCCATCACCGTCACGATGGGGGCCCGCATCGGCAGGTGGCTGATCTCCTGTGAACCCTCCGCAGCCACGAACTCCGGCTCTAGGAAATCCGCCTCCTTGAATCCCACGTCCTGCACTTCGAAGCCGAGGTCGCTTGCCACCTTGCGCGCCGTTTCGACATCGACCGTCTGATTGACGGACACCATCGTGCCGAGGGCCATCAACTTGCCCTGGATGGCCGGTGCCTTGGCGCCGAGCAGCTTGGCGAGTTCCCCGACACTGATCTCGCCTTCCACCTTGATCGTTCGCTTCTGATCCGCCGACGATCGCGCCGCCACTGCCGGCTGCAGCTTGTCGCGCCGTTTCCGCCGCGGATTCAGCTGTGCGCGGCTCGCCGGTGTCGCGACGCGCCGGGGCACGCCACCCCGACCGGTGATCTGGCGCGCAAACTTCTCCTGCTCCTGGAGGTTCACCACCTCCCGCACGCGCTTGCGCTGCCGACCCTTCCGATCCGTCGCTCCGGCCGCTCCACCGTCCGGTTGGATCGATGCTGCGCCGCCTCGGCGATCGGCGATCTGTCGTTCGCTCTCCGCCGCGATCGAAGCGACATCATCGCTTGCTTCGAACTCGCCCCGGTCGTCGTCCGGGACGACAGCCCCATCGACGGACTCCGATTCCGATTCGACCTCGGATACCACGTCGGACGTCTGCTCCTCGCTGGGCTCGACGACCGGCGAGGCCGGCTCCTCGGGAGTCGGTACCGGCTCGACCTGCAGCGCGGGCTCGGGCTCGATGCGTTTGCGGCGACGAAGCACCGTCGTGCCGCTCGTGTTCTTGACGCGGCGCTCCTCCATTCGATCGTTGCCGTCCGATGCGCGACCGAACTTCTCGCGCAGCACCGCAACCTGGTCGTCGTCGAGGGACGCCATCGCGTTCTTCAGCTCGATTCCGATCTCGCCCGCCTTCAAGACGAACTCGTGCCGGTCGATTCCGAGCTCTTCAGCGAGCTTGTACGCTCTGATGTTCGCCATTCACTCCGTGTGCGGGCGCTATTCGCCCGCCCTCTCGATGGGCGTCGCCGCGCCACCCGCTTCACCCGCGGTCCGCTCGGCGGCTGACGCCTCGACCCGAGCCCGTTCTTCGTCCCGCTTCTCGACAACCAACTCGCGCGCTCGCGCCCGGATCCGCCCTGCACCGCCCTCGTCGATCCCGGGCAGCGAGGTGAGCAGATCCATCGGGCACTCCGCCAGATCTTCGAGGCTGGTCACGCCCTGCTGCAGCAGCAGGTCCGCCTCGGGCTCGCCACAGCCTTCGACCACCGAGACCGCGCGGGCGAGCCACCCGGCAATCTCCCTCATCTTGGATTCACTCTTGATGTCGATTCGCCATCCCGTCAACTGGACGGCGAGCCGCACGTTCTGGCCACGGCGTCCGATCGCGAGCGACAGTTGATCGTCGGGAACGATCACGTCCATCGACTTGGTGTCCTCGTCGATGATCACCTTCGAGACCTGAGCGGGTGACAGGGCGCTGCATACGTAGCGTGCGGCATCCGGGCTCCACGGCACGATGTCGATCCGTTCTCCGCGAAGTTCCTGTACGACCGCCTGGACCCGGCTTCCCTTCATCCCCACACATGCGCCCACCGGGTCGACGTCGCTGTCACGGGATGCGACGGCGATCTTCGATCGACCCCCGGGCTCTCGCGCCGCCGATTCGATGGTGACGATCTTCTCGTACATCTCGGGCACTTCCTGCTCGAAGAGCTTCGTCAGCATCTCGATGCACGCGCGCGAGAGCACGATCTGTGGCCCCTTGCTGATTCGATTCACCTCGAGCACGTAGGCGCGGATGCGATCTCCGGGGCGATAGCTCTCGCGCGGCACCTGCTCCTTCGCCGGCAGGATCGCCTCGGCCCGGCCGAGGTCGACGATGATCGAGCCCTTCTCGAAGCGACGGACGATCCCGTTGACCACCTCGCCCTGTCGGTCCTGATACTCGTCGAACGTCTGATCGCGCTCGGCGTCGCGAATTCGCTGGATGATCACCTGCTTGGCCGCCTGGGCGAGGATCCGGCCGAAGTCGGACGTGTCCATCTTGACGCCGATCTGATCACCGATCTCCGCGTCGGGGTCATAGTCCCGATTCGCAACCTGCAGCGTGATCTGTGTCAGCGGGTCCGTGACGGTCTCGACGACTTCTCGAAACTCGAACAACTCGATTTCCCCGAGTTCGTCATTGAACCGGGCCTCGATCTCCTTGTCCTGACCGAACCGCTTGCGAGCGGCCTGGATCATCGCTTCCTCGAGAGCTCCGATGATCTCGTTCGAATCGATGCCTTTGTCCTTGGCGATCTGATCGATCTCACGCTTCAAATTCACGCCGAGCATATTCGCTCCACTCAATCGTCCGTGCGCTCCGCTCGACCCCGTGCAGCTCTTGCGCCACGGTCGGCGGTGTTTTCTTGTCCGTTCCGGTTCTCGTTCGGCTGGCGCCCGTCCTGTTCGTGTTCGTCGTGTTCGTCGTGGTCTTCCGGGTCTTCCCCGTGGCCCCCTCGACGGACCTCTCTGCGATGTGGCTTTCCTTTTTCTTTGCTTGGATGGCGGAAGTCCTCGCGGCTGAATGCGTACACGACGTTCGCCTTCTGGATGTCGTCGAACGCGATCCGGACCGCCTGTCCGTCCACCCTGAGTTCTGCCACTCCGTCCTTGAAGTCGATCAGGTCACCCTTGAATCGCCTCCGCCCATCGAGGGGTCGGCGCGCTTCGATTCTCACTTCGCGACCACATGCTGCTGTGAAGTCCTTGTCCCGCGACAGCATCCGATCGAGGCCCGGCGATGACAGTTCCAGCCGGTACGCACCGCTGATCACATCCGCCGCGTCGAGCTGCGTCCCGATCTCCCTCGAGACACCCGCGATGGCATCCACCGGCACCCGTCCGTCTCCGGCCCGGTTGTCGATGGTGATGCGCAGCAACACCGATTGGCGCCCATGCACCGTTTCCACGTTCATCAGCTCGTATCCGTGCTCCTCTATGACAGGTTCGATCAGACACCGGAGATCTTCGGGGATGTCTTTGTACATACCCGAGGCCTCTTCACCGTCTCCATCGATCCACATTCGCGTCGCATCGTTCGACACCCGGGAACAAAAAAAGCGGACACGCGTCCGCTTTCCTGCATTCTGACCAGACCCCGACTGGAACGATCGCGTCGCCCTTCACTTCCCCTTCTTGACTCGTCCCGGCAGTCCTCTCCTGGCGCCACCGGATCGAGCGGGCGCGAACCATTTCAGCGGGTTCCGGCCAACTCCCGAATACCCGAAAAGCCATACTTGACGGGCGCATCCCCACTCGATTCCCGATCCGTACAGGATCATCGAATCATGGGGAGGAGTCCGCGTAAGCCCGCGCAAAGTAAACGAATTGCTCGCGGAAGGCAACTAAAGATCAGCGTTCCGGCAGGATCAATGCGCCGATGAGGTCAGCAAGTCGCGCAAAGCCCTTGCGGCTCGCATACTCGACCATCCCCTGCGCGATCTCTGCCGCAGCCTGCGGGTTGATGTAGTTGATGGTCCCGACCTGGATCGCGGTGGCACCGCAGAGCAGGAACTTCACGGCATCCTCGGCCGTTGCGATACCGCCGACCCCGCAGATCGGAATGTCGACCGCGCGAGCGGCTTGCCAGACCATCCGAAGTGCAATGGGTCGGATGGCCGGCCCCGAGAGTCCCCCTAGGACGTTCCAGAGGACCGGACGCCGGGTCTCGACATCGACCTCCATCGCCTGGACGGCGTTGATCAGCGTGAGGCCGTCCGCGCCCGCCGACTGGCAGATCTCGGCCATTTCTCCGATCCGGGTCACGTTCGGCGAGAGCTTCACGATCAACGGTTTGGCGCTGGCGTCGCGGACCCTGCGCACGAGATCCGCGAGCAGGATCGGATCCTGACCGAATTCGATGCCCCCGCTCTTCACGTGCGGGCAAGATGCGTTGATCTCGATCCCGGCGATTCGCGACGACTCGGAAAGGCGGGCGGCGAGCTTCGCGTAGTCGCTCGGATCGGTGCCGAAGCAACTCGCGATCACGACGACGTCGGCGGGCAGTGCCGGCAGCTTCTCGGCGAGAAACGCCTCCACGCCGATGTTCTCGATGCTGATGGCGTTCAGCATTCCCGACGGCGTTTCAGCGATGCGCGGAGGGGGATTCCCGGACCGGGGGAGCAGCGTGAGGCTCTTGGCGACGAATCCGCCGATCTCGCGCAGATCGAGGAATGGCGCGAATTCCGTCCCGTATCCGAACGTCCCCGAGGCCGTGAGGACGGGGGTTCGCAGCGGAATCCCCGCGAAATCCACCCGCGTGTCGATCGACGCCGTCAAGGCAGGCCCTGCCAGGCGACATCACCCGCTTCATAGATCGGCCCGGCGCGACACACGAGCGAAAACCCGCCGCCCACCACGGGCACCGCGCAACCGAGACACACACCGAACCCGCAGGCCATGTTGTTCTCGAGGGAGACGATGCAACGGGCACCCGATTGCGCGGCCAACTCGGAACAGGCCCGCATCATCGGCGTGGGCCCGCAGGCATAGACGATCGTGTGCCGGTCGGAGGGCTGCTCGAGTCGCGGCCGCAGGGCGTCGGTCACCCGTCCATGGATGCCGACCGACCCGTCTTCGGTCGCCAGATCAAGTTCGACTCCGAGCCTGCCAAAGTCCCCGACGCCCATCAGGTCCGCTGCGGTTCGAGCCCCGAGGAGCACGCGGGTCGCTGCCCCCTCGGCAACCGCCCGGGCCGCCAGCTCGAACAGGGAGGCGATTCCGGTCCCTCCGCCGACCAGGAATGCTCGGGTGGAGGCGGTGGGTGGCGGAAACGAACGCCCGAGCGGACCCACGACACGCACCCGCTGACCCGGCAGCGCCTCGGCGAGCAGCCGCGTTCCCCGACCGCTCGCCTTGTAGAGGACCTCGATCCGCGCGGGTCCTGAGCCGACGCGCGCGTGGCCCCGATAGATGGCCATCGGGCGTGGCAATAGAGGATCCGTGCGATCGACCGCCGTCACCGCCCCGGCTGAGATCATCAGGAACTGCCCGGGTTCGGCACCGGGCCATCCCTCGATCGCGAGCGTCAAGCGATGGTTGGACCCACCCTCGCGGTGATTCTCCAGCACCTCGGCGAGCGCGCGAATGGGCGGGCCGCACTCGGGCTTCGGCGGGCTCAACGGGCTGGGTCTCCGGTCCGGGGTGGGGGTTCGGGCGGGATCGACGCAGCGATCAGATCGCGGGTCATCAGCGTGGCCGCTTCGCCGCCGGGGTAATAGCGCGGCCGCCGACCGACCACCACGAATCCAGCCTGTCGGTACAGGGCATGGGCGGCCGCATTCGATTCACGCAACTCGAGCAGGGCAACCCGACAGCCACGCTCGGCGGCTCCGATCATCAGCGCCTCTACCACCCGGCGCGCGTTGCCCTGCCGGCGATCCTCGACCCCGACCGCCACGTCGAGCACATGCAGTTCGTCGACGACGATACGGCCGATCGCCAGCGCGACGGCACGCCCATGCCCTTCTATCCAGAAGCCGAGCGAATCGGGACGCGCGAGTTCAGCGGCGAACCGTTCCCGTGACCAGGCCTCCGGATCGACTACGCGGATCAGGCCATGCAGCGGGAACAGGTCGTTGGGGCGCACGAGCCGGGTCCCGTCCCGGCCGCCGACCCTCGATCCTTCGTCGACCATCGCGGATTCCCCGAAAAGCGCGACGCGGATGCGACAGGCGGTCGGCCCGCCCTCCCGGATCCGTGGCTTCAGAACCTAACCCATTGAAAATGCGTGAAACAACGCATACCCGCGGTGGGCGAAATCAATCAAGCCCGTTGGCCTCCGGGTCGATCAGGAGGACCGGGCCCGCCTCTCCATGCGGCGGTCGCGCAACCGTGGCACCCGACGGGAGGGGGAGAGCGTGAGCAGAACCGCCGATCGCCATCGCGAGACCCTCACCGCCCGTCCCGACGACGTTCGCGCGTTCGAAGCCATGCAGGAGCAGTACTTCCTCGAAGGCCGATGGGAGGATCTCGTCAGCCTGTATCGCGCCCGACTGGAGGTGCCATCGATCGTCGCGGATCCGAGTCTGCGCGCCCCCCTGCTGTTCCGGCTCGCCCAGGTCCTCGATGCCCGCTGCGACCGACTCCCCGAGGCCGAGCCTCTCTATTGGGAGGTGGCCCGGCTGGATCCGAAGTTCCGGCCCGCCCTTCGCCAGTTGCGCCACATCTACGAGACACGCTCGCAGTGGGACATGCTGCTGCAGATCGCCGAACTCGAGGGCCAGATCGCGATGCCGCCGGCTGATCGCGCGGCCTTTCTCGCCGATCTCGGCGACGTATGGCTCGACCACCTCGATCAGCCGGGCGAAGCGCAGACCTGCTTCGAGTCCGCGCTCGAAGGCGACCCGCATCAGCAGAAGGCGCTCGCCGGGCTCGCCCGCACCTACCAGCACTTCGGGCGTCACGCCCAGGCGGCGGCCATCCACGAACGACTCGTCGCGGTGTTGCGCGGTCCCGAACGGGCCCCGGCGCTGGTGGCCCTCGGCCGACTCTACGCCGGCCCGCTCGAGCAGACCGACAAGGCGACCCACTGTTTCCGACGCGCGATGACCGACGACCCCCGCAACGAGGAGGCGGTCGAAGCGCTCGTGGTGATCGCGGCTGCGCGTGAGCAATGGGCTCTGCTGACCGACCTGTACGAGCGACGCTTCGATCTGGCGCGTGGCGCGCGACAACGCGCGGCCGTCGCGGTCGAGGCCGGCACCATGGAGCTGAAGCGCCTGCGCAATCACGAGGCGGCGCGCTCGTGGTTCGAACGTGCGCGTGAACTCGTGGACGATGATCCGGCCATCCACCACGCCTTCGCCGAACTCGATCGGATCGACGGAAACAGCGATTCGCTGCGGACGTCGCTCGACAAGGTCATCGCACTCGGCGCCGAATTCGCTCCCATCGGCGTGCTGCTCGAAGCCGCCGATCTGCACGCCGAAGCCGGTGACGCCGCCACCGCCCTCCGCTACTTGAATCGCGCCCACGAACGCCGGCCCGACGATCCGATGGTCCTCGAGGCACTGTCCGACGCGCTGTCTCGCGCCGGACGCCCGGGCGAACTCGTCGATGTGATCGAACGACGCGCCGCGCTCGCCGTCGACGATCCGGACGCACGCGCCGATGCACTGCTCGAACTGAGCCGGATCCACGAGGACGAACTCGGCGATGCCGCAGCAGCCCTCGACGCGCTCACGCGAGCCTTCGACGCAACACCCGCTCGCCAGGACGTCGTCCAGGGGTTGCAGCGGCTGTATCGCAAGACCGAGCGTTGGCCGGAACTTCGCGACGTGCTCGAACGTGCGTGCACATCGGCGACCGGGCAGGACCGCGTCCGACTCGGCAACGAACTCGGACAGCTGCTCCTCGACCCCGTCGAAGACCTCATGGCCGCACGACGCGTATTCGAGTCGGTGCTCGAAATCGACTCGCAGCAGGTCGTCGCACTCGCGGGAGTCGAAGAAATCGCGCGCAGGACCGGCGACGAAGAGACACTGCTGCGGATCGGCGAGATCCGGGCGAGCACATGCCAGGACGTCGAACGCCTCGTGACGCTGGTCCCCGAACTCGTTCCGCTCCTCGAAGCCCGCAACGAGCCCGGACGCGCCCTGTATCTGATCCGCAGACTGCTCGATCTCCGACCCGACGACACCGCGGCGCTGATCACGGCCGCACGACTGCAGGCGACACTCGGGCTTGGTGCCGAACGCCTCGACACACTGCTGCAACTCGACGTCGGGCTCGAGGGCCTCGAACATGCCGCCAACCGGCGCGTGCTCGCTGCGCTCCAGTTCGAGAACGGAGATCGCGATTCCGGCCTCGCCTCCCTCGAACTCGCCATCGAGAGTGATCCCGCCGACACCGCATCGCTCCGGACGCTGATCGACCACTACGAGCAAACCGGGCGCCTGCAGGAAGTGGCACGCCTGCAGCGTCGACTCGTCGACAGCCTGCCGACCACCGACCGGCCCGGCGCGCTCGCACGGCTGGCCACACTGCTCGAGTCCCAGCTCGGTGACGTCGACGGTGCCATCGTGGTGCTCTGGCGACTGGTCGATCTGCCCGGGCGCAGCGAAGACGACGTCGCACGGCTCGAAGCCCTGCTCGAACGGGCAGGTCGCTACGAGGAACTCGCTCAGCACCTCGCCGAGCGGCGCCGTGGCATCCCGGCCACGCATCGCGATGGCATCGCGCTCGACCTTCGGCGCGCGCGGATCCTGACCGATCAGCTCGGCCAGGTCGAGGACGCCGCCGAAATCTATCGATCGATCCGGAGCGTCGCGCCCGACCTCCACGAGGCGACCGAGGGACTCGAGCAGGTCCTGCGATCGAGCAACGACTCGAACGGCCTCGTGCAGCTGCTCGCGGAGCGCGCCGCCGCAGAGCGCGATCCAGCGATCCGCGCCCACGTCGAACTCGAGCGCGCAATGCTGCTCGAGGAAGCGCTGGGCGACGACGACGGAGCGCTGCGTCTCTACTCGGAGCTCGCCGAGTCCGGTGCTGAACCGGCCGTCGCCCTGCTGGCGAACTCACGGATCGAGCGCCTGCTGGAACGCCGCGGGGACTGGTCGGCCCTGCGGAGTCGACTCGAAGCGGCGCTCGGAGCGAGTTCCAGCGACGAGGATCAGCGTCTGCGAGGTCGACTCGCCACCCTCTGCCGCGATCGGCTCGGGGATCGCGAAGGCTGCGTCGTCCACCTCGAGGCCATCGGCCAGTCCGATCCGGGTCGCGGCGACGTTTGGGCCGATCTCGAGAACCTCTACGCCGAACTCGATCGCCCGGACGACCGGCTGCGGGTGATCCAGTCCGAGCTCGCTGCGTCGCCGGATCCGCAGCGCGCGCTGGTCCTGCATACGCGATCCGCCCGGATCCACGCGGCTCGCGCGGAGACCGGTCCGGACCGCGAGGCCAGCGTCGATCGGGCACGGGGTCACTTCGAGCGCGTGCTCGAGATCGACGCGTCCCACAGCGAAGCGAGCGAGTACTTGATCGCGGTCTATGAGTCCCAGAACCGTTCGAGCGACGTCGCGCGCCTGCTCGAGGCGCGACTCGCCGAAGCCCGCGAAGCTCGATCCGAGGCCAGCATCCTCGCCCTCGAACTGCGACTCGCCGGGGTTCTGGTGGACCGGCTCGGGGATCGGAGCGGCGCAATCCGCGTGCTCGAGGCGTCGCTCGCCCGAAACGCTGCGAACCCCTCGGCCGCCACACCCCTGGCCCTGCTGTATGAAGCCGACGGGCGCGACGCCGCGTTGGTGACCCTGTGTCAGCGCATCGGCGCAGCAACCGCCGATGTCGGAGAACGGGCCGCGTGGGCGACGCGGCGAGCCGGCGCGCTCGTACGCCTCGGAGAATCCCGTGAAGCGGTGAGGACCTACTGCGCGGCGCTCGTCGATCGGCCCGGCGATCGCGAGATCGAAGCCGCACTGCGCGACCTGTATCGCGAGCTCGATGAACCGGCCGCGCTCGCGGCGCTGCTCGAGACCGAGATCCCCAGGGTCTCGCCGTCGCAACGCGTCGGCCTGCAGCTCGAGTTGTCCGAGCTGCTGATCGGTCGCCTCGACCGTTCCGAAGAGGCTCTCTCCCACCTGCACGCGGTGCTCGAGGTCGAACCCGGGAACGAGCGCGCCGCGATCGCCGCACTCGACGTCTCCGTGTCGCTCGGTCTGCACGACGACGTGCTGCGGACGATCGACCGGCGTCTCGCGCAGGCCACGGAGCGATCCGAACGAGCCCAATGGCTCGAGCGACGCGGTGGCCTGCTGGCCGGACCGCTCGAGCGACCCGAAGAGGCCGCCAGCGCATATCGCGAGGCCGCGTCGCTCGCCACCGATCCGAGCTCGGCGCGGCAGGCGCTGCGCGCGGTGATGGAACGTCTCGAGCGTTGGCCCGCCGTGCTCGACTGTCTCCATCTCGACGCCCAGTCGGCAGCTCCGGCTGCGCGTGCAGCGATCCTCGACCGCGCCGTGGTGATCGCACGTGAACACGTGTCGCTGGACGCGACACTTCCCTGGCTCGAACGCCTGCGCGTCGAACGGCCCGACGATGCCTCGGTGCTCTCGCAGATGGCCAACGTGCATCGTCAAGCGGGTCGACCCGAAGCACTGCTCCGCGCCATCGAGCAGGAGATCGACGTCGTCGTCGGAGCGCCGCGGCTCCGCGATCTCAACGTCTCACGGGCACGCGTGCTGGAACGGGATCTTCACGCTCCGGGCCGTGCGCTGATCGCCTACTACGCCGCCCTCGACATCGCACCCGACGATCCCGAGATCCTCGGCGAGCTCGATCGGCTCTGCGATCTGATGGGACGGAGCGACGAGCGTGTCGCGATCCTCGAACGTCGGATAGAACAAGCGGACGGCGATCGACGGATCGAACTGCATCGCCAGGCCGCGATGTTGCACGCCACCTCGCTCGCCGATCCGGACCGCGCGATCCCGCACCTGCTGCGTGCAGTGTCTCTGTGCCCGCGCAACTCCGGATCGAACGCGCTTCGGCGCGATCTCCTGCGCGAACTCGCCGAGATGCTGCGGGCGGCCGGAAGGCTCGATGCCTGGGCGCGCGCCGCTGAATCCGAACTCGCCGATCTCGATCTCGCGGTCGAAATCAACCGCCTGCGCGCCGCCGAACTCCACGACGAACTGGCGCGCGCATACGACCAGCATCTCGGCCTGCCCGACGCCTCCGTCCGACATCTGCGGGCGTTGATCGGCCTCACCGAACCCTCGGGCGAGCGACCGCCAGTCGGGCTGTCTGCCGAGCGGATCGAACGCGCCGAGCGGACCCTGATCGCTCACTTGCGGGCCGGCCAGTCGCATGTCGAACTCGCCGAACGGCTCGCGGCACGTCTCGCACGAGGAGCCGGCGGAGTGGACGCGTGGCTCGAACTCGGGCGACTGCGCGTCGAACGACTGCATCAGCCGGCCGCGGCGGCCGTCGCGTTCCGCGAGGTACTCGCGCGTCAGCCGGATCAGCTCGCGGCGATCCGCGGCCTGCGACACTCCGCCGAACTGCGCAACGACTGGGAGGAAGTTGCGCGCGCGATCGACCTCGAACTCGCGACGCGCGATCGCAGATCTGCCCACGAACAGGCCAGTCTGCTGCAGCGATCCGGCGACGTGTGCTGGCATCGCCTGGGGATGCTCGACCGCGCGGCCGAAGCCTACCGCGCCGCGCTCGAAGCCCTGCCTGTCGCATTCGATGCGCTGCACAACCTGCAGAGCCTCGAGGAGCAGCGCGGTCGACCGGCCGTGGCCGTGGATCTCCTCGAGCGCGAGATTGCCCTGCTCGGCGACCGGGAACCCGCGCGTCGCCACGATCTCTGGCTGCGGATCGCCCGACTCGCCTGCGACCGCGCGAAGGACGTCCGACGCGCACTGCACGCCTACGCGCAAGCCAGCGCGATCACTGCGCTGCGAGCCGCAGACCAGCGGGCCTGGTCGGATCTCTACCGCGAGGATGGAGACCTCGATCGCTATACGGCGACGTTCTCGGTCTGGTGCGACGACGTGACGGCGTCGGCAACTGCTCGCGACCAGCTCACTCTTTGCGCCGCACTGCGCCAGCTCGGTCGGCCCGACGCAGCGCTTGCCCGTGCAGAGCGTGCGACCGCGATCGATCCCGGGGACTCGTCTGCATGGGACGTCTGCGCCGAATTGCTCGAAGCCGCCGGCGATCGAGGGGACGCCGCACGGGCGCTCGAGAAGTCGGCCGCGCTCCAGCGCGGAAGCGAATCCGCGAAGCGCCTCGTGGCCGCTTCGCGACTATGCGACGGGGACGGACTCGAAGCGATCGCACGACTTCTGCGCCGAGCCGTCGAGCAGGATCCGGGCATGGCCGCCGCCCACTCGGAATTGGCGAAGGTCGCCGGACAACTCGGCCAGCACGCTGAAGCGGAATCCGCGGCGGGACGCGCGCTCGACCTCTCAGAGAGCGGTGGGGGTCTCGCTCCGCCGGAGCGCCTCGCCTGTGCGCTCCAAGGCGGGCGAGCGGCCCTCGCACTCGTCCACTCCGAATCCGCCGCGCGCTTCTTCGCCGCAGCGCTCGCCATCGACCCGCGCCAACGCGAGGCCCTGGATGCCGGCTGCGAGCTCGCGTTCGAGCAGGGCGACTACGCGGAGTCCCGTCGATTGGCGGAGTCCCGCCTCGAAGTCGGCGGCGAGAATCCGCACCGCGCGCGTCACCTGGCCCTCATCGGACGAGGGCTCGAACACGCGGGGAACACCGGCAACGCACTCGCCCGCTACCGCGAGGCGCTCGATCGCGATGCCACGACGCGGCTCGCCCACGAAGGCTTCGTGCGCATCCACACCGCAGCGGATCAGACCGATCGGCTGCTCTCCGCGCTCGAGCAATGGATCGATCAGGAACCCGATCCCGCAGAGCGCTCCCGACTTCGCGTGCGCGCCGCAGATCTGCATGCCGAGCGCGGCAGATCCGATGCGGCCGAAGGCCACCTGCGCGCCGCCCTTTCCGAGTCGGTCGGACACGACGACGCATGGACGCGACTCGTCGAGTTGCTGCTCGCCGCGGGTCGCCACGACGAAACGCTCGACGAGAGCGGTCGCGCGCTGATCCATGTCGCCACCGACGAGCGCCGATCCCGGATCGCCCTCGTGCGTGCCCGCATCCTCGAGTCGCGCGGCGAGACACGACCCGCCGCAGAGACCTACGGCGAAGCCGCGGCGAGCGACCCCCGCTCGATCGAGGCCGTGCTCGCCCAGGCGCGGCTGCTGCGCAGTCTCGGCGATTGGAGAGCGGCGGCGAGCGCGATCGAGCGCTTCCTCGATGCCCATCCGGATCCCGGATCCGCCGAGCTGGCGCGGGTGCACCTCGAATGGGGTCGGCTCGCGTCGGGTCCGCTCGAAGACCTGGATCGGGCGATCCAATGCTATGAGCACGCCCTCGCGCTGTGTCCCGACCTTGCCGAAGCACGCGAACAACTCGCGGCGCTGCTCGCCCATGTCCCGGACCGCTGGCGGGATGCAGTCACGGGCCACCGTGCGCTCCTGTCCGAGGATCCGACACGCGCGGCATCTCTGCGCGCGCTGCTCGAGATCTCGCGGCGTCGGAACATCGACCGGGCCAGCGGCCTCGGGCTCGCGATCCTGCGCGGGCTGGGCAGTCTGTCACCGGCGGAAACCATGCAGGCCCCGCGAGACCTCGGCGTCGAACTCGCGACCACGGACTCGATGTCGGATCCGATCTGGGAGATCGCGCGGCGGATCTGTCTGGCGGGATCCGACGAGATCGCCGAGGTGGTCGGCAAACCCGCCGACGTGAGTGGTATCGACGTCGCGCAGGCAGAAGAGCGGGTGCGCACTGCGCTGCGGCGCCGGTTCGGAGCGCTGTCATCGCCTGGCCTCGACGAACTCGACGACGAGACTCTCGGCTCGATCGTCTTCACGGTGACGGCTCTCGCCGCGGACCCCGGTGGCAACTGCAACGACTCGCCGTACCTGCACGCGATCGACGAGAAACTCGGGCGCTGGGTACGACGCAAGATCAGGCGCACGCTCGGCGAGGTGGATGTGAGAGCGATCCAGGCAATCAACTACGCGGCATGGCGCGACGAGTTGCAGGTGATGGCCGCGTGCGCGGCACTCGACGCGCGGGAGATCGACCTGCGTTCGGCGCTGATCGCCCTGGTATGCGAACCCGGGACCGGAGAGGCCTGGCCCCCCGAATCCGCCGACCTCGGCGCCCGGGTCGTGGGCTCGAGGAAGGCACGAGCACTGCTCCGCCGGGTCACCCAGGCCTGGTGCGACACGATCATCTCGTCGGCGAAGTGAAGGACCCGACGGCTTCTCGATGGAGGAACGTAAGATGGCGGAACGATCGACCCAGGACACCCGACGATATCGCCGACAGACCCTGCGAATTCTCGTCGACTACGTGTGGGACAAGGGTGTCGCCTGCGACTATGCGACTACTCTCGGAGCGGGCGGAATGTTCCTCGAGACGGAAGAATCCCTGTCACAGGGAGACATCCTGAAGGTCCGCTTCCGTCTGCCCAAGGGCGACGTGCTCCACGAGGTGGAGGGCCGCGTCGTGTGGCGGCGCGAGTCTGCGGATCGGCTACGCGCCACCGCGGGCGGCGCGGGCATCCGCTTCACCGATCAGGAGGCGATCCAGCGCCTCGCCCGGGAACTCGAGGACTACGAACTCTGAGCCTGCCGGGGAGGCCCGGCAACGTCCAGCGTCTCCCCCCTTTGTCCGCCTTCGACTGTCAGCCATCGACCACGCGGTACGCGTCGGGCGTTGCGTACAGCCGGCCGAGCAGCGCATGGTGGAGCGCATGGCCACCGCGGCGAACGCGGATCCGACCGATCAGCGGCATGCCGAACAGTGCGAGATCCCCGAGGAGATCGAGCACCTTGTGACGCACGAACTCGTCGGGCCAGCGCAGGCCCTCGGCGTTGACGACACGCTTCCCGTCGACGACGACCGTGTTCGACAGCGACGCGCCGCGGGCCAGTCCAGCTGCTCGCAGGCGATCGACGTCCGCCAGGAATCCGAACGTCCGGGCCGGGGCGATCTCGCGCACGAAGGTCGCACGATCGAGAGGCTCGCAGGACAACGACTGTCGGCCGATCGCCGGTGCGTCGAAGTCGATCTCGTAGTCGACCGACAAGCACGACGCCGGCTCGATCGAGATCTCCTTCGCGCCGTCGTGCACAGCGAGGGGCGTGATGATCTCGGCGAAGCGACGTCGAGCACCGTTGCCACGGACGCCGGCCTTCTCGATCAATCGCACGAACGGTTCCGCACTGCCGTCGACCGCGGGCAGTTCGCCCGCATCGAGATCGATCCAGACGTCATCGATGCCCATCATCGCCAAGGCGGCGAGCAGATGTTCGACTGTCGTCACCCGGAGACCGCGCGACGCCAGCGTGGTGGCGTTGCGGCTGGCGGCCAGGGACGCGAGCGTCGCTGGAACTTCCCCGGTCCCGTTCGCGGCCTGCAATCGGAAGGCGATCCCCGATTCGGAGTGCGCCGGACGCAGCCGCATCAGCACGGGGTCGCCCGAGTGGAGGCCGAATCCAGCCAGTGTCACGGGCTCTCGGATCGTGCTGCGTTCCATCCTTCGCACCATCGCGCACCCCGGGCTCCGCGTCGTCCGATCCGGCAGGGTAGGACGACGGACTCCCGACGACGATCCGGGGAGCGATCCCGGCTCAGTCGCTCGACGGCGGTCCGCTGAGGGATCCGCGGATCTCGTTCATGATCTCGCGCACCGACTGGTATCGCTTCGCCGGATCCTTGGCGAGACAGCGATTGACGATCTGCGCGATCGCCAGCGGGACGTCGCGTCGGAGACTGCGGACATCCGGGGCCGGGGTGTGGACGTGGTGATACGGAATGTTGCCCTCCTTGAAAGGCACCGTTCCGGTCGCCATCTCGAACATCGTCACTCCGAGCGAGTAGATGTCCGTCCGATGGTCGACGTTCTTTCCGAGGGTCTGTTCGGGGCTCATGTAGTACGGCGTTCCGGCTACGACGGTCGTGTGGTTGCGCACCTCCTCCACCACCTTCGCGAGGCCGAAGTCCATGATCTTCGCCTTCTTGTCGCGGGTCCACATCGCATTGGCCGGCTTGATGTCCCGGTGCACGACCTTCTGCTCGTGCGCGTAGGCGAGCGCCTCGCAGATCTGCGCGGCGACATGCAGGATCCCGGCACCGGAGATCACACCGCGGCGGCGCAGGATCTCCTTGATGGTCGTGCCGTCGACGTACTCCATCGCGATGTAGTAGTGCCCGTCCTGCTCGCCGGTGTCGTACACGGTTACGATGTTCGGATGATTCAGTTTGGCGGCTGCCTTCGCCTCGCGAAGGAAGTTGGTCACCGCCTGCGGATTCTCCTTGAACGACTCCGGCAGGACCTTGAAGGCCACGCGGCGATCGAGCACGGTGTCCTGCGCCTTGTAGACGATCCCCATGCCACCGCGACCGAGTTCTCCCAGGATCTGATATCGGCCCGGCTGGCCACCGGCGGACGAAGCGGAATGTGCACCCCCCGTATCCGTCCCGTTCGGCGCGTTCGCGGGCACGGGGGCATCGCCCTGGATCCGCGCGCGTGCCTGCACGAGCCGTTGCTCGACGTCCTGGTAGTGGTAATCGAGGGTGAGGATCTTCTCGTAGATCTCGACCGCCGCGTCCGGTCTGTCGGCAGACTCGTAGATCGTGGCCAGGCTGTAGTAGACGGGCATGTTGCTGCGATCCAGCTCGGCACCGCCGAGACTCTGCAGCAGCTTCTTGATCGCGAGTGATTGCTGACCGTGTGCGCGGAAGATGTCGCCGAGCAGCGCCGCGGCCGTCGGGAAGTCGTCGTGACCGGGCTCGACCTTCTGGAGCACGGTGATCGCCTCGTCGTCCATGCCCTCGCGATGGAAGACCTGACCCGATGCGAGGAACCGGCCAGCGCGATCGAGCAGCTCGGCCTCCTTCGCGGCGTTGCCATCGAGCGCCCAACACTCCGCGGCTTCGGCGAAGCGTGAGATCTTCTCGTAGCATTCGGCTGCCTTCGCCCGTTCGTTTCCGATCCGGAACATCTCGGCAGCCGCCGCCCAGTCCCCCTGGCGCACGTAGCAATCACCCGCCTCGGTGAAGCTCTCGAGGCGTCGATAGAGATCGCCGGCCTCCGACCAGTCGCCGGCTTCCTGCATCTGCGCGGCCGCCTCCTTCAACTCGCCGCGATCGCGATGGTATTCGCCGAGAACCCGCGCCGCGGCTTCGGTCTCGCCCATCCCGCGCAGGGCATCCGCCGAGCGCACGAGGTCGCCGGCGCTGCGGAAGTGGTCCGCCGCCTCGGCATGCCTGCCGAGAGACAGCGCGAGTTCGGCCGCATCGACCCAGCATTGCCCCTGCTCGAGGACCGACAGACCGTTCGCCGCCTGACCCGCGCGTTCGAACAACTTCGCGACCTGGCGCGCGACCTTCTGCAGTTCGGCGAGCTTCTTGGCGTCGGACTTGGCCTTAGGCAATTCATCGACGAACACGCGCCGCAGGCAGTCCGCAGCCCGGGACCACTGCTTCGCCTTGACCCAACACGCCGCGGCATGTCGGAAGAACTCCACGTCCGAATAGCATTGTGCGGCCTTCGGGTAATCCTCTGCCTTTTCGTACATCTCGGCCGCGATGCTCAGGCTGTTCGCGGCCACGTAGCACTCGCCGGCCCGGGTCCAATCGTTCTGCTGCGCGAAGATCGCGCCCGCAGCCTCGTGCTTCCCTGCCTTCACGTAGAGCTCGGCAGATTCGACGAAGCGATTCTGGTCGTGGCGGATCTCGGCCGCGCGGGCGGGCATGTCGGCGTCGAGGTAGTACTCGGCGGCCTTGTCATACTCGCGCCCGCCCCAGAGCATCTCGGCGGCTGCCTCGAGCTGCCCGGCTTTGCGCATCGTCGCAGCGGTCTTCAGCAGCTTCTTCCGGCCCTTCTTGTCCGCGGGCGCGAAGGCTTCGTCGAAGCCATTCGTTTCGGTGTCCTTGTCGGACTTCGACTTCGCGCGCGCCCCGCGACCGGGAATCCCGATCAAGCCGAACAACAGCAGCAACGAGCCGATCGGCGCGACCCCGAAGCGCGCCGGCACGCCGCTCGTCCATGAACCGACCCTTTCCGCGAAATCGAGAGGCAGACCGACGCCCCGTTCGATCAGCGAATTCGTGGCCGACCGAAGTCCCTCGTCGGCGGCCTGGACCAGGTCGGTACCCGGGAGATACGCGGACGCCAGCCCGAAGACTCCCGCCAACAGGAGCGGTGCGCCGAGCAGTCCTGCGAACATCCTCGCCAGCAAGTACACGTCGGCTCGCACCTTCCCGCGCGGGACCACGCCGCCCCGCGCGCAGATTCCGATCTACAGGATCGTCGGGCTGCTTCGTGGGAAGCAGTCGCAGGAGGCCACTTCGGGATCGATCCGCATGTGGCTCCTCGAGCCGTATCGGCAGGCGCCAGCGTCACTTTGAGGTGCTTCGTTCCGGTGGCCGGATGGTGGAGGGATCCGCTGCGGACGGAACGAGCGTGTGACGAGCGCGTCGACGAATCCGGATTCGATCAGTCGGACGCGGAGAGCGTGCCGCGCCGTCGCCAGAATTCGATCGCCCGGGCCGTCGCGACCCGACCTCGCGGAGTCCGGTCGAGAAAGCCCTGGTGGATCAGGAACGGTTCGACCACGTCCTCGAGGGTCCCCTTGTCCTCGCCCACGGCTGCCGCCAGGGTCTCGAGACCCACCGGCCCCCCGTCGAACTTGTCGATCAGAGTGCCGAGCAACGCACGGTCGAGGGAGTCGAAACCGGCCGCGTCGACCTCCAGGCGATCGAGCGCAAAGCGCGCGGCCGCCAGCGGGACTTCACCCGGCTTCCCGCCGAAATCGCCCACCAGCGCGAAATCCCGCACCCGTCGCAGCAATCGATTCGCGATGCGCGGCGTGCCGCGCGACCGCGAAGCGATCTCGCCAGCAGCTCCCCGAGCCAGACCGGCCCGGAGCAGTCGTCCCGAACGCTCGACGATCCGCTCGAGATCCGCGACGGGGTAGTACTCGAGGCGGGCACTCCAGCCGAAACGATCCCGCAGCGGCGACGTCAGCAGACCCGCGCGCGTCGTGGCCCCGATCAACGTGAAGCGTGGAAGGTCCAGTCGGATCGAGCGCGCCGTGGGGCCCTCGCCGATCATCAGATCGAGCTGGAAATCCTCCATCCCCGGGTAGAGGATCTCCTCCACGGTGGCGGACAGGCGGTGGATCTCGTCGATGAACAGCACTTCGCCGGCTTCGACGTTGGACAGGAGCGCGGCGAGATCGCCGGGGCGCTCGATCGCCGGACCGCTCGTCGCGTGGAACTGCGCCCCCATCTCGTTCGCGACGATCCGCGCGAGGGACGTCTTTCCCAGTCCGGGAGGGCCGTAGAACAACAGGTGGTCGAGCGGTTCGCCGCGGCTCTTCGCGGCCTTCACGAAGACCGCGAGGTTCTCGCGCAAACGGTCCTGGCCGACCATCTCGTCGAGTGTGCGAGGGCGAAGCGACTCTTCGGCAACAGAGTCGTCTTCGGCCACGTCGAAGCTGATCGGTCCCCGGTCGACGGGATCGCCGCGATTCATCGTGCCAACCTTCTGAGTGCCACGCGAATCAAGGACTCGATCGACGCGCCGTCTCCGGCCTCGGCCGTCGACGCGCCGGCGACCTGTTCGGCCTGCGCACGCGGGTAACCGAGATTCGTCAGCGCGGAGAGCAGTTGTTCGCGGCTGTCGTCAGCTTCGCTCGCACCGGCAGCCGCGCCTCCGACGTCGAACTCGGGCTGACCGAGCAGCTCGCGGGCGCCATCGCGAAGTTCGACCACCATGCGTTCGGCCAGTTTCGGACCCACGCCGGGCGCGCGTCGCAAGACCGCGGTGTCGCCATCCCGCAGTGCGCGGAGGAGTTTCGCGGGCGGAAGTCCCGACAGGATCGCCTGCGCGAGCTTCGGGCCCACGCGGCTCGCTCGAACCAGGAGGTCGAACGCGGATCGCTCGAGGGGCGTGGTGAAGCCATACAGCAGGAACGCATCCTCGCGAACGACGGTCCGGACGTGGAGAGCCACCGTCTTGCCGGCCTCGGGCAAGCCTTCGAATGTCTGCAGCGAGATCTGGAGCTCGTAGCCGACGCCGCTCACGTCGAGCACGATCGCAGTCAGGCTCTTGTGTCGCAGCACACCCTCGAGCCAGGCGATCACAGGGATGTCCTCCCCACGAAGATTCGCGCGCGGCTGCGGCTGCGGCTCCGGCTGCGCACACCGAGATCGACGAGGCGGCCAGCCCGGATGCGGCTGATCGCCATCGCGAGCGCATCTGCGGCATCCGTGGACGGAATCTCCGACAGACCGAGCAGTCTCACCACCATCGCCTGCACGTCGGACTTTCCCGCATTGCCGCTGCCGGTCACCGCTTTCTTGACCTGGCGCGCCGAGATCTCCACGACCGGGATGCCAGCGCCGGCGAGGGCTACCAGTGCCGCACCGCGGGCTTGACCGAGCACGACCGCAGATCGGGGATTCAGCGCGACGAATACCTGCTCAATCACGGCGATCTCCGGCTCGTACCGCGCCAGGGCTTCCGCGACACCGCGATGGATCTCGCCGAGCCGATCCGCGATCGCTGAACCGGGTTTCGTCCGGACCACGCCATGCGCCACGTGGAGGATCCGCGAGCCGGATCCCTCCACCACGCCGAAGCCCGTGGTCGAAGACCCGGGATCGATTCCGATGATCCGCATCGTACCCCCCGCACGATGGATCTTGGCAGCCTGCGTCTCAACTGTGGTGCGCGTTTGGTGCATGGCCGGCCAGCAGCCTGGCCCGCATCGATCAAGCGAAGTTCGAGAGTTCGTCGTCGGAGATGTCGAAGTTCGCATAGAAGTTCTGGACGTCGTCCAGATCTTCGAGCGCGTCGGCCAATTTGAGCATCTGCTCGGCGTCCTTGCCACGCAACGAGACCGTCGTGCTCGGCTCCATGGTGATGGTCGCGTGGCTCGATGTGAAGCCGCTCTTTTCGAGCGACTCCTTGACGGTTTCGAATGCCGACGGCTCGGTGACGACGTCGATGCTCTCTGCAGCTTCTACGATGTCTTCGGCTCCGGCTTCGAGGCAGGCCTCCATCAGAGCATCCGCGTCCACGTTGCTGCGGTCGAACTGCAGCAGCCCCCGCTTGTCGAACAGATACGACACACATCCGCTAGATCCGAGATTCCCGCCATTCTTGGTGAGTACATGGCGCACATCGCCGGCAGTGCGGTTCTTGTTGTCGGTGAGCGCCTCGATCAGGATCGCCGTACCACCGGGGCCGTAGCCCTCGTAGAGCATCTCCTCGTACGACTCGCCGTCCGTACCCCCGATGCCCTTCTGGATCGCCCGCTGGATGTTGTCCTTGGGCATGTTGTTGGCCTTCGCCTTGTCGACCACGAGGCGGAGCCTGGGATTCGAGTCGATCTCACCGCCACCGATCCGCGCCGCGGTCGCGATCTCACGGATCAGCTTGGTGAAAATCTTGCCGCGCTTGGCGTCGACCGCGCCCTTCTTGCGCTTGATGGTCGACCATTTCGAGTGGCCCGACATGCGAGTTTCCTCTTTTCCATTGGTGATTTAGCACGGCCGCAGGGGCCGGGCCACGCACGCGGCGGTCGTCTCGCGGCGTTCGGACGATGGCCGTTCAGCTGCATCCAGGATCGGCCGATGATCCAGATGGGTAAGTGAGCGCCTGCAGGACCATGGTCCTCGGGCGAGCCGCGCGATGGCGCCGACCGGACGGATTCCGCTGGTGGGGTGCCGAGGAGAGGAGACGGGATGGCGGATCTGGCCGTCGGGATCGACCTGGGCACGAGCTACTCGTGCGTGGCCGTGATGGAGGACGGTGCGATCCGCGTCCTGGCGAACGCCTACGGCGAACACACGACCGCGAGCGTCGTGTTCTTTGCGAACGACGGGAGCATCACGGTCGGAAACTCTGCCAAGGCGAACATCATCCACGATCCGGACCACACGGTGAGTTCGTCCAAGCGATTGATCGGCCGGTACTACTTCTCGGAAGAGGTCAAGAAGGCCCAGGCGATCTGCGCCTACGAGATCATCGAGGGACCCAATCACGGCGTGCGCATCAAGATCCGCGACGAAGAGTTCTCCCTGCCCGAGATCTCCGCGATGGTCGTCCGCGAGATGAAGCAGATCGCCGAGGGACAGCTCGGCGTCCCGGTCACCAAGGCGGTGATCACAGTTCCCGCGTACTTCAACGACAATCAGCGACAGGCCACCAAGGACGCGGGCAAGATCGCCGGCGTGGAGGTCCTGCGCATCCTCAACGAGCCGACTGCCGCCGCCCTCTCCTACGGGTTCGGCCGCGGGTTGAACCAACGCGTCGCCGTCTACGATCTCGGTGGTGGAACCTTCGACATATCGATTCTCGAGATCGGCAAGGACGTCTTCGAAGTCCTCGCCACCTGCGGCGACACCTTCCTCGGCGGCGACGACTTCGATGATCGGATCCTCGACCTGCTGGCCGACGAATTCGTCGCCAAGCACGGCGTCAATCCGCGCAACGATCGCTTCGCGTACGAGAAGCTGAAGGTCGCGGCCGAGCAGGCGAAGAAGGGGCTCTCGGTCGAGGAAGAAGTCGAGATCCGGATCCCCGACGTGATGGCCGCGCCGGGTGGCGGATCACTGTCGCTGCAACGCACGCTCACCCGGCCCGAGTTCGCGAGTCTGGTGCAGGATCTGATCCAGCGGACATTCAAGGTCTGTGACGAGGCGATGCAGCAGTCCGACCTCACGACCCGCGACCTCGACGGCGTGATCCTCGTCGGTGGCCCGACCCGACTGCCGGTGATCCGACAGGCGGTTTCGGCGTACTTCCAGCAGGAACCCAAGACCGACGTCGACCCCGACGAGGTCGTCGCCATGGGGGCGGCCATCCATGCGGCCTCTCTCGTCAACGCCAGCGCGCCGGACTCGGTGCTGCTCGACGTCACGCCCCTCGACCTGCGGGTCGGCGTGGTGGGCGGAATGGCCGAAGCCGTGATCGAGCGCAACACACCGGTCCCGATCGAACAGAGCCGTCGCTTCACCACCGCCCAGGACAATCAGACGTCGGTGACGATCAAGGTCTATCAGGGTGATTCGCGAACTGCGAGCGAGAACGAACTGCTCGGTCAGTTCGAGTTCTCGGGCTTCGAGAAGGGACGCCGTGGCGAAGTGAACATCGACGTGACCTTCGAGATCAACGCCGACGGCATCGTCGAGGTGATGGCCTCGGATCCCGTGACGGGACAGACCGCATCCACGTGCATCACGTTGTCCTCCGGTCTGAGCGGCGACGACATGGAGCAGATCCTCCAGCAGAACCCCACGGCGCGTGTCGCAACGGCCGCCAGCCCGGACGCACCGGTCGCGGGCCTCGCAGCCGTTGCGCGGCCCAGGGTGGCGCCCGTCGCCGACAAGCTCGAGATGCTCGGGAGTGACGCCTCGGATCTGGATGTGCTCGAAACCGCAGACGACGAATTCGACCTAGCCGCTGAGGACATGGACGAGATCGAACTGCTCGAAGAAGACCTGAGCGCCCTCGCCGCCGATGGGATCATCGACACCGCGCCGCCTGCGAACGCGATGAGCATCCCGGATCTGGACGGTTCGCCCGACGACGACGTTCCGCTCGCGGATCCCGCCGCCGACATCAACGACCGGAATTCACTGTTCGACGCGTCGAACGTGGATCTCGCGGGACCCGACGACGATCTGAAGATGGAGTAGTGAACCCTTGCCGGCGATGACTCCCCTCGAGATCCAGGCGCTTGCCAAGATCATCGACGAACTCGACTACTACCAGATCCTGCATCTGGAGACCGACTCGCCGGTGTCCGACGTGAAGAAGGCATTCCACGCCACTTCGCGAGTGTTCCACCCCGACGCGAATCGCCAACTCGAGCCAGCGCTGATCGAGCAGTGCGCGAGGATCGCGAAGCGCATCACCGAGGCGTACTGCGTGTTGCGCGATCCACGGCGCCGCAAAGCCTACGACGACCGACTGTCCCGCAACGAGGGTCTGCGCATGCAGCTCTCGGAGGCCCGAGCCGCCCACGCGCGGCAGGACACCCAGCAGCGGACCGGGCGCACGCCGCAGGGTCGCCAGTACTACCAGAAGGCGACCCGGAACATCCTTGACGAAGACTGGTCATCCGCCGCACAGAATCTGCAGCTCGCGCTCACCTTCGAAGCCGACAATGCGTTCTTCAAGGAACAGCTCGAGGACGTGAAGGTGCGCCGCAAGGCAGCCAAGAAGAAGTCGTAGCCGTCGCTCGACCGGACTTCGCGCCTCTCATCGAGCGCAGCGCAAGCCTTCGCGGAATCCCCCAGGGCACCCGATCCGTCTCCTCTCCTTCCGTTGACATGCACGCGGGTCGGCTGCCATCTTGAGCTGCCAGTTGACTCACGGATCAATCCGCGTGAGCCGGGCCTCATCGGACCGGCGCGCACCGAGGAGAGGCGCCATGCCCCCCAGCACCGAAGCCACGGCAAAGGGTCTTCTGCCCGTGGTTCCCTTCCTGAAGATTCCCGACAGCGGATCCCCGTATCTCGAGGGATCCCGCTGCAAGAACTGCAAGGCCGTGTTCCTCGGCGAGCGCGAAACGTGCGCGAGTTGCGGAAAACGCGACCAACTCGAGGTGAAGAAGCTCTCGAACCAGGGTCAGCTGTACGTCTACAGCATCGTGTTCCGCTCGTTTCCCGGGATCGAAGTCCCCTACATCTCGGCGATCGTCGACCTGGACGGCGGCGGCACGGTGAAGGGAAACCTGATCAACATCGATCCCGTGCCGGAGAAGATCAAGATGGGAATGCCGGTCGAGGTCATCTACAAGAAGGCCCCGCGCAAGGACGGCGAGGGCAACGAATACCTCACCTATTACTTCCAGCCGAAGGCCTGAGAGCCCGACGCCAGCCGCGCCGCGCACTCCGGTCCATCCGTGAGCGCGCTCCGCGCACCAAGGAGCAAGACGATGAACGACGTCTACGTGATCGGCATCGACATGATCAAGTTCGGGCGCTTCCCGGAAATCAGCGTTCCGAAGCTCGGCGCGACCGCAGCCCACATGGCTCTCGATGACGCCGGCCTCACCATCAACGACATGCAGGCGCTGTACAGCGGCAACCTCGGCCAGGCCAGCGCGATGGTCGGGCAGCGCATCCTGGCCGAGATCGGCCAGACCGGCATCCCGGTTGTGAATTGTGCAAACGCCTGCGCGACGGGCGCGACCGCCTTCCGCGAGGGTTGGATGTCGATCAAGGCCGGCATCTACGACATGGTGCTGTGCGTCGGTACGGAGCAGATGGGCAAGGGGCTGCTTGGCGGCGCCGGCGTGAAGAAGGGCATCCCGACCGAGGGACTGCTCGGATCGGGCACCATGCCCGCGGTGTTCGCCGAGGCGGGCATGGAACATCAGCGCAAGTACGGCACGACGTTCGAGCAGTTCGCCAAGGTGTCGGTGAAGAACCATCACCATTCGACCCTCAACCCCAAGGCGATGTACCAGATCGAGACACCTCTCGAGACCGTGATGGGCGCCGAGATGATCGCGTACCCGAACACGAAGCTGATGTGCTCGGTGAACGTCGATGGATCCGCGGCTGCGGTGATCTGCTCGGAGAAAAAGGCACGCGAGCTCGGCAAGATGAACCGCGCCGTCAAGGTCCGGGCCTCGGTGATGACGAGCGATCCGTACCAGGAACGCAATCTGTCTATGCCCGACGTGAACTCGTGCACCCAGATGGCCGCCAAGGCCGCATATGAAATGGCGGGCGTCGGCGCACAGGACATCAGTCTGGTCGAGTTGCACGACTGCTTCGCGACCGCCGAGATCCTGCACTACGGCAATCTCGGGCTCTGCAAGCCCGAGGAGGCGGGCCATTACATCGACGCGGGCCACACCGCGCTCGGTGGCAAGATCCCGGTGAACGTCTCGGGTGGACTGCTCTCGAAGGGTCATCCGCTCGGCGCCACCGGAATCGCGAACATCTATGAAGTGGCGACGCACCTGCGCGGCGAAGCCGGCAAGCGCCAGGTCAAGGGGGCACGCTTCGGGATGACCCATGTGATCGGCCTCGGCAGTGCATGTGCGATCCACATCCTCGAGAAGGCGAACTGATCGGCCACGTGTGATCCGTTGCACACGAGGGCGCCGTCGACTGCGGTCGGCGGCGCCCTTCGCGTTTCGGACGCCGATGTCGCGCATTCGGCACGCGCACCGGCTCCGCAGTGGTTGCCGCCGACGAGACCCGCCCGTACCCTCTGCGGCCATGCGTGCGATCGCCGTCCTGCAGGCCCTGATCCTGAGTCTCGTTCTTGCCTGTGGACCGGAGCCTTCGCTCTCCCCCGATGATGCGCAGGAAAAAGCCTCCGCGGTATCGGCCGCGTCGGGCGACGGAGCTTCATCGACGCGCGCGGAGACCGGTTCGGACGAAGCAACGTCCAAACCCCAGGCCGAAGTCGACCTCGCTGCCGATGGCGCCCCGGAGACACCGAAGAAGGCAGCTCGCCGCGCGGGCGAACGTCCATTGCCGGCGTTCGGTGGACCGACCCTGGCGGGCACTCAGCTCTCGATCTCATCCCTGATCGGTCGGCGCATGCTGCTCTACTTCTTCAATCCAGAGGCTGCGGGCACTGTCACTGTGACCGATGCCGTCGTGGAGGTCTCGAAGCTTCAGCAGAGCAACAACTTTCGCACGGTCGGCGTCGCGATCGGGAGCAATACACCGACGGTTCGCGAGTTCGCGAAACAGCACAGCATCGACTTCCCCGTGATCGATGACTCGAGCGCGACGATCACCAGTCTGCTCGGACTGCAGGGAACCGCCGTGATTCTCGGCGCCGACTCGGAAGGCTACGTGACCTTCGTGCTTCCCGGCTTCGACACGAGTGCACCGGATGCCCAGCAGGCGATCGAGACCAGCTTGCGCCAGTCGCTGAGGATCACCTCAAGTCCGCACACCGGAAAGCTGATCCACCATGACAAGGCACCCGGGTTCGTGACCGAGGACATCGATGGCAAGGCCTTCGATCTCGCCAGTCTCGATGGCAAGCCGAAGGTCGTCATGTTCTTCCTCCATACGTGTCCGCACTGCCACAAGGCACTCGAGTTCCTCAAGGAACAGCTGGCCAGCATTCCGGAGGCGAAGCGCCCTGCTCTGGTCGCGATCAGCTTGCAGAACCGACCGAGCGCAATCCGCATTTCCCTCGGTGAACTCGGACTCGACTATTTCACCCCGCTCGTCGATCCGGGCGGCAAGGTCGCACAGGCGTATGGAGTGTCGGGCGGTGTGCCGGACATCTCTCTGATCGATGCGAGCGGGGACATCATCTACCAGATGCAGGGATGGCGCGAAGATCGCGATCCTGCGCTGATGCGCATGTACCTGAGCCGCATCTCTGGCGAGAGGATCCCGATGCTCCTCAGTCGTACCGGCTTCACCGGCAACGATGCCTGCGTGGTCTGTCATGAGCAGGAAGCGGCCACCTGGGAGCTGACGAGTCATGCTCGGGCATTCGACACGCTCGTCACGCACGGCCAGGAGCGCGACGCCGAGTGCGTCTCGTGCCACGTCGTCGGATTCGACCAACCGGGGGGGTACTCGTTCGCCAATCCCGCCGTGCATCTCGAGAACGTCGGCTGCGAAAGCTGCCATGGTCGTGGAGGTCCTCACCTGTCACCCGACTTCGTCGGTGAGCAGGGATATGCTGCCGTCTGCGAATCCTGCCACGACAAGAAGCATTCTCTCGGCTTCGAATTCGCGAGCTTCCTGCCCGGCGCGTCTCACGCGATGATCGCCGCAATGACGGATGATCAGAGAGCAGCCCGCTTCGCCGAGGGCATCACGCATCGCGAACTCCTGCCCGCCACCGCCGACTACGTGGGGTCGAATGCATGCCAGAGTTGCCACCCGAGCGAGTTCGCAACGTGGTCCAAGAGCGGCCATGCGCGTTCAGTCGAGACCCTGGAAAAATCAGGCAAGGCCGGGCAGGCCGAGTGCCTCCAGTGCCACACGACCGCCTACGGGAAACCAGGGGGATACCCGACCAGCCCCGTCACCACCGCGCACCACTCCGACCTCGCCCGGGTGGGATGCGAGTCGTGCCACGGCCCGGGCGGAAAGCACGTCGAAGAGGGCGCGAGGCGGATCGGCACGATCGTGAGCCTCGGCGACAAGTGCGACTCGTGCGTCATCCTGCAGATCTGCGGCAGCTGTCATGACGCCGAGAACGATTCCGATTTCGAGTTCTCGGTCCAGGAACACATCGATCGACAGCGACACGGCACGATCGAGGCAGGCACCGGCAAGCCTCTCGGCGGGTCGGCGGTCCTCCGCGCGCCGGCAAGCGATGAGGCGCGCATCGCACAGGCATTGCGTTGGCTCGAAGCCGCGCCCCCCGGCGACGGCTGAGCGGGTGCCGGCACGGCCCATGGGCGAATCGTTCGAAGACGATCTGCACACCTGGCTGGGCAGTGCGCGGGCTCTGCTAGCCGAACTGACCGAGGAAGGTGTCGATGGATCCAGCGCCGTCGCTGCGCCTCAGCCCGAGTCCGGCAGGAGATCGATCGCGCCGGATGCCGCCCACATGGACGGTGTATCGGTCGTGCTTCCGCCGGAGTCCGCCTCGGACGCAGACAAGCGGGCTGCCGATATGAGATCGGAATCGGTGAGCGCTGGGACGAACGATCCGAACCTTGCCGGCGATGCGCCGAACCCCCCGCAGCCGATCGCGCGGGCGGCGACTCTCACGGCGCCCGAACCCGGGTGGGGAGTCCGGCCGACACTCGAGGCCGTTCGCGATGCTCTGGGCGACTGTCGCCGCTGTGGGTTGTGTGCAGGGCGCACGAACATCGTCTTCGGGAGCGGCAATCCAGACGCGGACATCCTCTTTGTCGGCGAGGGACCGGGCGAGAACGAGGACCTCCAGGGACTTCCGTTCGTCGGCCGTGCCGGAGAACTGCTGACCCAGATGATCGAAAAGGGAATGGGCATTCCACGTTCGCAGGTCTATATCTGCAACGTCGTGAAGTGTCGCCCACCGAACAACCGCAATCCATTGCCTCCCGAAGTGTCGGCCTGTCGGCCGTTCCTGGATGGGCAGATCGCAGCGGTCCGACCGAAAGTCATCGTCAGCCTCGGCAAGCCGGCGGCAAGCCTGCTGCTCGACCGGGAAGTGGCGATCACTCGGGTCCGCGGCCGATGGCACGACTATCACGGCACGCCATTGATGCCGACGCTGCACCCCGCGTTCGTACTGCGCCAGTACACACCCGAGAACCGACGCGCCGTGTGGGAGGACTTGATGGCCGCGCTCGAACGCTCACGGACGGGCTGACAGCCGGGCGAATCGCCACACGCATGCGACCGCTGCGCAGGAGTCCAGCGTGCGGGGTGCGGTCAGCGACCCGAGAACAAGGCGTCGAGGTCCGGCTCCACCGTTCCGAGATCCGCGAGTACATGGCCCAGAGATCGGGCCCGCTCGGCGACGAACTCGTTGTCGATCAGGGCACGCAGTGATGCGACGAGGGTCTCGATGTCGAGACGTCCGCGCGCCGGAGTCGATGCCCCGACACCGAGGTCGGCGACCCGCCGCGCGAAGTAGAACTGGTCGAGCACGTGCGGGACGATGAGCTGAGGCACTCCCGCACGTGCAGCGCTGTGTGTGGTGCCCGATCCGCCATGATGGACGATCACCGCCATCCGCGGGAACAAGCTCGAGTGGTCCAGCGCATCGACCACCATCACCCCCTCAGGCAGAGGTCCATCCCCCAGGCCCGCCCAGCCCCGTGAAAGCACCGCACGACATCCGAGTTCGGTGATTGCTTCGAGGAGCCGACGCGTGGTTTCCCGCGGATCTGGATCAGGCATGCTCCCGAAGCCGATGTAGACGGGCGGTGGCCCCTGCTCGAGGAAGCTCTCGAGTTTCGCGGGAAGAGGTGCACCGGTCAGCGCGTGCAGGCCGCGGATCTGGGTCCATTCGAGCGGGCAATCGGTCGGCATCGGAGCCAGTGGGCGGTCCACGGCGAGCACCGGGCGCTCGGAGAGGAAGTGTCGCAGTACGTTTCTGATCGGCGGCAGCCCGAGTGCAGCACGCTGGCGATTCAGATCGCCGCGCGCCCCGAAATTCAGGCATCCGCTGGCCACTCGCCACAGCAGCCGGTTCAGCCAACGCGATCGGAATTGGACTGGAAGGATGCAGGGTGTGTGCACCGAAGATGGCGCCACGGCGGGCGTATACAAGATGCTGCGAAACGGAATCCCGTGGAGCTCGGCTGCGCTCGCACCGGCGAGGATGGTTCCCGCACCGAACACGATGTCGCATCCCGCGACGGCATCTGGCAGCGTGCGGAACTGGTTCTCGATGGACCGATCGGACCAGGCAGCCATCTCGCGCATCAACGCGACCCCGTTGCCATGTACCGCATCGGCAGTCTGCGCCATGAACGCCCGAACGTCTGTGCCGAGCGATACGACTTCGGCGCCCGTGACTGCCGCTTCCACGGCGAAATCCGGCGGACAACAGAGCCGGACAGCGTGCCCGTCGGCAATCAACTTTCGAGCAAGCAGCAGCATCGGGTAGACGTCGCCGCGGGTGCCTTCAGCGGCGATGGCCACCTTCATGGGGGATCCTCCAGACAAGGGCGGCCAGAAACTGCCGAGCCGCCTGGTCAGTGGATCGAGCCGCTGAATCAGTGTCTTGAGGCGGAACTGGAGCGGCACAGAAAGGCTGCCGCCGATGCGCAGTGCGCAAGCAGTCGAGGCGAATCCATCTCCGCCCCGCGTCGATTCGATACGGTCCGGTCGGAACGGCGTCTCGACCCGACCTACTCGAGATCGAGACGTGCCTTCGGGGTGGCCAGCCGAGAGCGCTGCGCAGTGCGGTCTGGCAAGCGGTCACTCGGGCGGCGGCGACGCGCGATTCTACGAACCGGCGCCGCGGCATGTGCGGATGTCAGAAGGGTGTCTCCGGCACGGCGGCGGTCTGTTCTGTTCGATAGTTTTCGAGGGCTTTGCAAACCTGCTCGTCGCGGCCGGCAAGAATGGCTGCTGCGAAAAGTCCGGCGTTCTTGGCGCCTGCCTTGCCGATTCCGAAGGTGGCCACTGGAATCCCGCCCGGCATCTGCACCGTGGCAAGAAGCGCATCGAGCCCGTCGAGCGCGGAACTGTCGAGAGGCACGCCGAGCACGGGCAGCGCCGTCAATGCAGCGGTCACACCCGCGAGATGCGCGGCGAAACCTGCGCCGCATATGAAAATCTCGATGCCCCGGTCGCCCGCACCGACCACGTAGTCGTGATGACGTGCGGGTGTCCGATGCGCCGAGATCACGCGTATGTCGCATGCGACACCCATTGCTTCGAGAGCGTCCGCAGCGGGCTTCATCTGTTCCCAGTCGCTCTTGCTTCCCATCAGGATCGCTACGCGGGCGTCAGATTTCTTCGGCATGGTTCGAAACTAGCACCCGAAAGTCGCGAAAGGTGGTCGCGCGTAGCTCGATGGGATAGATGTTGCCCCCCTGGAGATTCCTGATTTGAGATCGATCGGCGCACACACAGCTGTCTGCGGCATCGTGCTTCATCCGGCGGGCCACACCCGTTCGCCGGCGATGCACAACGCAGCCTTCGAGAACCTGGGCCTCGACGCCGCCTATCACGCCTTCGATGTGCCGCCGGACCAACTCGCCGGAGCGATCCAGGGGGTCCGGGCGCTCGGTCTCAGGCAGATCGCGGTCTCGTTGCCCCACAAGCAGAACGTGATCAGGCACTTGGACCGGGTCGACGAGATCGCTCGAGCGATCGGTGCCGTGAATACCGTGACACGGGTCGACGACGAGCTGGTCGGATCGAACACAGACCACATCGGAGCGATCAAGGCGATCGAACGCATCGTCTCACCCGTCGGACGGCGCGCTGTCGTTCTCGGTGCGGGCGGTACAGCTCGAGCGGTAGTGCATGGCCTGCTTAGGGTCGGTGCAACCGTCTGGGTCATCAACCGAACCGAATCCACGGCACGGCAGCTGACAGACGACCTCGGCGCGACCGGCAGTGGAACGCTCGCCGATCTCGGAGACCTCCCTCACGACATCCTCGTCAACACGACCAGCGTCGGCTTGCGCGAGGATCGATCACCGGTCGATGCGAGACACCTCTCCCGCGAATCGATCGTGATGGACGCCGTCTACGATCCCGTGGAGACACGCCTGCTCAGAGATGCCGTGGGGGCAGGAGCTCGGACGATCGGAGGCAAGTGGATGCTCGTCTACCAGGCGGCCGCTCAGCTCGAACTCTGGAGCGGACGGTCGGCGCCCATAGACGTGATGGCTGCAGCATTCGATCGCGCCGGCCAGGACTGATCGGGCTTCCGGGATCGACGTTTCGCTGGCGCGCCCGGAGACTGAAGCCGGCTCAGCTCGTGTAGCCCCACTTTTCCTTGTTCGCCTGCACCTCGTCGGGTGTGGGCGTCTGGGTATCGGGCTTTTCAGGCACGACGAACTGGTCGCGCTGCTCGGTCACTTTGGCGTTGAGCGCGATGTCGGCCTTGAATACTTCGGGGACCTGCTCGTCCTCGAAGATGGCCTCCCACGGACACTCCGGTTCGCACACGCCACAGCTGATGCACTCGTCCGGATCGATGTACAGCTGGGGGGGCCATTCGGGATGGTTCTCGTCGACGTGCATCACGATGCAATCGACCGGACAGACCTCCACGCAGGCCATGTCCTTCTTGTCTCGACAAAGGCTGGTAATCACCCAGGTCATGAAAACTCCCCTCTCAACGCCCCGTTCTTCGGGACCTTCCCCGCTCCTGCGACTTCGCCGGCGTTCGTCCTACTTGAGCTTCGTCTCTTTGTAGAGGACGTGCTTTCGGACGACCGGATCGTACTTCTTGAATTCGAGCTTGTTCGGCGTGTTCGTCCGGTTCTTCGAGGTCGTGTAGAAGTGACCGGTACCGGCGCTCGACTCGAGCTTGATCTTTTCGCGCTTGCTCTTGGCCATGGCTGTTCCCTGCTGGAGTGTCTGATCGGCTGCGCCCCGGTCGGGTTGGAACCCGGATCCGTGGTGTGCGGTGCGTCTTTCCGCGACCGATCAGTTGATGGGGGAGTCCGGGACGGACTGTCCGCCGCGTGTGAACACGCGAACGCGACGTCCCTCGCGCTGTTCGACGCGAACGCGACTCGGCTTGTTGTCCTCGGGGTGCACCAACATCACGTTCGAGCGGTCGATGAAACCCTCGTCTTCGACGATGCCACCCTGCTGCGCACCGGCGCGACCCGGCTTGAGGTGGCGCTTCTGCATCCGCACCTTCTCGACGCGTACCCGATCGGCCACTCGATCGACGGCGATCACCCTGCCCTGCTTGCCGCGATCGGCTCCAGTAATCACCTGGACGAGGTCGCCTTTTCGAATCGTCTGCATCGGTACCATCCTTCCGCGAGGAGGCGAAGGTATCGAATACCTCGACTCCCAAGTCAATACCCCTGTGGGGCTCTGGATGCTTTTTTCTGCCGGATTCCAAGGACTTCGCGCTTCAAGCCCCCACCATGAAGTGATTCGACTCTCATGGGTTAATCTGGCCACCCGAAGGGAATCCAGGCATGAAACGAATCGGTCTCGCCATCGCCGCAGTGCTGGTCGTGGGTGCGTGCACTTGGCTGCTCCCCGAGCGATTCGCAGTGAATGCGCCAATCCGGAACTCACTTTTCGGCTCAGGGATCGATGCGCCCGAGGCGAAACTCGTCGAGCAGCGGATGAGAGTTCCGGACGGATTCGAACTGTCCATGTGGGCCGAGGACTTGAAGGGCGCTCGGGTGCTTCGCTTCACGCCAACCGGGGATCTGCTCGTGAGTTCGCCGGTGCGCAACAGTATCGTGCTCCTCGAACGTGACGCCGACGGAGACGGTCGATCCGATGGCCAGCGTGTTCTCGTATCCGATCTGCAGAACCCGTACGGCATCGATCTGACGGACGGGTGGCTCTACATCGGCGAGACCGGTGCGCTCACACGGATCGCATTCGATCCGGGTCTGGCTTACGACCAGCCCGGCGAGAAGAGTGGAGCCCATACGGTCGGGGAACCGATCCGCCTCGTCAGCGACATTCCCGCCGGCGGCAACCACTGGACGAGGACGGTCCGCTTCGGCCCTGACGGTCTCGTCTACATGCACGTCGGTTCGTCCTGCAACGTCTGTATCGAAGACGACCCGCGGCGACGTGCCGTGATGCTGCGATTCAATCCCGACGGCAGCGGTGAAGAGACGTTCGCGACTGGACTGCGCAACTCAGTCGGTTTCGACTGGCAGCCGGGCACGGGGGATCTATACGCAACGGACAACGGTCGCGACCTGCTCGGCGACGATTTTCCGCCCTGTGAACTCAACCATCTGGTGCAGAACGGTTTCTTCGGCTGGCCCGTCGCGAACGGTGACAGGGTTCCCGATCCGGATCAGGGAGAGGGGCAGGAGGCGAGGATCGAGGCCTCGATACCGCCCGTGTTCGCGTTCGGCGCGCACAACGCACCTCTGGGCATGACGTTCATTCGTGGAGACGCTGTGCCCGACGACTATCGCGGAGGTGCGCTGGTAGCGCTGCACGGTTCCTGGAATCGGACGAAGAAGGACGGCTACAAGGTCGTCTCGCTGCACTGGAACGACGGCGGATCGATTTCGGCTCGCGATTTCCTGACCGGTTTCGAGGTCGACGAGGACGTGATCGGTAGACCGGCCGATGTCACCGAGGGCCCGGATGGTGCCTTCTACATTTCAGATGACTACGCGGGCGTCATCTGGCGCGTGGCCTACATCGGCGCGAGTTGACACCGAGAGACCCCGCACGAATCGGGCGGCGCAGAGATCACGGAGCGTGGCGATGGACGAGCGCTCCGTCTGAACGGCGCTCGGTCACGCAGAGCCCCTCCTCCTCGAGCACATCGATCGCTCCGATGATCGTCAGCAGGTGCGTCCTCATCTTCTCGACAGGATCCTCGCCGGGAAACAGCGCCCGCCAGATCTCGTAGGCACTGACCGACTGGCCCAGCGCGCTGACTGAGCGCAGGCTGCGCTCGATGCGCTGAATCCTCACTTCGTAGAACAAGATCGCGTCATGGATCGCGCGCTCCGGACGCTGGATCACGGGACCGAACGCCGGCATGATCGCTGCGAAAGATCGCTCGCGAAGACGCTTCAGCGAGCGACGGTACTCGAGCAATCCCTTGAATCTCGGCCGACGCCGAAGCGTGTCTCGGGCATCGGGTAGATCGTCGGTGTAGTAGTTCTCCGCATTGGGTGCTGCACCGACGAGTACCTGGTCACCGGATAGCAGGACGCGGCTGGCTGCGTGGTGCAACAGGATGTGACCCGCGGTGTGACCTGGACTGTGGATCACGTCCAGCGCGAAATCCTTGAACCCGACGGTGTCCGAATCACGCAGCAGGCGATCGACTCGCGTAGCGCGACACCGGACGGGCTGGGTCGCGAGTTTCTCGAGGCGAATCTCCGAGATGCGTTCTACCAGGGGGGCAGGTACACCGTGGTCGAGCATCAGAGCCGCCATTCCGTCGACGTTCTCATCCCGTGCAGCGGAGAATCCTTCGATCATCGGTGCTTCGTCGACGTGGGCACATACTTCAAGTGAATCCGTAACTCCACGCAATCGCTCGGCCTGCCCGAGCTTGTCTCGGTGGTAGTGGGTCAACACGATCCGCCGGATGTCCTCTACCCCGTGGCCCAATCCGTCGAGTGCGGCCTCCAGTGCGAGGCGGGACGGCTCGTCGTCGAGTCCGCAGTCGATCAACGTCAGAGGATCCGACTCGACGAGATAGACCTGGACCGAGTCGGGCTTCCATGGGGTCGGCAGGGTGATTCGATGGATGACGGGAAGATCCGGAACGGGCGAACGCTCGAAGCGGGCGGTGGGTCCGGATTGGCCGCGATGCCACGGTGATGACATGACCTCAATCTAGCAGGAGGTCGGAGAATCGATCACACCCCGAGTGCCGACCCGCGTCGATCACCCCGATCGCGCGGTCTCTTTCGATGTCAAACCCGCGATCGATGACACCGACTCAGTTGCTTGATCTCCGTCACAGACCATCTTCTCGATGCGACGGTGCTCCGGGTCAACGTGTCGCTGCGGGCGAGCGTCCGGCCGGCAGAGATTTCATGACGATCGGAGTCGCATCCACAACCTGAAGACTTCGCTCCCCGACGGTGACGATATGTCGGCCCATCGTTGCAAGCCGCGTCTTCTTCTCGACGTCGATCGAGTCGACGATTCGCGTTGCACCGTCGTCCATCAGAAGCAGACCTCGTTCTCCGATCAGGAAGATCCGACCTCCGATCGCGGTCGCGTCATCCACACGACCGATGTCGCGCGCCATCAATTTGGCCGTCACGACGGGTTTCTCCGGCCGTGCCAGGTCGATCGCGACGATTCCTGCGGCACCGATGACGATGGCTCGAGTGCCCATAGACCGGACGACGCGAGCTCCGAAGGCGCGTCCGAGCTTCTGCTGGGCATGAACCCGGTTCTGTTTCAAGAGGGTGAGGTCGGAGACGAATACCGATTCTACGTCAGTGAATACGATTGTCTGATCGACGAGCGCCAGTCCGTGCACGACCCGGCGAACCAGCGTCGTGACACTGCCCGTGGCGGGGTCCATCGACATCAGACCCCGCGCGCCACCGACCAACAGCTGATCTTCCATGCGCTCGATGGCGAACACAGTGCCGATCTCGCTGCGAGGCATCGTCTTGATGACACGCAGAGGCCCTTGATCGAAGCCGATGAACTCGATGCCCTCTTCACCGAAGATCGCCACGCGATCGCCAAGTATCCGTACGCCGGACCACTTCTTGAGATCGTTCGGGCGAACGTACTGACTCAGGACTACGGGATCTTCCGGATCCGCGAGATCAATGAGCTGCAACCGGCCGTCCTCGAACAAGACGACACTGCGATCGCCATCTGCGTCGACGTCCATCGCCTTCGGAGTCAGCGGATGCTCTGATCGCAGCAGCAGGTTCGTCTGTGACGTCGCAACCGGAACGAAGAACGACTCCCAGTAGCGCGGGGATGCCGTTGATGACAGCACCGAGGTCCCGGGAACGTGTTCACTCGAATCGACTCTCAACGTGAACTCGCGTTCGAAGATCGTCGGCGCGGTGCGGTCCGGTCGCAGCGTGACGCGGGTCTGGGCCAGATGTCCCGGGCGGGAGAGGGCCTTCTCCGCGATCGTTGTGGTGACGATGTGCTCGCTGTGCGAGATGGTCAGCACTGCATCGGGCAGTCGACGCGCAGTGGCCGGGTCGACAATGTCCGGCACGGGAACTAATTCGATCCCTGCACGAGCGTATGCGTCAGTGGCGAGGTCGAGAAATCGACGCTTGAGCTTCTTCGCCTCCGGAGTCGAGGCCTCGATCTGGATCGACACAGAAACGCGATCGAATCGAGTTCGATCCACCAAGCCGACATTCTCGTAGCTCCTGCTCGCCTCGCCCGCGAAGTCGCTCAGGGGATGAGTAGCGGCGAAGTTCGACAACTCGGTCGGACGCCCACCGAATCCATCCGCCTCGAGATAGGCCGCGTTTCCGAGAGCGCAGTCGGCAAGGTCGCCGCGGGGAAATTGCTCGAGGAACGCACGGTAAGCGGCCGGAGTTCCGACTACACGTGCCGCCGCGAATGCATGAGGTTCGAGCTGTGGTCGGATCTCGTCGGCCAACGTGCTTTGCGGATACCGCTCGACGAACGCGGCGAACGTCTGGAGAGTCAGGTTCCGCTTGACCTTGTGGAAGTCGAGCCGCTCCTGCGCGTCGGCGACGTGATCGGCATCGGGATGATCGCGCATGTAGCGGTAGTAGCCGGAAGGTTCGTCCGCCCGAAGCGCGGCTTCCCATGCCCGATCGGCACATCCGGCGAGTACCGATGCAGCCATGAGAACAACGATGACGGCAGACGATCGGGTGATGCGCTCGAGCAAGTGGCCTTCCTCCCAGGCGTTCCCGTACCTTGGACGAATCGTCGTGTTCTTGTCGATGCTTGAGCCCCATGGGGTGGAGTAGTACCCTCGGAAAGCCTGACGTTCCTCGCGTCCAGGCGTCGAGGAGCCCAGATGGACGTCGGAATCTGCCTGCCCTACATGGAACGCGACTTCGGTCGGAAGCAGATTCTCGATTGGTGCAGCCGTGTCGACGACGGTCCTTGGTCGAGCCTCTCGTGCGGCGAGCGGATCACCGGCTACACGCTCGAGATGCGAACGATGCTGTCGGCGGCTGCCGCGGTGACCGAGCGTGTCCGCATCATGCCGAGCCTGTATGTGCTTCCGATGCATTCGGCGGTATGGGCAGCCAAGGAGATCGCCACGCTCGACGTGATTTCCGAGGGTCGGGTCACCCTGTGTGTCGGCGTCGGAGGTCGTGAAATCGACTACCGCTCAGTCGGCGCATCCTTCGAGAGGCGACATCTGCGTATGGACCAGCAGATCGCAGTGATGCGGAGTGTCTGGAAGGGAGTTCCGCCGATCGAGGGTGCCGACGAAGTGGGTCCCCGTCCCTTCCAGTCAGGTGGTCCGCCGATACTGGCCGGCGCGATGGGACCGAAGGCCATCGCTCGTGCCGCGCAGTGGGCGGATGGAATCTACACATTCTCGATGGGAGGAAACGCCGACGAGATCCGCAGATCCCTCGACCTCGCCGACGATGCCTGGAAGTCGGCCGGGCGCGACGCACCTCCGCGCAAGGTTGGCGGCTTCTGGTACTCGCTCGGCGAAGACGCAGAGAACTCCCTCAAGACCTACGTCCATCGATATCTGGCGGTTTTCGGAGATGCCCCGGCACGAGCCGTGGCAAGGACAATGACCCGCTTCGACGTGGGCTCGGTACGGGAATCGATCGAAGCGATGCGGGCGGTGGGCTGCGATGAGGTCATCCTATCGCCGTGCACGGCACAACCGATCGAAGTCGATGGGGCGGCGTCACTGTTCGGATGACCGGATCGACGCAGAACTCGCGGCCGCCGACCAAGTCATGCCGTCCGAACACCTCCGACAGACCGAGGTTGCTTGCCGCCGAGTGCGTCGACTGCAACTTTCGCGAACGCGGGGGCGTTGCGTGAGCCTACCGAGCGCGGTGATGATCGCCCGAGATCAAGCGGTGACCGCTAGTCTGTGCCAGTGAATCTTGACCGCGCCGCCGAGGACTTGATCGCCCGGGATTCGAGGCGAGTGTGGCATCCGTATTCGCCGCCGGTGGCGTCCCCCCTCTTCGCCGTAGAGGCCGCGAGCGGAGTCCGTCTGAAACTTGTCGGCGGGCGGGAACTGATCGACGGGATGTCTTCGTGGTGGGCGGCGATCCATGGCTATTGCCACCCGCACATCGAACAGGCAATTCGCACGCAACTCGAGCGAATGCCGCACGTCATGTTCGGCGGCTTGACCCACGAGCCGGCAGTGGCGCTTTGTGAGCGACTGATCAAAATCGCGCCGAGCGGACTGGATCGTGTGTTCTTGTGCGACTCGGGATCCATCGCTGTGGAAGTCGCCATCAAGCTGGCGTTTCAGTACTGGCTGGCGCAGGGGATGCCGGCGCGCCGAAGACTACTGACTGTGCGAGGTGGATATCACGGCGACACCTTCGCCACGATGGCGATCTGCGATCCGGTGACCGGTATGCACGACCTTTTCGGCGGCATGCTGGCGCAGCACCTCTTCGCGGATCGGCCGGGATGCCGATTCGATGAGCCCTGGTCGGATCACTACTTTGCCGGGCTCGAGTCGTTGCTGGAATCGCATGCTCATGAAGTCGCGGCGGTGATTCTAGAGCCGATCGTGCAAGGTGCGGGCGGCATGTGGTTCTACTCGCCCGAGTATCTGCGAAGTCTGCGAGTACTGTGCGACCTACACGGCGTCCTGCTGATCTTCGACGAGATCGCCACGGGGTTCGGTCGGACAGGTGAGCTCTTCGCGGCCGATCACGCCGACGTCTCGCCCGATATAATGTGCCTCGGCAAGGCGCTCACGGGTGGGACTCTGACACTGGCAGCCACTCTCGTCAGCGATTCTGTGAGCCGCGTCATCGCCGAGTCGCACCCCGGCGCGCTGATGCACGGGCCGACATACATGGCAAACCCCCTTGCGTGCGCAGCTGCTCACGCAAGCCTCGACCTTCTCGAGCGCGAGCCATGGCAGGAACGTGTGCGGGCGATCGAATCTCAGCTGAGTGCTGAACTCGAGCCATGCCGTATCCTGCCGGGGGTGAAAGACGTCCGGGTTCTCGGCGCCATCGGCGTCGTCGAACTTCACGCGCCTGTCGACATGAAACTGATCCAGCCAGCCTTCGTCGACCAGGGCGTCTGGATCCGTCCATTCGGACGTCTCGTCTACACCATGCCACCGTTCATCATCGAAGCTCGAGACTTGAGTCGGATCACCGGCGCCATACAAAGTGTCCTCTCGACCTGACGGCACCGTAACCAGTAGACGTCTGACGCGCTTGAGCTCGCTGGGTTGGACGATTCACGCGCGCCACTGCAGCACCCACTGCAAGGTCGCTGGACAATAACCGACTACAGCCACAAAAAAAGCGCAGCGACTCATCGAGGAACTTCGCCGACGCCAAGAGGCCTTTCGAGTCGCCGATGGCGGTGAGATGACCCTTGCCGGCGACTTCATAGAACCGATTTCGAACGCCAGCCGCGTCCAAATTCGGCAGGAAGTTGTCGACTTTGCCGCGATTGACCACATTGTCAGACTGACCCATAAATATCATCGTCGGTGGGTCGTCGGCCGATACCC
>JANOFF010000188.1:0-17959 GCA_031413515.1 bacterium
GTGGCCGTCGTGACAGGCAGCAGCCGCGGCATCGGGCGCGGCTGTGCGGTCGAACTCGGACGCGCCGGCGCAACCGTCTATGTGACCGGTCGCACCGTCGAACCCCGCCGGAGTCTGCCGGGAACGGTCCGCGCAACCGCCGCCGAAGTCACCGCAGCGGGTGGCCATGGCATTGCGGTCGAATGCGATCATCGCGACGACGCAGCCGTGTCCGCTCTCTTCGCGCAGGTCGAACGCGAGCACGGCCACCTCGACGTTCTCGTCAACAACGCCTTCAAGATCCCCCGCGAACTGACGTCGGGACGGCCGTTCTTCGAGCTGCCGATCTCGAACTGGGACGACATGATCGGCGTCGGCACGCGTTCGGCCTACGTGGCGAGCTGGTTCGCCGTTCCGCTGATGCAAACGGCCGGACGTGGCCTGATCGTGAACGTCAGCTCTTCCGGTGCGCGCGAGTACGCATGGCATGTCGCGTACGGGGTCGGCAAGGCGGCTCTGGATCGGTTCACTGCGGACGCCGGTCACGAGCTGCGCGCGCACCAGGTCGCGGTCGTGTCTCTCTGGCCGGGTCTCGTGCGCACCGAGCGCAACGAGGGCGCCGCCGAGGCCGGCCCGGCCCTCGACTGGAGCGGCGCCGAATCGCTCTACTTCACCGGCCGCGCGGCTGCGGCGCTGGCCGCCGATCCGCGCGTGATGGATCGCAGCGGACGCGCCTGGACGTCTCGCGAACTGGCAGACGTGTACGGCTTCACGGATCTGGACGGCAGGCTGCCCGACGGACCACTCGAACATCGACCGGCAGGGGGCGACTGAGTCGGCCCTCGGCTGTCGCACCCCGAACAGTCAGCGCGGTGGCGCGCCAGAGCCCCTCGCATCGAACTTCCACCACCCCGGCCTGCCCCGTTCCCGACTCGGCCAGGCATATCCCTCCCTCGCGGACAGGCAAGTGACATGCCGATCGCGCGAATCACCACCGCTCCCCCTTGGGCGTCACGACCTTCAACGCTGCCCCCGCAGCGAAGGGCCTCCCGCGACCGAGCGTGCAACGTCGTGTTGCGCCGCTCGGACCGACCGCAGGAGCCCCGATCTCTCCTGGAATCCGTGCGCTTCCGAAACCGGACGGGGCGGATCGCGTCACTTCGGATGGGTCGCCGCGCACTCACCGGGAGTCGATCGGAGATCTCGTTCCCCCGGCGATCGGATCATGTTAGGGTCTCGACTCCGCTGGGTGCGACGGGGATTCCGGTCTGTCGAGGGGCAAAAGCCCACCCGGTGGTTTTCTTTTTTGTCCTTTCGGATCGACCACTCTTTGCGCGGACGGGCAGGACCGACGTGGCGACGAAGCCTGGCGCAGGATGGCCTGGAACCCGCCACAGCAAGCCTCGAGCTGCAACTGGAATCAGGGGGAACGCGATGACGTCCAACACCAGGCTCCGTACGTGGGTCGAACAGATGGCCGCCCTCTGCGAACCCGACGAAGTCCGCTGGTGTGACGGATCGCAGTCCGAGTACGACGAGATGTTCCGCCTGATGCTGGCTTCGGGAACCGCCGAGAAGCTGAACGAGAAGCTCCGACCCGGCAGCTACCTGGTGCGCTCTGATCCGGCCGACGTCGCCCGCGTCGAGGACCGGACGTTCATCTGCACCACCCACAAGGATGACGCGGGACCGACCAACAACTGGGCCGATCCGGCCGAGATGCGGAAGACGCTGAAGGGCCTCTTCAAGGGCTCGATGCGGGGCCGCACGATGTACGTCGTGCCCTTCAGCATGGGACCCCTCGGTTCGCACATCGCCCACATCGGTGTCCAGCTCACCGACTCGCCCTACGTCGTCGCCAACATGCGCACGATGACCCGCATGGGTTCCAGAGTCCTCGACGTGTTGGGATCCGAAGGTGCCTTCGTCCCCTGCATGCACTCGGTCGGCTACCCGCTCACCGAGGGTCGAGCCGAGATCCCGTGGCCCTGCGACGGAGAAAACAAGTACATCGTGCATTTTCCCGAGGAGCGGGAGATCTGGTCGTATGGCTCCGGCTATGGGGGCAACGCCCTGCTCGGCAAGAAGTGCTTCGCCCTCCGGATCGCGTCCGCGATGGCACGCGACGAGGGCTGGCTCGCCGAGCACATGCTGATCCTCAAGCTCACATCGCCGAAGGGCGACGTGAAGTACGTGTGCGCCGCGTTCCCGAGCGCCTGTGGCAAGACGAACCTGGCGATGCTCGATCCGACCGTCGACGGCTGGAAGGTCGAGACGATCGGAGATGACATCGCCTGGATGAAGTTCGGTCAGGATGGTCGGCTCTATGCCATCAATCCCGAAGCGGGCTTCTTCGGCGTGGCGCCGGGCACGAACATGACTTCGAACCCGAACGCGATGGGTTCGGTGACGAAGAACGCGATCTTCACCAACTGTGCCCGCACCGACGAGGGCGACGTCTGGTGGGAGTCGATGACCGAGACTCCTCCCGCGCACCTGATCGATTGGCGCGGCAACGACTGGACGCCGAAGACCGGCACTCCCGCCGCCCACGCCAATGCCCGTTTCACTGCGATCGCCAGCCAGTGTCCCGTGATCGCCGCCGAATGGCAGGATCCCGCCGGCGTGCCGATCAGCGCGATCCTGTTCGGCGGTCGCCGCGCGACGGTCGTGCCGCTGGTCGCGGAGGCCCGCGACTGGGCGCACGGCACCTTCATGGGTTCGATCATCAGCAGCGAGAAGACCGCAGCCGCCGCCGGGAAGATCGGCGAGTTGCGCCGCGATCCGATGGCCATGCTGCCGTTCTGCGGATACAACATGGCCGACTACTGGGCGCACTGGCTCCGCATCGGCGAGCGCCCGGGCGCGAAGCTGCCGCGCGTCTACTACGTGAACTGGTTCCGCAAGAACGACGCGGGCGAGTTCCTCTGGCCGGGTTTCGGAGAGAACAGTCGGGTTCTCAAGTGGGTGTTCGAACGCTGCGAGGGCACCGCCAAGTCGGTGGAGACGCCGATCGGTCACCTGCCGACTCCCGACGCCCTGGATCTCGACGGTCTCGATCTCGATGCGGAAGACTTGAAGACACTGCTCGAGGTCGATCGCGACGGCTGGCTCCAGGAGTTGCCGCTGATCCGGGAGTACTACGCAAAGTTCGGCGATCGTCTCCCCCGACGGCTGGCTGCCTGGGTGGATCACCTCGAAGAAGCACTCCGCTCCGCCTGATCGAGGGGATGCCCAGGTGGCAGCCCGCGACGTCCATGGTCCGCCCGAGCGCCCGTTCAGACCCCGGGCCATCGCGCTCTTCAATGCGCTCGGCCGCGCCGTCGAGGGCGTCGGCCTGTCGGCGTCGCTCTCGCCCGATGATCTGATTGCCGCGGCCCGTCGCACCACCGGCCTGTCCAACTTCGCCGGCGAGGGATTTCGCGAGCCGCTCGGTCAGCTCAGCGAGTCGATGGAACGGGAAGCACGCCTGTCTCCTCTTGGCCGCATGATCATGCGCGGCCAGCTCGTACGAAGCCTCGCGAGCCGGCTGCGCGTGGTGCAGCTGGTCGATCGACATCCCGGGATCCTCGACATCCCGATCGACCGCGTCGTGGTGATCGCCGGGTTGCAGCGCACCGGAACCACGATGCTGCACCGACACCTCGGTGCGATGCCCGGCGCAAGGGCGCTGCTCGCGTGGGAGGCTCTCTCGCCGCTGCCCCTCGCCGGCGAGACGCCGGGAGATCCACGCAAGCGGATCACGATGGCGCGGATGGCGCAGCGCGGTGTCCGCTACCTCGCTCCCCAGTTCTTCGCCATCCACCCGGTCGAATACGACCAGCCCGAGGAGGACGTGCTGCTGCTCGATCACTCGTTCATGAGCCAGGCGCCCGAAGCCACCATGCACGTACCGAGCTATGCGGCCTGGCTCGAGAAGCAGGACCAGCGCCCCGCCTACGAGCACCTGGCGCTTCTGATGCGCATCCTGCTCTGGCAACGTCCGGGCACGCACTGGGTGCTGAAGACGCCGCATCATCTCGAGTTCCTCGAAACGCTGATCGAAGTGTTCCCTGGCGCGCGCGTCGTGCAGACCCATCGGGATCCGCGCCAGACGACGGCTTCCTTCTGCAGCATGGTCACCCATGGACGCGGCATCTTCAGTGACCACGTGAGCGCCCACGAAGTCGGCCTGCACTGGATGCGGAAGATCGGACACGTCGTGCACGCCGCCATGGCGTCGCGCGAGCGATTGCCGCACGATCGATTCCTCGACGTGTCGTATTACGACCTGCTCGCCGATCCGATCGGCGAACTCGCGCGCATCCACGAATTCGCGGGGCTGCCGTTCGGCGACGCCGAGCGCGCCGCCGCCGAACACACCCGGACCACCCAGGTGCAGAACCGCTACGGTCGCCACGAGTATTCGCTCGCGGACTTCGGTCTGGCAGAGCGCGACATCGAGCGCGAACTCGCTTCGTACTGTGTCCTTCACAAGATCCCGCGCGAACAGGACGTTCGACGCGGGCGGAGAGATACCGGTGGATGACTCCTCCTCGACCGGCCCGAGCGGCGTCGGTCACCGGAATGCGGCATCGGCGACTCTCACCGCCATTCTCGATCGGTTCAGCCGGGCCGGCCGTATCGCGCCGCTCGGAGACGACGAGCGGCTCGACGGTCGTCGCTGTCTGATCACCGGCGCGAGCAGCGGGCTCGGCAAGGCGATCGCGATCGAACTCGCACGGCGTGGCGCCGAACTGGTGCTGGCCTGCCGAAGCGGGATTCCCGAAGTCGGACAAGAGATCACGCGTCTCACCGGCAATGACCGGATCGAGATGCTGCAAGTCGATCTGGCGGATCTCGAGTCGGTGCACGCGCTGGCCGACACGCTCGCGAAATCGGGCCGGCGGTTCGATGTGGTGATCCTCAATGCCGGGCTGATGGCGAGGAGTGCACGGCGCTCCGCGCAGGGCTACGAGATCATGTTCGCCGTGCACTTCCTGGCGAATCGTCTGTTGCTCGAGAGACTGCTCGCCGACCGGGTGATCGCGGCTCGTGGACCGGGCGACCCGGGGCCTGCGCCGCGGATCATCTTCGTGACGTCCGAGTCGCATCGCTCCTCGGCGCCGATCGACTTCGATCGCTTCGGCGAGTTCGTCGAATACGGGATCCGCGACGGCATGAAGCAGTATGCGAGCAGCAAGCTCCACATGTGCACCCTGGTCACCGAGCTCTCCCGTCGGCTCGCGCCCGGTGGCAAGGTCGGTGTCTCGGTGCACGCGCTGTGTCCGGGCCCGGTCGATTCGAACATCGCGCGGGAAGCGCCTGGATGGCTCGCCCCGGTGATCTCCTTCGTCTTCGGACTCTTCTTCCAGGCACCCGGGCGCGCCGCCGAGCCCGCCGTATTTCTCGCTTGTTCACGCGAAATCGAGGGACGGCCGAACATGTATCTCCACATGATGCGCGAGAAGTCCGTCTCGCCCGAAGCGCGGGATCCCGAGAAGGGCAGGCGCCTGATGGCCGAAAGCGATCGACTGCTGGGGCGTCATCTTCGCACGTCCGGCTAGACTGCTGCGCGCGCGCCGACGCGCATCCGAGGAGGATCGAAGATGTCCGAAGCCGACAACGGTGTCCGGCGCTTCCGGCGGATCTTCCTGCTGGCGCTCGTCATCGGGATCTCCGTCGGGTTCCTGATGATGATCCGCGGATTCCTGACGCCGCTCCTGCTGGCTGCGATCTTCTCCGCGCTCTGCCAGCCGATCCACCGGAGACTCGTCGGGTGGATGGGCGGACGCGTCGGCCTGGCATCCATCACTCTCTTGATATTGCTGCTGATCGTGATCATCGGACCGTTGATCGCCTTCTTCGGTCTGGTTGCCGCCCAGGCGGTAGAGGTCACGACTTCCATCCGTCCCTGGGTCGAGGCACAGATCCGACACCCCGACATGGGGTTGATTTCGCGACACCTCGAACTCCCCAGCTTCCTCGTCCCCTACGAGGCGCAGCTGTACGCGAAGGCCGGCGAAATGGCGGCGATGGTCGGCCAGTTCCTGCTGTCGGGTCTGGCGTCGGCCACCCGTGGCACCGCGAGCTTCCTGTTTCTGCTCCTCGTCATGCTCTACTCGATGTACTTCTTCATGCGCGACGGCTCAGCGATTCTCGATCGCATCCTCTTCTACGTCCCGCTCGAGAACGCCGACGAACGCCGGATGGTCGACAAGTTCGTGTCGGTCACGCGCGCGACTCTGAAGGGTTCGCTGGTGATCGGCATCGTGCAGGGCAGTCTCGCGGGCGCAGCATTCGCAGTCATCGGCATCACGGGCGCGGCGTTCTGGGGCACCGTGATGGCCGTCCTCTCGATCATTCCGGGTGTCGGTACCGCTTTCGTATGGGTGCCGGCCGCGATCTGGCTCGCCGCCACGGGCTCGGTCGCTCCGGCCATCGCACTGACGCTGTGGTGCGTGATCGCCGTGGGCACGGTCGACAACGTGCTTCGCCCCAGGCTCGTCGGCCGCGACACCGAGATGTCGGATCTGCTCATCATGCTCTCGACGCTCGGTGGCCTCGTGCTGTTCGGTCCGCTCGGGCTCGTGCTGGGCCCGATCGTCGCGGCGCTCTTCGTCACGGTGTGGGACCTCTACGGCGTGGCCTTCTCCGAATACCTTCCCGCACTGCCCGGCGATCGATCCGGCGATGCAGTCGGTCCCGATCCGGCGGCACTGACGTGATAGAGTCGCGCGGCGCCGGAAGGAAGGAAGAACCCGCTTCGTGACGCGCCCCTCATACACGTACAGGAGCGCCCAGGAGTCGATCCTCCTGCCGTACTACAGGCGCTTCGTCTGGGCGCCCGCTCTCGAACTGATCCCCGAGACGATTGCGCCGAACACGCTGACCGCGATCTCGACCTTGTCCTGCGGCGCGTCGTTCATCCTTGCCGCGGCGTTTCCGCACGAGACCGTGGCGATGATCGCCGCAGCCGTGCTGGTCTTCACGTATCTCTCCCTCGACAACATGGACGGTGCCCAGGCGCGTCGTTCCGGTCGCAGTTCGCGGCTCGGGGAGTTCCTCGACCACTGGCTCGACACGCTGAACAACGGCTTCGTGACCCTGGGTGCCTGCCTCGCCGTGGGGCTGCCCCCGTTCTTCTCGCTGGGCGTGTTCGGCGTGACGACGCTGGCCTTCTACGCGGTGCAGTGGGAGCTTCGGCGAACCGGCGTGTTTCGCATGGGACGCATTGCCGATGTCGAGGGAAATACTGCGGTCTGCCTGCTGTATCTGACGATCGCCTTCGCCGGACCCGAGCCTTTCTCGTGGCTTCCGATCTCCGCACTGCCCCCCTTGGCGATCTGGCTGGGAGTCGGTGTCGCTGGTCAGGCGGCCTGGACTTTCGTCGACGCATTCCGTCGCGTCAGCGAAGACCGCCTGGATCTCGTGCCGATTACTCTGGCCTTCGTGCTGCTGGCTGCCTGGGCGATGGTCTCGGGCCAGACCACCGACGGGCATCTCGCGATCGCATTCCTCGCGAATCCCGTGTTCACCAGCCGACCCGTCCTCGCGCGACTCCTCGGCAAATCGACGGTACGCGCGGACTGGTTGGCGATCGGTACGCTGGCTCTCGCGACGATCGCCACGACGAGCGGGCTGATTGCCGATGCGGTCCTGCCCCTCAGCTGGGCGGTCGCAGCCGTGTTTGCGGGCATCGCGATCTGGCATGCCAGCCACACAATTTCGACGCTTCGCGGTGAACCGAGTCGGCCGACGCAGGCCGATGCGGCCGGTGATCATGGCTCGGCGGGGACCGCCCGTTAGCCGACCACGATCGGCTCAGCGGGGACGGCGGGAGCGGCGGGCGCGATTGCCCTGGAGGGCGAGGCCGATCAGGCCGAGCGCCATCAGCACGGCGGTTCCGGGCTCGGGGGTCGGCATCGCGCTCTGCGGTTGCAGCGGTGCGTTCGTGCCGAACTGGGTGAGGAACGTCGCCGACTGGCCCGCGAGCAGCGTCATGGTCCAGCTGAACGCGCCGACGAAGTCCCCGGCCGCGAACGGAAGGCCCGTGTTGTTGAGGTTGTCGACTCCGTTGTCCGTCATGTCGCGCAGGATGCTGGGATTGGCGCCGTTGGCGTTGAAATCCGTCACCTTGTAGGCGGTCGCCCCGTAGCCGATGAAGGGCACCGACGTGACCCCGTCCCCGACCGACATGTTCACGTCGGGGCTCGAAGACACGAGGGTCGCACTATCGCCTCCCGCACTGCCGCTCACGTCGAAGTCCGCATAGTGGAAGAGCGTCATGGTGACGTTGGACGTCGCAGTGATGGTCATCTGCTGGAAGAGATTGCCGCCGACACCCGGATCGATCACCGAGACGTTCAGCACGGCGTTGAAGAGGTTGCGACCGCTCACGTTCGTCCAGCCGAGCCGCGCGTAGGCGGGAAACGTCGTGTAGTCCTCGGTGTTCGGCGCCGTGAAGGCGGTTTCCCGGGTGTCCCCGCTCACACGGAAGAACCACCAGCTCTCGTAGAGCTGATCCGCGGCCGCCGCTCCAGTGAAGTCGGCGTTCGTCGTGTTGTTGTTGCCCTGGCCGAAGCTCGTGTACGCGAACGTCACGTCACCCTGGGTGATGGATCCGACGGCGAGCGCGGAGCCCGCGGGCAGCAGCAGGGCCGCCAGCATGAGAGTCAGAACCCGCGATGCGATCTTCATATTGTTTTCCCCACAGCCGTCGACGTTCGCCCTGCCGTAACGGCGTCCTCGGTCGAGATCTGGAGTGGATTCGCGCAGTGGTTCCGTCCCTGCGAACGACCTGCTGCACCGATGCCGGGGGGTTGCGGATCACCTGCCGCTGACCGAGCGTCATCTCGCGCGCATGCAGGCGAGGACGTCTGTGGGTCGATCCGATCGAAACACCGCAGCAACTCAGAGGAGAGTCGAAATGAACGATTGCCGCGCCAGCCGAGATCCCGGGATCAGGCCCGATCGAGGACGCAGACTGGTCCGTACCCTGCGCGCACTCGGAGAGGTGCTCTTCGTCATGCTCGGCGCCTCGGCGGCGACTGCCGGACCTTCGGTCGGCGACCCCGCACCCGCCTTCTCGTTGATGGGATCCGACGGCCGCAGCTACACGCTCGAGACGCTGCTCACGGAACACAAAGGCGTCGTGCTCGCCTGGTTTCCGAAAGCATTCACCCCTGGTTGAACGGCCGAACTGACCTCGCTGCGTGACAGCGAGACGGCCTTGGGGCGCTTCGACGTGGCCTACTTCATGATCAGTCTCGACGACGCGGAAAAGAATCGGCAGTTCGCCGAGTCGGTCGGCGCCAGGTTCATCCTGCTCAGCGACCCGGAGAAGAAGGTGGCCGAAGCGTATGGCGTGATCGGCATGGGCGGGCTCTACGCGCGGCGCTGGACGTTCTTCATCGACCGTGAAGGGATCGTCCGCGACATCGATCGCGACGTCGACACGTCGACCCACGGGCAGGACGTGGCGCGCCGTCTGGGCGAACTCGGCTTTCCCGAACGCTGAGCGCGCATGGGGATCGCCGACAGTCGACGATTCGAGCACGCCATCGCGGCCATCGATGCCGCGAACTCCGACGATCCCAACCGGATCGTCGTGGGCGGACGTGAAAGACCGAAGGAACTCGCCCATGCCGAACTCGCGACGGCCTGGCTTGAACGCCTGTTGGACGCCCCGAGCGAGGCGCTGCGGCTCGCCGTACGGGCCCACCACCTCCGCCGCTGGGCAATCCCGCGCAGCGACCATCCCGCAGGACGCGCCGGGTATCTGCGCTGGCGGAAGACGCTGCAGCGAACTCACGCCGAGCAGGTCGCTGTGATCCTTGCAGCCGCCGGGTACCCGGTCGACAGCGTGACGCGCGTCCAGTCGATCATCCAGAAGCAGCGACTCGGCGTCGATGCGGAAGTGCAGGCCTTCGAGGACGCGCTGTGTCTCGTGTTCGTCGAGACACAGCTCGAGTCGTTCGCCGGCCAGCACCCGGACGACAAGGCCGCGGAGGTACTGCGCAAGACAGTTCGCAAGATGTCACCCGCTGCACGCGAACTGGCACTCGGCCTCGAGCTTCCGGCGACGTTGCAGCGCCTGCTCGAGCGCGCCGTCGAATCGGCCCGGTAGGTTCGTTCAACTCGGCGACGGCGATGCCTGCGCGGCGCGACGCAGCAATGGCAGTGTGACCACGACCAGCAGCACCTCGGATGCACCGGCGACGATGAACGCCGCCGCATAACCGGCTCGCCAGTCGCCCGCACTGCCGAAACTCTCGCTGATCCAACCACCGACCAGCGGCCCGACGATGAATCCGAGGCTGCCGGCCGCGTTGAAGGCCGAGAGCGCCGTCGAACGCAGCGCAGCAGACGCGTACTCGGTGGTCAGCAACATCGTGGGGACGAACATCACCGCCGCCGAGATCCCGATCGAGATCATCACCCAGACGAGCGCCTCCGGTGACCAGAGAACGAGGCTCGCGGTCCCGATGCCGTACACGAGACTCCCGATCGCGAGCATCGCGACGCGGGAGGTGCGCTCGGACAGCCAGCCGAAGGGATAGGAGAGGATCGCGAACGGCAGCATGAAGGCGCTGATCAGCAATCCGATCTGCGGAGGCTCGGCGCCGTGCACACGACTCAGGTACAGGCTGAAGGTCGTCGTGTAGAAGCCCACCGTGAAGCGATCCGCGAACGCGAACAGCAGCGGAATCGCGAGGCGCCACTGCTCGCGCAGCGCGACGCGAAGCCCGGCAGCGTCGGGTCGCGGCGCTTCCGAGACGGCGTCCTCGCGTAGCGCCACCGACGCCAGCAGCGCGGCCAGACACATCACCCAGCCACCGACGATCAGAGGGCGAAGCGGATCGGTCGCCCCGATCACGCCGCCGATCGGCGCACCCAGCGCGACACCGAGCAGGAGCCCCGCGCCGACCAGGCCGAGGGCGCGCCCTCGCTGGGCATCCGGCACGCTCGTCGAGGCGATCGACATCAGCATCGACAGGGCCGTGATGTGGGCGGCCCCCTCGATGAACCGAAGCCCCATGAAGAGCGAGAACGGCCCCGGCAGCGTCATCGCGAAAAAGCAGACCGCATCCACGCCCAGTGCGGTCAGCGCGATGCGGCGACGCCGGCCGAGACGATCGGCGAGAGCACCGACGATCGGCGCGGCGAGTACGGCGCCGAGCATGTTGATCGACATGAAGAGCGACGTGAGCAGCTCCGACACACCGAAGCGCTCGTGGACCAGGGTCCGCAAGACCGGCACGGGCAGAGTCACGGGGATCAGCATCAGCAGGGCGACTCCGCCCAGCAGTGCGACTCGTCCGAAGCCGCCCTCTCGTCCGCTCATCGTCGAGTCCTTCGGGCCCACGCTGCCTGTCGTTAGCGCGCTTCCGTCTCGTCCGCCCCAATCGTTATGCTCCGAAGAGAATCCGACGGGAGAATCGTCATGCATGCCAGCAGCACCCGACAGCCGCTCCTCGAGCCGGTCGTCGCCTACCTGATGGATCTGCAGGATCGGATCTGTGAGGCGCTCGAATCAGCGGATGGCACCGCCCTCTTCCGGCGCGACGAACTGCCTCGCGAGGGAGGCGGCGTCTCGCGGCCCCGTGTGCTCGAGGACGGGACATTCATCGAGAAGGCGGCGGTCAACTTCACCCACACCCAGGGCAATCGCATGCCCCCGGCCGCGACCGAGAGGCGCCCCGAACTCGCCGGAGGTTCCTACCGGGCCGTCTCGGTTTCGCTGATCGTGCATCCGCGCAACCCGTATGCGCCCACTTCCCACGCGAACTTCCGTTGCTTCTATGCGCTGCCCCCCGATGCCCAGCCGGGATCCGTGGCGACCTGGTGGTTCGGAGGTGGATTCGACCTGACACCGTTCTACGGCTTCAGCGAGGACGCCGTCGAGTGGCATCGCGTCGCCCGGGACGCCTGCGCGCCCTTCGGCGACGATCTGTATCCGCGCTTCAAGAAGGCGTGCGACGACTACTTCTTCCTCGCCCATCGCCAGGAGCCCCGCGGAATCGGAGGACTGTTCTTCGACGACTTCACGGAAGGGGGCTTCGAGTCCGCATTCGGGTTCGTCCGGAGTGTCGGTGATGCGTACCTCGCCGCCTATCTGCCGATCCTGGAACGGCGCAAGGCAACTCCCTATGGCGAGCGTGAGCGCGACTTCCAGCTGTATCGACGCGGGCGCTACGTCGAGTTCAATCTGTTGCAGGATCGTGGCACCCGCTTCGGCCTGCAGGCGACCACGCGGGTCGAGTCGGTGCTGGCCTCGATGCCCCCGCTGGTCAGCTGGCGCTATGACTGGAAGCCCGAGCCGGGTTCCGCCGAAGCCGAGCTCTACAGCGAGTTCCTGCGCCCACGGAACTGGCTGGACGAGTGATCGAGCCGTCGAGCGCGTGCGCTCGGATGCGGGGCCGATCGACGTAGATCGAAGACCGGATTCGATGCGCGATTCTGTTCCCCAAGGGATGAGGGCACACTCGGTCCCGAGGAGTTGGATCCGAGGTCGCGCGCGATCTCAGCACAAGCGCATTGCCAGACGAAGAGCCCGTCATGCTCTTCGAATTCGGACTGATCGCCACCGTGGTGATCGGGGGCTGGCTCGCCCTCGACTATGCGATGGCGGAGGACTGGGGTCGTCGCTCACCCGCCATCGGCTGGCTCGGCGCCCTCGGTGCGCTGTGGGCGGCGAGCGAGATCCTGATCGCGAGTGCCGACAGTCCGAACGAACTCGCCATCGCGCGACGTCTTCTCTACCTGGGCGTCTTCGCTGGGACGTTCTGCTGGTTCTGGGTCGGCGTCCAGGCCGCGAGCCCCGCCTGGTACAGACGATCCCCCAGACGGATCTTCCTGGCGGGCGTTCCATTGATCCTGCTCTACTCCACACTGTTCCTTGCGCCGGACGGCACGCTCATCTCGCTCCACAGCCCCGAGCCGCAGCACGGGCCGCTGTTTCCGATCGGTGCCGCCCTCTGCTGGACGCTGATCGGTGCTGGCCTCATCTACTACACGTTCGCCGCCTTCCGGCTCGGGCGCGTCAGTCCGCTGCGCGCCGCTTCCCTGGCTGGCGCGATCCTCGTGCCGCTCGTGGTCAACATGCTCTATGCGTTCGGAAAGCTCGGGCACGCGGACCCGACGCCCGCGCTGCTCGGGGCCACCGCTTTGATGCTTCGCTTCGGAGTCATCGATCCGGGGCTCGCTCTCTACCTGCCGCTTGCACGCAAGGATATCGTCGAACAGCTCGCCGTCGGAGTCGTCGTCGCGGACATCCACGGCTCGGTGATCGATTCGAACTCTTCGGCGCGAAAACTGCTCGGCGTCGACGATCCACGCGGATGCACACTCGACGAGCTCTGTGCCGAGATCGACCAGACCATCGAGGTGATCCGCTTTCCCCTGTGGAGCCACGTGGCCGTAACGGGGATGGCGGCCGTCTTCACCGATCGCCGCGAAGCGATCGAGTCCGAGCGACGACTGCAGCTCGCGGGCCGCCTCGAGGCGGTGGGCTCGTTGACCGCCGGCATGGCGCACGAGATCAACAACCCGCTCGCGTTCATCCACAGCAATCTGAATCTGATCGAGAAGCTGATCGGCGAACTCGTCGCACCGGACGTGAATCGACTCCTGCCCCGGCACCTGCGACTGCTGACCCTCGACGGTGCGGAGAGTCTGATCGACGCGAAGGACGGAATCGATCGGATCTCCGTCCTGGTTTCACGCCTGAAGGACTTCGCCCGCCACGATGCCCGCGACCCGTCCCAGATCACGCGCGTCGACCTCGCAGAAGCCGCACGGCGCGCCACGGCGGTTGCGGGGGTCGGACTCCGCGAGGAAGCGATCCGAGTCACGGTGCACGGCGAGCCGATTGCAACCTCGGATGAGCCGGCGATCGTGCAGATCCTGGTGAATCTCGTGCTGAACGCCGTGCAGGCGAGCAACGACGAACCGGACGTCAGCATCGTGGTGTCGACGCGCCGCGACGAGTTCGAGATGAGCGTCTCGGATCGCGGGACGGGCCTCGCCCCCGAAGTGCTCGAACGGATCTTCGATCCGTTCTTCACGACGAAGGAGTCCGGAAGCGGGCTCGGGCTCAGCATCTGTCATCAACTGGCCGACCGGATCGGAGGGCGGATCGAAGCGGCCAATCGCCCCGATCGGGGAGCCGTCTTCAGCCTGTTCGTTCCGCGCGACCGGGACTGCGCCTGACGAGTCGCGACGCTCATCCCGATCGGTCCGACCGATCGGGAGTTCGCGACCGCCTCCGCTGATCGGATCTCCCCCGCTACAGTCGGCCCATGGACGAAGCACGAAACGACAGTGAGACGACGCGCCGACGCTGGCGCCGGACCGATGTGCCGATCCGGATCGGGGTGTCGCGCTGTCTGCTCGGCGACGCCGTCCGATTCGACGGCGGCCACAAGCGCAGCCGGTTCGTCAGCGACGAACTCGGTCCGTTCGTCGAGTGGGTGCCAGTCTGCCCCGAAGTCGAGGCCGGTATGGAGATCCCCCGTCCCGCGATCCGCATCGTGCAACCGGCCGGCACCGACGACGAAGCGGATCAACGCCTCGTCGAAGTGAAGTCGGGACGCAGTCACACGTCCGCGATGGTCCGCTACTCGAAGAGCCGCGTGGGCGCATTGGCGGACGAGGATCTCTGCGGCTTCGTGCTGAAGAAGGATTCGCCGAGTTGCGGGATGACGCGGGTCCGCGTGTGGTCCGAACAAGGAGGCGCCACGCGAGACGGACGCGGCTTCTTTGCTCGCGTGCTCGAAGACCGCATGCCCTTGCTCCCCATCGAGGAGGAAGGGAGGCTCGAGGATCCGCAACTGCGCGAGCGCTTCGTGACCCGGATCTTCGCGTATCGGCGTCTCAAGCTCTTCTTCGACGCCCGATGGACGCTCGGCGAGCTGGTCATCTTCCACACCGAGCACAAGATGCAACTTCTCGCCCACTCGGAGCGGCGATATCGCGAGCTCGGAAGGATCGTCGCCGACGCGAAGCAGCGACCCCGAAGCGAGGTTCGCGACAGCTACTCGGAGACGTTCATGCGAGCGCTCGCCACCCAAGCGACTCCTCAGCGTCACGCCAACGTACTCCAGCACATGGCCGGGCACTTCCGCGGACGACTCGACGACGAGAGCCGTCGGGAACTCGCCGACACGATCGACGACCACGCCGCCGGGCTCGTGCCGCTGATCGTGCCGATCACGCTGATCCGGCACCACGTGCGACGGCTCGGCGTCGAGTACCTCGCCGACCAGATCTACCTCGAGCCGCACCCGAAGGAGCTGATGCTCCGCAACCGGATCTGAGGACATCGAAAGGACCGCGATGCGACGCAGACCGCTCCTGATCGTGGTCGTGCTCGGCAGCCTGTTCGCGGTGATCGTCTTCGTGGTACCGGGTGCGACCGAGCGCGCTCTCAACCAGGTGGTCCCCCACCCGTCTTATTTCGTCAGCGAGGCGGCGCGCGCTCTCCACGCCACAATCGACGTCAGTGATCTCCATGCCGATCCGTTGCTCTGGAAGCGCGACTGGCTCGAGCGCGCGGGGCGCGGCCACACCGACCTGCCGCGCATGCTAGAGGGCGGCGTCGCCCTCCAGGTGATGACCGCCCCGACCAAGACGCCTCTCGGTCAGAACTACGAACGCAACGTCGATGGCTTCGATGTCTGGATGATCGCCTCGATCGCGCAGCTCTGGCCGAGTTCGACATGGTTCAGCGTGTTCGGACGGGCCGTCCACCAGCTCCGGACACTCGAAGAACTGGCATTCCGCTCCGATGGACGTCTACGGATCGTGCGCAGCCGCAGCGATCTGCGACAACTACTCGATGAGCGCGTGCTCGGGGCGAAGCCCATCGGGGCGATCTTCGGCATCGAGGGCGCACACGCTCTCGAAGGCGATCTCGCGCGCCTCGACGAGCTCGATCGGATGGGCATGCGGGTCGTCGGGTTGACGCACTTCTTCGACAACGAGCTCGGCGGCTCGCTCCACGGTGTTTCCGGAGAGGGGCTGAGCGAGTTCGGACGCTCGGTGATCCTCGAAGCAGCGCGACGACGCCTGGTCGTCGACGTCGCCCACGCCTCATCGCGCATGGTGGCCGACGTGCTCGCTCTGTCGGATCGGCCCGTCATCCTCTCTCACGGCGGCTTCAAGGGCAACTGCGATACCGCGCGCAATCTCGACGACACGGTGATGCAGCAGATCGCCGCGCACGGCGGTCTGATCGGCGTGGGATTCTGGGACGGTGCCGTCTGCGATCCGACACCCGCAGGAGTCGTGCGCGCGATCCGCTACGGGATCGAGCTGGTCGGTGTCGACCACATCGCCCTCGGCTCGGACTTCGACGGTGGCACCACGGTCCACTTCGACGCTGCCGAGTTGCCTGTGCTCACGCAGGCGATGCTCGATGCGGATTTCAGCGAAGCGGAGATCCGCCAGGTGATGGGCGACAACGCGACGCGCTTCTTCCTCGCACAGCTTCCGTGACGGGTCGCACCGGCTGGTCGATCAACGCGAGAGCGGCCCGGCGTCCTTCGTGATCTCGACGCGCACGACGTGCGCGATGTCGCTGGACGATCGTCCGATGTGGAGCAGGTACGCGCCCGCGTCCACGTACCAGCCATCCAGCGTACGATGATCATGGCCACGACCGGCAGGGACCACGGCCGGAACACCCCCGCCTCCGTCTCGCAACGCTTCGAAGCGGGGATCCGCGTCGTCCCAGTACGCGAATGCGCGCTCGTCGAGAACGAGCACTGCTGTCGCGTTCGCACCGGGTTCGATCCGCACTTTGTCGAAGGCGCGCAACTCGCGGCGCGGTCGGAACAGCCGCGGCTGCAGCGGCTCGACGTAGCACTGCACCACCTCGGAGCCCGCGCGCGGACCGACGTTGCGGACCGGAACCTCCACGCGAAGCAATGAGCCCGGCTCGAAGGTGGGCGACGACAACTTCGGCGGACCGATCTCGAATCGGGTGTACGAGAGACCGTGACCGAAGGGGAAGCGCACCGGCAGACCGCGCGTGTCATACCAGCGATATCCCATGAGCAGACCCTCGCCGTAGCGGACTTCCGAGTTCTCACCAGGGAAGTTCCCGAACGAAGGGTTGTGCTCGACGCGCAGCGGCAGCGAGGTCGGTAGCCGGCCACCGGGCTCGCATCCACCGAACAGCACGTCGGCGAGCGCACCGGCCATCTCCTGGCCGCCGAACCAGGTCTGCAAGAGTGCGCGCGGTTGGTCGGCCCAGTCCATCTGGATCGGCGCACCCGCGTTGACGCAGATCACGGTGTCCGGGTTGGCGGCGCACACGCGGCGGATCAGCTCATCCTGATCACCGGGCAGATTCATCGACGTCCGATCGTGTCCTTCGGATTCCCAGTCTCCGTTGGTGCCGACGATCATCACGACCGCGTCTGCGTCGCGGGCCGCGGCGACCGCGCGATCGAGGAGGCCCTCTCCGACAGGAGGGCGAAGACCGATCTTGACGCCCTGCAGGACCACTGCGTCCTGCGCGGCGTACTGGATCTCGATGTCCACCGGCCGACCTGCCCGGAGCGACACACAGGCCTCGAGCTCGCGGCTGGCGAGCGAGAAGAACGCCTTGCCGCGCGGCGGCGGATTCGCGAATCCGTCCAGCACGATCTCACCATCCACCAGCAATCGTGCACGCCCCGCCTGGATGAGCGTGAAGGTGTGGTCGCCGGATTCAGTCGGTACGTAGCGGCCGACGGCGCGCAGCGAGAACGCGCCAGGATCGAGACCCTGCGCGGGCTTGCCGAAGTACATCAGCTGCGAGCTCTGATCCTGCAGCCGATGGATCACCTCGCCCGAGGCGTCGAGGCCCGCGAAGAACTCGACCGAGAACCCCCGACCCGCCGAGATCGCCGACGCGGGCAGCGGCGGGGTCGTCATCTCGGTCCAGCAGCCGCGCTCGTGCACGATCTCGATGCCGTCGCCCACGTACTCGCGAATCGCATCGAGGGGCGTC
>JANOFF010000189.1:0-31672 GCA_031413515.1 bacterium
GGACCCGGGATCATCCTCTCGCGAAACATTGCGATATCAGCGTCACGTCGAGCCGGCGGGGAATCGTCCTGCCGAGTGTCGGCCGCCAGTGCGCTGCCGCCATCGGCGCGGTCGGGTCCAGGGTGGACGTCGCGGCGCTGACCCGCTGTCTCGATACCCTCGTTGCGACCTGGATTTCGCGCAGCACAGGTGATGTGACGCATCGGCGGCCCAACGTCATCGTGATCCTGGCCGACGATCAGCGAGCCGATGCCGTGGGATTCGAGCATCCACGCGACAGGGCGGGTCAGATCCCCGCGATGCCGACGGTCGTCGACCGGCTCGCCCGCGAGGGTGTCACCTTCAGCCACGCCTACACGAGCAATCCCGTGTGTGGGCCGAGTCGTGCGGCGCTGCTGACCGGGCAGTACGCGAACGGCAACGGGGTGTTCAACAACGAGGGGTTGCTCGGCGGTCAGTTCTTCGGCGATCGAAACACGGTCGCGCTCTGGATGAAGAACGGCGGATACCGGACCGGCTTCTTCGGGAAGTACATGAACCAGTATTCGCAGCGCTGGGCGTCGCCGAGACGTCCGCCGATCGTTCCCGCCGGTTGGGACGACTGGCGCGTATTCAACTACGCCGACAGCATCCCCCACTTCCGGTTCTCGATGGTCGAGAATGGTCCCGTGGTGCGGTATCCCGATTCCGCGTACTCGACGGACGTGCTGAGCGAGCAGGCCCTCTCGTTCGTCGATTCGTCGAAGAGCGATGATCGTCCCTTTCTTCTGTGGGTCAGCACCGCGACGCCCCACTATCCCTGGACACCGGCACCTCGTCACACGGGAGCATTCGTCGATGCGCCGATCCATCAGCCGCCGAACCTCTTCGAGGCAGACGTCTCCGACAAGCCAGCGTGGCTGGCATCGCACGCCGGGGATTCGCTCATGCGGAGGCTGCAGATGGAGCGCCTTCGCAGGGATCAGCTCGAGATGCAGCTCTCGGTGGACGAGTTCGTGGAAGCGCTGATGGCGAAGCTCGATGCTCTCGGGATCACCGACGAAACCCTGATCATCTATACGTCGGACAACGGTCACGGATGGGGGGAGCATCGCTGGCTGTCGAAGGGCTGTCCGTGGGAGGAATGCGCGCGGGTGCCACTGATCGTCCGCTACCCGCCGCTGGCGCCGTTGCCGCGCGTTGACGACTCGCTCGTCTCGCTCGTGGACATCGCGCTGACGGTGGCCGATCTCGGGGGTGCCACGGCACCGCCGGACCGCGGTGGGAGAAGTCTGCAGAGGACCCTCGATGCGACCGAGGTCGCGCCCCGGTCCGACGTTCTCATCGAGTCCCACATCGCGCCGCAACTTCGCTGGGTCACACTGCGCGAGCAACGATTCAAGCTGATCGAATACCAGAACGGAGAGCTCGAGCTCTACGATCTCGTCGAAGACCCGTATGAGCTGGAGAATCTGTCACGAGATCCGTCCCACCAGTCGCGGCTCGCCGACATGCGCGCTCGCCTGGCTGCTCGGTGGACGGGCTGGAAGCCGTGATCCTCTCAGGTCGATGAGCGATCGAGGCAGGGCGGGTGCGCAGCCGATGGCGTCGCACCGATCGGGTCCAACCGGTCGACCGGTGACGGATCGGCGGGCTCGGAATCTTCGTCCGGGGGTCTCCGCATCTCGACCAGCGTGAACACCGAGAGCAGGAGGCCCACGCCCGATGCCAGTGCGAATCCGGTGGGCGAATCGGTGAAGGCCAGCGTGATGCACCCCCAGGCGACCAGTGCGCCCATCAACCCGATGGTGATCCGGCTTCTGCGCGTGCCGAGCAGCGCCGCGCCGACAGCGCACGTCATGTAGTAGCTGGCAGCCTGGGTCAGAGCGAGCACCAGCACGAACCCGAGACACGCCGCTTCCCAGTCCTCGGCCTTCGCCAGGGCGCGCCAGTACAGGATGAGAATCAGCCCGACGCCGGCCCAGTAGAGAGGTCTGCGCGACGCAAACGCGCGCCGGGCATGGGCGATCTGATCCGCTTCGAGGACTTCGAGCCGACCGTTCACGAGACGAGGCGTTGGTGTGGTGGTGCTGAGGGTGAGCAGCGACTGGAGTCCCATGCTGTTCCGCCCTGTGAGCGTCGAGTAGCTCGACATCTCGTCGATGAACTCGCCGATCACGCCGACGCCGCGACCTGCCACGGGAATCGACAGTGCGATCAGGAGGAAACCGCTTGCCGAGCCGATGACGACGAAGCGAAGGAAGCCCGGATCGAAGCGCCCGTTGCTGTACCGGCGTCGGATCTGTTGGATCGCGTATCCGATCGGGAAGAAGATCGGGAAGAGTCGAGTCAATGAACTCACCGCGAGAAAGACCGACGACCCCCCATGGTGGCGACGACGCAGCAGCGACAGGCCGACGAGCAACGTTCCGAACCAGACCTGCCGAAGGGGAGCGTCGCCGACCCAGCCGTATCCGCTGAGCGGATTGGCGGCCCAGGCCAGCATCGCCAGACTGAAGCCATCGAGTCCGAACGCGAGGCCGACCGCCGCGAATCCGATCGCGAGGATCACGAGATCGAGGCGCGCGTATCGACGCAGGGCATCGGGTTCCGCCGGGACCCGGTCCGCCAGGCTGTGCCCTGCCAGAAGCCAGACCGGAGAGGCGTTGAACCCCTGGTCGGTCAGGACGCGTGCCCACTTCTCCGGTGTCATCCATCGTTTCAGCAACAACGTGTCATGGCGAAACCCGATCCAGCGGTCCGGCGTGAAGCGTGCGCGACAGCTCTCGAGGGACCGAACGGGAACGATCCGCACGCGTCGCTCGACATGGCTCAAGTCGCGGATCTCGGTGGGCCGGTTGGCTTCGTCCAGGTGCCCTTCGGCAGCGGCGGCCACCGCGCATTCGTAGAGGCCGTGGTAGCCGAGTTCCGGGAAGTACTTTGCGCCGACGTAGTAGTGGAAGAACTCGTGGACGTGGATCCCGTGGTCGTGGCGCCATCGGAAGAAGTTGTAGCTGGCCGCGAAGGCGAAGAGAGCCAGGGCCAGCAGGATGCCCGAGCGCACTCGCCGGAATCGGAGCGCGTGACCGCGCCGTCGGAAGTGACGAGCGCCGGTGACCAGGCCCAATGCGCCGAGGGCGGCAGCGAGCTTGGAGGCCGTCAGCGCGCGAGTGATCGTCCTTTCGCGTCCGGTCGAGTTCTCGAGCTGCGCGGGTCCGACAACCGAATCGCCGGATCCGAGCGTGCTCGCCGAGGCCGACGACAGATCTCCGGCGGTGGTCGCAGCCACGGTCAGGAGGGCGACAGCGAGTGCGGCGAACAGCACGGCAACCGCCGACATGGAACGGTCGCTCAACATCGTGGGTCACCGCGATCGAACATGCTCGGGCCAGTATACGCGGGCCACGGAAGTGCCGTCGGTCGGCGGTTCGGCTGCTAGGGTGTTGCGCATGAAAGCAATCCTGATCGACGCACCCGGCGACGAGTCGGTGCTGCACATCGGCGAGACCGAAGCCCCGCCGATGCGACCCGGTGCGATCCGCATCCGCGTCGCGGCTACAGCCCTGAATCGCGCCGATCTGCTGCAGCGCCAGGGCTTCTATCCGCCACCGGCCGGCGCCTCACCGATCCTCGGGCTCGAGTGCTCGGGCGACGTCATCGAGGTCGCCGAAGGCGTGGACCGTTTCGCACCGGGCGACCGGGTGATGGCGTTGCTGTCGGGCGGCGGTTACGCGGAAGAGGTCGTGGTGGACGCCGGTAGCGTGATCGCGGTGCCGCCGGGCATCGACCTGATCGAGGCCGCTGCGCTGCCCGAGGTCCTGCTGACCGTCTACCTGAACGTGTTCGAACTCGGCGGACTCGCAGCGGGTGGCTGGGTGCTGGTGCACGGGGGAGGCAGTGGAATCGGAACTGCGGCGATCCAACTCGCACGGGCTGCGGGCGCCCATGTCGTGGTGACTGCAGGGAGCGAATCGAAGTGCCGACGCTGCCTCGAACTCGGTGCCGACGCGGCGATCGACTACTCGTCGGGCGATTTTGCCGAGGCGGTCCTCGAGGCGACCGCCGGTGCGGGCGTCGACGTGGTTCTCGACTCGATCGGGGCGTCGTACTTCCAGTCCAACCTGCGCGTGCTTCGGGTCGACGGGCGGCTCGTGATCATCGGGTTGATGGGCGGCGCAAAGACCGAAATCCCGCTCGCACAGCTCTTGACGCGGCGTCTCTCGGTGATCGGATCGACTCTCCGGACGCGCTCCGAGACCGAAAAATCGCGCATCGTGAGCGGGCTGGTCCGGAAGTTCGGAAGGTCCCTCGAGTCGGGGAAGGTGAAGCCGATCGTCGATCGCGTGCTGGATCTTTCCGAGGCCGCCGAGGGCCATCGAGTGATGAAAGCCAGCAGCCACTTCGGGAAGATCGTACTGCGCGTACGCTGACCGAGCCGTGTGCGAGATCGGTGGCGCGGCCTCCGGATCCGCTACTTTGCCGGCCCCTCGGCCCGACCCATTCATACCGCCTGAACAGCCCACACACCCCGAACGAGAATCGCCCACCACCGGGAGGAGAAGGAACCGCCATGGCGGACACCCAGCGAACCCTCGCCATCATCAAACCCGACGCAGTAGCCGCCAGATCGGCCGGCCAGATCATCGCGCGCATCGAAGCGTCGGGACTCGCCATCGTCGGAATGAAGCGGATGCAGTTCGACGAGCGGACCGCAGGCGGCTTCTACGCGGTCCACAAAGCGCGCCCCTTCTTCGGCGAGCTCGTGAAGTTCATGACCTCCGGGCCGGTGGTCGTGCTGGCGCTCGAAGGCCAGGATGCGATCAAGCGATGGCGCGATCTTATGGGCCCCACGAACTCGAAAGACGCACCCGCTGGCACGATCCGGGGCGACTTCGGGACCGACATCGAGCGCAACGCAACCCACGGCTCGGATGCACCGGCAACCGCGAAGCTCGAGATCGCCTACTTCTTCAATGCCGGTGAGATCCAGGGGCTGGTCGAAGCGCTGCCGTAGCCGGTCGGTCGTGCGGGCGATCCGGCGGTCTCGGGAGTACGCAACTCGCGCCGCTGCCCGAAAACGAGAAGGGGTCCGGAATCCGCCACGAGGCGTGCTCCGGACCCCTTTTTTTCTTGTCTGGCGTCCCTCTAGGCGTACGCCCGTGCCATCAACAGCATGGCAGACACGTAGGCGACCGTCAGCCAGAATCTGTTGCTGCGAAGTGCGCGGCTCAATGCTTCATCCCCCGAATCGATCGTCCGGTCGCGCCGCTGGTCGTCCCGCTCAGCGACGTCGACCCTTGCGACGTCTATACGAATGTCTCATCGAACGAAATCGCGCCCACTTGAGCGCTGGGCCAGGCGAACCCCCCGATTCGTCCCGGACTCCATCTCGATTCCCACGCGCAGCCGATCGAGGACCGGCACTTCGTCGGGAGTCCAGATGATCTCGACATCCTTGTACACGTTTCGGAACCGATCCGCCGCTGGCTGCACGCTGGATCGCCAAAATTCCTGCGCGTTCCCTGCGTTCGCACGCGGATCTGCCGTCAACGACCGCTGAATCGGGGATCGCGTCTTGCCTGTACGGCGGCGAGTCCTTCGTGCACGTCTTCGCTCTCGAAGGTGATCGCCTGCTCGCTGGCTTCGAAGCTCAACTGATCCTCGATCGTCGCATCGAGCGCGCGCGCGAGGGCGCGCTTGGTGGCGCGATTGGCGAGCGGGGCCGAGAGCGCGATCTCGGCGGCCAGTGCGCGGGCGGCGGGGAGGACTTCGGCGCCGGGCATGGCACGATTGGCGAGACCGATCTGCGCCGCCTCCGTCCCGTCGATCAGCCTGCCCGTATAGAGCAACTCCGCCGCTCGGGCGGGGCCGACGAGCCGCGGCAGCGTCCAAGTGGCCGCCATGCCCGGGTGCACGCCGAGCCGCGTGAAGTTGAGGCCGAATCGGGCCTCCGCGGCAGCCAATCGCATGTCGCAGGCAAGGGCGACGCAGAATCCGGCTCCGATTGCGTGTCCATTGAGGGCCGCGATGGTCGGGCAGGGCAGATCACGGACCGACAGGAATAGCTTGTAGAAGGTGCGCATCGTGTCCCGGATCGGTCGACGCGCGATGCCGGGACGCGCACGCCCCTCGGCGGCCCGTGCCTCGAGCATCGTCATGTCGCCACCCGCCGAAAAGGCGCGACCGGCGCCGGTCAGGATGACGGCGCGCAGGGAATCATCGGCGACCAGCCGGCCGATCCGGTCGGCGAACAACTCCCCCATCCGCTCCGTCATCGCGTTGCGGTGGTCGGGATCGTTCAGGACGAGCGTCACGACGTCGCCGTCGCGTTGCTCGAGGATCAAGGGCTGATCTTCCGGCATGGCGGGCGCGGACTCCTCGGGGCGAAGACGGGGCTGGTTGAACGGCGCGGGCTACGCGGAGCCGGGCCGATCAATCGTCGCTCGGCCCCGGCATCAGGATCCAGAGGATCAGATAGACGACGATGCCCGGAAAGGCCGCGCTCAGAAGCGATACGAGCACGTAGAGAGCTCGGACCCGACCGGGCGGCCAATCGAGCCATTCGGCGATACCGCCGCAGACCCCCGCGATCACCCGGTCGTCGGATCGGTGCAATCCGCGCGCTGCGTCCATCGGGCTCGGCTCCCTGATTGGCGGGCAAACTAGCACGCCACTCTCGGGTCGGTTCCGGTGCGACGCGATCGCTCTCGCATCGCGGAAGAAGTTTGCAGTCCCAGAGTGGGCCGGCCGAACGCAAAGAGCCGGCGAGGCGTCACCGCCTCGCCGGCTCCGTGGGTTCCGATCCGCACGGCCCCGATCACAGGGTCGCGCGATCCCGCCGACTCTCAGTCCTGCGCCCGGCGCAGGAAGGCCGGCACTTCACGGTCCTCGTCGCTGCGGTCCTGACCGCGTCGACGGATGAAGGCCGGCTCGTCGTACTCGTCCTCGAACGGCGATTCGAAGTTGATCCCGCTCTGGGCCAGTTCCTCCATGTCGGGAGGAGCCGGCTCGCGCACGCGGTCGCTCGCCGAGGCCACCGGACCCGGCGCACGCTCGACCTCGGAATTCCCCGCGCGAGAGGCGACGGTCTGACTTCGCATGGAGGTGACGTTCTCGATTTCGAGCTGGTCGGCCCGCAGCGGACGGCTGGTCCGATGGGTCGACTCCTCCGGTACGTTGCGTCTCGCTCGTTCGTCCTCGAGGCCGGTCGCGATCACTGTCACGCGGATTTCGCCTTCGGGCACGTTCTCGTCGATCACCGCACCGAAGATGATGTTGGCGTCCTCGTGTGCGGACTCCTGGATCAGCATCGACGCCTCGTTGACTTCGAACAGCGTCATGTCCGGGCCGCCGGTGATGTTGATCAGCACGCCCCTCGCCCCATCGATCGAGAGATCCTCGAGCAGCGGGCTCGAGATCGCCGCTCGAGCGGCATCGACCGCCCGGTTGTCGCCGCGGCCGATCCCCGTCCCCATCAACGCGACACCGGCTTCGTTCATCACGGTACGCACGTCGGCGAAGTCGAGGTTGATCAGGCCGTGGATCGTGATCAGATCCGAGATGCCGCGCACTGCATTCAAGAGCACATCGTCGGCGAGCTGGAACGCATCCCGCACGGCGGTCTGCTTTCCCGCCAACGCCAGCAGGCGCTGGTTCGGAATCGTGATCAGGGTATCGACGACACTGTGCAGCTGATCGATGCCGCGCTCGGCGTGCTTGGACCTCACCCGTCCCTCGAAGGGGAAGGGCTTGGTGACTACGCCGACGGTCAGTGCGCCGATCTCACGGGCAACCTCGGCAATGATGGGCGCCGAGCCGGTGCCGGTGCCGCCCCCCATGCCGGCGGTGACGAACACCATGTCGGATCCCAGCAGCAGCTCGCGCAGCCGATCGCGTGCCTCGAGGGCCGATGCCCGACCTCGATCGGGATTCGCCCCGCAGCCCAGTCCGCGCGTGACCTCGGCGCCGAGCTGGACTTTGATCGGCGCCAGATTGTGGCTGAGCGCCTGGGCGTCCGTGTTGGCGGCGATGAACTCGACTCCGCTGAGCCCCGAAGCGATCATCGTATTGAGGGCATTGCCGCCGCCCCCGCCGACGCCGATCACCTTGATGGTGGCTTTCTGCAACGCACTGCCCTCGAATTCGAGCAGGTCATCCTCGTCGTCCGGACCGATTTCGAGCAGATCCACGTTCTCGGAATCGGACCCCCGCGATCCCGTTTGCCCCATGCCGCCGGACGGATTTTGACCGTGGCGACCCTTCCGACCATGATGCTTGGCCATGACTCTCACCCCCCAAGGCGCGTCCCTGTCGTTGCAGCCGCGCCGAATGTAACACGACGATGCGGATTTTGTACCAGTTTGTGCATGGTTCCGAGCCTGAACCGGACGAAAATCCGTCCCCCGGGCTCGCCCGTCCGGATCGAACTCACGCGAACTCTGTGTAGAACCAATCGCGCATGCGCTGCTTGACTCGGCCGAAGATCGACTCGTCTCGGATCCGGAAGCGGCTCGACTGTGAACCGCGCTGCTGTTGCAGGCCGAACAGCACGAGCCCGACTCCGGTCGAGTACATCGGACCGCGCACCACGTCCTGCAGGCCACCGATGTGCCCCGGAATTCCCTGTCGGACCGGCGCTTCGAAGATCTCCTCCGCGAGATCCGTCAGGCCGCCGAGTGCGGATGCGCCGCCCGTCAACACGACGCCGGACGGGATCCTGTCCTCGAGGCCGGAGCGCAGGACCTCCTGCCGCGCGAGCGTCAGGATCTCCTCCACCCGCGGCTCGATGATCTCGCACAGGATCTTGCGCGAGACCTCGCGCGGTCGGCGGCCGCCGACACTCGGCACAGTGATCACATCGTCACCGGAGAGGTAGCGGGCCGACGCCATGCCGAACCGCTTCTTGATCCGCTCGGCCTCTTCGAACGGCGTGCGGAGGCCGACCGCGATGTCGTTCGACAGGTGATAGCCGCCGAGCCCGAGCACGGCCGTCTCCTTGATGGATCCACCCTGGAACACTGCGATGTCGGTCGTGCCGCCTCCGATGTCGATCATGCACACGCCGAGTTCGCGCTCGTCATCCGCCAACACCGCCTGCGCGGAGGCCAGCGGTTCGAGCACGATGTCGATCACGTTCAGCCCCGCCTTGTTGCAGCACTTGACGATGTTCTGGGCGCTGGTGACGGCGGCCGTGACGATGTGGATCTTCGCTTCGAGCCGCACACCGCTCATGCCGAGCGGTTCGCGGATCCCGTCCTGGTCGTCGATGATGAACTCTTGCGGGATCACGTGGATGACCTCGCGGTCCATCGGGATCGCCACCGCCTTGGCGGCGTCGATCACGCGCTTCACGTCGTACTCGCGGACCTCGCGATCCTTCACTGCCACGACGCCGTGCGAGTTGAAAGCACGGATGTGACCCCCCGCGATTCCGGCATAGACCGAAGTGATCTCGCAGTCCGCCATCAACTCGGCTTCTTCGATCGCCTGTTTGATCGACGCGACTGTCGCGTCGATGTCGACCACAACTCCCTTGCGTAGACCGCGCGACGGATGGGTACCGATGCCCACCACGTCGACGCCATTTGCGCTGCGCTCGGCGACGACTGCACAGATCTTGGTCGTCCCGATGTCGAGCCCGACGATCATCTCGTCCTTCCTTGCCATGCGAACCTCCCTCGAATCGCGCGACCGGATCCCCGGTCGTCGCACCCGGACGGGATCGCGCATCCGCGCGACCCCGCCGCTCGATGCCGTCCCGCTGCCGGGACGACCCCCCCCACTTCTCGACGGCGGAACCGACCGACGTCGACCGAACATTCCGTCTTTGTGACTCCTAACCTCGTGTATCCGGCTTGGCCGGAGTGAGTACCGCCTGACCGGCGAAGCGCAGATCGATGCGCTGCGCTTTCGTTCCGGCTCCCGAGCCGAGTTCGTTCGATTCCAGCAGTCGCGCAAGGCGGGCGAAGCGCAGGTCGAGATCATCGACTCCGAGCACGACCTCGGCCGCTCCCTTCACCACCCAGCCCTCGGGCGCGTCGCCGTAGGGCAGGTGCAGCGCGATCGCACCGTTCGGATCGGCAAGGGCGCCCGCACCGACCGTCTCGAGATCGTCGAGCAGTTCGAGTGCGGTCACGAGCACCGGGTGGGGGACGCCGTTCTCGAGGGCGTCGCCTCCGACGATGTGCGGAATGGGCATGGACACTCTGCCACCCTCGAAGGGCGTACCGTCGACGTCGACCAGTCGCTCGGCCCGACCGGGTTCGCTTGCCACCAGCACGGCGTGCGGTTCGCGCTCGCTGATCCGCACGAGCAGGGTGGACGGAGGCAGGCGCAGGACCCGCGCGTCCCGGATCCACGGCATCGCCATCAACCGCGCCTCGACCAGAGCGGGCTCGACCCGCGACAGTTCACTTCCGCGGGCGATGCCCGTCGCGGTGGCGACCTCGACGAACGAAAGCTGTGAGTTCCCCTGGATCGCGATCGTATCGACCGATCCGAGTTCAGGACCGAGGTGGCGCAGGATCGGGTCGCCGAGCAGCGCGGCGAGCGACAGTCCGACGGCGAGCGCGAGACCCGCCGATGCGGCCTTCAAGAGGCGTCGGCGCGGATCGCGGCCGCCGGCGAGAGATCGCGCGCGCGCACGGCCCCGGTTGCGGTTCTTCAGCCGACGGCGATCGCGCTCGCGGGCACGAGCGAGATGCTCGCGCGCCCGTGCGCCCCGGTCGCGGTTCGTCAGTTCGTGACGCAGCGGCTTGCGCCCGCGCCCGCCGCTCGACGGGATCTTCATGATTCTCTCCCCAGGATACGCACTTCGGTTTCGAGCTCGATCCCGTCGGTCTTGTGGATTCGCTCGCGGGCAAGCTCGATCAGGGTGAGCACGTCGTCTGCGCTGGCTCCCCCGAGATTGACGATGAAATTGGCGTGGACCGGCGAGATCTGGGCCCCGCCGACGCGTTCGCCTGCGAGACCGGCTCGGTCGATCAGTCGCCCCGCGAAGTCGCCCGGCGGATTGCGGAATACCGAACCGCACGACGGTATGTCCAGGGGCTGCGTGGCCTGTCGTCGGGCGAGCAATCGGTCGACCTCGTCCTGCACGGCCTGCGACGTCGACGGGTCGACGGTGAAGAGCGCGGCAACCACCACGGCCCCTTCCGGCAGGCCGGCCAGCTCGCGATAGCGGAAGTCGAGTTCAGCGCGGGCCAGTCGACGCGTTTCGTCGCCGTCCGCCGTCACGATCTCGATCTCCCTCACCACGTCTTTCTGCTCTCGCACCCCGATGCCCGCATTCATCGCGATCCAACCACCGACGGTGCCGGGGATGCCGGCGCCGAACTCGAGACCCGCGAACCCCCGTTCGATGCAGAAGCGCGTGATGCTCGCGTGGGAGACGCCGGCCTCGGCGAACACCGACGGTCCCGGACGTTGATCGAGGCCGCGCAGCTTCTTCAGGCAGACCACGACGCCATCGAGACCGGCGTCGCGGATCAACAGGTTGAATCCCGCGCCGAGCAGCGTGCGCGGCAGGCTGTACTCGGCACACAGCCGGAGCAGGTCGCAGAGTTCGGCACGATCGATCGGGGTGACCAGGGCGTCGGCGGGGCCACCGATCCGGAGGGACGTGTGGCGCGACATCGGAACATCGAAGCGGGCGCGCTCGGCAAAACGCGTTTCGAGTGCATGGCGGGCCGCGGTCGCGATCATCGACGGGCTCCGCCGCGCAGCTGTTCGAGCAACAGCGGACCGAGGCGGTGGATGTCGCCGGCACCGAGGGTCAGGACGAGGTCGCCGGACGAAAGCTCATTCGCGAGTCGATCGGACAGATCGTCGATCGAGGCGCTGAAGCTCGAGTCGCGATGACCGTGGGCGCGGATCCGCTCGCACAGCACGCTGCCATCGATGCCGGGGATCGGCTCGTCGCCGGCCGCATACACCTCGCACACGATCAATCGATCGGCGCCGTCGAACGAGCTGGCGAACTCGTCCATGCAGTCGCGGGTCCGAGTGAAGCGGTGCGGTTGGAATATCGCGACGATACGGCCGCCATGGACGCCGCGGGCCGCTTCCAGCGTGGCGCGGATCTCGGCGGGATGGTGGGCGTAGTCGTCCACGACCGTGACACCGGCCGCCTCGCCCTTCTGCTCGAAGCGGCGCTCGACTCCACCGAAGTCGGCGAGTGCCGCGGCGGCCTTGGAGAACTCGACAGCGAGCTCGCTCGCGACCGCCAATGTGGCCAGTGCGTTGAGGACATTGTGACGACCGGGGACGGGCAACGTCACTTCACCGCGTCGTTGCTCGTGTTCGTGCACCGTGAAGCGCATGCCGCGGCCGGCAACCACGACCTCCGACGCCACCCAGTCTGCCTGGCTGGAGAACCCGTAGCCGACGTGGCGGCGGTTGATCCGCGGCAGGATCGCCTGGACGCCCGGATGGTCGATGCAGAGGACCGCGAGCCCCCAGAACGGGACGCTCTCGGCGAACTCGACGAACGCGTCGCGCAGACGGTCGAGGGTGCCGTAGTGGTCGAGGTGCTCGGGATCGATGTTGGTGATGACGCTGATCACGGGCGCGAGACGAAGGAAGGAGCCGTCACTCTCGTCCGCCTCGGCGACCATCAGGCCGCCGTGTCCGAGCCGGGCACCGCCGAGGTCGCCCCGGCCCATCACCCGGCCACCGATCACCGCCGTCGGGTCGAGGCCGGTCACATCGAGCACGTGCGCGATCATCGACGTGGTGGTCGTCTTGCCATGGCTTCCGCCGATCGCGATGCCGTCCTGCAGCCTCATCATCTCGGCCAACATCTCTCCCCGCCCGATCACGGGGATCTTCAGCGATCTGGCCTGGGCGATCTCGGGGTTGTCGGCGCGGATCGCCGACGAGATCACCACGACCTGCGCGGCGCCCACGTGTGCGCGGTCGTGACCGATGGAGACCTCGACGCCGAGGGCGCGCAGTCGGACCAGGCTCGGTCCATCGCGCAGATCGGAACCACTCACCCGGTAGCCTTCGCGCTGCAGCAGTTCGGCGAGGCCGCACATGCCGACGCCCCCGATGCCCACGAAGTGGATGTCCCGGATCTTCCGCCTCATCGACTGCCCCGGTTCTCGAGTGCGGCCGCGCAGATCTCGATGATGCGCGCCGCGGCATCTGGGCGTGCGAGTCGGCGCGCGGCCTGACTCATCGACGCCAGCTCGTCGGGGTGATCGATCAGGTCGTCGAGCGCGGATTCCAGCGCGCGGATGTCGAACGGCCGGGAGGGGATGCAGCGCGCCGCGCCGGCGTCGGCGAGGGCTTTGGCGTTGGCGGACTGATGATCATCGGCCGCATGCGGGTAGGGGACGAGCAGCGACGGCAATCCCGCCATCGCCAGTTCGGAGACGGTGAGCGCACCGGCTCGGCACAGCGCGAAGTCCGCCCAGGCATAGCGGGACGGCATGTCGCGCTCGAAGTCGACGACCGTGGCGTCGACGCCGGCCGCCGCGTAGGCGGCGGTGACGCGCTCGCGATCGGCAGTTCCGGTCTGATGGAAGATCCGGATCGACCTTCGCGCCAGCCGGCCGGCGAGTTCCATCATCGCTTCGTTGATCTGTCGCGCGCCCTGACTGCCGCCGAACACCAGCAGGTGGAGAGGCGATCCGGGCGACTTGCGGGGCGGCGCCTGATCGAACGCGGCGACGAGTGCTGCGCGCAGCGGGACTCCACTGTGGACGACCCGATCCGGTCGGCTCCGGATGCGATTGCGCGCGGCTTCGAAGCCCAGGAATACGTGGCTCGCGAATCGCGCCGTCATCCGATTGACGCGTCCCGGAATCGCGTTCGGTTCGACGAGCGCGAGTCGGGTGCGTGTCAGCACTGCCGCGACCGCGGCGGGCACGGCGGCGAATCCACCGACGGAGACCACGATGTCCGCGCGACGCTCACGCAATAGTCGGCGCGCGTGCCCGACCTCGAGCAGGGTTCCCGTGAGACCCGCGACGCGTCCGAGCAGATTGCGACCCATCACCTGCCGGCTCGCCAACGAGACCAACTCGAAGCCCGCATCGGGCACCAGCTTCGCCTCGAGGCCCCGCTCGGACCCGATGAAGAGCACGCGGTCGCCCCGCCGTGCGATCTGTTCGCCGAGGGCAAGCGCGGGTGTCACGTGCCCGCCGGTTCCGCCACCGGCAACGATCCAGCTCAGCGCCATTGCGATGCCCCCGCCCCGCCCGTAGCGCGGTTCGATTCGCGCGCGACACCGAGCAGCAGCCCGAGCGCCACGCAGGAAACGATCAGCGAGGTGCGCCCATAGGAGAGGAAGGGCAGGGTGAGACCCTTGGTCGGCATCAGACCCATCACCACCGCTGCGTTGATGATCGCCGGCAACGTCAAGAGAGCCGTCATCCCGAAGGCGACCAGCAGGTCGAAGCGCTGCACCGTCGAGCGGGCGATGCGCGTTCCCGCGATCAGGAGGGCCGCGAAAGCACCGAGCACGACGAGGACGCCCACCAGCCCGAGTTCTTCCGCGACCAGCGAGAGGATGAAATCTGTGTGCGCCTCGGGGAGGTACTTGAGCTTCTGTTGCCCGTTCCCGATGCCGACACCGAACAGTCCTCCGCGTCCGAACGCGACCATCGACTGGACGAGCTGGTAGCCCTCTCCCAGCCGATTCGCCCACGGATCGATGAAGCCCGTGACGCGTCGCAGCGCGTACGCGTTGTGCGCGATGTAGAGCACCACGCCCGCGACGACGAGTGCGCCGGGCACGACGAGTCGCGCCAGTCGGGTGCCACCGACGACGAGCAGCAAGGCCACCAGCGCCACCGTGACGATCGTGCTTCCGAGATCGGGCTGCGCGATCAACAGAGCCATCGTCGGCAGCGCCAGAGCCGCCGCCGTCATCGCGCGGCGGTTCGACAGCTCCTCGTGGCCGTCGCGGCGTGAGATCACGGCTGCGACGGCGATCAGGGTGGTGAACTTCGCGATCTCGGCCGGTTGGAAGCGGATGCCGGTTCCGGGCACCGCGAGCCAGCGCGCTGCGCCGTTCACCTCGATGCCGAGCACCCAGGTGAGCCCGAGCAGGAGCACGCTGAAGGCCCAGAGTGGCAGCGCCAGCTTGCGCCAGAGGGACAGCGGTGTGCGATAGGCGATCGCTGCAGCGATCACGCCGCTGAGGAGGGCGCCGATGTGATTCAGGAACAGCGGCGGGATCCGCTCTTCGAGGTCGAGGGTCGCCGTCGTGCTGTAGCTCATCAGGACACCGAACGAGATCAGCAGCAGCGCCGGCAGCATCACACCGCCGTCGAGCACGCCCGGATCGACGGCTCGCAGGCTTCGTTCGTTCACGGGGCGACGCGTCGTCGCGACTCGACTCATTTCGGACCCGACCCTTCCAGCCGCACCACGGCCTCGTGGAAGCGCACTCCACGCTCTTCGAAATTCTTGAATTGGTCGAAGCTCGAGCAGGCGGGTGCGAGCAGGACGACATCACCCGGACGACCCGTCCGCGCGGCGACACGCACGGCCTCGTCGAGAGTCTTCGTCGTCTCACAGGGGACGCGGCCCGCGAGGGCGGCCTCGAGCTTGGGCGCCGCCTCGCCGATCAGCAGGACCTGGCGGACATGCTGGCTCGCCACGTCGGCCAGTTCGTCATAGGACAGGCCCTTGTCACGTCCGCCAGCGATCCAGATGACGCCGCCCCGCATGCCGGCGAGCGAGCGGATCGCGGCGCCGGGATTGGTGGCCTTCGAATCGTCGATCCACGTGATGCCGCGATAGCTGCCGACCCACTCGCAGCGATGCGGCAGACCGCGAAAGTCGATCAGTCCGCGAACGGCGACCTGGGGATCCGCACCGCTCACCCAGGCGGCCGTCAACGCGGCCAGTGCGTTCTCGAGATTGTGCAGACCACGCAGCGGAATCGACGAGAGATCGATGCGCTGCAGGCTTCCGTCCTCGTGCAGCACCGCGGACCCCGCGTCGAGCCAGGCGGCGCGTCGATAGCGGGCTTCGGCGATGGGTCCGCGCAGGCTGAACGGGACGATCTCGGCTTTCGTGTGTGCCTCGAAGCCACGCACGATCGCATCGTCGAAGGACAGGATGGCGACATCGCTCGATCGCTGATTTGCGAGCAGGCGGCGCTTTGCAGCTGCGTAGCCCGCCAGGTCTCCGTGGCGATCGAGATGATCGGGCGTCACGTTGAGCACCACGGCGACATGGGGACGGAAGGACTCGGTGGCTTCGAGCTGGAATGACGAGACCTCGAGCACCGCCACGTCGAGGGCCTGCCCGACCAGCGACAGCGCAGGCACGCCGACATTGCCGGCCGCCAGCGCGCGGATGCCCGCTGCCCGGAGCATCGCCTCCACGAGTCGCACTGTGGTGGATTTTCCGTTCGTGCCGGTCACCGCGACGATCGGGATCTGGAGTGCGCGTCCACACAGTTCGATGTCGCCCCAGGCCGCGCGCGCCCGTCCGCGGTAGCGGGCTTCGGGAACTCCGGGGCTCGGGACCGTCAGGTCGAAATCGGCGGGATCGGGGAAGGCTGCGTCGGTGATCACTTCGCGCACGCCGGGCGCACTGCGCAATTCATCGAGGCCCGCGATCGCGGACGCGGCGCGTTCATCGGCGGCCACGACCCGCGCACCGCGCTCCCCGCAGAAGCGGGCCGCGCTCTGCCCGGACATGCCGAGACCGAGCACCAGCACGTCGATTCCGTCCAGATCCATTTCTGCCGGCCTTCTGCTCAGCGAAGCTTCAGTGACGAGAGCGCGATCAGCGCGAGGATGATCGAGACGATCCAGAACCGGACGACGATCTTCTGCTCGGCCCAGCCGAGCTTCTCGAAGTGGTGATGGACGGGGGCCATCAGGAACACGCGCCTTCCGGTCGTCTTGAACGCCACGACCTGGATCACGACCGAAGCCGCTTCCACGACGAAGATCCCGCCGATCACGGCCAGCAGGATCTCCTGCCGGATCAGGACCGAGATCGTCCCGAGCGCACCACCCAGGGCAAGCGCACCGACGTCGCCCATGAACAGATCCGCAGGCGATGCGTTGAACCACAGGAAGCCGAGCCCGCCGCCGACCAGCGCGCCGCAGAAGATCGCGAGCTGACCGGCACCGGGTACGTACTTGATCGACAGATACTCGGCGATGTTCACGTGCCCGGCCGCATAGGAAAGCCCGATGAAGGTCGCTGCCGCGATCATCACGGGGCCGATGGCGAGGCCATCGAGCCCGTCGGTCAGGTTCACGCCGTTGCTGAAGGCGACGATGATGAACGTGGCGAGCGGGATGTAGAGCCAGCCGAGGTTCGGCGTGAAGTTCTTGAAGAAGGGAACCGACAACTCCTGGTCGAAGGCCGGGCTCGTGTAGATCGCGAAGGCGACTCCGAACGCAAGCAGGGTCTGCCAGAAGAGCTTCGTGCGGGCAGAGATTCCCGCGCTGTTCTGCTTCGTGACCTTCCGGTAGTCGTCGATGAATCCGAGGATCCCGTACCCGATCGTCAACCCGAGCACGATCCACACGAAGTGGTTGTCGAGCTGCGCCCAGAGCAGCACCGAAACGGTGAGCGAAAGCAGGATCAGGAGTCCACCCATCGTGGGAGTGCCGGCCTTGGCCTGGTGGGCGGGACCGTCGGCGCGGATCGGCTGGCCGACACGCAGGGCGGCGAGTTTGCGGATCAGCCACGGCCCCATCATGAACGAGATGAAGAGCGCCGTGAGCGTCGCCGCTGCGGTGCGGAAAGTGATGTACCGGATGACGTTGAAGACGCCGAACTGCTCTGCGAGTGGAAACAACAGGTGGTAGAGCATTCAGATCGACTCCCCTTCGAGCAGTGCCTCGACGACTTTCTCCATCTGCATGGCCCGGGAGCCCTTCACGAGCACCCAATCGTCCGGGCGCAGCTGCGCGGCGACTCGAGAACCGATGTCCGAGTGGTCGCGACCGATGTGTGCCCGATCGGCGGTCATGCCGGCCTCGCGGGCGCCGGCCACGATGCCTTCGGCGCGCGTTCCGAGCGCGTACAGAAAATCGGTGCCGAGTTCGCCGGCCAGTCGGCCCGCATCCCGGTGTGCAGCGGGCGCCGTCTCACCGAGCTCACCCATGTCGCCGAGGACCGCGATGCTGCGTCCCTTGCCCTTGAGTCGGGCAAGGCTCTCGAGGGCGGCACGGACCGACTGGGGGTTGGCGTTGTAGGTGTCGTCGATCACGTGCGCCCCGCTCGGCAGTCTTCGGCTCTCCATGCGGCCGTGGACCGCCTGGAAGCGACCGAGTCCTTCGGCGATCTGCGCGAGTCCAGCTCCCGTCGCGATCGCCGCCGCGGCCGCGGCGAGTGAATTGATCACGGTCGTCTCGCCGAGTCCCGCGATCCGGATTTCGATCTCGCCGAGCGGGGCACAGAGCGTGTAGACGAAGGACGCATCGCCGTCGAAACGGGCGCCACGCGGTCGGACATCGGCCGAGTCGGAGAGGCCGTACCGGACCACTCGCGCGGCGCTGCGTCCGGCCTGGGCGGCGACGAGCGGATCGTCGGCGTTCAGCACGGCGACTCCGCTCGACTCGAGGCCCGCGACCAGATCGCCCTTCTCGAGCGCGATGTTCTCGCGACTGCCGAGATACTCGATGTGTGCGGTGCCGACGTTCGTGATCACCCCGACGTCCGGTCTCGCGATGGCGGTCAGGCGCGCGATCTCACCGCGATGGTTCATTCCGAGTTCGACCACTGCGGTCTCGTGCTCGGGCTGGCGGGACAACAGCGTCAGAGGCAGTCCGAATTCGTTGTTCAGGTTTCCCTGGGTCTTGAGGCTCGGTCCCGCGACGCTCAGGATGGCGTGGCACATCTCCTTGGTCGTCGTCTTGCCGTTGCTGCCGGTGATCGCGACCACGGGCCCGCGAAACGTCTGTCGGTGTCCTGCGGCGAGCGCCCCGAGTGCTCGCGTCGTGTCATCGACGACGAGTACCGGAACATCGAAGGCCGTGTCAGTCGAGGTCGCGTACGTCTCGTCGACGATGAGACCGGCGGCTCCGGCAGAGAGCGCAGCGGCGAGGAACTCGTGGGCATCGTGCCGCGCGCCGCGAATCGCGACGAACAGGTCGCCTGGCCGGATCGATCGGGTGTCGATGCCGACACCCTGGAACGCATGCACCGGGCGTCCCGAAATCATCCGACCACCGGTCCAGCGGAGAGCATCCTGCAGATCGAACGGGACGCTCATCGCGCGGTCCTCCGCGCGAGCGCTCGGCGCGCCTCTTCGCGGTCGTCGAAGGGCAGCTTCTCGCGCCCGACGATCTGATAGTCCTCGTGGCCCTTGCCGGCGAGCACGACCATATCGTCGGGGCGCGCGAGCTCGATGGCCCGCGTGATGGCCTCCCGGCGATCGGGCACGACGGTGTACTGACGGTTCGCGCTACCGATCCGATCGGGCGTCGTGCGTTCGAGGGACACGAGACCGGCCTCGACGTCGCGCAGGATCTTCGCGGGATCCTCGGTGCGCGGGTTGTCGCTGGTTGCAATCGCCAGATCGCTCGAGCGCGCGACGGCCTCGGCCATCAGCGGTCGCTTCGCGCGATCGCGATCCCCGCCGCAACCGAAGACCGTGATGACACGGCCTGTGGACAGCGGTCGCACGGCATAGAGGAGCTTCTCGACGGCATCCGGTGTATGCGCATAGTCGACGATCACCGTGGGTGCCGCCGCATCGAGTGAGCGGACGACCTCCATCCGACCGGGCACCTGACGGCAGGTCGAGACGCCCCGGGCGATCTGCTCCGGCGCGATGCCGAGCGCGGCCGCGATCCCGCACGCCACCACGAGATTCTCGAGATTGAAATCGCCGAGCAGTGGAACCTGCAGTTCGATGGGACCGCCGGGCAGGGCGAGTGTCGCCAGCGTGCCCTCGATCCGGACGCGCGCATCGAGCAGCTTGATCTCGGCTTCGCGCGTCGCGACGCGGGTGCATCGGAGGGTGCCGACACCCGCGGCGGTAGCGGCCTCGATGATCCTGCCGGACGCGGGGTCGTCGATGTTCACGACGGCGTGTCCACCGGGCACCATGTGGTCTCGGAACAGCCTCGCCTTCGAGTCCAGGTAGGCATCCATGTCGCCGTGGAAGTCGAGGTGGTCCTGGGTGAGATTCGTGAAGGCGCCGACGCGGAAACGACAACCCTGTACACGTCCCAGTTCGAGTCCGTGGGACGAGACCTCCATCGCCACGGCTTCGACGTTCTGCGTCCGCATCGCACGCAGTGTGCGCTGGAGATCGAGGCTTTCGGGGGTCGTGTTGACGGCGGGCACGCGCTCGCCCGCGTAGCGGATCTCGACGGTGCCGATCAGTCCGGTGCGGATTCCGGCTGCGTTCAGGATCGACTCGATGAGATAGGTGGTGCTGGTCTTGCCGTTCGTGCCGGTCACACCGATGAGAGACAGCTCGGAGGATGGTTCACCGAAGAAGCGCACGGCCAGCGGGGCGAGCGCACGGCGACTGTCCGACACCACGATCGTCGTGTGCGCGCCCGGATGGGGCGGTTCGGGCGTCTTTTCCACCAGGATCGCGACCGCACCGAGCGCGAGCGCGCGTGCAATGTAGTCGTGCCCGTCGCTCACCGATCCGTGGAGGGCGACGAACAGATCTCCCGGCGAAACGCGCCGCGAGTCGTAGCTGATGCCGCGAATCACGGGATCGGCGCTGGGATCGGTACGCAGGATTTCCCGCGGAGCGAGTCCGGGCGGCAGGGCCGAAAGCAGGGCCGAAAGACGCATGTCAGCCTTCCTCGCTCGACGTGGCGAGACTGAGGGTGATCGTGCGCTCGCGGCCATCGACGATGCTTCCCGCGGCGGGCGATTGGCCGATCACGCGTCCGCTTCCGGCGCCGCGCAGTCGGATGTCGAGGGATTCTCCGGCAGCGATTCGTCTGGCGGCTTCGATCGTCGTGCCCCGGAAGTCCGGAACCATCACTGTCCGCAACGGGTCGAGCCCGGCCGTTGCGTTGACTTGCCTCGAGACGGGCGGTCGCGAGGAGACCTGTGGCATCGCCGATACGGCGGCGACCATCGCGCGGGGCGGGGCGGATGTCGGTGGCGGCGGCAAGACCTTGGTTTCGACCGTATTCGTCGCGGCGGGCGTGGCCGCCAGGGGCTTCGGGGCCTGCTCTGGCAGGGTGCTCGACACCAGACCTCCCGCTGAACGCTTTCGTGCGTCGATCCGTTCCTGCACAGCCACCCAGCTTGGTACCTGGATCGCGGGGATCGGTTCGGGCTTCGTCACGATGCCCTGATGGGCGAGTTGCGACGTCGCGACGAGTGCGAACAGCGGCGCCGCCACAGCGCCACCGGTGTGCGCGATGCCCTTTGGTTCGTCGAGTGCGACCACGATCACGATTCGTGGCGCGTCGGCCGGCGCCATGCCCACGAACCAGGCGGTGTAGCGGTTCTGCGAGTAGGTCTTCGTCACCGGGTCGAAGACCTGCGCGGTGCCGGTCTTTCCCGCGACGGCGACATCCGCCAACCCGGCGAGCCGGCCGGTTCCCTCCGGACCGACGACGTTCTGGAGCATCCCGCGCAGCTCGCGAGCGGTCTCGGGGCTCACCGCCTGGCCTACGCGTTCGACGGGCAGCGTCTCCCAGCGTCCCATCGGAGGTCGTCGTTCTGCCACCAGGCGCGGCCGCATCAGCACGCCGTCATTGGCGAGTGCGGCGGTCGCCATCGCGAGCTGGATCGGCGTCACGTTGACTCCCTGACCGAACGCCACGGTCGCCTCGTCGATCTGTCGCCATGCGCGCCAGTCGCGCAGCAGCCCGTTCGACTCCTGCGGAAACCCGCAGCCGGTCGCTTTCGAGAATCCGAAGCGCACCAACGCGGCGTGGAGTCGTTCACGTCCGAGCCGCTGTCCGACCCACACGGCGCCGACGTTGCTAGAGAATTGCAACAGGCCCGCCGGATCGATCACACCGTAGGGATGGTGGTCGCGGATCGACTTGCCCGGCACGCGGACGAAACCGTCGCCGGTGTCGATCATCGTGTGCCGGTCGATCGCGCCGGCATCGACTGCCGCGGCGACGAGGAAGGCCTTCATCGTCGAGCCGGGCTCGATGGCGTCGAGGAACACGCGCGAGCGGGTTCGCTCGAACGCGGTGTGCCGGAAGTCGTTCGGGTCGAAGCCCGGAGCCTCGACGAGGGAAAGGATGTCCCCGGTCGCCGGATCCACCGCGATCACCAGGCCGCCCTTCGATCCCGTGCTCTCGACCGCCTCGGACAGCGCCGCCTCGGCCTGGGCTTGCAGTCCGGCGTCCAGCGTCAGGGAGATGTCGCCACCTGCGGTGACGCGGGGGTCGATGGTGTCGCTGGCGAGCAGGCGGCCCGTCGCATCCCGCTCGACGGCGAGCGTCCGGGGTTGGCCCTTCAGCCAGCCGTCCATCATCTGTTCGATGCCCCGCACCCCCTGGCCGTCGATGTCCGCGAAGCCGATCAAGGGCGCGGCCATCGCGCTGGCGGGATAGGTTCGGCGTGGTTCGTTCTCGATCCCCACGCCCGGCAGACCGAGTGCGAGGATGCGTTCTGCCTGGGCGGGTTCGATCCAACGCGCGAGGTACGTGAAGCCATCCCGGCCCGTGAGCTTCCTGGTGATCGCCGCGACGTCTCCGTCGAGTTCCTTTGCGAGCCTCCGGGCCGCGGCTTTGCGATCACCGAGGAGCTTCGGAAACACGTACACGGAAGGCGCGAACACGCTGATCGCCAGCTCACGGTGCTCGCGATCCAGGATCAGCCCGCGCGCGCTCGGCAGCGTGATGCGTGTGTGGATCTGTCGCAGACCCTGGCTGACCGCGTCTGGATTCACCGTGGCGAGCTGGCCGGCGCGCACCGCGACGAGTGCGATCATGACGAGCAGGATCAGTCGGAGCACTCCGACTCGCGCAGCCGCGGCTCGCAGGGCCTCGCTTCTCACGGTTGATCCGACCGCTGTGAAGCGTCAGGGCCGATCGCGGCAAGCACGGAGGCCGTTCCGTGTGCCGGCATCTCGGCGAGGGTCGCCTGGGAGTCTGGCGCCACGAAACCCTGCTCGGCCGCCAGCTGCGCGAGGTGCACCGGATCGCGGAGCTTCCGTCGAGCCGCCGTCAATGTGCGTTCGACGTCGAGCAGGCGTTGCTCTTCGAGCGTCGACTCGGCGAGTGCGTAGCGCAGGCGCAGGAGTTCGATGCGAAGCGAAGCCACCCCGAGTGCGACGATCAAGGTCACGATCAGGATCGGGAGGACTCGACGTGGGCTGACCGATCCACGGCGGCCAGCGACATCCATTCCGATCAATCCCATCTCCAACGCCGAGCGCAGACCACCGCGGCGCGGATCCGGCTTCGATGGCGCTCGACCCCGGGCGGACGCGCTTCGTTCATCGACAGCGTCGAACGCCATCAGCCTGCCTCCCCGATGCGTTCTGCGCACCTCAGCCGCGCTGAGCGCGCGCGCGGATTCTCGGCGAGCTCTGCGTCGCCCGGGCGGACAGCTCGCTTCGTGACGACCCGGACCGTGGGGAGGCGATTGCAGGTGCACACCGGCTGTGCGGGCGGGCACACGCAGCCGCGTGCCTCGCGGCGGAAGTACTGCTTGACGATCCGGTCTTCGAGCGAGTGATAGGCGATCACCACGATGCGCCCACCGGGTCGCAGCACCCGAAGCGCGGCTTCCAGGCCTTGCTCGAGTGCACCGAGTTCGTCGTTGACGGCGATGCGAAGCGCCTGGAAGACCAGCGTGGCGGGGTTGTGTCGGCGCCCGCGTCCGACGCCGGCTGCGCCGATCACGCGCAGCAGGTCGGCGTTGGTTCGCAGAGGTTGGCGTCCGCGCGTCTCGGCGATCGCGCGCGCCAGTCGTCGCGCTCCGGGCAGTTCGCCGTACTCACGAAGCCAGCCTTCGATTTCGTCGGCTGTCGCGCGGGCGAGCAGGTCAGCGGCCGTGGCACCCTGCGACGGATCCATCCGCATGTCGAGTGGAGCTCCCGCGCCCTCGTCGCCGAAGCGGAAACCGCGCGCGGGCGTGTCGAGTTGATGCGAAGACACGCCGAGATCGAGCAGCACACCGTCCACCGCTTCGAATCCAGCCTGCGCGACGGCCTGATCCAGATCCCGGAAGGACGCGTGCAACGCGCGGAATCGATCGCCGTAGCGAGACAACCGTCCACGGGCTGCGGAGAGAGCCTCGGGATCCCGGTCGAGACCGAGCAGGAGACCGTCAGGACCTGTCTGCTCGAGGATCGCCGCTGCGTGGCCTCCGCCGCCTAGCGTGCCATCGACCACGATCGAGCCGGGCAGGAGGTGCAGCTGTGCGAGGGTTTCGGCGAGAAGAACGGGAAGGTGCTGGAATTCGTTGCTCACGAGAGTGGGGCGCCTCCCGGTCCTCACCCCCTGACCCGGGTATGCGAGAGAGAGCAGGAAGCGATTGGGGTGCCTCAGGACACCTGGATTGCGGCGAGTACCCCCCAGTAACTGCGCCGCAGTCGTATCAGTGTCCCGAGGACACCCCAACCTCTGTGCTGGAGGACTTCCTCCAGCTCCCCCCCAAAAAAAAGTTCTTCAAGCGTCTCGCTGGCGACGGTGACCATCGACGGACTTCTGGATGTCGTCGAGCCGTCGCAGGGTCAATCGCTTCTTCTCTTCGAATCGTTCGGGATTCCAGATCTCGACCTTCTCCAGAACACCGGCGATCAACACCTTGGTTCCGAGATCGACTTCCTTGCGCAAGAGACCCGGGACGAGGATTCTCCCCTGCGCGTCGAGCGGGCAGTCGCACGCATCGGCGACTACATACCGTTGGAAATCCTGCACGTCGGGTTGCATGTCGGACATGGCCAACAGCTCGCGTTCCTTCTTTTCCCAGACGTCGGCGGGGTACAGCGCAAGGTGATCGCCGTGGTTGGTGAGGATCGGTGCGTTTTCGCTACGACGATGCAGTTCCAACCTGAACCCTGACGGGACGCTGAGTCGTCCCTTGGAATCGATCGAGTGTTCGAACCGGCCTCGGAACATCGCTGCGCTGTTGCTCCGTCGATCTCTCGGCCAGGTTTCCGGCGAGTCGCCGGCACTACCCCCTGCTGCCTGCCCGGATGGATGCTCGACTCGGCGTCCGCTCCGACTCTCATCAAGCGCTTCAGCGCTTCAGCGCTTCAACCCCTCACCTGTTCTGCATCCTCTGCATTCAGGCTCAGGTTCCCCACTGCTTCCCACTGCGAACCACCTGAACCCACAACGCTGTCCTTATAACCCACAAAATTCCGTGTGGGAAGCGAATTTGAATGCGACCGCACGATTTTTTTCTGCAGCGCGCGCGATCAAACATCGTTCGCTCGCGCGAGCACGGCGGACCGCACATTCTGACCGAGCATTTGTACTCGTCAGTCGGTGTTCGACGAGCCGACGATTGCTCAGTCGGGCGCGAGACCCGGGAATCGACCCGGATGGGCGGATGCGACGGTACGGATGAGCGAACGCAGCATGCTGCCCGGCTCGGCGGTCGGCGTCGGTGGAATCCGCGGATCGGGTTCGAGCAGCGCCTCGATCACGGAAGACGTGCCCTCATCGAGACCCGAGGCCGAGTATCCGCCTTCGAGCACGAACGCGAGCCGTCCGCCACACACATCCGCGGCCAGTGCGCGCACGATCCGAGTCATGTCGCGATAGCCGGTAGCCGTGACCTCCATGCTGGCGAGCGGATCGTCGCGATGCGCGTCGAAGCCACACGAGACGAGGATCATCTCGGGTGCGAACTCGTGCACGATCGGGACGAGCACCCGGGCAAACACACCGACGTATTCGCGATCACCGCAACCGGCGGGCATCGGCACGTTGACGGTCGTGCCTGCGCCCGCTCCGCGGCCGATTTCGCTCGCGGCACCCGTTCCCGGGTAGTGGGGATACTGGTGCGTCGACATGTAGAGGACGCTGGGATCGGTCTCGAAGCTGTGCTGTGTGCCGTTCCCATGGTGGACGTCCCAGTCGAGGATCAGCAACTTGCCCACGCCTTCGTCGGCCTGCAGGGCCCGCGCGGCGATGGCGACGTTGTTGAAGATGCAGAACCCCATGGCGCGGTCGGCTTCGGCGTGGTGGCCGGGAGGACGCACGGCCGCGAAGCCGGTCGCGATCTCGCGCCGGGCAACGGCGCGTGCGAGCGCGACCGTGCTGCCCGCGGCCAGGCTCGCGACTTCGAGGCTCGCCGCCGACACGAAGGTGTCGGGATCGAGATGGGCGGGCGCGCCGGCGACGCTCCGTTCGACCCGCTCGAGATGGCTCCTGTCGTGGATCCGGAGGATCGCCTCGGGGTCGACGTGGACAGGAGCGACGTGTTGGATCCGATCGGCATGGCGCGCGATTGCGCGCGACACGGCGATCAGGCGTTCGGGCCGCTCGGGATGGCCCTGCGGAGACCGGTGATCCTGGAACCGGTTATCTTCGACGACGTGGATCATGCGCGCATCGACCATCGGGCGCGAGCCTATCCGAACAATCCGAACGCGGCGAGGATCCGTGCTGTCGCCGCGCCTACACGCTGCGAATCAAAGTGCAGATCCCGTGCGGACGCCGCTGGAGGCGATGAGTGAGCGCTCCGACCTGCGTCGCCATCACCGGGCTCGATACCTACTGGGGTACGCATCTGGCCGAGCGGCTGCTCGAACGCGAGCGAGCGCCCCGCATCATCGGCTTCGACCTCCATCGCCCGCTCCGTCTGGCCGGTCGCGTGGACTTCCATCGATTCGATCTGACCGATCCGATCGCCGATGCGGAACTCGCGCATCTGCTTTCGAGCGAGGGCGTCGAGGCACTGATCCACCTCGCGTTCCGGACCTCACCCACGGTCGATGTCGAGGAGGATCACGAACTCGAGACGATCGGCAGCCTGCACGTGATGAACGCGTCTGCATCCGCGAAGATCCGACGCCTGGTCGTCGCGTCGAGCACGATGCTCTATGGCCCACGCGCGGTGAATCCGAACTTCCTGTCCGAGTCGCATCCGCTGTCCGGCCATCCGGACGCGCATTGCGTGAAGAATCGGGTGGAGGTCGAGCGCCTCGTGTCGGAATGGGCGCTGCGTCATCGCGATACCGAGGTCACCGTACTGCGCAGCTGCTGGGCGATGGGGCCCGGTCACGCGGACTACGTGTCGCGCTACTTCGAGCGTGATGTCGTGCCGACGATCCTCGGACACGATCCCCTGCTGCAGCTGATCCACGCCGACGATCTGCTCGACGTCTACGAAGAGGCGCTCATCGGTTCGCATCCGGGTGTGTTCAACATCGTGGGACGGGGCGTATTGCCGCTCTCGACGCTGCTCGCTCTGGCGGGGCGTCGGCGCCTGCCTCTTCCGGCGTCCGTCCTCTATCGGGCTTCGAGCCAACCCTCGCAGGGCCAGACCGGGGATCGTCCGGCCGCGTTCTTCGACTACCTTCGGCATCTGTGGGTGGCAGACGGCGAACGCGGTTGGCAGGAATTCGGCGAGCCGGTCTACAGCACCCGCGAGACCTGGATGTCGTTCGTGGGCTCACGGAAGCTGCAGGCGTACCGCTGATGGATCCGGCCACATGAAGGCGACACGGGTGGATCGATGACCGATCGTGATCAGGCGCCGGACGACAATGTGATTCCGCTCCGTCGCCACCGTCGCAGGCCGGCTCCGGACTTCGACGAAGCGAGCATCGACGCTCTTCGCGATGCACTCGAGGATCTTCGCAATCAGATCCGAAGCCGCCTCCCCGAAGCGGACCGTGTGAGTGCGGGGGAGCCCGGAATCGACTGGTTCGGGCTGTTCGATGAACTGCGCTCCCGGATCTCGACGCTCGGAATGCGCGAGCGGAGCGTGGAGATCGACGAGTTCGGCGCCGACGCGGAACTTCTCATCCGCACGCGGCCGCTGCTCGACTGGATGTCCGGAAGCTACTGGCGGATCGAAGTGCAGGACGTCGATCGCGTTCCCGCCACGGGGCCGGTGCTGTTCGTCGCGAATCGCTCGGGCCTGCTTCCGTACGATGGCCTGATGCTTGCGCACATCGTGGAGAGGATGATTCCGGGTCTGGGTCGACCTCGTCACATGCTCGCCGATGGACTGATCACGCTGCCGTTCGCGCAGCCGTTTCTCGCCCGCATGGGCGGCATCCGCGCCTGTCGCGAGAATGCCGATCGCACGCTCCGGACCGGACGTTCGCTGATCGCGTTTCCGGAGGGCGCGAAGGGAGCGACCAAGACCTTCCGCGAGCGCTACCGGTTGAAGCGGTTCGGGCGCGGGGGTGTCGTCCGCGCTGCGATGGACAATCACGTACAGCTGGTCCCCGTCGGTATCGTCGGCGCCGAGGAGGCGCATCCGATTCTATTCAAGTCGCACACCGCAGCACGCATGCTCGGGCTTCCCTTCATCCCCATCACGCCGACGTTCCCGGTACTCGGACCACTCGGATTGCTGCCGCTTCCGACCAAGTGGGTCGTGGTCTTCGGCGATCCGATCGAGCTGTGCGAGCCGTCGGACGCCGACGACGAGGAGTTGATCATTTCGCGGTCTACGGCCGCGCTGCGCGATCGGATCCAGGAACTGGTCGATCAGGGTCTGGACTGCAGGCAGTCGGTCTGGGACTGAACACCCGCCGCTGGCCTCACGGCCTCCGGATCCTTCCTGCCAGCCCCCTCACGCGATCGTCCGCGCGCGCAGTGCCTCCGGGTAGGCGAACAGTCCGGCGGATCCTCCTGTGTGCACGAAGACCACGGGTCGATCGTGCTCCACCCGCCCGGCCCGGACGTGCGCGATCAGACCGGCCATCGCCTTCCCGGAGTAGACCGGATCGAGCAGGATGCCCTCAGTGCGTGCGACGAGTTCGATCGCCTCGAACACCGGATCGTCCGGGATGCCGTAGTCCGCGCCGACGTGATCCGTGTCCACGATCAGGCGATGGTCGTGGGGGGGCTCGACACCGATCAGGTTCGCGACTTCGTCGCACAACGTGCGCAGGGCGCGGCGCTGATGGGCCTGATCACCGGAGTACACGTCCACCCCGGTGACACGTGTTTCGCAGGCAATCGTGGCGAAGCCGACGACGAGGCCCGCCTGCGTTCCCAGTGTCGAAGTTGCCAGCCACACCGCTCCGGGTGCGGGATCGAGCCTCGCGAACTGCTCGCTCAGTTCGAGCGCGCATTGCACGTAGCCGAGCGCTCCGATCGCGTTCGATCCGCCCGGTGGAATCAGGACCACCCGCCCGCCACCGCGCGCGATCTCCGCCATGCGGCGCCGAAGGACTTCCCCGCTCGCGGATGCGTCGTCGACCCGATGGACGGTCGCGCCGAACAGCGGATCGAGCAGCAGGTTTCCCGAAGTTTCGTACGCAGGATCCCCCCACTCGACACGACGCACGAGGATCAGATCGCAGGTCAGGCCGCGGATCGCGCAAGCGGCGGCGGTCTGCCGCGCGTGGTTGGACTGCAGGGCACCGAACGTGATCACGTGGTCGGCGCCGTCCGCTTCCGCGGCGCCGAGCAGATATTCGAGCTTGCGGACTTTGTTGCCGCCGGTCGCGAGCCCCGTGCAATCGTCGCGCTTGATGAAGATCAGCGGGCCGCCGATGCGCTCGCGAAGCCGGTGCAGCGGTTCGAGGGGTGTGGGGAGGTGCGCGAGTCGGACGCGTGGATGGGCCTCGAGTCGTCGTCTGAGTTCGAGTGCTTCGGGAGTCGGCACGGAATCACGATATCGTAGGCAGCCACGCTGCTTGCGTGATTCCACGGCTTGGCGAACCTCGTCCCGATGGACCTGCGGCGGGCCAGGTGGACGTGGAACGAGATGCGCCGGGAAGGAGCAGCATGTACACCGGGATCACACGAGGCACTTTCGAGGTCACGCGCGTCGAACGGGCACCGGACCTGCTCACGTACGAAGTCGACCTCGGCGGGACGCTCTCCTCCGGACTCGAGCCCGGCGCAAGCGTGTCGATCGACGGCGTTTGTCAAACGGTCGTCCGTCTGCGCGGCAGCTGCGTGACCTTCCAGGCCATCAAGGAGACGCTCGAGCTCACCACGCTCGGAGAACTGGTGGTGGGCGCCCGGGTGGCCGTCGAGCGAAGTGCGCGGATGGGGGATGAGATCGGCGGCCACGACGTGGCCGGTCATGTGATCGGGACGGGCGAGATCGTCGACGCCCTCCACCGCGACAACGTGTTCGATCTCCGCATCAGCGTACCCTCGCATTGGATGCGTTTCATCCTTGCGAAGGGATTCATCGCCGTGGACGGCTCGAGTCTGACCGTCGGCGAAGTCGAACCGGAGGGACGCTTCTCGGTCCACCTGATTCCCGAGACGCTGCGACTCACGAACTTCGGCAGGAAGCGCGCGGGAGATCGCGTCAACATCGAACTCGATTCACGTACTGTCGCGATCGTCGAGACTGTCGAACGCATTCTGGAGGAGCGCGAGAATCCGAAGCGTCGCTGATCGGCGCGTGTGCGATCAGCGGCCCTTGAACACCGGATTCCGCTTCTCGAGGAATGCGCGCGGACCCTCCCGCGCGTCCTCGGACCGCATGACCTGCAGACCGTGCTTCTGCTCGATCATGAATGCGTCCGGTTCGGCGAGGGTCTCGGTCTCGCGCAGCGTCGCGAGGATCGCCTTCACGGCGAGCGGTCCGTTTGCAGCGATTCTTGCGGCGATCTCGCGTGCCTTCGTGAGAGCCTGACCGTCGGGCACGACGTGATTGACGAGTCCGAGCTCGTAGGCGCGGCGCGCCGGCAGGTCTTCACCGGCGAGCAGCATCTCTGCAGCGACCGCATAGCCGATCTGTCGTCGCAGACGAACCGCTGATCCCGCCATCGGGAAGAGCCCGCGCTGTACCTCGGTGACGCCGAACATCGCGCTCTCGCCCGCGACGCGGATGTCCGTGCCCTGCAGGATCTCCGTGCCGCCCGCGCGTGCGAAACCCTCGGCGGCCAGGATCACCGGCTTGGTCGGTCGATAGGTCTTGAGCCACGCGCCGTAGATCACGGCGGGCTCCTTCATCACACGCTCCATGTATTCGTTGTCGGGCTTGCCACTGCCGAGTTTGTGGATCTCCGAGAGATCCATGCCGGCGCAGAACGTGTCGCCTGTGCCGGTGAGGATGGCGACGCGCAGATCGTCGTCGGCATCGAGTCGGTTCCAGGCGTCGTACAGGCGGCACATCACTTCGCAGTTGACGGCGTTCTTCTTCTCGGGTCGATTGAGGGTGACGGTGAGGAGGGCACCGTCCTGCTCGACGATCACGGCGGGCATTCTGACTCCGGATTCGCGATGGGTTGGGCGGCGGGCCGCAGGCTCGACGCGGACTGGCAAGGCTATCGCGACGAGGGGATCCCCGCAGGCCGGGAATCGCGGCCGGGCAGGGCCGCCGACCGATGACTCGGCATGAGTCGGGCGCGCAGCCGAACCAAACCCGGCGAGTCCCGATCAGGCGTCCAGATCGGCCGAGGAGTCGTCTTCCGGCACCGCGTCTCGTCGTTCGAACATCTTCTGCAGCGTCTCCACGGCTTCGGCCACGCGTTCGAGATTCTGGTTCAGCGTCTTGATGTCGGTTCGCCGCGGCAGGTCGAGCAGCCGGAACACCCGCTCGACGGCGTTCTGCACCAGCCCCTCGATGTCGGGCGATGCCTGATGGATCCAGCCACCGAGACCCGGCTTCTGGCTGCCGCGCGCCGGATCAGAGGCGCGGCGGGCATCGGCATCCGGGC
>JANOFF010000190.1:0-9749 GCA_031413515.1 bacterium
GTGCGGTCGCCTGTGATGGTCAACTGTACGTGTATGGTGGCCATGTCGCCCCGGTCCACACGTACTCCACAGAGGCCGTCACGGGCCGATTCTTTCGGCGGCCGCTCGGCGGAGCAGAGGCATGGGAAGAGCTGCCATCGGGCCCAGGTCTTCAGGGGATGAACATCGCTGCCCACGGCGGCCGCATCCATCGGGTGGGCGGCATGGACCCAAGAAACCCGCCTGGCGAGCTGGCTGAGAATTTTTCTGTGGCGACCGTCAGCGTCTATGACCCAGCGACGCGTGCGTGGACCGATCTTCGGCCACTGCCAGAGCCCCGTTCGAGCCACGACGTCGCCGTCATTGGCGACACGCTCTATGTCGTCGGCGGCTGGAACATGCTCGGCCATGACGGTGAAGACTGGTGTGATGAGATGCTGAGCCTCAACCTCGCGGATCCGAAAGCCGGCTGGAAGAAGCTGCCTCAGCCGTTTGTGAGGCGGGCGCTGATAGCCGCGGTCGCGGAGGGCAAGCTCTTTGTCATGGGTGGGTTTACCGACGAGGAGGATGTCAGCCTGGATGTCGATATCTTTGACCCTGAAACGGGCACGTGGTCAAAAGGACCTTCGCTGCCGGGCGACTCGATGAACGGTTTTGCGCCGGCTGCATGCACGATCGGCGGACGGATCCATGTGAGCGTCGCCGACGGGAGCGTCCACCGCCTCGCGGCCGACGGTTCACAATGGGAGCCTGTGGCGAGCGTCGTGCCGCGGATTGTTCATCGGGCCGTGCCGGATGGCGACGCCCACATGATCCTCGTCGGTGGGGCTGCCAACGCCGACAACCTCAACCTCGTCGAGCGCGTGCCTGTGCGCTAGCCGACCATGGAAAAGGCGCACGCCGCAGGAAGCGGCGATCGCGGACGTTGGCAAACCTTGGCTTTGCCACTGTCCGCCAAGTGAAAAAAGGCCATGGATGGCTTTTTCCACGTATGGTCAGTGCACGCCGAGCGTCGCCCAGCCGTCCTGCTGCCGGTTGATATTGAAGACCATGCCTGAGTCGGCGAATTTGATTCCCGGAATGATGTCGGCGGGCGTATGGCCCCCGCGGACGACGGCTTGGCCGCAGACCCAGACTTCGACGCCGGATGCCTGGAGCTTCTCGACGAGCTCGCGATTTGGATTTGAGCCGCCGCCTGCCCGCTCGTGGGTGGCGTCAATCAGGGCTGCCGGCATCGCGTTGTGATGAAGGATCACGGCCATTTGTGGACGAGCGCCGCCCATGCCCTCCTGGGCATAGAGATTGACGAGGCGGGCCGCGCTCTCCAGTCCTCGGTTGAGTTTTCCTGCTGGCGCGGCCTCGGTGGTATCGAACACCACACGGCCACCGATACGAGGACGCTCGCCCGCCTCGGGCAGCGAAACGACCGAGCCATAGCCCTCGATCGCCGGAAATTCCAAGGGCAGCGAGAGCCTGGGCGTGGTGGGATCCGTGGCCGTGGGCGCCGCGTCGGCAGCGCTGGTGGCGATGTGGCCGAGGAGGAGCAGGAGCGCGAGGCGCACGCAAGGCATGGGCGAATCTCCGAGCAGGTGGGCACGTGGCGGGAGGACAAAGCGGTGGAGCCCAGACAGAATATCAGGCCACGGTCGCTTTGCGGGTGGCTAGTTCGTCCTACGCGCCAGCCACGACCACGCGGCGATGCCAGCGCCATGCCGCACGAATGGCGAGACCTACTCCGCTGCCGACATGACCATTGCTTCGGCCACCGCCTTCCGGCCCACCGGCTGCTTGTCTGGGAACGGGCCATCGACGCCCCCCTGCGGCCAGGTTGTGGGGTCCGCGTACCGGCCGTCGTCACCAAACTCCTGCTGCAGTCGGGTGATCTCAGCTTTCAGTTCCCCAAAAGCCGCCGCGATCTCTGGCTTGGCGGCCTCGGCAGGGTCGAATAGAAGATTGTGCTGCTCGGTGGGATCGTGGCGCAGGTCAAACAGCTCCCAGGCGTCTTTCTTCCAGTAATAGATCAGCTTGTGGGTGGCCGATCGCACGCCGTAATGGGCCTGCGTGTTGTGATGACCTGGACTGTGGTAGTAGCGGTAGTAGACGGTCTTGCGCCAGTCGGCGGGCTTCTCGCCGCGAAGCAGTGGCGCGAGGCTTCGGCCCTGCATGAAGCTTGGGATCGGCAGGCCGGCGAGGTCAAGAAATGTCGGCGCGAGATCGATGTTGGCCACGAACGCGTCCGGTGTGGTGCCGGGCGTGATCCCGGGGCCCCGGGCGATGAGCGGCACCCGCAGCCCTGGCTCATACATGAACCGTTTGTCGTAGAGGCCGAGATCGCCCAGGTACCAGCCGTTGTCGGCGGAGTACATCACGATCGTGTTGCGCGAGAGGCCCTGGGCGTCGAGGTAGTCCAGGAGAGCGCCGACGTTGTCGTCCACCCCCTGCACGCACGCCAGATAATCCTGCATGTACCGCTGGTACTTCCATTTGATGAGATCCGTGCCAGCCAGGCCCTGCGGGGGAGCGATCTTGAGGTCCTTAGGCTCCAGGTCGTGGGCTATGGTCTGGCGGTTCTCAGGGAGCGCCGCGGGCCGCGTGGCGTAGGTGTCCATGAGGGTGTCGGGCTCCGGAATCACGGCATCCTTAAACCGCTCCTTGTTGCGAGCATCTGGCTCCCAGCGGCGATGGGGCGCCTTCTGGTGCACCATGAGAAAGAACGGCTTGTCTTTCGGGCGGGTCTCGAGAAACTCGATTGCCAAGTCGCCGGTGATGGCGGTGCAGTGCCCCTCGATCGTGATCATTCGTCCGGGAACCAGGAACCGTGGGTTCCAATAGTCCCCTTGGCCCGGCAGGATCACCCAGCGATCAAAGCCAGTTGGGTCGCTGCCCAGGTGCCACTTGCCCACGATCCCGGTGTGATACCCCCCGGCCCGGAGGTGCTTCGCGACGTGGTCGCGGCTGCCGTCGAATGGATTGAACACGGGCACGCCGTTCTTGTGGGAGTATTGGCCGGTGAGCAGCGTCGCGCGGCTGGGAGTGCAGATCGAATTGGTGACAAACGAGTTGGTGAACCTGGCACCTGCGGAAGCCAGCCGATCGAGGTGCGGGGTCGTGTTGACCTTCGACCCATAGGCCGAAATGGCGTGTTGGGCATGGTCGTCCGAAAAGACGAAGATGATATTTGGCCGGGAGGGCTCGGCGGCACGTGCCAGAGCCGGCAGCAGGCATCCCCAGACAGCGAGCACAATTCCAAAACGCATCAAGGAACCCTCCGGGCAAGCGAAGCAACTCGTCGATTCTTCCCGTTGCGAACGGTCGTGTCAAAACGGAGCCGCGGCACTCGCTCCAGGGGGGATGATCTGGCCACCACATACCCTGGCGTTGACCCCATGGAGAATCGTCTATGCCGATTGATTTTGCCACCGTCGAGAATGTGTTTCGCGTGAAGCCGGGCACGAAGTTTCGCCTTGCCGACCATGATCCCGCGTGGGCGGGTGACGAAGACATCCCTGAGAAGAAGCGGAAGGAGCGGGCGGAAGAGATCCTCACAGAAAGCCGCGAGGAGCTTGCCGCAACGCAGGAACTGCTCTACGCCGCTGACTCCTGGAGCATGCTCGTCATCTTTCAAGCGATGGATGCCGCCGGGAAAGATGGCGCGATCAAGCATGTGATGAGCGGCGTCAATCCGCAGGGGGTCGAGGTCACGAGCTTCAAGCATCCGTCGGCCGAGGATCTCGATCACACGTTTCTCTGGCGATGTATGAAGCGACTGCCGGAGCGGGGGCGGATCGGGATTTTCAATCGTTCGTACTACGAAGAGGTACTGATCGTTCGCGTTCATCCGAACTTGCTGGCTGCCCAGCGAATCCCGGGGATCGATGCCTGCGAGAAGACCTGGCGGCAGCGGTTTGAAGACATCAACGCGTTCGAGGCACACCTTGCCAGGAATGGCACGGCGATCGTGAAATTCTTTCTCAACATCTCGAGGGGCGAGCAGAAAGAGAGATTCATCGACCGGATCAATGAACCAGACAAGCACTGGAAATTTTCGCCGTCTGACATTGCCGAGCGAAGATACTGGGACTCCTACATGGGGGCCTACGAGGAGGCGATTCAGGAAACGAGCACCCACCATGCCCCGTGGTATGTCGTGCCAGCCGACAAGAAATGGGTGAGCCGGGCGGTGGTCGGTGCGGTGCTGGCAGGCACGATCCGGCAGCTCGGACTTCAATGGCCCACGGTCGATGACGCCCAGCGAAAACAGATCGCCGAGGCCCGCCAGACGCTCGAAGCGGAGTGAGCGGATGGCGCCGTTTCGTTGTCGAACAGGAGGCTATCGGCTATACTTTTCTCGTCAGGAGAGAGCTCTTTCGAGGAGCCGCCGAAGGCTGAACGCTCAGGCAAAAGACCGAAATTGTAACGCCTCAACTCTTCCTTTCGGCTCGTGCTAAGTCTATATCTGGCCTACGTTTATGACACGACGGGGTGACGGGTAATTCCTCAGCAGGGTAGGCGACAGGGTATTTTATCGTCGTCAGCCTTGATCGAGTTATTGTTACCCTTTATCATTTCGCCCGTGGTCGATTTACTTTTTTCAAACGGAAGTTGAGGCAGAAATGGATATTGTGATGCGACGAAAAAATAAGGGCAATTATAATGACGGTCGGTGGAGATTGAAAGGCAAACAATATAAGGGCAAGGAAATATCCCAAAGTCTCAAACAATTGTCAGATATGTTCAATGTCACACTGACGACCAAAAGAGAATCCGAAAACTATTGGCTTGCATTTCTCGATAATATATTCGGGCAGGTACAGGATGACAAAAGAAAAAATAGCCCATTGCAGCGGCGTCTAAAATCAATTGAAGATATATTCACCGATGGAAAAGAGACGCCGGTTATAAGAGACGAATATGAGCGATGCCTGAATATCCCTGCTCACGACATCGAAAATGCCGACGTGCCGATGATCCATCCCGATATTGAAAAACAAGCCAGAGCATTTTGCCTAGATGACACCGACGAATATGAGACGAATATCCTCGCCTCATTAAAGCCGAGGGTTATAAAGTCTAGTGAATCAGTCCGAAAAGAAATCGACCACTATATCGAGGCATATAAAAAACGTGGTCATGTCGAGCATTATTCGGTGGCTCAGTCGCTCGAATTGTTTTATGAAATCACGGGCAATATATCGGTGCAGGATATAAGCCATGAACATTATCGAGAGTGGATGAAACGGGTTCAAGATCATGAAACGTGGGGAGGCACAACAAGGAAAAATCTCCAACGCTATCTACATTCATTTCTGAAAAGTATGGCAGCCATCCATCGTATACACGTCGCATATATCACGCTCCCACAATATCGGCTCAGGCGTGATCGACCAAAAAAGGAACAATATACGATTGAGCAATTAAGGCTCGCCGTAGACAAAGCGGAAGGGGTTGTGAGGACATCATTATTGTGCGGCTTAAATTTTGGCTGGACAAAGTGTGAGGTAGTGGCAATGACCGCAGAAAATATAATTGGCGATGACATGGAAAAGCCACGAAAAAAATTAGAATGGAAAGCCAATATCATCGTGCCATGTCATTATATGTGGCAAGAGACACGGCGAAATATCCAATATGGTTTAAAGCCTTGGATATTGGAGAGGGCGTATCGTCTTTTCGCCAAGGAACATAATCTGCCCTCGCAAAAGGCATTACGAAAAACGGTGGCACAATATATTCATGACCATTGCGGCGAGACAGTCAGTCGTCTATATCGTGGGGATGCTCAGTGTGACGTGCATATGGGGTCATATATTCGACACTATACCCCAGAGCAAAAGGCAAAATTGAAGGATGCTCTAGTCAAGGTGGCACAGTGGATCGGGGTCGAAGCCTGAGAAAAAAATGACTTGACTGAGGAATGACAATCAATACAATGTCCCAAGTCTCAGAAATGAGGCTATAGAATTGTGTCCTTAGTGACACTCGCCCGCCGAGCTAGACTCACAGGGCAAAAGAAATCCCCCTTACTTGGGAAATCAGGTAAGGGGGATTTTTCATGCATAGACAAAATCTTCCCCAGCGATATGCCATAGCTCGATTTTTGCCACAGGGACGCTCCAGAATGCCCTGAGACGGTCGATTGCCCCGTAGGGGGTCGAATATATGGGGGCATGGAAAAGGCGATTAGGGGGCAATTCTGAGCCTCAAGAAAACTTTCGCCAATGCAGTAGCGGAATGTACCTGCCCGTCCCCTCCCACAAACTCCAAAAAATGAGGTAAGGAGGAAATCGGTTGTACACCCATATTGAAAAACAAGGGGGGTAGGCTTGCTACACTATAAGTAACCGCTACAACACGACACGACCCCCCTTTTTCTCGGGAATTATGCATATCGGTTGTACACCCATATTATCACCAAAAACCATGTTCTAAAAAATTGACAGGAAATTGACACAAAAAAGCTAAAAGAAAAGAAACGATCCCACTATATCACTACGGGTATAAAAAATGCCCTCATGGCTCCGCAAAAGAAACCATGAGGGCAAAAGGTGGATACTGTGATAATATATGATAGTAGTATAACCGTCGATTTTCAAGAGCGAAACCCGGAAAGGGGCATAAAGCGAAACCCTTTCACTGGCCATAATGAGGCAAAAGGCTGGAAATCAATCGAGGGGGCAAAATATGAGGCTACCAAAATCGCCTACTGCCTTGAACATAATGCCAGAGAAACGGGAAGGCAGCATTATTCCCACGAAGCGACAATATCTTTTGATGCCGACCTGACCGAAAATGACCATTCGAGAATATGGGGGCAGATATGTCGATGCCTTAGAGCGAATAAGATAATCGCATATTGGCATCGGGAATTGTGTGAGACGGGCAGGATTCATTATCACCTTTTGATTGTCAATAAATGGCAGCAGGAGGAAATCAAAAATACGCTGAGAGACTCCCTGTCAAGTGAGCTAAAGAGCGTTTCAAGAATTCATTGTGCCGCCATCGAAGATCAAAAGGCACTCTGCCAATATATCCCCAAGGCGGTTGTATACGGGCAGGATATACGGGCGAGCCAGAATATAAATGACCCCTCCTATGGGCGAACAAGTGAGGACATTTATTTTCACAAGCGACGAATTTTCAAGAAAGAATGCCGTCTAAAAAAGTGTGGTTCTATTGGCGAATTCTGGCTCACACCGCAAAAAAAGATATGGCAGGAATTGATTGACCGCCAGAAAAGGATCGACGAATATTCGCCCATGATGCGACCTGAGGCGAGACGACTGGCGAGGATCATAGACGACACTGGCACGTTCCCGCTGACGTTCAAAAGTGTTCACCGGCATTTATGTATCTTGGCATACGAAATAGACAAGCCGAGCCGACAGTTTTCATCCTCGACCCCTCCCGAAATAGTTAAACAATATGAGGATCGAAAGCAAAAGCAAAAGGAATGGCTTGCCAAAATAAAAGGTGAGCCAGAAACCTTTTTCGATTTTGGCGAATTCACTTTTGAATATGAGGGGGAAGTTATTACGGAGCAGAGCGACGTAATAACTTCTAATGGCGAGCGTAGCGAGAAAAAGTTTTTAGACCATCATGAGAGCATGGCCGAGCATGATGGAATAATCCGCAGCCATCGGCCAGGATTATTGAGTGAGGATACAACGCTCCAAAAGAAAATGTATCTCTCAGGATAAAAACTGTCCCGATGATGCGTATATACCATCATGGATACATATGATACATCACGACACGAGAAATTCTTCTCCCGTTACACAAGGAAAAAAATGGAAAGATATAACCGATGGCTCAGTTCGCCGCATGGCAAACAAACGTATTCATTATTCAAAAAATTCGCCAACATATTGAAGATGAAAGGCAAGCAAAAATCATCCGCTCAGTTCATTGTCAATCGGCTGCGATGGGAATATGAGATCGAAGACAGGTATATGGGTTTCAAAATATCAAACGATCACGCACCTATGCTGGCTCGCCAATTGATGCTAGATGATCCGAGATATGAAAACTTTTTTGACATGCGGGAGACACCAAAAAATATAAAGGGGACAATGTGATGGACGAATCAAACCATAAAGCCTTAATGACAATTATGCATGAGTCGGGGCGAGTGGATATACTGGGCTTGCCTGACCTATACCGAAATATTTGCGACATGACACAACTTGACAGGGAGTGGGCATTGTGGATTTTAATGCAGTCATATCCTGCGGGAGTCATATCGAGCAATCTAGGCAACTATTTTTACGAAATGCTAGGCGACTCGATAGAGGAGTTTAATGCATGGCCCGACAATCATAAGGGTTTATTTTGGATGACTCTGCTAATGCATTACCAGTTAAACTCAAAAGAAATCGACGAATATCAAGCGACGGGTGACGATTGAACGAATGAACGAATGAACGTGATGAATACCATTTACAAAAAAGGATAAGGTGAACATGAACACGAAAATATTTTCAAGCCTCAAACAATTGAAGGCTCACTGCGATGACATCCTCGAAGAGAATAATCGAGCCATACAACAAAGCGAATATAATGAGGCACACCGACAGTACGATCATGCCGATGGGTACGATGCCCGATCCTACTGGCTTGACGTTCGTGAGCGTATTCGTTGCGGCGAGAGACTCGATAAGGCAATGAGAACTGAATCAGATAAGCGGATCGAAATATGCCGAACGAATGCAGTGGGTGGCGTGTGGGCATACTGGCGGTCGGTCGAATAAACTTTCACTATGATCGCTTGTTAAGCTACGGCCAGGAGCGTGATAAAAATTCCGATTTTAGGTAAGGCAATATAAGGGGGAAAATGAGATATACGGCAGCACAATGTAGGGCAGCGGAACAATGCCGCCTCACGCTAAATGAGAAGATCGGGGCATATGAGATATTCTGCCAGCCGCAGCCAGGGAATAATGAATTGTGGATGATCGGCAAGGTGAATATGAAAAGCAATGAAACGACATGGCTGGAAAAAAAGGGAAGCCAAAAATGGGCGGTCGCTACGATCCGAGATATTCACCGTCGTCATATTGCCAAGAACATATTTTGAAGTAAGGGCAGCACAATAAGGCATTCCCACAATTGAGACGCTCCAGAATGCCCCCTAAAGCCATTTCGAGGCTGCCTCCTGCCTCAGATACCCCCTTGGCTTGAAGGGCATCCAAGAGCGTTTTCGAGGATGGAAGTCTGGGCAAGATGGAAAAGAATGCCAAAATGGTCGAATATGGCAGGTGGGGCAAAATGCCGTCAAAATTGGCGGGTAATTTTCCGGGTAATTCGGTGTCGCCTACCCTTGTTTTTTCCCGCCTGACCCCCTAAAATCCCCGGTGAAATCAGGTATTTTCTGGCAAAAGAACTGACGACACATTCTGTTGGAGAGTGACGCGCCGCTGAAACGGTGTCGCGTCCACCGAAGGGGCAAACCGCGGGCACGGTCTCGCGGCGAATCTCTCAGGTCCCAGGACAACAGGGTTCCAGGGGTCGGCGTGGGCCGGCGCCGTGACTGCCAGGAGCCCTCGCATGTCCGATGTTGCCACCTCGCCCGCTGCCATTGCGGCGCGTTCGCCGCGCCTGCGGCCCGAAGCTCCCGAGGAAACCGTCCCAGCACCGTCGCGCCCGGTATCGGGACTTCATGAACCGGCAGACTTTGTCACGCGTCACATCGGCCTCACACCGGCTGACGAGGGGCGAATGCTTGAGGCGGTCGGGGCGGCTTCCCTCGATGACCTGCTCGACGAAATCATTCC
>JANOFF010000191.1:0-8532 GCA_031413515.1 bacterium
CCTTTACCCTCATAAAGCAATTTGAGGCATTGCAAGGCGTGGACATCTCACAGATCGTTGAAACACCTACCCCAGAGTCGAAATTCGCGACTACGCGTGCGATGGAATCACGCGCGTATAGAGACTGTTCAGCCAACACGATCGCCACGCATGCCACGGACCGTCGGCGACCACTTCATGGTCGTGGATGCAGAATCGGCTCGCCTCTTCGAAGGTGCCATCGGTGATCTGATACATCCCGACCGCGCTCGACGCCGGTCGGTAGATGGAGAAGGGGTCGAGGGTGAACGACCAGCGCCAGTACGTCCGCGCGACCGGATTGCCCGAAGCTTCGACTTGCGCGAGTGCGGCGAGGAACTCCGCGGTGATCACCGGAGTGGCGTGACGCTGAAAGAGCGAGGAATACGCGCGCCATGTCTGCTCGGGCGTCTTGTGGAGTGCTGTGTCGATCGGGAAGAAGAGCTCGCTCGGCTTGCGGACGACCTGATACGTCCAGTTCACCGCGAGGAAGACGACGACGAACGCCGCCAACGCAACCGGCCACTGCACGACGGACGGCAGGGACCGCCAGGCTCGGCGCCAGCGCTGCCGCGTCCGCTTGCTCGGCATTCGGATCGGGGGGCGGCTCGGGAGGTAGCGAGCCCAGCTCGACTGGCGCGTGCGTCTGCGGGTCGATTTGCGGGCTCGGCTACGGCTCGCAGATCGGCGCGACATGTCGGCAATTTAACAAAGCTTGCGCCCGACGACGCCTCACGGCTGCAGCCTTCTGAAGACCCCGACGTCGTGCACGATCGTTACGTGCAGTGATTCGAGCGTGCCGAGCCTCTCATCCTCACGGCGGCGCGCATTGCGGTAGGTGGCGAGCGACAGGTCGTGCAGGCCCTCGGCGTCGAACTCGAGCACCTCGGCGGTCCGCTGCTGCGCGACGAGTTCGAACGAACCGGCGAACTCATCCACGACCCGCGTCAGCCCGGGCAGGTCGCGCGCGTCTTCGAGCGTCGCCGCACGCAGCTCGCGCAGATCGCCCGGCCCCGGCACCGCCACGAGCACCAGACCGTCGGGCTTCAGGATGCGCGCGATCTCGTCACGCGGACGGCGCGCATCGATGCTGAGCACCACGTCGACGGACGCCGCCCGGACGGGCAGGACGCGGTCGCAGTTCGCGACCGACCAGGCGCAGACAAAATGACGGCGTGCGGCGGCCTCGATGGCAGCGACCGAGAGATCGAAGCCCACGCAGCTGCGGTCGCGATCACCTGCGAAGGCCGCCAGGTGATCGCCTGTCCCGCATCCGAGGTCGACGATCGCAGCGGCCTCGCCGACAGCGTGCATCGCGGCGAGCGTCTCGAGTGCCTCGTCGACCGCGGTGCCGAGCCCGCGTTCGCGAAGCCGGAGTCTCGCTTGCACGGTCGCCTTGGAATCACCGGCCTGCAGCGAACGCCGATCCTGTGGCTGAAGCAGGTTCAGGTAGCCGGAGCGCGCCAGATCGAACGCGTGTCCGGTCGGGCAGACGAAGCGCTGCTCGACTCGCGTGAGCGGCCGCGCGCAGCCACGCACCGAACAAGCGAGAACATCCCAGGCGGCGCGCATCGTCGTGGGAGAATCGCGGGGACGGATGTCGCGCGCAAACGCTCCGACGGCTCGGGCTCGGGCTTCTGACTCTCGCCGCGCGTCTGCTCGAGCGCGCGGCCGCCTATCACGTCGCCCGCATCACTTCGCGCGGTGCCAACGCAGCGGCTTGGCGGACGTCTCGCGCACCACGACGCCCTTCGCCTCGAGGTCGAGCTGCACGCACTTGGTCCACCAGCCCGCTTTCGCGCCGCCCGGGAACTCGGCCTCGGGCAGGTGCGCCGGCACGGCGTCCCACATTTCGGCCTGCGTCAGCCCGGGCGCTTTCTTCGGCAGCACCTTCAAGAGCGCTCGCTTCATCGCCGTGTACTTCTTGGCATCGATGGTGATCGTGCGTCCGGGGGACATGACGTTCTCGACGACCACGCGTTCGTCTCTTGTCTTTGCTTGCTTCTTCTTCCCTTGCTTCGCGGCGGACGGTGCCTGTTTCCTGGCGGACGGCGCCTTCTTCTTCGCGGACGGCATCGGTGCTCCTCGTGGGTCGATCGGGGTGGACCCCGCAGCCTCGGCGGCGGACTCGTCTACCGACCAGGCGCCAGTCGCTGCAGCGCCACACCCGCCACCGTGTAGCAGACTGCGGCGATGTAGAAGTTGGTAGCGATGCCGGAATAGATCGAGAAGAACACCGCGAGCGCCGAGGCGAGCACGCTGAAGATGCCATTCAGTGCCCAGTACCACGGCGTCGGATCCGAGCCGCCCTCACCACAGAGCTGCATGCCGGTCGGGAAGAACAGGCCGAGCAACAGACCCGCCGGCGCCACCGCCGACATCGCGACACCGATCTTGACGGCCTGGGCGGAACCCTCGAAGGCCGCCGTCGGTGCGCCGAGCGCGGCGCCGAGGCACGCGATCAGCATGACGGTCAGCAGCGGGAAGATTCGTCGACCGGGCACTCGCGTGAGCGGCAGCCGCTCGCTCGCGAGGCTGCCGAGCCCGGTGCTCGCGATCAGCGTGAAGAGCAGGATTCCCAGTGCGTAGACCGGGTGCCCGAGGAAAACCGATAGCCGCTGCAACAGGCCGATCTCGAGCAGCATGAAGCCGGCCCCGATCGCCGAGAAGAAAATCGCGCCGGCGGGTCGCACCCGGGACGCGGTCTGCGCGCCTCTCCGCAACCAGAGCGGCAACGCGATGGTCAGCACCGCCATCACGGCCAGGCTCAAGATCAGCACGCTCAGCACGGCCGTCGCGAGCAGGTTGCCCGCCGTCGTGCCCTCGCTCGAAATCTCGGCGAGATTCAGCTGACCGAAGCGCAGCATGTTGAAGAAGTACGGCGTCTCGTCGCGGGGTGGCTGGTAGTTGAGCACTTCGTCGGCGACGCGCTCCTCGAGCTCGTCGATCGAATCCGCCGTCGCGATCTCGCGCAGGACACGATTCGCGATCGGCTTGCCGGGAACCAGCGGCAGGGAGAAGTCGAGGCGGCGGGCGATGGATTCGAGCTGAGCAACGTCCGCGGGAGTGAACGGGCGGGCCGACACGATCAGCGTCGAGACGTTGTTCACGGTCGCCATCGCGAGATGCCTGGCCGGATCGGCGATGCCGCGTTCGAGCAGCGTGGCGGTCGCCAGGCTCACGAGCCGACCGGTCTCGCCAAGGTTGCGCGGGTCGTACCAGCGAGACACCGTGAAGAGTCCGTCGTCGGTCAGGCGATCGAGGAAGATCTGCCACGCCTCGACGGTGTAGAGCGCGTTCTCCGAGAGAGTGAACGCGCCCGCGCCAGTTGCCGCCCACGTGTCGATCAGCGACATCTGGATCAGATCGAAGCGGTCGGCGGTGCGCGCGAGATGGCTGCGGGCATCATCGACGACGAGCACGACGTCATCGCGTCCGCCGAGACCGGCGAAGTCGCTGAAGCGTCCTTCGAGCAAGTCGATGAAGATCGGGTTGACGTCGATCCCGCGCACCGACGTGAATCCGAAGAGCAGCGCACTCTGGATGTCGCGTCCGCCACCGACCCCGATCACGGCCGCGCTGCTGCCGCGGCGGAGCGCATAGGCGACGTTCGTCACGTCGAATCGCAGATAGTCGATGTCGGCCGGCGACTCGAAGCGACCGAGGCTCGTGCCCGCGAGGCCGTCGATGTGCATCGGGTAGCGGGGGATCAGCTGATCGGCTGGCGCACGCGGGCTGCGTCCCCACCAGGCGGGCTCCGCGACGATCTGCGGCTCGACGACCACGCGCGAGAAGGAGTTCCATTCGTCCACGACGGCGTCGCCCGCGAGGTCGAGCTGCTGCTTGACGAAGATCGGCCGGATGCGGGGTTCGATCGAGAGATTCGTCCCGATCGCAACGAGCGAGAGCAGGCCCAGCGCCACGGCGCCCCGCGTATCGTGATCGCGAGCGTCCCAGGTGTATGCGAGGGCGGCGGGCACACCGATCGCTCCGCAGATCAGCACCAGCGTCGGGGCGTCGAACGAATCGAGACCGGCCAGCACCAACAGGCAACCAGTGGCAGCGCCGAGCAGATCCGCGCCGTAGATCCGTCCGGGCGGCAACTCGAAGCGGGTCAGTACCGCCGAGATGGCGATCCCCGAGAAGTAGAAGGGCAGCGCGCAGACCGCTGTCGCAAACAGGAAGAGCAACGCCGACATCGGATCGGGCCAGAGCGCGAGCGGCAGCACGCACAGCAGGAACAGCGCCAGCGGTGTCACCACCGCGAACCCGAGGCAGGCACGCGCCACGCTCGCGGCGCGCCGCTGCGGCTCGAACCAGCGCGGCACGAGGAACACCGTCACCGCAGCTGCCGTCATGCCGAGCATCGCCGTGGCGAGACAGAAGAAAGCAAGGTGGTACCAGGTGCTCACGCTGAGCAGCCGAGTCAGAGTGATCTCGAGTGCCAGCGTCGCCATCGCGACGAGGAAGGTGCCGAGATAGATGCTCAGCGTCGGTCCCTCTCGTGGCACTGCGCGCGAGTCGTCACGCCGCGACTTCTGCGGGGCGGACAGAGGGTCGGAAGCGGCTCGTGCAGACGTCCACTAGTTCGGCCCGAGTGCCCGCGCCAACGCCGGGCGCGCGCTGCAGCGCGCGTACCAGTCGGCCGTGGCGGGCGTGCCGTCGAGTGGCATGTGGCCGATCGAGGTCGCCGCGCTGAGTACACCCGCCACGTTCAGATCCGCCACGCTGAATGCATCGCCGAGCAGATAGGGGCGCTTCTTCAAGACGCCTTCGAGCACGCCGATCGGTTTCGCGAGCGTCTGCACGGCGGCCTTCGCCACCGCCTCGTCGCGCTGCGCCGGCGGGAGCACGCCGCGGTGCAGCATCACCTGGATGGCTGCGGGCTCGACTTCGGTCATGGCCCAGATCGACCACTGGATCGCGCGGGACTGATCGTCGGCGCTCTTCGGCCACAGACCCTTGCCGCCGTCGTACTTGCGCGCGAGGTGGAGGTTGATCGCCAGAGATTCGAACAAGACGAGACCCTCGTCGTCGAGCGCGGGGATGCGGCCGTTCGGATTGATGGCGAGGAAGTCCGGCTTGTGGGTCTCGCCGATGAAGTGGACCGGCACGTTCTCGTAGGGGACGCCGAGTTCTTCGAGCAGCCACAGGCAGCGCGACGCGCGCGAATGCGGGATTCCGTACAGCTTGATGGCCATGGGGTTCTCCTGGGTATGGATCGCGCGGGCGATCGCATGGTGACACGATGCCCGCACTCTACCGAACGGCCTCGCTCCATGGCTGATAGCATGGTCGTCATGGCGACCACCCACGAACGCGAGATCACTCGAGCCGTCGACCTGTGCCTTCCCGACGGCCGCACCCTCGCCCCCGACGCAAAGGGCTGGTCTCGCGTGCCGCTCCACACCGCCAACCTGCGTGGAGGCTGGGGACGTACGAAGCGCTGGGACTACTGGTGCGTGCTCGCTCGCGACCTGATCGTGTCGGTCACCTACGCGGACGTCGACTATCTCGGCATGGCGAACGTCTGGTGGCTGGAACCCGCGACCGGTGTCACCGGTGGCGTCGATCACAACCTGCCTCTTGCGCGCGGCGTCGCGCTGCCGGACAGACCGGGCAGCGAACCGCTGTCGTACACGGGAAGAACGTCGAGCGTGAAGCTCGTCGATGACGCCCGGGGCACCACGATCACCGCGTCGTGGATCGAGAACGGACAGCCCGCGCAGCTGGACCTGCGCGTCGAGCTGCCAGCGGAACATGAATCGCTGAATGTCGTCATCCCCTGGTCGGATCGGCGGTTCCAGTACACATCGAAGCACCAGGCGCGTCCGGCTCACGGAACCCTGACCGTCGGCGAAACCATCCGCACGATCGGCCCTGCATCCGGTGAAGCGTCCACAGCCAGGACAGAAGCCTGGGGGGTTCTCGATGTCGGCCGGGGCCGATGGCCGTACCGGACGGAATGGAACTGGGGCGGTGGAGCTGGCCGATCGAGCCAGGGCGCCATCATCGGCTTGCAGTTCGGCGCGAAGTGGACCGAGGGCACCGGCTTCACCGAGAACGGAATCCTCGTCGACGGGCGACTCAGCAAGATCGGCGACGAACTCGAGTGGACGTACGATTGGGACCGACCCATGCAGCCGTGGCGTGTGCGTCACCGCGACGGCAGCCTCGACCTCACCCTCAGCACGACCTACGACCGTTACAGCCGCATCGATGCCGTGGTGCTGGCGACCGAAGTGCATCAGGTGTTCGGCACCTGGACCGGACACGTGACCGCGCAAGATGGAGCGCGCCACGACGTCGATGGGATCCTCGGCTTCGCGGAAGAGTCGAGATCGCGCTGGTGACGCGGACCGGATCGGGACTTCGCGTCCTGACCTGGAGGAGCCTGGCCTAGAGCCGCCTGGTCATGAAGACACTGTTCGGGTCTTCGATGTACTGACTGAACGGGCCGCAGTACGCGAAGCCGAAGCTCTGGTAGAGGGTCTGCGCGGGCACGAACGCGGCCATCGAGCCGGTCTCGAGGCTGAGTCGCTGATACCCGCGCGACCGCGCAGTCTCGATGATGTGAGCAAGGATGGTCCGTCCGGCTCCCTGGCGGCGTCGTGCGCTCGGGGTCCGCATGGACTTGATTTCGCCATGCGTGCGATCCAGCTCCTTGAGGGCTCCACAACCCACGAGCACGTCATCCTGCCAGGCAGTCCAGAACGTGATCTCCGGACCGCGAAGTCCCTCGAGATCGAGCGCGTGGACGCTCTCGGGCGGCGACAGCGCATGCATGCTCTGAAGGTGCTCGATCAGCAGAGCATGCACGGCCGGCCGGGATAGATCGTCGACTTCGATTCTCATGGTCCGGAGAGGGAGATGCGTGCGTGCGGCGTGACGGAGCGGTGGTCGGCGGCGGGACACGGCGTGGATCGACTCTGTGACAGTTGATCCAGTATGACGCCGGACTGCAACCGAGGTCAATTGAACCGGGGCAAGATCAGGTCGGTGAAATGACTCGTTGATCTGCGCTTTGCGCGCGCCTACGATGTAGCTACGCCGGCCCCGTGCCTGACCTGCGCTTCGAATGGGACGAGACGAAGAGTCGCGACAACAAGCGCAAGCACGGCGTGGCGTTCGAATGAACACAGACCGTCTTCTTTGACGACTGGGCGATATTGGTCGAAGACGAGCACCCCGATCTTGCCGAGGAGCGTTTTGTGCTCCTCGGAATGAGCGCGGGGCTCGAGATTCTCGTGGTCTGTCATTGCCTTCGTGAGGATGACGAAGTCATTCGGATCATCTCTGCGCGCCGCGCTGACCGTTCGGAACGCAGAGACTACGAGTCGAGGTGGAGGAAATGAAGGACAACTACGACTTCTCGAAGGGAACGCGAAATCCCTACGCGAGCCGGCTCAAGAAGCAGGTGACGATTCGACTCGACGAGACGACTCTCGAGTACTTCAAGAAGCTCTCAGACGAGACTGAGATTCCGTACCAGACCCTGATCAACCTGTTTCTGAGGGACTGTGCCAGGACGAAGAAGCGCCCCTCCATGAAGTGGAAGGCAACCGGCTCGTAGATCGCGCGCCATACGACGGATCGGTGTTCAGCGGTGGGCAACGTTGTGTTGCCGTTCAAGGGTCGGAGGCGGATGGCCCCGTTTGCGAAGGGGATCGCCTGGGGCCGGCTCGGCGCATGCCACGCAGGTCTGGCGGGAACGCGATCGGAGACTAGAACCCCGGGCATTCGAGAACAGCTTCTTCATGGATAAAGCGTACCCGCCCGACTCGGGCGGGTATCACCGCCACGGCGAGTGGCGAGACAAACGACTGTGTACAGAGGCACGCTCGGCCGGGGAGCGATTCGGTGATCGTAACCTCGACCCGTCGAGACCCCAGCACGGGATCGACACGAGTGACTTCAGCCGTGTGGCAACCGTTCCCCCGGACGCCGATCCAGGCCGCGACGACTGTCTCGTGCCGAAAGTCGACCAAGCCTGTGTCGCAAGACGGCGGATCGGCACGCCCTGCATAGGCTTCGTTCCAGAACTTGCACCACTGCCGCTGCGTGCGGATCACGACGTCTCGAGGCTCTAGAAACTGGAAGCCGAGAAAACCCAATGACAGCGATTCGAAGTTCGGTTCCGCCGGCTCACAGGTCGACTGAGCGAGCGACGACGACGGTAGTGCAACGGACAGCAAGAGCACGATGAAGAGTGTTCTCATTTTCAGTTCCTGTCGGCGAGTAGTTGCTGAGCGGCAGACTGTACCGGGGGCAATTCGCGAAGTCCCGAGCCGACGCACGCCGCCCAACGACCTGGCGCTCAGCCGCCGGCGGAGCCGGTCGGCTGCAGCGGCTGGTTGGGCGGCACCGCTGCCGTCAATTACGACCCAGACCGGCAACTTTGCACCGAGTCCGCGCGGGTCGCCGAACTTTTTCACCATGTCACCGTTGTCGGTCCCGATCGGATAGCTCAGGTTCATGAAGTCGCGCAGCTTGCGAACCGAACGCAGGGCAGGG
>JANOFF010000192.1:0-20048 GCA_031413515.1 bacterium
TCCCTTGCGTCCCATCAGCGTGATCCAGCCGAGCGGCTCGGCGCGGATGTAGTCGACGGCGAGGTCGGTGTAGAAGTCCGATACCTCGGACGGGGTCGGCGTCCGGCCGAGTGTCTCGGCGACCACGCGTTCGGCATCCGTCCGTTCGATCAGCGGCTCGCCGCGTGCAAAGAGCAGAGGCTTGTAGGTGCCATCCGCAGCGGGATTGTTGCCGATGTAGAAGTTGTGTCCGAACTGCGAAGTCGTGAGATGGAAGTCACCGCTCACGGTCCAGTTGCGGATCGCGACGGGCGTCAGCACGACTGCCACGCCCAGACCGAACAGCCCGGCCAGCGCGCGACGAGAGCGCAGTGGATGGCCGGGCAGGAACAAGAGCCAGGGCAGCAGCACCGGCACGACGATCAGCGCGTTCTCGCGGGTCAGCACCAGCAAGCCCGTGACCACCCCGAGCAACAGCACGGATGTCGATCGCGCGCGCCGATCGACGTCGCCGAGAAGAGCCAGCAGCGCGCAAACGAAGAACACGTCGAGCACCGATTTCTGGATCGTCACGTCGGCGAACATCGCGGGTGCGTATAGTGCGAGAATGAACCCGGCCGTGATCCCGATGCGTTTCGAGAAAAGGCGCCAGCCCGTATATGCGAGCAGCACGCAACCGGTCGCGCCGAGCACCGCCTGCAGCAGGCGGACGATCAGCTGCTGCTCTCCGGCGACCCGGTAGATGACGCCGAGGAAGTACGGATAGAGGGGCGCCTGATAGAAGACACGGCTGCCGAGCCAATCGCCCCCGGCGAGTTCCTGAGCCCAGAGGTGGTAGACCCGACCGTCCCCCATGCGAAAATCGAAGAACGGCTGGGCTTCGAGCTGCCACAACTCGAGCCCGCGGACGCCGAGTGCGACCGCGAAGATCAGCAGCGACCAGCGAAGCCCGTCGCGCCGCGAATCGGCGCTCGTGCCCGGCGGTGCAGATGAACTCATCGGTGCTGCGCGCCTCCGCTCCGAAACGGGCGATCCGACGTCCGCGAAGCCGATGTGCGACCCCGCCCGGACTCCGGCCTCCGACAACACCCACCCCAACGCGACATCGGCTTGCTAGGATAGGTGGCCGATCGATAAACCGAGGTCGAGAATGAAAATCGCCGCGCTTGCCCTGATCACTGTTCTCAGCCTCGGCCCGCTCAGTCCGACTCCCGCTCTGGCCGATGCGCAGTCGGTCGTCGACAAGACCTACGACTGGGTGGTGAAGCGCCCCAGCCGCCTGGCCACGTCTGTGATCGATTGGTTCACCGTCGACAAGACCTACGATGCGTTGATCCTGCGCCCCCTCGGTGGTTTCGGGTTGCTGGTCGGTGGCGCCCTGTCCGTTCCGACGATGTTGCTCGCCTCGGTGAACGGGCGGGAAGGAATACGCGAGGTATGGGAAGTCTTCGTCGAGTACCCCTACGAATCGACCGTCGATCGAGAGTTCGGCGAGTTCTGAGCAGGATCCGCGCTCAGTCCGGATCGATGAAGCGGTAGCCGATGCCGGGCAGGTTCTCGATGTAGCGCGGGCGCGCGGGATCGTCGCCGAGTTTCTCGCGCAACTGCCCGACGTAGACGCGCAGGTACTGGGTGTCGCTCTCGTGCACGCGGCCCCAGACTTCGCTCAACAGCTGCTTGTGGGTGACCACGCGCCCCGCATGGCTGACGAGCATGCGCAGCAGTGCGAACTCCTTGGGCGACAGCTTGAGAGAGCGCTTCCCGACCTGGACGTGGTGGCGCGGCACGTTGAGCTCGAGTTCTCCGACGCGAAACACCGTGTCCTCGTCCGCGTTGCGAGGCCGATCGCGCAGCAGCGCGCGCACGCGCGCCAGCAACTCGGCCATGCTGAAGGGCTTCGACACGTAGTCGCTGGCGCCGAGATCGAGCGCCGAGACCTTCTCCTGCTCGCTCGACCGGACCGACAGCACGAGGATCGGGATCTTGCTCCAGGTGCGCACCTCGGAGATCAGATCGCTGCCGTCGAGATCGGGTAGCCCGAGATCGAGGATCACGAGGTCGGGCTGCTCCTCGGCGCAGCGGGCGATCCCCTCGCGCACCGATGTCGCCTCGATGACCCGGTAGGCGCGGGCCTCGAGACCGATGCGGACCAGTCGCCGGATCTGCAGTTCGTCGTCCACGACGAGGATCTTCTGGCCCTGATCGGTCATGACGCAGCGGCTCCGGCGCCTTTGCGCGTGATTGGCAGACGGACTTCGACACAGGTGCCGATGTCATCCGGCCCGCTCTTCACCTCGATCTTGCCGCCGAGCGATTCCGTCAAGCCGCGGCAGATCGCCAGGCCGAGTCCGGTGCCCGCCACGCGATGGTCTGCATCGCGCAGCCGGTGGAACGGATCGAACACCGCCTCGCGCTCTTCGGGAGGGATGCCGCGGCCGCGGTCGATCACGCACAGGATCGCCGTGTCGCGCTTGCGCTGGGCCGTGATCATCACCGGTGTGCCAGCTGCCGAGTATTTGACGGCGTTGTCGACCAGATTGGCGATCACCCGATCGAGCAGGAAGCCATCGACGTAGAGCAGCGGGAAGCCCGGCTCGATCCGGAGTTCGAGCTTGCGCTCGGCCAACACCCTCGAGAGACCGCGCAGCACGTCGGCCACGACGTCGCGCAGGTCGCACCACGACGGGCGCGGCTGCGGGCCGCCCGCCTCGAGGCGCGTCATGTCGATCAGATTTCCGACGAAGCGGTCGAGCCGTTCCGCCTCGTCGAGGACCGTGGCCAACAGGTCCGCCCGCGCGTCCTCCGCGAGCGAGATGCCCGGCCCCACCAGGGTGCTGGCGGCACCGATGATCCCCGAGAGCGGAGTGCGCAGATCGTGGGACACGGACGAGAGCAGCGCGGCCCGCAGCTTGTCGGTCTCGGCGCTCATCTGCGCCCGACGGATGCGATCGGTGAGCCGCCGGCGATCGATCGCGGCCGCGCACAGGTCGCGAAGCGCGAGCAGCAGGCCCCGCTGACCGCGGTCGAGGGGCTTCCGGATATCCGGACGGCGGACACCCAGAACCCCGAGCGGGCCGTGCTCCGAGTTCAGTCGCAGGAAGTCCCAAGGAGCACGATGTTGACCCAGCAGCGGATCGTCGGCGATCCGCGTGAAGCACCATCCCGCGTCGGCATGCGCGGCCGCATCGAGGGTCGGCTCCGACGGGTCGACCGATTCGAGTACACCCCGCTCGTCGGCGATCAGGATGACGCACTCGCTCCGGAGCGCGGATCCGATCGAACTGCGCAAAGAGGCGACCAGTTCCTCCTCCCGCTCCGCACCGGCCACGTAGCGGGTGATCTCGTACAAACGCCCGTTCAACTCCGCCAGGGCCGACGAGGTGGCGAATTGCTGCTGCAGGCGAGCTGCGAGGCGACCGGTCAGCAGCGCCGCCATCGCGAGAGAGGTCCACAGGATGAGGTCCTCGACCCGGTCGGCCCGGAACGAGACTCGGGGCGCAGTGTGCATGAAGCTCCAGCTCAGCGCGCCCAGCGCTGCGGTCAGCAAGGCGGGCAGCAGGCCGCGGCGCAACCCGACGAACACCACCGCGAGCATCAGCAGCAGCGCGATGTTCGCCGGCGTCAGGCGATGTCGGAGGAGTAGCGCCGTCGCCAGAGCCAGCCCGGCCGCGGCAACCGCTTCGGCATATGCCGCGAGGCGGATTTCGTCCGCGTATTGCCTGAGAAGGCTCATTCTGGTTCCACGCTGGAGCACATCAGCGTCGCGTGGGATCGCACATCCGAATTTGCGCGAAGTTTACACGGAGTGCTCCGAATCGAGCCGGACCTCACATTGAATCCTTATACTGCCACCTCGTAGACTGGTTGGCCATGGTCGCCGAGAGCCGCCAGCCCCCCCCCCGCAGCGCCCGCTCCGCATCGGCAGGAAGCGTGCGCCTTGCGGTCTCCATGATCGTCGCACTGGCGCTGTCCGCCGGCATATTCTGGCTGCTCTGGACGCTGACGAACGCGCGATCGGTCCAGACCATCCTGTCGGCGATTCCCCGGATCGACTTCTCCCGCTTGAAGCAGGACACCGAGCTTCAGGAAATGAAGCGGGTGAAGCCGCAGATCGACAAGCCCGAACCGCCGCCGGCGTCCCCGGCGATGTCGGTGACGAAGGCGGCCGGTGTGGCGGTCGGTGTGGATGTGGCGGCGCTCGCGCCCTCGGGTGTGGATTTCGGCGGCTTCGGCGGAACCGGCGTCGCCACGGGATCTTCCGGCGCTCAGCTGGCTTTCGGTTCGGGAAGCGATCGCGGCGCAGTGCCGATGGTGCAGCTCGACCCCGACTATCCCGAGGCAGCCAGAAGTCGCGGAATCGAAGGCTGGGTCCTCCTGCAGTTCGACGTGACCGCCGACGGAAGCACCGACAACGTCATCGCTCTCGATGCCCGTCCGAAGGGGATTTTCGAGGATGCTGCTGTGAAGGCGGTCCGAGGCTGGAAATACAGTCCCAAGACCGAGAATGGCGCCCCTATGGTGAGCAAGGGCCTGAGGGTGCAGCAGAAGTTCGAGCTCGACTGAGATGAACCGCATGATTCCCCGATACAGGACACTTCTGTCGCTCGCGCTCTTCGCGTGGGTCGTGGGCACCTCTTTCGCCGTCATCGGCTACGCGCCGAGCGCGACGGCAGCCGACGAATCGGAAGAGCAGAGCGAGAAGGAACTCCTCGCCGAGCAGGAAGCTGCTGCCGCGCGCGCGCGCACGATGAAGCCGCGAATCGCGCGGTATCTCGTGAAGGCGCGCGAGCTGCTGCTCGCAGGCGAGTACGAAGAGGCGGAGAAGATCCTCCTGCGGCTGAATCCACGTCGCTTGAGCGCCTACGAGCGCGCGCTCACGTCGAGCACCCTGGCCTACGCGGCCTTCGGGCAGGGCAAACTCGACGTCGCGGTGTCGAAACTCCAGGAGGCCCTGGACGAGAAAGTCCTGTCGGCCACCGTGAGCGCCGATCTGTTGTTCCAGATCGCCCAGATCCACGCCGCGGAGGAGAACTGGGCCGCCGTCGTGGAGACGCTGACCACCTGGTTCGAGGTCGCGCCGAACCCCGGTGCAGATGCGTACTTCTTCCTGGGCAACGCATACTTCAGGCTCGACGATTTCGAGTCGGCCGTAGTACCGGCCCGCAAGGCGATCGAGATCGCCGAGTATCCCAAGCAACCCCACCACCAGCTCCGACTCGCCGTGGAGCTGAGCCGGAAGGACTACCCGGCGGCCACCACGGCGCTCGTGGACCTGCTCTCGAACTTCCCGGAACTCGGGGTGCAGTACTGGCTCCAGCTTTCTTCTTTATATGGCATCCAGGGCGAGATTCCGCGTGCGCTCGCAGTGCTCGAGATCGCGCACCGCAAGGGACTGATCGTCGAGGACCGCCCGTTGCGCCGCCTCGCCCAGCTCGCGCAATCCGAAGGTCTGCCGCTGCGCTCTGCGTACCTGCTCGAATCGGGTCTCGAGAGCGACCAGATCAAGCGCGACGTCACGGCCTACGAGATGCTGGGCAACAGCTGGATTCTCGCGCGGAGTCCTGACCGGGCGCTGCCAGCACTGAAGATCGCCGCCGATGAATCGCCGGACGGCGATCTCTATGTCCGCCTCGCCCAGGTGATGATCTCCAACGAACAGTGGCTGGACGCGACGGGTGCACTCAAGTCGGCACTCGCCAAGGGCGGGCTCGATGATCCCAGCAGCGCCGATCTGCTGCTCGGGATCGCGTACTACAACGCGGACCGGCTCAGCGAGGCCCGCGATTGGTTCAATCGGGCGCGACGCGCAGAGAAGACCCGCGCTTCCGCCGACGCCTGGCTCGAACACCTCGACAACGAAGCGAACAGCGAGCCCGGCGGCGAAACAACTGTCGGTTGAGCCTCGTCGTGCCAACCGACCTCGTATCTGAAAAGACACTCGCAAGGAGAGGACATCACCACCATGAAGAGACTGGATCGATTCGCGGCCGCCGCCCTGTTCGGGTTGATCGGCTCGTTGGCCGCCGCGACGGCGCTGGCCGAATCCAACACACCCGATCCGCTCGAAGTGGCGATCGCGGAACAGCTCGCCACCGATCGCGACGGTGTGGCGTCGCAGCAGCGCGTCGAAGCACTCGACGACGAGAGCCGTGAACTGCTCGAGCGCTATCAGCGTCTGATGTCCGAGTCGAAGAGCATGAACGCGTACGGGTTGCAACTCGCCGAGCAGGTCTCATCGCAGGGCGACGAGATCGGATCGGTGCAGAAGCAGCTCGGCGAAATCGAGAACACCGCCCGCGAAGTGATGCCGATGATGGAGAAGATGGTCGGCTCCCTCGAACGCCTGGTCTCCCTCGACGTGCCCTTCCTGCTCGAGGAACGGACCGAGCGGGTGGAGAGTCTGAAGGCCATGATGAAGCGGGCCGATGTCACCGTTTCGGAGAAGTACCGACGCGTCATCGAGGCCTACCAGATCGAGCTCGACTACGGCCGGAACCTCGAAAGCTATGAGGGCAAGCTCCCCGGCAGCGACGACGACCGTGCGGTCCAGTTCCTGCGCATCGGCCGGGTCGCGCTCCTCTACCAGTCCCTCGACGGCAAGGAGACAGGCTACTGGGACGGGAACTCACGAACCTGGGTGGTCGACAACGACTACCTGCATGCCGTCAAGGAAGGTCTGTCCGTCGCCACCAAGCAGGGTGCACCCGAGTTGCTGATCGCGCCGGTTGCCGCACCGCGGGAGTTCGAACAATGAAGACGATGATGATGACGACAACCATGAAGAGAACCCTGGCCGCGTGTCTGGCACTCGCGATCCTGCTTCCGCTGGGGGCCACGCAGAGTCTCGCGCAGGTGGAGACCCTCGACGATCTGATCGACGAGACCCGCAAGGCGCGCTCCGATGAGGCCGCGGCGAACGCGGCCCGCGAGAAGGAATTCATCGCCAATCGCGACCAGCGCAAGCAGATGGTCGCCGAGGCCCAGGCGGCGTGGGATGCGGCCACCAAGCGCAATCTCGATCTCTCGACCCGGTTCGACGCCAACGAGGCGCAGCTCTCCGAGCTCGAGACGACCCTCAAGGCGCGCGAAGGCAACCTCGGTGAGCTCTTCGGCGTCACCCGACAGGTCGCCGGCGACTCGGCGGCGGCGATCTACAACTCGTCGACGAGCGGCCAGTTCCCGGGTCGCGATCAGTTCTTCATGCGGCTCGCCAAGGCGAAGTCCCTGCCGACCATCACCGAACTCGAAGACCTCTCGTTCGAACTCATGCGCGAGATCGTCGAGACCGGCCGAGTCGCCCGCTTCCGGACCGACGTCGTGATGGCCGACGGCTCGTCGCAGGACTCCGAGGTGGTGCGGATCGGCGGCTTCATCGCGATGAGCGGTGATCAGTATCTCGTGTATGAACCGACGATCGGCAAGTTCAAGATGCTGCCGCGCCAGCCGGCGCCGGAGCTGCGCGAGCTGGCCGCCAACGTCACTCAGGCGACGACCGGATACGTGGAGGGAGCGATCGATCCTTCGCGCGGCCCGCTGCTCACGCTCTACACCCAGCGGCCCGACCTCTGGGAGCGCATCGAAAAGGGTGAGGAGGTCGGCTACGTGATCCTCACCGTCGGCGCGCTCGGTGCCCTCTGCGCGATCTACCAGCTCGTCTACCTGATCGGTGTCCGAAGGCGCGTGACCCGGCAGCTGTCGAGTCTCGACAACCCGGTCCGCGACAATCCGCTCGGGCGTGTGCTGTCGACGTTCCGCGGTGATCCGGCGCGGGTCGAGGACGATGTCGAGGTGATCGAACTGCGCATCTCGGAGGCGGTGCTCCGCGAGGTTCCCACCCTCGAGCGCTTCCAGGGCTTCTTGCGCCTGGCGGTGGCCGCCGGTCCTCTCCTAGGCCTCGTCGGTACCGTGCTCGGCATGATCATCACGTTCCAGAGCATCACCGAATCCGGCTCGAGCGATCCGAAGCTGATGGCCGCCGGTATCGGTCAGGCGATGATCGCGACCGTGCTCGGTCTCGGCATCGCGATTCCGCTGCTGTTCGCCAACGCCGGCCTCTCGTCCCTCTCGAAGTCGATCGTTCAGGTGCTCGACGAACAGAGCAACGGGCTGCTCGCCGAGCACATCGAGCGCAAGCTCGGCGAGACGGCAGCGAGCGGTGGTCGCTATGCCTGAGGCCTTCCTCGAAGCAATGATGGGTCCCTACACGGCGGTCACCGAGTTGATGGCCGAGGGGGGTCCTTTCGTGTTCTGGATCTTCGCGACGAACGTGGTGCTGTGGACGCTCGTGCTCGAGCGTTACTGGTACTTCTCGCGAGTCCTGCCGCGCGAACTCGAGCGGATGCTGGCGATCTGGGGCTCGCGACGGGAGCACCTCTCGTGGTGCGCACAGTCGATCCGGCAGGCGATGATCTCGAGACTCAATGCCGGCATGAACGCGAACATGATCCTGATGAAGGTGCTCGTGCCGCTCGCTCCGTTGCTCGGCCTGGTGGGCACCGTCACCGGCATGCTCGAGGTGTTCGAGTCGATGGCGCTCCGGGGATCTGCCGATGCGCGCACGATGGCCGACGGCGTCTCGCACGCGATGATCTGCACGCTCACGGGTCTGGCGGTGAGCATCGGCGGCCTCTACCCGGTCTACTACTTCGAGCAGCGCAGCCGTCGGCAGACCGAGCTGTTTGCCGACCAGTTCGTGTTCTGACATGCGTTCACGTAGAGCCTCCAACAAGCCGCTCGAATCATCCACGGGCATCGATCTCGCCCCGATGCTCGACTTCGTGATGAATCTGCTGATCTTCTTCATCATCACAGCCGTCTTCACGCGGGAACTCGGCGTGGAGGTGAGCCGCCCGGGAACGGGCGCCGCCGAGGGAGCCGCCGAGGCGAAGAGCATGATCGTCACCATCCAGGCCGGTGGTGACATCGTGATCGACGACCGCATCGTCGACGTGCGAGCCGTCCGCGCCAACGTCGAGCGGATGCACGCCGTGAAGCCCGAGAACGGTGTGATGGTCGTCGCCGACAAATCCGTGCCTGCGGGACTGCTCGTCCAGGTGGTCGATCAGGTCCGGCTCGGCGGTGTGCAGGACATCTCCTTCGGAGCGACCCGGTGAGAGGGCTCTCGTGAGCAAAAGTGCGCGCCACAATCCCGAGGCCGAAGAGACGGGCATCGATCTCGCCCCGATGCTCGACTTCGTCATGAACCTGCTGATCTTCTTCATCGTCACCACCTCCTTCGTGAAGGAGGCGGGGATCCAGGTCGAGAAGCCCCTGGCCGCGACGGCGGCATTCCGGGAGAGCGGCAACATCATCGTGGCGATCCGCCCGAACGGTGAGGTCTGGATGGATCGACGCCGCGTCGATCTGCGCGAAGTCAGGCCGCTGGTCGAGCGGCTTCACCTCGAGAGACCGGATGATTCCGTCGTGGTGATCGCCGACAAGGCCACGCCGACCGGTCTGCTCGCGCAGGTGATGGACGAGGTGAAGCAGGGCGGCATCGAGGACGTGGCGATCGGCGCGACGTCGGGGGGCGGACGCTAGTCGCGGACTTGCGTGCGCGACGACACGACCGCTGCGTTCAAGGAGCGTGCTCGTTTCGACCGCGATCCGCTCTGGCTTCGGCAGAGATGAATCCCGAGGCCGCGCGCTTCCCCTGCGGCCGGGTGAACAGCGGGAGCATTGCGAGCGCTTCGGCGCGCTCGGCCTCGGAGAGGGATTCGAATCGGCGCGCGAGGACAACCATCCGACGAGACAATGCGTCGTTCGGAAGGGCAGCCCGCTCGAGCTTCTCGGCTGCGGCCAGGGCCTCGTCGATCCGTCCGATGTGGAGCATCGCCCAGACCTGGCGACGCGCGGGGGCAACTGGGCTCTGCGTCGTGGCGATCAACTTCTCGTCGATCGCCCGCGCATCCGCGTAGAGCCCGATCAGCACATACAGCGATGCGAGTCGATCGCGCGCAAAGTACTGCCCGGTCGAAGACTCGCGTCGCGCTTCGGCCTCGAGACCCTGGATGTCGAACGGCAGCAGCCCGTGTGCGATCGACCACTCGGGCGCCTCGCGGACAACCCGTGCGGGATCGAAGCCGACCGCCGGATCGAAGGGCACACCGCGCTCGCGATAGTAGGCCTCGACCCGCGTGAGATTCCCGCGATTCCTCGGTGAGTCGCGCAGGTGGACGGCAGTCTGCATGTTGCGGAAGATCGGCAGCCACCCGGCGGCCCCCTCGAGGTGGTGGGTCGTGTCGGGTGACGGGCGGCCGGGAGGCGGGACGACGGGGACACCGGTTCCGAGGAAGACGTCCACTTCGTACAGATCCAGCAACTGCTCGGGAGTGCGACCCGAGCCATCGACTCGCCGCGCACGGATGTGCCGGTCCGCCTCCATCATCGACGTGGGGATGTTGAGCGAACCGTTCACGAACATCTTCAGTTCGGGAGCAAGCCAGTAGCTGAGGAAATTCCCCATCCAGTACTCGTTGAAGACGCGACCTTCGAGCCCGCTGTCGCGCAGGAACCAGACCGCGTGCGCGTTGTACTTCGCCGTCGAATAGGGCTGTGCATAGGTGGTGCGATCGAGGCCCTGGGAGATCATCGTCCAATCACCGAGAGAGAAGAACGCCGGGACCAGCGCGATGGACAGCACGGCACCACCGGCCCTCGCGAACGCCATCCCGCGCGACCCGGCGACGAGCACGCGCACGCCCTGCCCGATCGCCAACAGCGCGAAGAACCCGAGCCAGATCAGCCGGACGGCCGACAGCATCCCGACGAGCGACGCGGCGGCGATCGCCCACAGCGCGGGGTCGAGTGAATCGGCGAACGCCCGACGCTCGTCAGCCGTGCGCTGCGCGCGCATCCGGACCGACGCGAGCGCCAGCAGCGGTGTCGCGATCAGCAACATCCAGATCAGCGCGAGAACCAGCGGGGTCGGCGGAAGATTCAGCAGCGGGCGCGTGAAGAGCGCGACGGGCGTCCACTCGTCGGCCACCACGGCGAGCTCGGGCGTATCCGTTCCGGCCGTGAAGACGAGGGACAGGAGCCGCGGCCCGACGGGATTGAGCAGGGTGGCCGCGGCGCCGACCGCGAGCGCGATCGAAAGTCCGCGCACGCGCCGCCAGCGGAGCGGATCAGCGGGCGCCCACACGAGCGCGCCGAATACGGTGCCCGCGAGCGCGGCGGTGAGCAGCACGAGGCCAACCACGAAGGCCCCGTGCGAATTGGCCCACACGCCGAGCAGCAATGCTGCAGCGAGCCAGCGCCGCGCTGAGGGCGGACTCCGATCGACCACCAGAATCCGTACCAGCAGCAGAGCGGCCAGGATGCTGACGAGATCGGGACGCAGCTGGAAGAAGCGATACGCGCCGAGCAGGGCGAAGATCGAGGTCCCGAGACTCGCGAAGGCCCGCGATCCACTGACGCGTCGCAACATCGACCAGGCAAGCGCCAGCGTCGCCGCCACGCACGCGACATGCAGCGCACGCAACGACTGGAATCCTCCGATCCGATGCACGGCGTGGAAGACCAGATCGGTCCACCAGGCGGCGGGGTCCGGCGCACTCGCGGCGCCGAACAGGAATGGATCCGCGTCCAACCACGGACCGTGCGCCGCGTACTGGCCCCCCATCGCCAGATGCCACCAGAGATCGTCGGTGAAGATAGGCTGCCCGACGGCCACGAGCAGCGCAGCCACCACGAACGCACCCGACGCATGCACGACGGCTTCGGAGATCGCCGGGACGAAGCGTGCACTCACGGTCGAGGAGAGGTCTCTGACGCGCTCACTGGAAGGAAGCCTCGGACTGCTCCACCAGAAATCGACCCACTAGTCGAAGCCCACCCAGCGCAGCCGCATGCCGAGGCCCGCCCGGTAGCTCCACTCGTCGACCTGGAAGGTCCACGTGGCGTTGTAGGTCGCAGTGGCGAGCGGACCGGTAACAGCGGGGGCGCCGGGGAATGGCGGTTGTGCGCTGGGCGGAATCGCTGCTGCCGCGTAGAAGTTGTCCTGCACGCTGGTGCTGGCCTTGTATTCGAACCAATCGGTTCCGACCGTCTTGTAGCCGGCACCCGTGATATACAGGATCGGTCTCAGAGGGCCCCGCTTGGCCAGCTCCATCTCGAGTTCGAAACCAGGACCCACACCATTGAAGAAGCCGGATCCATGCCCGGTGGCAGTGACCAAGCGGATGTTGTCACCGAAGAAATTCGATTGGATGGGGTTTGTCGATGCCGTCACCGGATCGTTCTTGAAGGCCGCGAGGACTCTTCCATCAGACACCACGCCCCACCGAATCCAGCCCGCGAACGGCTTGAAGCGAAAGAGTCGCTCCTTGAATTCGAAATCGAACGCCAGACCCGCATCAGCGGTCACGACACTCGTCATCACCTGAGCGGTCAAGCGCGAGCCCTGTCCGCCGATCGAAGAGGCACCGAAAGTACTGGGCCTCTGGTCGGGCACCAGAAAAGTGGTCGCGGCACCATCCAGCGCCACGGTCAAATTGGCTGCGAACGTGGGCAAGTACTCGACGGCTGCGAAGAATCGCGGCTTCGTCGGAACAAACTCGAATGCGGGCGCGAACAACTCGAGGTTCACACCGACGTTCGGTGAAACCGAATTGGTTGAACTGTTCACGTTCGGGCCGAACGGTGCGGGAGTCTTGCACGGCACCGCGACATTGAGGTTCCCGTTTCGACATCCCACCCCGGTTGGCGTCGGAGTCAGGTTCGTCACGGTCTTGTCGATCGAACCGTTCTCCTGCGCGATCAGAACACCACTCGCGATGCCGATCGCAACTGCAAAGCGGCCCCTCTCCGCATCTCGCTGCTCCTGACGTTCATCGGCCACCGCGGGCAACGACGAGATCAGGCAGAGAGAGCAGATCAGAAGCGCGAGTCTATTGACCGGAGGCCACATAGAGCCGTAGGATTATTACACTGCACACCGCGAAACGCACTCGAATTCCGAGTCAGGGGTATGGACGGACCCAGAATGAAGATCCGAGGCTCCACTCGCGCCGTCCTCTGGATCACCGCGATCGTCCTTCTCTGCGTGCCCACGGTGGTTGCACAACGATCGTTCGCACAGGGCGCGACCACACTCGAACCGACTGGAGGCGGGGCAGGAACTCCATCTTCTCCTGCGTCGTCTTCGAGTGGCACTGGCGCGGGCGACAGTGCAGAGAAGAAGAAGAAGACGGACGCGGACAGCGACGCCATGCCGCCGGGCACCGAGATCCGCGTGGTCGTCGGCGGCGAATCCGAGGCAGCGGCCGCGTACTCGGCCGGTGACTCGGTGACCGGGTTCGATGCGGCCGACATGGAGGCCATCGGAGCGCTGAGCATCGCCGATCTCGCCGGATTCACGCCGAATCTCGAGATCGTCACGACGGGTGCGACGACCCCGACGTTCTTCATTCGCGGTGTCGGGTTGAACGACTTCAGCGCGAATGCTTCGGGCGCCGTCGCGATCTTCCAGGACGACGTCAACATCAATGCACCGGCGATGCAGCTCGGCACGATCTTCGACATGGAGAACGTCGTGATCCAACGCGGCCCGGTCGGTACGGGTGCCGCCCGCAACGCTTCGGCCGGTGCGATCCGCCTGTTCTCGCGAAAACCACGCGGCAGCTACAACGGCTTCCTCCGATCGACTTTCGGCAACTACAACTTCAACGACTTCGAGGGCGCGATCGAAGCGCCCATGTACGAAGACATCCTGTCCGGCCGGATCGCGTTCCGGAGTTCCTTTCGCGACGGCTTCCAGACCAACGGCTGCGGCGGCATGACGGCCTACCCCGGCTTCAACCCCGGCGGCACGAATCAGAACGAGGACAGCCCTCTCTGGTCGTACTGCGGTGAGAGCGTCCCTCCGCCGGGTACGGACCTCGGAAAGGGCAACGGCGTCAGCACCGGGTTCACTCCCCTCCCCTTGAATCTGCCCACGAAGGTCAACAACCTGGGCACATGGGCGACGCGGGCGACGCTGCGGTTCCAACCGACCCTGGACCAGGATTGGCTGATCAATGGCCACGTCGCCAATCGCGATGAATACAGCCGTCTGGGCATCCAATACGGCACGGGGGGGCAGCAGATCTATCCGGACGGTTCCACGGTCGACGGGATCCTCGGGGGTCCACAGGGAGCGGGAGCTACCGAGTTCGTCCGGCCGCAGGTCACGGAAATGATCCGTCAGCTGACGCAGTTGTACAGGATCCCGCTGGCGGCGAACTGTCCGCCCGCGCCAGCGAACTGCCGCAATAGAGACTTTGCTGCCGCGGGCGATGCTGCACCGATCGCAGTCGCGAATCAGATCGGCGCGAGTCTCGATACGGATCCCTACACCGGTTACTACAACAAGGTCGGTGACACGACGAATCTCGTGTATGGGGGCTACGTGAACGGCGAGATCGCACTGCCCGACGAGATGGTGTTCAAGACCGTTTCGGGGTACGACGCGTACGATCGCGGCATCTCGACCGATACAGATCAGTCTCCGCAAGTCCTCGTCGAGATCGAGTCCAAGGACCGCGGCTGGCAGTTCTACCAGAATTTCGATCTCTCCGGCGCCCTCGATGTCGAGCCCATCGAGTGGAACGTCGGCGGCTACCTGCTCCAGGAAGACCTCTTCTTCGAGTCGGACGTGGACTTCGGCCGGCAGACCGGGCTCGGCATCGGCAACCGCAAGTACACCCAGACGGCCACGAGTTTCGGCATCTACGCGGGTGGCGAGTGGAGCTTCTGGGACGACTTCACGCTCAACGGTGGCATCCGGTACAACTGGGAAGACAAGTTCATCGACTACTACCTGGAAACCACCGGCATACCGGTCACCGCGGATCGAACCGAGATACGCAGCGCGCCAACCGGCGAGGCCAGGCTCACCTACAACTTCACGCAGGACGCCCACGCGTACTGGAAGTATTCGCGGGGTTGGAAGGGTGGGCAGTTCAACGCTACGGGCAGTCTGACTGACGGCGTCACCTACGCCGAACCGGAGGAGAACAACGCCTACGAGACGGGGTTCCGGGCAGCCTGGTTCGACAATCGCGTGGGACTCGACATGTCGCTCTTCTACTACGACTACTCGAACTACCAGCTCTTCACCGTGCAGAACTCTGCCGGTGCGACCCCCGAATTCGTCGTCATCAACGCAAGCGACGTACAGGTCTACGGCTCCGAGGTCACCCTGGACACGCGACCGTGGGACAACACCCGGCTCCAGGCTCGATTCGGCTGGCTCGAGAGCTACTTCATCGACTTCGTGAACAAGAACTTCGTCTTTCAGGAAGATCCGGCTGGCGGCCCCCAGGTCCGACGCGTGCGCGACATCGACTATTCGGGCAACCGTCTGGTCAACTCGCCCCAGTTCAAGATCAGTCTGACCGCTGAGCAGACGGTCCAGCTCGGTCGCTATGGCGCGCTGACGGCACGGTATGACACGGCCTGGACGGACACGACCTACTTCGACCCGTCCGAGGGTCGTGGTCTACCGAACACGAGAGATCAGTACTTCCTGCCCGCGGACACCATCGGCCAGCAGCCCTACTGGTTGCACAATCTGCTCTTCATCTACCGGCCGCCGACGGGCAACGTGACGCTCGAGTTGTTCGTGCGCAATGTCTCCGATGAGGTCTATCGGACGTTCTCGTTCGACGCGACAGTGTTCGCGCGAACGACGATCCACTACACCGGCGAGCCGCGGATGTTCGGTGGGACTCTGTCGGTCAACTTCTAGAATCGCCGATCGCGAGCGCAGAGGGGCCAGCGTTCAGGGAAGCGCGTAGCCGAGCGCGCGCAGCTGGTTCAACTCCATCTCGCTCAGCTCGCGGGTCGGAGCAGCGCCCCACGTCGGAACCTGCTCGAGATATTCCTCGCCGATCTTCCGCAATTCGAGGAGCTTCTCGGGGTTGGCGTCCGCCCGATCGGTGAGTTCGCGCGGGTCCGTCGTCGCGTCGAACAGATACTCGCGCGCCTCCTTGTCTTCCTGGATTTTGACGTAGCGGAACGGCCCGTCCGCCACGGCCACTGTCGGAATCGGATCCATGCCGGTCTGGCCCCAGGTCATGTCGAGATGGGCGATGCCCGTGGTCTCGGGATCGCTCGTCACCTCGCCTCGGCCACTTGCGAGGATGTCGGCAACCCGCGATCGGCCGTCGAGCCCTTCGGGCGACTCGAGCCCGAGCAGATCGATGATCGTGGGCCAGATGTCGACATTGCGGGTGCGCGTCGTCACCACGATGCCCGGGTCGAGGCGGAACGGCAGCGCCACGATCCAGGGCACTTCGGTCGTCTCCTTGAAGACGCGGCGCGCGTGTCCCTCGTCGCCGCGCTCCCGGAACGCCTCGCCGTGATCGGCCGCGATCACGATGATGGTCCTGTCCGCCAGGCCCGACTCTGCGAGGTACTCGAACAGCACCTCGAGCAGACCGTCGACACGTCGGATCGCGTTGTCGTAGATGTCCGAATATGTGCCACCGAAGAGCGCGCTCTCGGTGTCGTACGTGTACTCGTGGATGTCCATCAGGTGCAGATAGAGGAACCAGCGACTGTCCCCATTGATGCGCAGGTACTCGATCGCCGTGGTGATCACGTCGTCGTCGGCGCCGACCGTCGTCGCGGTGGGGTTCTCGCGCCGAACCGTCGGTGGGATGGGTCGCGGGGCGGGACGCGAATAGACGTCGAAGCCCTGCGAGAATCCGAAGTTCGGCGAAACCCATCCGTTGCGATAGAGGCCGATGGTTTCGAAGCCAGCCGACTTCAGGATCTCGGCGGGCAACTGCGCGGCCTCGGACAAGATGTCGTCGAATCGCGTTACGCCGGTCCGCGCCGGATAGCTGCCCGTCCAGAGCGAGGCCATCGAACTCTTCGTCCACGAGGACTGCGACATGTGACGGGTGAAGCGGATCCCGCCCGAGGCCAACCGGGCCAGATTGGGACTGGTCTCCCGTTCGTATCCGTATGCGCTGAGACGGTCGGACCGGAGAGTGTCGATCAGGATGAAGAGGACGTTGACGTCATCCCGCTCCGCCAGGGCGGCGATGTCGTCGACACTGCCGAGCGGTCTCGGACCGGTCGGAACCGCTCCGAGGCGCGCCATGAACTGGGCGATGACGAGAAGGAATGCGAGCAAGGCCAGCGAGGCGGCGATCAGCCATGACCAGCGGATTCTGCGTGTTCGTGTGGTCAAGGATTCCAACCTAGCAAGTGAGCGCTGTGCAGGACCCGATTTCCGATCCCGCATACGGAGTGTCGGCACTTCGGGGCGCGACTATACTACGACAATGTCTGATCAGCGCCGTTCCCTGCAAATTGCGAATACCACGATTCTGCGGACTCTTTGCGTGTTCCTTGCCTTCACCGTCCTTGCCAGCTGCGGCTCCCCGGATCGGCGAGCCGAAGCGATCAAGCTGCAGAGCGAGGGCAAGTACGAGCAGAGCCTCGAGCCGCTTCGCGCGTTGCTCGAAGAACGGACCGACGATCCCGAGATCAACTATCTCTATGGGCGTGCCCTGACGGTGATCGGACAGCCGAGTCTGGCCGAATGGTCGCTGCGGAAGGCGGCCGCAGATCCGGCGTGGCTGACACCGGCAGGCACACAGATCGCCCTCGGCGCGCTCCGGACAGGCAACACCGACACCGCGATCCAGATGTCGTCGAAGGTGCTCGAAGCCGATCCCGACAACATGGACGTGCTGCTGATCCTCGCGCAGGCGCACGCCCAGTCGCGGACCCAATACGAGAAATCCATCGAATACGCCGATCGGATCCTCGAGCTGGATCCGACCAACGCCGAGGCGATGGAGCCGCGAATCGTCTCGCTGATCGGCCTCGATCGGATCGAAGAGGCCGCCGCTGCCATCGAGAAACTCAGCCAGATGATCGAGTCGGACGAATCGACACCCGATTCAGTTCGTAGCTGGCACTGCGCCACGACGGCGTACTTCGCGGACGACAGCGACGACAAGACTCTTGCCGGCCAGCTATGGGAGGGCTGTCTCGAGAGATTCCCGGGCCACCCGAACCTGGTTGCGGGCGCTCTGGGCTTCTACGACGCACAGGGCGATACCAAGCGTCCGACGGAGATCCTCCTGGCTGCCGTCGAGGTCGCACCCGAGTCACTCGACTATCGGAGACGCCTTGCCCTCCGCTACAGCTATAAGGGCGACCTCGACAAAGCCGAGGCCCTGTTGATCGAGGGCACCGAGATCTCGACGCCACAGTTCAAGCCGACCGCCTGGCAGATTCTCGCCAAACATCATCAGGACGCCCGCCAACACGAGCAGGCCTCGAAGGCGATGAAGAGTGCCGTCGAGGCGAGTCGCGCACTCGGCCCGGTGGACCCGCAGCTGTTGTTCGATTACGCGGACGCCTTGATCCTCCAGCTCGATCTCGACGCGGCGCTGACGGTCGCCGACGAGATGACGCTCGTGCCCCATCAGGAGATGATCCGCGCTCGGGTCGCGCAGGAACGCGGCGACCACGTCGGAGCGCTCGCCCACTACGAGCAGGCCTTCGCGCTGTGGCCCGACAATCCGTGGGCCCGCTATTTCGCCGCGCTCTCCGCCGAAGCCACCGGGCAGTTCGAGCGTGCGATAGAGCTCTACCGATACGCGATCCGCCTGCAGGCCGACGCCACCAATGCCCGGTTCCGTCTGGCGAGCCTTTATGCCGCCGAGGGAAACCCCGCGGAGGCGATGGCGATCCTTCAGTTGAATCAAATCCAGATGCCCCTCGACCTCGACGGCGAGCTGCTCGCGATCGAAATGTTCGCTCTGTCGGGGCAGGAGAAGCCGCTGGCCGATTCGATCCAGAAATTCACCGAATTGGGCAAGAATGCGTTCGGCCGGGCATTGGCGGCGACCGCGCGCGGGGCGCGCGTCCGCTACGGGGCCGATGTGGCGTCACAGATCCTCGAGCGGCATGGCGCCGAGGGGCTCGCGGTGCAGGATGCCAATCGGCCCGATGCGCTCAGCAGCCTGGTCGAACTCAAGCACGAAGCCGGGCAGCTCGCGCAGATCGAACCCGCGGTGCGTGCCGCCGTGGCGGCCGAGCCCGACTCCGCTTCGCTGCACGCCCTGCTGGCGCGCTGGCTCGAACTCTCGGGTGCGCCCACCGCCGAGCGTCGCACGGCGCTCGACCGGGCCCTCGAACTCGATCCCGCCAACGCCGCCGCGCTGAACGGAATGGGCCGGCTGCTGCTCGAGACGGATCCCGAGGCCGCACTCGGCTACTTCGACCGTGCAGCGGCCGCCGACCCGCGCGATACGGCCGCTCCGCTCGCCGCCGCCCGCATCCTCATCGCATCGGATCGATCATCCGAGGCTGCGGAGCGTCTCGCGGACCTGCTCGAGCATCACGCCTACTCGGCCGACGCGGCCCTCGCGTGGGTCGATCTCCAACTCGCCAGCGGAACTGCGACGACGGACACCGAGGCCCTGGCCCGTCGCGCCGTCCGATTCGGCGGAGGCCTCGACGCTCTCGACGCACTCGCGCGGGTCTATCGGGCGCTCGGCGAGCCTCAGAAGGCGACGGAGATCGAGGAGCGGGTCCGGGCCCGCCGTGAAGCCCCTCCCGACCCGACTCCGGCCGCTTAGCCGAGGCCGCAGATCGTCCTGGCGTAAAACGCACCGGACGATGTTTTCTGCGCCGCTGCAAATCTGGTCGCTGGACGGCTGAAAGCATATTGATTTCATGTACTTACTGCGCACCGCAACAGAGCGGCCAGGGGCATTTGGCACCGCTGCCGAGCCATCGAGCGCCGTCAGCGAGCTCCGCTTCTCGACCAAGCTCCCGGAATTCCAAGCGTTTTCGCGCTTCCGCCAGATTGGCACACGACTCGCATAGGAGATTGGCATCGACGGGCGACGCATTCGGTGGATCCGCGACGCTCGTCGACATGGCAGCAACCTGGTTTCAATCGGCACCCAACAAACAAGCAAGCAACCCAAGGCAAGCAAGCCAAGGAGAGTTCATGACTTCCAATCTCAAAGCGTCCAAGTCCGGACTGGGCCGAGTTCTGGCCACGGGCTTGGTGCTGAGCGTCGCGTGGGCAACCATCGCGCAGGCTCAGACCG
>JANOFF010000193.1:0-57270 GCA_031413515.1 bacterium
CGACAACTAATCACCTGACTGGTTTGGCACGTTCCTTTCCGGCGGACGCCGACGTGTACTACGTCGTTGTTTGGCAGAGCACCGGTACGTTCGGAACGCACACGACCGGCCTCAGCGTCCAAGGTCGGCGCTATGCCTCGAACGGATCGGCTCAGGGCGCGGAGTTTCTGGTCAACACCTATACGACGAACTTCCAGGGGAATTCCTCCGTCGCAGCGGATGCCGATGGGGACTTCGTCGTCGTATGGGAGAGCGCGGGATCCTTCGGGACGGACACGGGCACGCTTAGCATCCAGGGCCAGCGCTACAACGTGGCTGCTGCCCCGCCGCTCGTGCCCGCCATGTCGTCCGCGACGAGATTTGCCTTCTCCGCGGCGCTGCTGCTGCTTGGGGCGACCTACGCAATACGGCGACGGGGGATAGAACGCTCAAGCCGCGTCTAGCCTCGATGCCCGCCCGGGTGTTATGTCAAGCCTCAGCGGGAGGTCCCGAAGCTGGACACCGCGCTGCCGTCGCCGAATGATACGCAGACCTTGCCGCGGGCACACAAGCTGGAGCTAGCGGCCCATGCGGTGCAGGCCGTTTCAAAGGTCGGTCTCGTGCTGGCACTGCAGCAGAGTCCTGGGGTCTAGGGACCGATCACATGCAGAGAGCCGCAGTGAGCGGCACCCCGAGGAAGCACCGACGACCAGCCACTAATCGCGCGAGGTCGGTGTCGCGATCAACGTGACGCGCTTGCCCGAGCGGACGACCGTGATCGGTGTCGGCTCGCCGACCGCGAGAGCGTCGAGGGCGAACGTGTAGTCGTAGATGTTCTCGATCGCCCGGCCCGCCACCTCGACGATCGTGTCGCCCGCCCGGAGCCCCGCCACGTCGGCCGGTCCGCCAGGCGAGACGCCCGAAATCACCACGCCGACCGCATCGCTCTGCGCATAGTCGGGGATCGTGCCGAGGAAGACCCGGATCGCGCCCGGCCCGGCCTGTCCCTGCCGGTCGGGCGCCGTCGCCAAGTAGTCGGGCACCTGGTCGGCTGTGGCGATCTCACGCGTCACGCCGCCCATCAAGCGGGCGATGTCGCGCAGCCCGCCGTAGTTCAACTTGTCCGCCGTGTCGCGCGGCGAGTGGTACTCGGCATGCGTCCCGGTGAAGGCGGACAGGATCGGCACGCGCCGCGCGTAGAAGGCGGTCGCATCCGTCGGCAGATAGCTGTCGGACTGGGGCGAGATCGCGAGTCCGACGGGCACGTTCTCCTGCTCGATCAGTGCGGGCCAGTGCGTGCTCGATCCGACACCGAACAGGGAGAGGCTGTCCCTCTGCCGACCGACCATGTCGAGATTCAGGTAGGCGACGACCCGGTCGGACAGCGGGGCGTGCGGGTTCGCGCTTCGGCCGGCGAGCCCGTCCACGTAGTGGCTCGAGCCGAGCAGACCGAGTTCTTCGCCCGACCAGGCGGCGAACACGATGTCGCGACGCGCGTCGAGTTCGCCCTCCTGGAGCGCAGTCGACAGCCACTGCGCCATCTCGATGACTGCCGCCACCCCCGACGCGTTGTCGTCCGCACCGGGGTGGATCATTCCCTGTTCGTCGGGGCGGGCAAGCGATCCCGATCCGTCGCCCCGGCCTAGATGATCGACGTGGGCCCCGACGATCACGACGGTCGGGCTGGGCTCGGCACCGACCTGCAGCCGACCGAGCACGTTGCGTCCCGTCTGCCGGAGCGTCTCGAGCGAGATCGTCGCGCCGACGCGCACGTCGGGGAGCGGGAAGCCCCGGCTCGAACTGTCCGCGTCGGCCTTGTCCTGCAGGGCTGCGATCGTGTGACCCGCCGGCGCCACCAGGGCATCGGCGACCGCATCGGTGAGCGAGACCGCTGCGATCCCACTGCCCGCGAGCGACACGTCGAAGCGCAGCTCGGCGAGCTGTTCGCGCACCTTCGAGTTCGGTCCGCTGGCCACCAGCAGACCGCGCGCCCCGCGATCTCGCGCCACCATCGCCTTGTGGCGAAGGCTCGAATACAGGTGCAGGTGCTGGCGCGATTCGGGCGACAGGCCCTCGGGCATGTAGCGGAACACGAGCACCCAGCGATCTTTCACATCGAGGCCCGCGTACGAGTCGATGGCGCGCTGTCCATCGCTGGCGGGGGCCACGATCCCGTATCCGGCGTACACGACCGAAGCGACGGGGATCTCGCCCTCGCTCGAGAACGCGAACGGCCGCCAGTCCTGATCCACCACGAGCGGCGGCGAAGCGCCCGCCGCCGGAGTCTCGATCCGCAGTCGGTTGTCGGGCCCGAGTGACACGCCGGCGGTGAATCCGAACGGTTGGAAGTAGCCCCCGTCCTCGCCCGCCGGCTCGAGGCCGATCGAGCGGAACACGCGCGCCACGTAGCTCGTGGCGATCCGCTCGCCGCGCGTTCCGGTCAGGCGGCCTTCCGTGGTGTCGCTGCTCAGCGCCTCCACGTAGGCGCGCAGATCGACTTCGCTGATCGCGGGCTCGGTCTGCTCGGGGATCGGCAGGATCGGCGCCACCACGGCACCGGCCGGATCCGGCAATCCGAGCAGGCTTCGCGCCAGGGCATCGTCCCAGTCCGCGCGAAACAACTGCGAGCTGCGATCCGGCGTGCGGTTGCTGGTCCACACGAGCCGGCGTCCGTCGGACGAGAACGCCGGCAGCCCGTCGAAGCCCGCGCTCTCGGTGACGCGAACCGGGGCGTGCGCGCCCTCGACATCGACGATGTAGAGCTCGAAGTCGTCGTGGCCGTGCAGGCTGGTGGTGAAGATCAGGTAGTCGCCGGACGGGTGGTAGAAGGGCGCCCACGACATCACGCCGAGATCGGTGATCGCGCGGTCGTCCGTTCCGTCGACCCGCATCGTGTGGATCTCGGCGCGCGCGCCATCCGGTGTGAAGCGCCGCCACGCGATGCGCGAGCCGTCTGGGCTGAAGAACGGGCCGCCGTCATAGCCCGGTGTGTCGGTGAGTCGGCGGACGTTGCGCCCGTTCGAGTCCATCACATAGAGGTCGATGAACGAGGCGGGATCCCGTTCGAGCTGCGCGGCGTCGACCCCCGCGCCCTTCGCGTAGGCGTGGCGATTCGAAGCGAACACGATCCACCGCCCATCCGGCGACCACGAGGCCTCGGCGTCGTAGCCCGGGCTGTCGGTCAGGCGTCGCGGGGCCGCCGTCTCGCGCTCGCGAAGCGTCACCGCGAACAGATCGAAATGCGGGTCGTAGTCCCACGCGTAGCGACGTTCGTGACCCGCAGCGCGCGATTCGAGTTCGGCGCGTTGTTTGTCGAGCGCCTTCGGGTCGAGGTGCGTCGACGCGAACAGCGCCTGTCCGCCACTCGGATGGAAGAACCCGCAGGTCGTCTTGCCACGGCCGCTCGACAGCCGCCGGCTCTGTCCGCTCCGCAGGTCGAGGGTGTAGATCTGGAAGAACGGGTTCTCGGGCTGGCGCTCGCTCTGGAAGATCAGCGCGCTGTCGTCGCGGGCGAAGTAGCCCTCCCCCGAGCGCCTGCCCGCGAAGGTCAGCTGATGGGTCCCGGACAAAAGCAGACCGGCCGGGGCGCTTGTCTGCTCCGGTCCGCCCGCGCCGAGTCCTGCGCAGCCGAGCAGCCCGCACAGCCAGCCCGCCGCCAGCGCGACCAGGCCGAACTTCAGGCGGCCCGAGACCGCGGGTCGGATCGTTGTGTCAGGGCGGAACATGCCGGGCGCGGATCCTCGTCGAGCGGTGGGTCCTGGGAGATCGTGCGGAACCTTTGGAGTCTCGCGGACGAGCATAGGGGCTGCAATCTGCGGCATTCGCTGCAGCGAGACGACTGCAGGACGCACGCCGTCTCGACGCGCCTGAAACGTCCTCGCGCAATCCGACGCGGGCGTGCGTGCGTGCCGCGGGTGGCACGACGCTTGCGATGACAGCGGGCAAGCCGTCAGTCCGAGAGAGGGACGCACGCCGCGGATCCCTCAGGAGAAAGCCGCATGTCACGCTCCCGCCATTCTGGATCCCGCTCCGGGTATTCCGGCACGACCGACTTCGAGGACGAGTTCGATCTCGGCTTCGATCGGCGAGAGATCATTGTCCGCCGGGCACCGAGCCCCGGCGTCGCCGCGGTGCTCTCGGTGCTGATCCCCGGCCTCGGTCAGGTCTACAGCGGGCGACTGCTGGCCGGCGCGATCTGGTTCGGGGTGACCGGCTTCTGCTACTGGGCGATCCTGCTGCCGGGCTTCGTCGCGCATGCATTCTGCATCTGGTCGGCCTGGCGGGGCTGCCCGCGCGATTGAGGTCGCGGCCCCCATCTGGCGAGCCACCCCGGGGCACGGCTCGCTGCGCTCGCTAGCCAAGTCCGCGACTGCGCAGTTGTGATGGCGCCCCGGGAGGGACTTGGTTGGCGCGCCGCCCGGCGAGCGACTACACACAGGCTTCGCGGAAATCGACCGCCCGAGGAAGCCCCGAATGTTGCGCAAGACCGACGATCTCCGGATCCAGGACCTCCGCCCGCTGATCTCCCCGGCGATCCTGGCCGAGGACTTTCCGCTCGGCGAGGACGCTGCCGCGACGGTCGGTCTCGGTCGCGACGAGATCGGCCGCGTGCTCGCCCGCGAGGACGATCGGCTGCTCGTCGTGGTGGGGCCCTGCTCGATCCACGACCCCGACGCAGCGCTCGAATACGCCGAGCGCCTGGCTGCCAGCCGGCGCGAGCTGGCCAGGGACCTCTGCATCGTGATGCGGGTCTATTTCGAGAAGCCGCGCACCACGGTCGGCTGGAAGGGGCTGATCAACGACCCATACCTCGACAACAGCTTCGCGATCAATCATGGACTGCGGACGGCGCGGCAGTTCCTGCTCGACGTGCTCGCGCTCGGATTGCCGGCGGGCAGCGAGTTCCTGGATCCGATCACGCCGCAGTTCTACGCAGACCTCGTCAGCTGGGGGGCGATCGGGGCGCGCACCTCCGAGAGCCAGGTCCACCGCGAACTGGCGTCGGGGCTTTCGATGCCCGTCGGTTTCAAGAACGCGACCGACGGCAACGTGCAGGTCGCGATCGACGGCATCGCGTCGAGCGCATGTCCGCACCGGTTCCTCTCCGTCACCAAGCACGGCGTCGCGGCGATCGTCGCCACCATGGGTAATCCGCAGTGCCACGTGATCCTGCGCGGCGGGCAGAGCGGTCCCAACTTTTCGGCCGAGCAGGTATCCGAGGTGACGAGCAAGCTCGAGGCGAGCGGTTTCACCGGCCATCTGATGATCGACTGCTCGCACGCCAACAGCGGCAAGCGCCACGACCGGCAACCCGACGTCGCGAAAGATGTGGCCGCGCAGGTGGCGGGCGGCAGCCGGCAGATCTTCGGCGTGATGCTCGAGAGCTTCCTCGTCGAGGGCCGCCAGAATCATGACGACACGGTGCGCGGCGGCGGCAAGCTCGTGCGCGGCCAGAGCATCACCGATGCCTGCATGAGCTGGGAGAGCACCGAGCCGGTGCTCGAGGAACTCGCCCGGGCGGTCCGCAAGCGGCGGGGTTAGAGGGGGCGAGCCGCCACCATTCCGAGCGTCTCGCGCGGATATAAGGTTGAAACGGACTCCCACTACGCCCAGAATGCCGGAAGCAGTCGAGGATCGAGCACTCGCGGGTCTCGGCGCTGGAGTACGGGAGGCTCGGCCATGGTCCTGCTTCGCTCGTTCGTGGCTGAGTGCCTTGCCTTCGTGGCGGTGATCGGCGCGGCGACAATCGCCTCAGCGGCTCCCATCGATGTGCAGATCCACCTGCCCAAGGCCAACGTTCCACTCCGGTATCCCAACGACGTCAACGGACAACTGCGTGTCTCGGCCACCGTGAGGAGCGATTTCGAGATCGTGCGGGTGACGGCGCGGATCGGCGTCGCGCAGTTCGATCTGCACTACAGCGATTGCGCGTTCTTGGGCATTTGCCAACCCGGTTGGACCGTCGCCCTGCCGATCGAGGACTTCCAGCTCGTGCTCGGCCCGAACCTGCTCGAGGTCGAAGCGGAGGACGCCTTCGGCAGCCTTGGGTCCACGTCGGTCACGCTGAACTACGTCCCGCCGCCCGTGCTGGATGTCATCGAGCCGGCAGACGACGAAGTGGCCACACCCTTGATCGCCGTCCGGGCTGACTGTCAGGATCTCGTCCCCCAGCCGTGCAGCTCGGTGAGTGTGCGCGTCAGTGGCGGGCCGACGCTGCTCGATGTCGCCGGAGGGATCGACGCAGATGTCGACCTCTCTGCCTACGACGGTCAGAAGGTCGCGCTCGAGATCGTGGGCGTCGGGGCCTCGGGCACACCGGGCGTCGTGACACGCAACATCTACGTCGAGGCGTCGCCACTGCTCGAAGAGGTCGAACGGGTACCTGGCGTCATACAGAGAGCCAACGAGAATTCGGTCGTATACCGGCCGCCGGGAGACGTCTTCAGGCAGCGGGAGCGCTCGAGTGGGATCGACACCGACGTGCTCGCGCTCTCCGATCCGTCATTCGGCGGCTCGACGTCTCTGACCGGGATCGTGTTGGCGGGGCCGACGACACTATTCTTGCTATGGACTTTTCCGGCCAGTTCGAGTCGCTGTGGCGCGAATGGTTGTCTGTACGAATACTACGCGGACGTTCTCGAGCATCGCGGCGCCAGCAACTCGATGGCCGGTTCGATCTCGAAGGGGCCGTTCGCCGTCTGGGCGAGCGGGAGCGAACTTCGTCGCATCGATGGCGTGACGGGCGACGAGGTTCTCGTCACGAGCAGTGCGGCCGGAAGCCTGAACATTGCGTCCAACGGCGATATCGTGGCCGGCACGCTGGCCGACCCGTTGCAGATCAGCCGATATCGCAATGGATTCGCCAAGCCGCTCTTTCGGCTTCCGTCGAACTCGGCCTACGTGTTGGAGTATGACGGCATCAACGTCGTCTACCAGAAGACCACCAACTCCCCCGACCGCGAACTCTGGATCCACACTGCGGCTGGAGCCGAAGAGATGATCGCACCTGCAGGCCACTTTGCTTCGAGCACGCAGGTGGCCAACGCGGGATGGGTGGCGTTCACCCGCAAGGCGAATGACGCCACGTATCAGGTCTGGCGGCGTGAATTGGACGGATCCCTCACCAAACTCACGTTCTTCGGCTCGGACACACAAGTCGCATCGGTTGGGCCGAACGGGGAGATCGCGTTCACGCACGCAGGACGCCGCTGCTACATCGAGGCTGGCGGCGCGCCCGTGCAGGAGTGCGATTACATCGGATCGTCGCGCGGAACGAGTTTCTATCTCGGCGACGAGCTGCACATGCACGTCGGCGGGTCGCTATTCCGTGTGGATGTCCCGGAGCCCGCCGCCTGGATGCTCCAGTTCGCCGGGATGGGCGTACTCGCTCTGCTGGCGCGCAAGCGGCACGCGTCGGTCGAGTAGGGGCGGCGCGAAGCGGCTCGGCCGCAGCATTCTCGAACCGGTCGCCCGGGCTCGTTGATCTCAGCCCGCCGCTGCCACCACCAGCAGCGTCGCGCCTTCCTCGACCTGCTGGCCGACCGCGACTGCGAGCTGGCCGACCAGGCCGTCGATCGCCGCGGTCAGCGTGTGTTCCATCTTCATCGCTTCGAGGCGCACGAGCGGCTGGCCGGCCTTCACGGGGTCGCCGTTCGCGACCAGCACGGCGGTGATGCGGCCGGGCATCGGGGCGGCCACGACACCGCCAGTGGCGGCGCCTGCATCGACCTCGGTGTGCTCGGCGACGCGTTCGAAGCGGATCGTCGACGGGCCGCGGATCACGTGGATGAAGCGTTCCTGCACGACCACGTTGGCCCGCAGGCGTGCGCCATCGACATGCGCGCTCACCTCGTCGCCCTCCCGTGCGATGTCGCGCAGCACGGCGGCGAGTCCGTTCCAATCGAGGGTCACGCCCGCGTGGCTCGCATGCGCGGTGACCTCGATGTCCAGCTTGCCGAATCGCAGGTGGAAGACGTCGTAGCCGTCGGCGTTGAGGCGGAAGATGTCGGTCGCCGCCCAGGGCGACCAGGGATCCGTGCCGGGCTCGGGCACGGAGGCGCGAGATCGATCCACGATCAGCGCCGCGCAGGCGAGGGCCACGGCCTCGCGCGGTGCGTCGTCGAGCGGGGTCGCGAGCAGCCGCGCGTGCTCGTCGAGGAAGCCGGTGTGGACGTTGCCCTGCACGAAGGCCGGGATTCCGGTCACCGCGTGCAAGAGCGTGAGATTGGTGGTGAGGCCGGCGATCTCGTAGCGGGCGATCGCACCGCGCAATCGCGCGATCGCAGAGCTTCGATCGCGGTCGTGCACGATCAGCTTCGAGATCATCGGGTCGTAGTGGATCCCGATCGTGTCCCCCTCGCCGACACCAGCGTCGACTCGCACGTGGGCATCCTCGGCGGGCGGGCGATGCCGGAGCAGAGTGCCCGTCTGCGGCAGATGTCCGCGATTCGGATCCTCGGCATAGACGCGCACTTCGATCGCGTGGCCGCTGGCGCGCAGTTCTTCCTGGCGCATCGGCAACGCTTCGCCGGACGCCACGCGCAGTTGCCACTCGACGAGATCGATCCCGGTGATCAGTTCGGTGACCGGATGCTCGACCTGCAGCCGCGTGTTCATCTCCATGAAGTAGAACGGGGCGTGCTCGATCGGCCCGCTGGCATCGAGGATGAATTCGATCGTGCCGGCGCCGCGATAGTCGATCGCGCGCGTGGCGCGGACGGCGGTATCGCCGAGTCGGCGTCGCACCGCCTCGCTGAGCCCCGGTGCCGGTGCTTCTTCGAGAACCTTCTGGTGACGGCGCTGCAGCGAGCAGTCGCGCTCGAACAGGTGGATGACGTGGCCGTGGTCATCGGCGAAGACCTGCACCTCGACGTGGCGCGGTCGCGTGATCCAGCGCTCGATCAGCACCGCGGGGTCTCCGAACGCCGACTCGGCCTCGCGCTGGGCCGCTTCGATCGCCTTCGCGAGATCGTCGGGCGAGTCGACGCGTCGCATGCCGCGCCCGCCACCGCCCGCGACGGCCTTGACGAGCACCGGGTAGCCGATGCGCTTCGCGGCGGCGGCCAGTGTTGCGGGATCACTCGCTTCGCCGTGATGGCCGGGGACGACCGGGATGCCCGCCGCCTCCATGCGGCGCTTGGCTACGTCCTTGCGCCCCATCGCACGGATCGCGGCGGCGGGCGGCCCGACGAAACGGATGCCCGCTGCCGCGCACGCTTCGGCGAAGTCGGCGTTCTCCGACAGGAACCCGTAGCCCGGGTGGATCGCGTCGGCGCCCGCGCGCTTCGCCGCGCCGAGCACCCGGGCGATGTCGAGATAGCTCTCGCGCGCCGGTGCCGGTCCGATCGGCAGCGAGACGTCCGCAGTTCGCACGTGCAGGGCCTGCGCGTCGGCCTCGGAGTAGACGGCCACGGTGCGGATGCCGAGACGTCTCGCGGTGCGGATCACGCGGCATGCGATCTCGCCACGGTTGGCGATCAGGAGGGTGTCGATCATCGTCACATCCTGAAGACGCCGAAGCGGGTCGGTTCGATCGGGGCGTTCAGCGCAGCGCTGATGCCGAGGGCCAGCACGCGTCGCGTGTCACGCGGGTCGATGATGCCGTCGTCCCAGAGCCGCGCACTGGCGTAGTAGGGATTGCCTTCGCGCTCGTACTGGGCGCGGATCCCGTCCATGAAGGCCTGCTCTTCGTCGGCCGGCCATGTCGCGCCGCGCGCGCCGGCGCCATCGCGCCGGACCGTCGCGAGCACATGCGCGGCCTGTTCACCGCCCATCACGCTGATCCGTGCGTTTGGCCAGGTGAAGAGCAATCGAGGCGAGTAGGAGCGACCGCACATCGCGTAGTTGCCCGCGCCATAGGAGCCGCCGATGATCACGCTGAACTTCGGCACCCGTGCGCACGCGACGGCGGTCACCATCTTGGCGCCGTCCTTCGCGATGCCACCCTGCTCGTACTTCCGGCCCACCATGAAGCCGGTGATGTTCTGCAGGAACACGAGCGGGATGCCGCGCTGGCAGCACAGTTCGATGAAGTGCGCGCCCTTCAGCGCCGATTCGCTGAACAGGATCCCGTTGTTGGCCACGATCCCGACCGGATAGCCGTGCAGCTGCGCGAAGCCCGTGACCAGGCTCTCGCCGTACAGGCGCTTGAATTCGTCGAAGCGGCTGTCGTCGACCAGACGCCAGATCACCTCGCGTACGTCGTAGGGCTGGCGCGTATCGTGCGGCACCACGCCGAGCAGCTCTTCGGGATCGAGCCGGGGCGGCTTGGGTTCACGCAGTTCGAGCTCGACCTGCTTGGGACGGGCGAGGTGCTCGACCGCCTGGCGCGCCAGTACGAGAGCGTGCGGGTCGTCCATCGCGTAGTGGTCCGTGACGCCGCTCTTGCGCGAGTGGACGTCCGCGCCGCCGAGTTCCTCGGCCGTCACTTCTTCTCCGGTGGCCGCCTTCACGAGCGGCGGTCCGCCGAGGAAGATCGTGCCCTGATTGCGCACGATGATGCTCTCGTCCGACATCGCGGGCAGATAGGCGCCGCCCGCCGTGCACGATCCCATCACGACGGCGATCTGCGCGATCCCCTGCGCGCTCATGTTGGCCTGATTGAAGAACAGACGGCCGAAGTGGTCGCGGTCCGGGAAGACCTGATCCTGGTGGGGCAGGTTCGCGCCGCCCGAGTCCACCAGATAGATGCAGGTCAGACGATTCTGCTCGGCGATCTCCTGGGCGCGCAGATGCTTCTTGACGGTGAGCGGATAGTAGGTGCCGCCCTTGACGGTGGCGTCGTTGCAGATCACCACGCACTCGCGACCGCTGACGCGTCCGATGCCGGTGATGATCCCGGCGGCCGGGATCTCTTCGTCGTACACACCCTCGGCGGCCAGCGCCGAGAACTCGAGGAACGGCGAGCCCGGATCGAGCAGCCTGCGAACCCGCTCGCGGGGCAGCAGCTTGCCGCGGGAGACGTGCTTCTCCACGGCCCGCGTACCGCCGCCTTCGGCGACGCGCGCGTGGCGGGCGCGCAGGTTCTCGACGAGCCGTCGCATCCACTCGGCGTTCTCGCGAAAGCCCTCGCTTCGCGGATCGATCGTCGTCTTCGGCTGCATCGGGTCGGATCGCTTCCGGACGGAATCGCCAGGCGTTGCGGGGAAGGTTCACGGCACCCGGCACGCACTTTCCGAGGCGATCCGTATGGTTACCCACATGCCGGGCGACGTCGACCGAAGCCGATGTCGCGCGGAAGCGCGGCCGGCCCCCCACCTGCGAGCCGGATCGATGCACCGACCATGGAGGCCGCGATCCGACGGTCGTGGGATACTGGTCCGGCCCGGCGGAAATCCCGAAGCGATCCCCGAGGAGCCCGATGCGAACCAGTACCCCGAGGCGTGCAACGCGCGCGCACAGGCTGTGCGTCGCGGTCGCGCTGACCTGCGCACTCTGGCCGGTACTCGGCCGCGCGGCGGAAGATCCGAATGCAAGGTCGGTACGCGCCGGTGATCCGGTCGACGTGCTGTTCGTGCTCGACAACTCGGGCAGCATGCGGAGCAACGATCCGGATCGCGCCATGCGCACACTGGTCGTGGACTTCGCCTCGGAGATGTCTTCGGGCAGTCGGCTCGGCGTCGTCGTATTCGATGGATCCGCGCGCCTCGTCGAGCCCCTGAGCTTCGAGATCGGGCCGGGATCGAGGTCGAAGTGGCTCGGCGAGATGGCGAGCATCGACTACACGGGGCGCTGGACGAACAGTCCGGCCGGTGTCGAGCGCGCCCTCTACGAGTTCAAGCAGTCCGGTCGCGACGGGGTCGCGAAGATCGTCGTCTTCATCACCGATGGTCTCGTCGACACCGGAGATCGTTCGCGTGATCTCGAGAAGAAGGGCTGGCTCAAGGAAGAACTCGCCGCGGATGCGATCCGGGAGGGTGTGAGGATCTACGGGATCGCTCTCGCCGAGGGCGCAGACGTCGAACTGATCCAGGCGCTCGCGCATCGGACCGGCGGCGAGTACTGGCGCGTGACGAAGGCCGAAGACCTCGCCGCCGCGCTCGCGTCACTCGATCGCGTTCCGCACGGGCCCCTCTCGGTGCTCGGATCGCCGGCGGAAATGCCGCTGCCCGAACGGGCCGCGACCGCGCGAGCCGCGACGCCGTCGGCCGAAGCACCGCCGCGCGTGTCGGCTGCCGCGGGCGATCCGATGCGGGGTGTCGTGCTGCTCGCACTCGGGCTCGGAGTCGCGGTGAGCGTGCTCGCCACCCCGTTCTTGCGACGGCGTCTCCGCGCCCGTGTCCGCCCTTCGGCCATCGCGCCGTTTTCGGCCGCCAGCGGGTTTCCGCTGCTGCCCGCCCTGCCGCGCGGCGGTCGTCCGCCGGTCGTGCAGCTCGAGGACATCGCCGACGCGACGGGCCGCGGCAAGCCGATCCTGCTGTTGGATGCACCGATCACCCGGATCGGACGCGATCCCGGCAACGACCTGGTGATTCCGGGCGACACGGTCTCGAGCTTCCATGCGACGCTCGAATACCGGGACGGCTACTTCCACGTCGAGGATCAACGCTCGACGAACGGCACGTGGCTCAGTGGACGACGTCTGTTTGCCAACCGGCCCGCGCGACTCAAGAGCGGTGACGTGATCGACGTGGCCGGCCACGAGTTCCGCTTCCTGATCCCCGACCACGAACCGCTCGGCCGGACCCAGGTGCTCGACGGCACATCACTGGCCGGTCACCCGAGTCCCGTCCGCAGCGGCTCGGACGCGGGGCCGGTCACGGGCCTCGTGACCGCCTTCGATCAGTGCCTCGCCGGACATCTATCGAGGATCGCGGCGATCGGCGACGCGCATCGGCGCTTCGTCGAGCGGGCCTTTCCGATCGAGACCCGCGCCCTGCTCGTCCGCCGCGCCCAGGAGTTGATCGAACGTTGTCAGCGAGAAAGTCAGCGTGAAGGTCAGGGTGGGCAGACCGATCTGGCGAAGTCGGACATCCAGTACTCGATCTGCGCGATCCCGTTGCCCCTCGATCGCGCCCGCGATTGGTACATCGAACAGCACGGGGGCTTCGCGAAGTTCCTGATCGGGCTCCTCGATCGCTGGACGGGATCGGGACGCACCTGCGACGCAGTCTGCGTGATCACGTTCGGGACGCTCTCCGACGCCTGGCTCAGCATCACGATCGTGCCCGCCCGCAGCGACGCCGATGCGATCGAAGTCATGAGCCTCGAGCTGCTGACCGACGACGAGCGGCGTGAGGCGACGTCGCTCGAGATCGTCGACGCCGATTCCCTCGCATGATCCCGGACGCGCCGCGCTCTACTTCTTCTTGGGCGCGGGCGGATACTTCTCGAGAATCGCGTCCACCGCCTCGCGGATCCGCTTGTTGCGTTCTTCGGGCGTCTTCAGATTCTGCAGGCGGCTCTGGGCCGTGCCCCGCCAGACGAGTTGCTTCGTCTTGGCGTCGATCAAATCGATCATCAGCGTGCCCTCTTCGTACTGATCGACCTGGGTCTGCTGATAGCCGCCGCCGTAGTAGCCCCAGCTCCCGTATCCGTAGCCGTAGTTGGTCGTGTTGACGCGCAGCTTCTGTTCGATGCCGATGTGTTCGGTGACGAGCAGGCTGGCGTCCGCCTCGGATTCGGCGAGACGCATCCCCTTGGCGGCGAGGTTGTTGTTGACCGCGCGCTCGATCCGGTTGTAGAGCAGGCTGTCCGATTTGATCGGACTGTTGGCGTCCGGCGTCCGGGGCAGCCAGGCGAACGTCCCGTACTGCGAGAAATCGACCTCGGGATCGAAATCGGACTCGACCTGATAGCTCGCGCACCCGGAGAGGACGAGGCCGGCTGCGGCGGCGACCATGAGGGCGATCATGCGGATGGACATGTGTTTGTTCTCCGAGGTGCGGCTGTGGAGGCGTGAGAGACGATTCCGGCGATCACGCCCGACTGGCTGAGCGGGGAAGCCTCACGATTTTTCGTCGTCGTCGGATTCCGTGTCTGCTTCGGGCGACTTGAGGTCGTATTTCTGCGCACGATAGCGGAGGGTCTGGCGGGTCGTCCCGAGATTCCGGGCCGCCGCGGTGATGTTGTAGCCACTCCGCTCTAGCGCCGTCTGGACGATGTAGCGATCCATGTCCTCGAGCGACATGCTGCCGTCGAGGGGAAGCGTCAGGACGTCTCCCTCGACGTGGGCACCGGCGCCGCCATCGACCCGTCCCGGCAGCTGCATCCAGCGCGCTGGAAACACCGACCCGTCGGCGAACAACACACAGCGCTCGATCACGTTGCGCAGTTCGCGGACGTTGCCGGGCCAGTCGTAGGCGCGCAGGGAGTCCCACACGTCCTTCGGGATCTCGTGCACGGATCGTCCGGCCTTCGCGTTGAACTCGTCGACGATCTGCGGCACCAGTTCGTCGAGGTCTTCGATGCGATCGGCCAGCGACGGAAGCGTGACTTCGAAGACCGACAACCGGTGATAGAGGTCGGCGCGGAATCCGCCGTCCCGCGCTCGCGCGGCCAGGTCGCGATTGCTCGCCGCGATGATCTGCACGTCGACGCCGATCTCGCGCTCGGATCCGAGTGGCCGGACGCGCTGGTCCTCGATCACCTTGAGGAGCTTCGACTGGAGGTCGAGTTCCATCTCGGCGATCTCGTCGAGGAACAGCGTGCCGCCGTCGGCCTGCTCGATCAGTCCGCGGCGACGCTTGCGCGCGCCGGTGAAGGCGCCCGCCTCGTGGCCGAACAGCTCGGACTCGAGCAGTTCACGGGGCAGGGCCGCGCAGTTCAACTCGACGAGGGGCGCATTCGCGCGTGGCCCGCTGTAGTGCAGGATCCGTGTCGCGAGGCCCTTGCCGGTGCCGGTCTCGCCGCCGATCACCAGCGCGCTGATCGGCACCGTGACGAGCCGGGCGAGGATCTCGCGCACCTCGCCGGCCGCCTTGCTGTGGCCGACGAAGGCCTCGATCGGATAGGAGCGGTTCTGCAGATTTGCATGGTCGAGCAGGCGTCGCTGGGCGAGCGCGCTGCGTGCTGCGCCGGCGACGACCAGATCGAGGCGCTTCGGGTCGCACGGCTTCTCGAGGAAGTCGAAGGCGCCGAGTCGCAGGGCGCGCACCGAATCGGCGACCGTTCCGAAGCCGGTGAGGAAGATCCACTCGCCGGTCGTCGCGGCGTCTCGCACCTCTTCGAGCAGATCGAGCGCGTTGCCATCGGGCAGGTTCATGTCGGAGACGACGACCAGCGGCGCGAAGCCCGCGTCGACGAGGGCATGCCGCGCGTCGGCGAGATTCGCGTGATGGATCACGTCCCAGCCGGCACGTCGGAAGTGACGCGTCAGTTCCGCGCCGAGGAGCGCTTCGTCCTCGATCAGCATCAGGGTGTCAGGCATGTTCGATGGTCGACGGTAGCAGCAGGCGCACGCGTGCACCGCGTCGTTCACCGTCGGGCGAGCGGTTCTCGAGCGCGATGCTGCCCTCACCGTCGCGCACGAAGCGACGGACCATCGCCAGCCCGAGACCGGCTCCCTTTGTGCGTGTGCTGTGGAAGGGTCGGACACCGCCGCGGATCAGGTCGTCCGGGAAGCCCGGGCCATCGTCGGACACGCTGATGCGTAGAGCCCGGCCCTCCGGTTCGATCTCGATCTCGATGCGCCCGGACGCGTCGCCGATCGCGGTCGTCGCATTGAGGATCAGGTTGAGCAGCGCCTGACGGAACCGCTCCTTGGGAAGCCTTGCCTGCAGCCCGGGAGTGATCCGGCTCTCCACGCTGATCCGCTGCGGAAGCTGATAGCGGGTGAGGGCCAGCAGTTCGTCCACCAGGGGCGCGACTTCGACGACGGCGGGCGCTTCGGGTTCGTGTCGCGCCGCGTCGACGATCTCGCCGACGAGCCGGGCGAGGCGCTCGACCTCGGCGATGATGATGTCCACCCTCGCGGCGAGTTCGGGATCGCCGAGTTCGTGGCGCAAATTGGCGAGGCTCATCTGGATGCCGGCCAGTGGATTGCGGATCTCGTGGGCCACGGACGCGGCCAGTTCGCCCGCCACCGCGAGGCGTTCGGCCCGGGCGAGGCTCTGCTGTTGTTCGAGCAGGGCGGCGGTCGCAGCGCGCACGTCGTCCTCGAGCGATTCGGCGCGGGTGCGTTGTTCGCGCTCGAGTTCCTGCAGGCGGACGGCGAGCTTGATGAAGTTCCGGTGCAGCGGGAGCGTGTGTGCGCTGACCTCCGCGTCGGGAGTCGGCTGGAAGTCGCCCTCGGCGAGGCCCGAGATCTGGCGCCCGAAATCCTCGAGTGGCTTGATGATGCGCCGCCGCATGATCGGGGCGGCCGCGAGCGCGAGGACGAGCAGCGCGATCGGAGCGGCCAGCTCGTAGCGCATGTGGGTGCTGCTCTCCCGCGCCAGCTGATCGAGGACGCGAGTCTCGTAGCGGGATCCGCTGACCTCGATCTGGTGCAACAGCTGCAGCGCTTCGGAGGTCGAGCCGTTGGAGCCGGGGTCGAGGCTCGCCACGCGGGACTTCAGCCGCGCGAGCAGATCGCGTGTCTCCCGGTCCTGGGCCAGCTGGAACGAGCCGAGCGTGTCGATCTCGACGATCACCGCGGTCCACCCGCCGCTGCCCGCGTCCACGGTGATCGCGACGAGCCGGTGCTCGACGCGTTCACGCTGTTGCTCGAACGCCAGCGCGTCAGCAAGCAGCAGACGCGTCTCGCTGAGACGTGTCTGCTCGCGCCAGGTGAGCCAGCTCGTGATCAGCATCGCGGTCAGGACGATCGCGATGGTCCCGAGCAGGACCAGCTGGATGGGTCGGAAGACCGAACTCTTCATGGATCCGTCCGCCTCCGGGATCCGGCGTTCGACAGGGATCGAGACGCCGGGGCCGCACGCTGCGTGCGAGCATAACGCGCGACGGTACCGGAGCGACGCGAGCGCCGAGCCCGGGGCATCATTCACCGACTCGAGCGGACGACCGCCGGTTCCCCTCGTGGGCTCTCCACGTCCGGAAGTCGTCCGCTCCGTCAGACCGGCGTGATCGTCGTCGGATCACGCTCGTTGCGAGCTGCCGGATTCGAACCTGGGCGTTCGGAAGGCCGTCGGAGTCGGCCGTCGCTCGGCTTCGTCGTCCGATTCGTTCGCCTTCCGCGTCAGGATCAGCTCCGGCATGTCGAACTCGCGCTGCTTGCGGCGGATCGTGTGTGCACGCTTGCGGACCCACTGCACGGATCGCCCTCCGCCCAGGATTTCGGCGATCTCCGGCCCGGACGGCGGCTGCTCGTGCTCGTCCATCCAGCGCAGATAGACGCCGAGGAACTCGCACTCATGGGCGGTGAACTCGGGGCGAGTCTGCAGGCCTCGCAACCACTTCGAGGTCTGACCGGCGAGCACGAGCGGCAGACGCCCGGCGTCGATCTGCTTCCAGCGGATGTTGTGCACGAGCACGTGTACGCCCGTGCGATCCACATCACCGAGCTGCTCGGCGAGCTGCGTGGCCGAGGGATGCTCGTAGGCCTTCTCTTCGAGACAGCGGATGTACGTGGTGACCACGCGCTTCTCCTTGGGGGTGAAGAGTCCATCGGCCAGGCTGGCGTGCAGGTCCTCGAGGATCATCCTCTCGACACACACACCCTCCCGCGTGGGACGGAAGTTCTCGATCGGTCGCGCCTGCGCGCAAACCGCCGCCTTCACCGAGCAGGTCCCCGGCTGGTCGAGCAGCGCCGACGTCTCCCCGTTGGCGGTCCTCGGACCCTCGTGGAAGTCGATCAGCACGCTCGATCTGGCGAAGGTGTAGTACGCGACCCGATAGGCGACGTCGCCCGCATAGCCGCGAGGCGGCGCGATCACGTCGATCTTCAGATCACCGAGCCGGATCACCGACCCGACGACCGCGTCGTCATGGACATCGACACCGGCCAGCGAGCCCGCCGGCGAGAATCGCCGCGCACCGGTGATCAACTCGAGCTTGCGCGCCGCTTCCTCACAAAGGCAGTTCCGGTGGGTTCGCAGCGTGTAGACGAGGCGCAGCCCCAGTTCGGAAAGCGTCTTTCCGTACTCGCCGATCGTCGCGAGATTCGGGTTCACGATCGCGGCCTCTCGGCTCGACGGCGATGCGATCAGGTAGCTGTGTCCACCCTTCTGTTCGTCTTCGAAGTGTCGGAAGATCATCGGGCTCTCCTCGTGGCGTCGGTTCGGCCGGGCATCGGTTCGCCCGGCTCCGGACGACGCATGGGCGGACCACAATGCAGAGCACATGCCATGTGCGAGAAACCGGGAAAGCCTCGTAAAAGCAGATGCTTGCAATCATCCGCACCGGTGGGGGGCGTGGCTATTTTGGGCCGACCCCGGGTGGCCCACGGCTGAAATCCACCGGAACTTCGGGTGGCGCGCCCGCCCACCGGTGATCCGGATCAGCGCCAGTCGGCGTGCAGCCCGAGTTCGAGACAGAGACGCTGTGCGCTCAGCGTCTCGCCGTTGCGGGCCGAAGCCGCAGGGCTTGCTGCGAGCCACGCGATCGCGGCCGCGGGTACGCTCGGCGGAGCGGGACGGAAGCGGCGCGCGATCTCGCCGTCGGGGTCGTTCAACTTCATCGCCTCGGTCAGCACGAAGCCCGGGTCGACGTTGTGGAAGCGCACGCCGCTGTCGCGATGCTCGACGGCGAGCACGCCGGCCATGCGGAGGAACGCCGCCTTGGTGGCCGCGTAGGCGAACCCCCAGCCGCCGTGGTTCGCCGGGGCCGGCGGGTCCTGCTGCGCTGCGCCCGACACCATGTTGATCACGACGCCGCGACGCCGCGCGAGCATGCCGGACAGCACGCGCTGCGTGATGTCGACCTGTGCGAACAGATTGGCGCGGAACATCGTCGAGAGCGTCTCGGGCGTGAGATCGAGGAAGAGATCCATCGAGCCGGGTCCCGTATGGATGCCGTTGTTCAACAGCACGTCGATCGCCCCCCACTCGTCGAGCACCTGTTCGACTGCAGCCGCGATCGACTCCGGCGCGAGCAGGTCGAGGGGGATCGCGAGGCATCGGCGCCCGCGCGCGAGGACGGAAGCCTTCGTGGACTCGAGACTGCCGGGCAGCGATCGGCCATCGGCACTCCGGCCTTCGTGGACGGTTCGCGCCGTGACGACCACGTCGAAGCCGTGCTCGGCGAGGGCGACCGACGAGGCCGCTCCGATTCCACGGCTGGCACCGGTCACGAAGGCAATCTGGTGCTCGCCCAAGCGGGTCCCCTCTCCGGACGCGGCTTCACGCCAACCTGGAGGGCCACCCTAACACACGAGCTGGGCGCGCCCGATTCAACCCGAGCGGAGATCGTCGAAACGTGCGGCGAACGGCTCACACTCGAGTTCGAGTCCGTTCACCATGAAGCTGACGACGTGGTAGAGCCCCACTGTGTAGATCAGTTCGAGGATCTGCTCGCCGTCGAAGTGGGATGCGAGCGCCTGCCAGGTGGCCGGGCTGATGCGCGACGTCCCGTGCAGTTCGTCGCAGAGGCGGACGAGAATCGACTGGCGTGCGTCGAACGCGGGATCCTCCGCGGTCCCGTCGATCGTGGCCGCCAGGACTTCGTCGCCGAGCCCCAGCGGGCGACCGAAGGCCGCAACGTGAACTCCCCACTCATATTCGGCACCGCAGTTGGCAGTCGTGCGATGGATCACGAGTTCGCGATCGCGGATCGCCACGGGTCCGCGATCCAGTACCCCGCCCCGCATGAAGCGGGGGAAGACCCGACCGCTGCGCGCCAGAACCCGGAAGAGCAGAAGCGGATCCATGCCCGGCGGCATCGCGAGGTCGAAGAGGCGGCGGGTTTCGTCGTCATACGGCGGTTCGATCGGGTCGATCCGGGACATCGGATTCAGCTCCTTCCGGGAGAGTTGCTACGGTATCGGTAGCAACTGGATCTTACGCTACTGAATCCGTAGCGAAAGCCGTTGCGCGAGCGGGTGGCAGGGCAGTCGCGCCGGAAGGCACGGGGGTGGGAGACATGGTGGCATCGAAGAGCCCGCGCGCGGTTCGCGGCAGCACGACCGGACGTCCGATCATGCTGCTGCTCGATCTGCTCGGTCGACGCTGGACGCTGCGGATCCTGTACGAACTGAGGGCAGGGTCGCTCACCTTCCGGGCCCTGCGGTCGCGCTGCGAAGAAGTGTCTCCGAGCGTCCTGAACGCCCGGATCGGGGAACTCCGCGAAGCGGGTCTCGTCGATCTGCAGAGCGGCGAGGGCTACGCGCTGACCGCCTGGGGGACCGAACTCGGCGAGGAGCTCATGGCCCTCGATGGCTTCGCCAGGCGCTGGGCCCGGCGGCGCAGTTGATTCGGGCGCTGCCGTCGAGGACGGGCGGGTGCTGGCCCGCTCAACTCGGATCCGCCGACCAGGTCAGGACGTCGCCGCCCTTTCCGAGCAGGACGCTTCCCGGGAAGACGCGCAGCCGCCACGGCTCGAGGCGCAGCGCGGCGAAACTCGCGTCGGTCGGTTTCTCCCAGCCGGGAATCATGGCCGGGTCGTATCCGACCGGCGCGGGACCGTGCTTCAACAAGTCCCAGACCCTGCGCCGCGTCTCGTCGTCGAACGCCCAGGACGCGCGGCACTCGGCCACGCAGGTGTCCTGCGAGGGCTGCCAGTAGTTGAGCGACAGGTGCGGGCTGTGTGCGAGGTGCGCGCGCTTGAGGGGCGTCGGTGCGGTGGCGATCCAACCGATCAGCGATCGGCCATCCCACTGCCAGATCGGATGCAGGATGCGGGATCGCGGTCGACCGCGTCGATCCACGCTGGCCACACTGCACCACACGATGCGATGGGCCATTTCGACGAAGGCAGGCGCGATGTCCCTCAGTTCGCTCATGTCGTGCTCCTGTTTCTCTTGTCTTCGTTCTCGTTCGACTCGATCGCCAGCCTAGCAGGCGATGGCGAGCAGATATCGGACGCCGAGCAATGCGGCCTTGAAGTGCGTCCGAAGCCGTTCGTCGCCGCCGGACTCGACCGCGGGTCCTGCTTGTTCGCGGACGATCCGGAATCCAGCCTCGACGAGCAGGCCGCGGAGCCGGGCCGGCGTGAACGCGTGCGGATGCCCGGCGAAATAGCCGAGACGCGTCGCCGCGAGCAGCGACATCAACGGGGCGAACACCGGGCGCGTCACGTGAGCGGTGAGCCAGAGTGGCGCCGCGGGCCGCAGGCAACGACGCAGCTCCGCGAGCAGCCGCGCGGGATCGGCGACATGGTCGATCACGTTGGGCAGCAGCGCGGCCGACAGCGCGTCGTCCGCAAACGGGAGATGCTCGCCCATCGCGGCGATCCAGTGCACGCCGGTGCGCTCGAGCAGACCGCGGCGATCGAGTTCGACGGCGAGGGGTTCCACCGCCCAGCGTTCGCGAGCCGGCAGATGGTGGATCTCGCCGAGGCCGGCAGGCCCGATGTGGGCGACTCGATCGCGCCACGCCGGGCCCGACTGCGCGTCGAAGATTTCCGCCAGTCCCCTGGCGGCCTCGACGAAGTGGTCGCGATCGGTTGCCAGCGTGTCGGCGCCACGGGCGTTCCAGTAGTCGAACTCATACGCCTGCGCGTGCTTCCAGCGTGGACCGATCGAGGCCGCCGAGGCCATGAAGTCGGGGATGCCGTCGTGGATCGGGAAGCGCGCGTGGCAGCCGCCGCAACGAAGCACCTCGTCCTCATGGGCCAATGCGCCGCCGTCATGCGGGCAGCGCAGTACGGAGAACGGATCGGCCTCAGGCGGCAACCCGGCCCTCGGGCCGTGACGGGCTGAAGCGGACCGGCATCTCCTCGATCCCGACGATGAAGTTGGAGGGACGAAACCGCAGCGGCTGGTTGTCGGTCAGCTCGAGATCGGGCAGGCGACGCAGCAGTTCCTCGAACAGGATGCGGAGTTCGAGGCGGGCGAGACTCGCGCCGAGACAGTGGTGTGTCCCGTATCCGCCGAACGCGACGTGCGGATTCGGCGTGCGAGCGACGTCGAAGCTCTCGGGAGCATCGAAGGCGCGAGCATCGCGATTGCCCGATTGATAGAGGAGCAGCAACCGGTCGCCCACCAGGATCCGCTGTCCACGCAGTTCGGTGTCGCGCACGGCGGTTCGGTTCATGTTCTTGATCGGCGAGACCCAGCGCAGTATCTCCTCCACCGCAACGGGGATCGCGCGGGGATCGGCGGTCAGGCGCGCGCGCTGATCGGGGTGCCGGATCAGCGCGACAGTCCCCTCGGTGATGACGTGGCGCGTGGTCTCGTCGCCCCCGACCAGGATCAGCAGCGACTCGTGCATGATCTCCTCGTCGGTCAAGCGATCGCCGTCCAGCACGCCGTGGACGAGCAGCGAGACGAGATCATCCGTCGGCTTCGCGCGGCGCGCGGCGACCGCGCCCATCGCGTACTGGAACCACTCGAGGCCGGCCTTCCCGGCGCGCGCGCGGACTTCGTCGCTGGCGCGCGCATTGGTCGCCATCAGCATGTCCTCGGACCAGCGGAGCAGCGTGCCGAAGTCTTCCTCGGGCATGCCCAGCATGTCGCCGATCATGATGAGCGGCAGCGGGGCGGCGATCTCGCGCACGAACTCACACTCGCCCCGCTCGCACACCGCATCGATCAGACGTGTGCAGATGCGGCGGATCTTCGCTTCGTGGTCGTGCAGGCGCCTCGGCGTGAAGCCGCGGTTGACCAGATTGCGGCGCCGCTTGTGATCCGGATCGTCCATGTTGATCATCGACGGGTTCCACGATCCGGGTTCGGGGCGGGATCCCTTTCCCGAGCAGAACAGCTCGGGCGCTCTCGAGACCGTCATGATGTCTTCGTGGAGGGCGACGCCGAACACGCCGGATTCCTCGTCCCAATGGATCGGTGCGTGCTCGCGCATCCAGGCGTAGTGGTCGAGAGGGCGATCGAGATAGAAGTCGCCGTCGAGCAGGTGGATCTCCGATCGAGTCGGATAGCGGATTTCGCGCATCTGTGACCTCGTGGCTCCCGGTTGGATCGCAGATCGAAACTCTAGTCGCTCGGCCGGCCATCGCCTCCACGCGGAGCCGGTGCGGCTGTGCGACGCTCGCCGGTCGGATCCACCGCAGCTGCGTGGACGGCCGTGCGGGAGGTCGGGATGGATGCGCTGGTGATCGGCGGGACCGGGCCCACGGGCCCCTTCATCGTCAACGGTCTTCTCGAGCGCGGACATCGCGTCGCGATGCTGCACACCGGCCGTCACGAGGTGCCCGAGATCCCGTCGTCGGTCGAACACATCCACGTCGATCCCTACGACGGCGACGCCTTCGAGGCGGCGATTCGCGGTCGCGAGTTCGATCTCTGCGTCGCCACCTACGGTCGGCTCCGGCGCATCGCCGAGATCATGCACGGCCGCTGTGGGCACTTCGTATCGGTGGGCGGGGGTCCCGCCTATCTCGGCTACATGAATCCGGCGTTGCCGGAGCCTCCCGGGATGCCGGTGCCGATCTTCGAGTCTGCTCCCCGTGTCAGCGAGCCCGCGCAGGACGAGAAGGGCTATCGCATCGCGCGTACCGAGGACGCCGTGCTGCGCCATCACCCGACGGCGACCCACTTCCGCTACCCGATCGTGTACGGGCCGCGTCAGCTGATGCCGACCGAGTGGTGCATCGTGCGCCGCGTGATCGACCGGCGCCCCCACATCGTGGTGGCCGAAGCGGGGCTGACCCTCTGCCACGCGGGCTACGTCGAGAATCTCGCCCATGCGGTGCTGCTGGCCACGGATCAGCCGGCCGCCTGCGCGGGTCGCTTCTACAACTGCGGCGACACACAGGTGCTGACCGTCGCGCAACGCATCGAAGTGATCGCGGCGGCGCTCGGCCACCGCTTCGAGCTGGTCTCGATGCCGTGGACGCTGGCACGGCCCGCGCGCCCCCTCGTCATGCAGCCGCTGCCGACCCACCGTGTCTACGATCTGACGTCGCTGCGCGCCGATCTCGGCTATCGCGACGTCGTCGATCCGCACGAAGCCCTCGCACGCACGGCGCACTGGCTGGTCGCGCATCCGCCGGCACCGGGAGGCACCGAGGAGATCGTGCTGCAGGATCCGTTCGACTACGCGGCGGAGGATCTCCTGATCGCCGGTTGGCGGCGCGCCCTGGCACAGATGCCCGAGGTCGTGTTCGCGAGCGAGCCGGGCTGGACGCTGTCCTACAGCGGTCCGGGCGGGCGGGTCCGCAGTTCTCCGGACTTCGAGTGACTGTTCCGCACCCGGTCGCCTCCGCGGACCTCACGTCTCGGGCAACACGTGTCCGTCGCGGAGTCTGTGTTTCTGCACTTTGCCGAGCGCGTTCCGGGGCAGCGCATCGATCCGGTGGATCCGTCGCGGATGCTTGTACGGGGCCAGGTCGTCTGCGAGGAACTTCCGCAGCGAATCGAGCCCCACGTCCTCGTGGGCGACGAGATAGAGGGTGACGAGCTCGCCCCATTCCGGATCGGCGGTCCCCACCACGGCGGCGTCCTCGATCGCGGGATGCCGCCGCACGGCGTCCTCGACTTCGCGGGGATACACGTTGAAGCCACCGCTGATGATCAACTCCTTGGCACGACCCGCGATGCACAGGTAGCCGGCCTCGTCGCAGCGGCCGAGATCGCCGGTGCGGAACCAGCCGTCGTCGCTGAAGGCCTCTGCGTTCGCGGCGGGTCGGTCCCGATAGCCGGCGAAGACGTTCGGCCCGCGTACCTGGATCTCGGCGGGATCGCCCACGAGCCGGACCTCGATGCCGGGCAGCGGGAAGCCGACCGTGCCCGGGCGACGTTCGCCGTCGACCGGGTTCGAGACCAGCATCGCGGTCTCCGTCATGCCGTAGCGCTCGACGATGCGCTGGCCGGTGGCGGCTTCGAAGCGCCGATGCAGATCCGCGGGCAACGGCGCCGATCCCGAAACGCACAGGCGCAGCGCGGACAGTTCGCGGACCCGCTTCGCATCGACCAATCGGTGGTAGAGGGTCGGCACGCCGAAAAACAGCGTGGCGGAGTCCCGCGCGATCGCATCGAAGACCGCGTCGGGGTCGAAGCGGGGCAGCAGGATCGCGGAACCGCCGACGTGCAGCGTGCCGTGCAGCCCGACACCGAGTCCGTGCATGTGGAAGAGCGGCAACGCGAGCGCGAGGCGATCGTCGGGCGTCCAGCGCCAGGCTACGCGCAGGGCTTCGTTGCTCGCGAGCAAGTTGGCGTGGGACAGCACGGCGCCCTTCGGACGTCCCGTGGTGCCCGACGTGTATCCGATCAGGGCCGGTGCATCCGGCGGAGCCAGATCGAGGACAGGGACGCGACTGCCGCCCGATGCCTCGACGGCAGGGGTGAACATCGTGATCGCGGGATCCGCATCGCGCACGAAGCGGGCGCGCTCGTCATCGTCGACCAGCGCGGCGCGTGGGCGCGCGTCCTCCACCACGTGTCGCAGTTCGCCCGCCCGGTAGGCGGTGTTGGTCGGCACCACGACGAGGCCGAGCCGGATCGCCGCGACGTGGGCGACCACGAGATCGGTGCTCGTCCCGGCTGAGAACAGGATCCGGTCACCGGCGGTGAGCCCGGCCGCGGCGAATCGTCCGGCGATCTCCCGCGAGCGGTGGTCGAGTTCGCGCCAGCGGACCACCGCCCCATCCGGTGCGAGCAGGCACTCGCGCTCGGGGCGCTCCGCGAAGTGCCTCGCCCAGACGCGCGCCGGGCTGCCGAGACCGCCCGCGGTGGGGTCGAAGCGCGCACCTGCCGGTAGATGCGACTCACTTCCCCGGAGCGGGACCGGCTTCGACATGGGTGCCTTCAGCGGATCTGGACGGGCTTCGAGGCGGCGCGAAATCGCGGGATTCCCTACGTCGGCCCCCCGCCGGTCCCTCCCGGGCGGCACAGCATACCCGCTGGGAATCGACCGGCCGGGTGGCGAGCGCTTGTCGGCGAATCGGCCTGTGCTATCTCTGGTGCTGTCGTTAACGGCGTTACAACCACGACACACCGTTAGCCACCGGTCATCGATTGCCGCTCCACCGTCCCGTCGATGGGGGGCAGGCAGACCGGAAAACCGCAATGCGCCCGCGGACTCGATCCCCCATGCCCCCGATCCGTTCCGCCGAGAACCGGCGGAAGCAGAATCGCGCCGACGCGCGCCGCAGAATCCTGGACGCCAGCGAGGCCCTGTTGCTCGAGGCCGGACCGTCAGGATTCTCGATCCGGCAACTCGTGGGACGTTGCGGCTATTCGGCCCCCACCCTCTATCACTACTTCGGGGACAAGACCGGGTTGATCGATGCGCTGCTCGAGGAGCGTCTGCTCAGCGCACTCGTCGCCGCGCTGCGCGCCGTGCCGACCCACGCCGATCCGCTGGAGGAAGCACGAGCTCGCTATCAGGCATTCGCGCACTGGGGAATCGGTCATCCGGATCAATATCGACTGCTGATGGAGCCGCGCGCCGAGAACGCGACTCCACTGCCTTCGGGAGAGATCGCGCTCTCACTCATGCGGTCGCCGTTCGAGCGGCTCGCCGATGCGGGACGACTTCCCATTGGCGATCTCGACGCGATCTCGCAGGCCGCCTGGGCCTGTCTGCACGGACTGATCTCGCTGCAGGACCTGCGCCCCGGCGTCGACTGGCAGCCTCGACTGATCGAACGAAGTCTCGATGCGGTGATCCGTGGTTGGCTGATCGATTCGGATCAGCCGACGCGAGCCGGCGACGGTTCCCCGTCGTCTGACCTTCGCGCCCGAGGCACCTGCATTGCCACTCCCCCCCCCGCTGCCACCTCCACTCCTACCTCCACTCCCACCTCCACCCCGTCATCGCGACCCACCCGGAAATCGCGCACGGCATGAAGATCCAGAGGAACGACATGGACACTGCACCCCGAATCCCGCTCACATCGCGCCCGGTGAAGCTTTGGCTCGCCGCCGTGCTCTTCGCACTGGGCCAGGCGCTCGCCGCATGTGGGGGCGACGAGACCGCGCCGCCCGTCGCCCATCAGGCTCCGCCGGTGATGGTCGAGGTCGTGCAGGTGCGAGACGTCGTCGATCGCATCGAGGCGACCGGGCAGCTGGTCGCCAAGGCCGAGGCGACGGTGGCCGCGCAGGTCGCGGGCCAGGTGACGTCGATCGCCGTCGAGGAGGGTGACTCGGTCGAGGCGGGTCAGGTGTTGCTCGAGATCGATCCCGAGCGCCGCAATCTCGAAGCCGCGGACGCCGAGGCGCGACTGAGCGAGGCACGCGCCAATGTCGCCGAAGGCAAGCGCGAAGTCGCGCGCATCCAGGGCCTGCGCGATCGCGACGCGGTGTCGCAATCCCAGCTCGACGAAGTGCAGACACGACTGTCGTTGGCTCGCTCTCGCGAGAACGGAGCCGAGGCCCAGCTCGGGCTCGCTCGCCGCGCCCAGGCGGATGCAACCATCCGGGCTCCCTTCGCCGGCTTCATGAGTCGCCGCCACGCAAACGTTGGCGAGTACCTATCGGTCGGTGTTCCGCTCTTCGAACTCGTGGCCCTCGACCCGATCGAGGTCGAGTTCAGTGTGCCCGAGATCGATTCGTCGCGGGTCGCGGTCGGCAACGAGATCGAAATCGGCGTCGTCCCCTATCCCGACGAGAAATTCGCCGCGGTCGTCACCGTGGTCGCACCGACCATCGACCCGTCGACGCGAACCCTGCGAGTCAAGGGCGAACTGCCGAACCCGGATGGACGCCTGCGCCCGGGACTCTTCGCCCACGTCGACGTCGGCGTCGCGCGTCGGACCGGCGTCGTGATGGTGACCGAGTCCGCGATCGTGCAACGCGCGGAGGGCTCTGTGCTGTATCGCCTCGTCGACGGCAACCGCGTCGAGCGGCTGATCGTCCAGCCGGGCACGCAGGACGGTGAGTTCATCGAAGTACGCGGTGGTCTCGTGCCGGGCGACCGCGTGGTCGTGCGCGGCCAGCGTGATCTCGTGGACGGGGGTGTCGTCTCGCTCCGGACCACCGAGGGCAAGCCGGTCGATGGACCCCAGGTCGCCGAGCCGTCGGACGGAGAATCGGCCGAACTGGCGTCGGGAGCGGGCCGATGACTCTGTCCGACGTCGCGATCGAACGCCCCGTCCTCACGTGGATGATGACGCTCGCCCTGATCGTGTTCGGGGTGCTCGGGTACAACCGGCTCGGGGTCGAGCAGTACCCGAACATGGAATTTCCGATGGTCACGGTCACCTCGACGCTCGAGGGGGCTGCGCCCGAAGGCATGGAAGAAGACGTCACCGACGTCCTCGAAGAGGCCCTCAACACCATCGGCGGTGTGCGCAACATCTCGTCGACGAGCTATCGCGGATCGAGCCAGATCGTCGTCGAGTTCGTGCTCGGCACCGACCTCGAGATCGCCGCGCAGGACGTTCGCGACAAGGTCGCGCAGGTACGCGGCCTGCTGCCCGCGGAACTCGATCCCCCGGTGGTCGGGAACTTCAATCCGAACGAGCAACCGGTGCTCTGGATCCCGATCGAGATCGACGGCACGACGGAATTCGCCACTGACGTGGTGAAACGGCAGATCAGCCCCGTGGTCGAGACGATCGAGGGCGTGGCCGGTGTCGCGATCTTCGGTGAACTCGACCGCAACATCCGGATCTGGCTCGACGGTGATGCACTGCGCGCGCGCAAGCTGTCCGCCATCGACGTGCTGACGGCGCTCCGGCGCGAGCACGTCGAGGTGCCCGCTGGCGAAGTCGAGAGCGGTCGCGTGCAGTGGGCCGTCACGACGGCCGGCGAGTTCAAGAACCTGGCGGATCTCGAGGGCATGGTGGTGGCGCACGTCGACGGAGCGCCGGTCCGCCTGCGCGACATCGCGCGCGTCGAGGATGGTTCCGAGGACGAGAGCACGATCGCCCGGTACAACGGGCGCGCGATGGTCGGAATCGGCATCCGCAAACAGTCCGGGAGCAACACCGTCGGTATCGTCGATACCGTGCTGGAGCGATTGCCCGGCATCCAGGAGATCCTGCCGTCATCGATCCGGATCCAGGATCCCGCCGGTTTCATCGACTTCTCGAAGGGCGTCCGCGAAGCCGTCGACGAGACCGAGTTCGCGCTCTTGTTCGGCGCGCTGCTCGCCGTCCTCACGGTCTTCGTGTTCCTGAGGCGCACGCGTCCCACGCTGATCGTCGCGCTGGCGATCCCGGTTTCCCTGATGGCGACGTTCGGGCTCGTCTGGCTGTTCGGATTCACGCTGAACGTGATGACGCTGCTCGGAATGACGCTCGCCGTGGGCGTCGTGATCGACGACGCGATCGTGGTGCTCGAGAACATCGAGCGTCATCGCGACATGGGCGAGAACGCAATGGAAGCGGCGAAGAAGGGCACGCGTGAGATCGCTTTCGCCGCCACCGCCGCGACGATTTCGGTGGCCGCGGTCTTCATCCCAGTCGCCTTCGTCGAAGGACTTGTCGGCAGCTTCCTCGGCGAGTTCGGATTGGTCGTGGCCGGCAGCGTGCTGATCTCGCTCTTCGTGGCGCTGACCTTGACCCCGATGCTCGCGGCGCGGGTGCCACCCGCGGCGCCGCGGGCACCCGGCAGCATCTACGACCGGCTCGAGCGCGGCTTCGAGAGCATCGAGCGCAGCTATCGTTCGATGCTCGCCACCACCTTCCGGAACCGCACGGCGACCGTGGTCGGAACCGCCGCCTCGCTGGTGCTCGCCTGGTGGTTCGGGACGCGCCTCGAGACCGAGTTCTTCCCGCCGGCCGACGAGGGCATCTTCTTCGCCCGCGGCGAGGCGCTGCCCGGTACATCTCTCGACGCCACTCTCGACTACCTGTCCCGTGACGAAAAGTGGTTCCTCGACCAGCCCGAGCTCGTCGGGATGTTTTCTGCGGCGGGATCGGGCGGCGGATTCAGCCCACCCAAGACGAACCTCACCATGATGTTCGGAACCCTGAAGCTCCGTTCGGAACGAGAACGCACCGTGATGGAGTTGATCCGCGCGGCGCGCTCCGAGCTCGGGGACATTCCGGGACGCCAGCTGCGGGTCTTCAATCCTGCCGAATCGATGATGGGCAGCAGCGGCGGCGGATTCAAAGTGGAGCTGCGCGGCAATCTGTCGCTCGCCGAACTGGATCAGATCTCGGACGAGTTCATCGCCGAGCTCGCCCGGAAGCCGGGCATCGTCGATCTCGAGAAGAGTCTCAAGCTCGGTCTGCCCGAACTGCGTGTGGTCCCCGACCGCGAGAAGGCAGCCGGGATGGGGGTGGATGCGCGCTCGATCGCCGAGGCCATCCAGCTGATGGTCGGCGGGATGGATGTCGGCGTCTTCAAGGAGGACGGGCGCCGGATCGACATCCGCATGCGGCTCGAGGAGGAGATGCGCGACGACCCCGCCTCGATCGGCACACTCTACGTGCGCAATCGCATGGGCGAGCCGGTTGCGCTTCGCAATCTCGTCAGCGTCGAGCGCGGCGCGGCGCCGTCCGAGATCACGCGGACGAATCGTCAGCGCAGTGTGACGATCAGCGCGAATCTGCAGGGCAAGCGGCTCGGTGAAGCGATGGATGATGCGAATGCGGCGGCGGGCGCCGTGCTTCCGCCGGAGGTGCGATTGTTCGCCGTCGGTCAGGCGCAGGCGATGGCCGAGGGTGGTGAGCAGTTCGCGTTGGCGATGATGCTCGGCATCCTGGTCGTCTACATGGTGCTGGCCGCGCAGTTCGAGAGCCTCGTGCATCCGCTCACGGTGATGCTCGCGCTGCCGCTCTCGATGGTTGGTGCGCTCGGTGGATTGTTGCTCTTCGGTCACAGCATCAATCTGTTCAGCATGATCGGCATCATCCTGCTGTTCGGTCTGGTCACCAAGAACTCGATCCTGCTCGTCGACTATGCGAATCAGCTGCGCCGCGACGGCATGGAAAAGGTCGAAGCCATGCTGACGGCGGCGCCGGTCCGGATGAGACCGGTGCTCATGACGGCGATCGCGATGATCTTCGGCGTGCTGCCCGCCGCAGTCGGCTTCGGGCCGGGTGCGGAGAGCCGCGCCCCGATGGCGATTGCCACCGCGGCCGGGATGATGTCCTCGACGGCCCTCACCCTGCTGGTCGTTCCGCTCTTCTATGTGCTGATCGATGACGGCGCAGAATGGGTGAAGCGCAACTTCACGCGGGTGTTCGGCAGCTCGCACGCGAAGAACGCCGCGAAGAAGGCTGCAGCGATCCAGTGAAGCCCGACTCGAACAGGACGTGACTCGCGTCACCACCGCGCGCATCCGCGGTTGAGCGGTGTGACGAGGCACACCGCTTCACGAGGAGACCGCACACCTCTGTTCCGGTCCTGACCCGCGTCGTCGGCGATTTCTACGTGCGTCCGCTCGCATGTGAGCCAACGCACGCTGACCGATCGGACAATCGTCGATGGTCTGGCCACTGTGATGGCAAAGACCTCTCTCGCTTCGTGTGTCGGTCGCGTGTCTGCTTCGGCGGATGTCCGGCTGCTGTCTCTCCTCCTGCTCGTCGTTTCCGCGACGCTGATCGCGCCAACGCTGACCGCTCGGGCGGCGACGCTCGATCAGGATCTCCGGTTCATACCGTCGAGTTCCGGCGCCGTGACGGGCTATCTCGTGTACGTCGGCAGCGCACCGGGATTCTTCGCGGGCGGCGGCGACTACTCGGTCGACATCGGACGTACCTTCCAGCTGAGTGACGGCGTCGGTCTGTATCCGCTCGCGGGTGTGATCGACCGGAGCGCCTACCTGGTCATGCAGGCCTACGACGCGCTGGGCGCGAAGTCGGCCCCCTCCAACGAATTGTACGTGCAGATCACGCCGCCGGTGGATCCGAATGCCTGCGCGACGAACGCCGACTGCGCGGATGGCGACGCCTGCAATGGCGCCGAACAATGCGTGTCGGGTGCGTGCGTTTCGGGAACGGCGCTCACATGCTTCGATCCGGGCCCCTGCCAGGTCGGCTGGTGCGATGCGACCTCGGGTTGCCGCTCGGATCCGGCACCGGACGGTGGGATCTGCAGCGACGGAAACTCCGTCACGCTCGCCGATGCCTGCTACGCCGGTGTGTGCGTGGGTGTGGTTCCCGCTCCGGTTCCCGATCCGACCCCGGTTCCGGACCCCGACCCCACTCCCGATCCGACTCCCTCTCCGTCGCCGCCGCTCGAAGGATCTCCCGGCACGCTGACCGCGGTGATGTTCGAGGATTTCGAGAACGCTCGCGCCGGCGGGCCGCCGGCCCCCTTCGTGCTGACCGACGAGTCCGGCGCGCGGCTTTCGTGGTCGTGGATGTTCGCCGTGATCGGATCGGGTGACAACGGTCTGTCGCTCGCGCATCCGTGGCAGGTCGTCGAGCCCTACTTCGTCCACTACGACGCACCCGGCAGCGCCAGTTGGCAGTCGTACGAATACGCGGGTCGGATCCGCATCGACGATCCGGCTGCGCATGTCGGAGTGACGATCGTGTCGCGTCAGCCCGATGGCGGTGGCTACGTGGCGCTCGTGCGGGATGCGGAGGCACCGTCCTTCGCGTTGGAGGTGACGCCCGCTTCTGCGAAACTGTCGTGTGTCACCGATCCGGACACCAGGTTCGTTCCCGAACCCGGCGCGTGGGCGACCTTCCGGCTGCGCTCGAGCGCCGAGGTCGACGGTGTGCGGGTGCAGGCGAAGGCCTGGGACCGACGCGATCCCGAACCATCGGACTGGTCGGTGGACTGTTTCGTCGCAGGCTCGGAGAACGGCATCGGACGCGTGGGTCTTCTGGCAAGCGGTCCGGGCGGGAAGTACTTCGACGATCTCGCCGTCTGGCCGGTCCAGGCCGTCGACGGATCCGGGAGCGATCCCGGCACGCCGCTTCCGCTCCATCAGGAGGATTTCGAGGATCACGTAGTCGGTCAGCATCCGGTCGGCTGGCTGGACGGAATGGGGGCCACGGCGCAGAGCGGCAGCGATCCGCTCTCGTGGATCGAACAGGCGCCGGGCAGCAGTCGTGCTCTCACCATGCGGGGCCTCGGGTCCGAGGTGTCGTCGCAGATCGACGAATCGGGTTCGGCGCAGTGGCAGGACTACGAGGTGACCGGACGGATGATGGCCGAGAGTTCGCGGGGCAGGTTCGGTCTGCTGGTCTACAACCAGCGTCTCACGGGCGGCGCCTCGATCGGTCTGTTGCGCGGGCGTCGAAGCGACACGTTCCGCGTCTCGGTTCTCGGTGGCAGTCAGAGCAGCTGCAGCGGTCGCAGCGACACGCTGGTCCGCCCGTCGGTCGGCGAGTGGCAGCAGTTCAGGCTGCGCGCCATGAACGAAGGCACAGCGGTACACGTCCAGGCTCGCATCTGGCGCGATGGCGCAGCAGAGCCGACCACCTGGGAGGCAGATTGCACCACCGCGCCCGGTGCGGTGTCCGGTTCGGGCACGTTCGGAGTCTGGTCGTATGGCAGTTCGGCCAAGTATTGGGACGACATCGTGATCCGCGAGGTCGAAGTCGAATGACAGTCGGCTGAACGACAGGATCGCTCGCGTCGACCCATCGGATGCCGCGGGAACACGACTCCGCCTCTTCGCAATCGCGCGTCTGCACCGCCTCGCTTGCCTGCTAGTGTCGCGGCCGTGCAATCCACCACACCCTCGACAACGCCGCCCGGTGCGGCCCGGACGGCAGTCCGGGCCCGCTCCCTCGCGGCATCGGGACTCGGTGCGCTCGGCGTCGTCTACGGCGACATCGGCACCAGTCCCCTCTACGCGCTGAGGGAATGCTTCCACGGCCGATATGCGGTCGAGGCCACGCCGGCGAACGTGTTGGGTGTCCTCTCGCTGGTGTTCTGGTCGCTGATCATCGTCATCTCGGTCAAGTATCTGGTGTTCGTCATGCGAGCGGACAATCGGGGTGAGGGCGGCATTCTGGCAATGGTCGCGCTGGTCGTGCCGCCGGACGTCAACCTGCGGCGCAGTTCGTGGGTGCTCGCGCTGCTCGGACTGTTCGGGGCCTCGCTGCTGTATGGCGACGGCATGATCACACCGGCCATTTCGGTGCTCTCGGCCGTGGAGGGCCTCGAAGTCGCAACGCCCGCCCTGAAGCCCTTCGTCCTGCCCATCACGGTTTCGATCCTGGTCGGCCTGTTCGCGATCCAGCGCCACGGCACCGGCCGGGTCGGCACCTTCTTCGGCCCCGTGATGGTGGTCTGGTTCGGGACGCTGGCGGTGCTCGGCGTGCGTGGGATCCTGCACGACGTCGGCGTTCTCGCAGCGCTGGCGCCCTGGTACGCAGTCGCATTCTTCGTGGAGAATGGGACACACGGCCTCGTGGTGTTGTCCTCGGTCTTCCTGGTCGTGACCGGAGGAGAAGCCCTCTACGCGGACATGGGTCATTTCGGAAGGCGACCGATCCGCGCGGCGTGGTTCTCGCTCGTGCTGCCGGCACTGGTCCTGAACTATCTCGGGCAGGGTGCGCTGCTTCTCGAGGATCCGACCAGCGCCGCGAGTCCATTGTTCCGACTCGCTCCGGACTGGGCCCTCTATCCGTTCATCGGACTCGCCACGATGGCCACCGTGATCGCCTCGCAGGCGGTGATCTCCGGCGCCTTTTCGCTCACCCATCAGGCGATCCAACTCGGATACTTTCCGCGCGTCGCGGTGAGTCACACCTCAGCGCTCGAGAGCGGGCAGATCTACGTGGGTCCGGTCAACTGGCTGCTGATGCTGGCGTCCTGTGGGCTGGTGATCGGCTTCAACTCGTCGACCGAGCTGGCCGCCGCATATGGAGTGGCGGTGACCACGATCATGGTGATCACCACCGCGCTGTTGTGCGTGGTGGCCTCGAAGCTCTGGGGCTGGCGCTGGGGGGCGATCCTGCTCGGTGTCGCGCTGCTCCCCATCGATCTCGCTTTCTTCGGCGCAAATCTCTCGAAGTTCTTCGAGGGCGGCTGGTTCTCGGTAGGCGTCGCGGCAGTGGCCTTCGCCGGGATGAGCACCTGGAAGCGGGGGCGCGCGGTCCTGCGGCTCCGGCTCGAGGAGACAGGGCTTCCACTCGAACTGTTTCTTCCCGATCTCGAAACCTCGAAGTTGTCCCGCGTGCCCGGCACGGCCGTGTTCCTGGGCGGCGATCCGCAGGGCACGCCGCTGGCGCTGCTCCACAACGTGAAGCACAACAAGGTCGTGCATCAGCAGAACGTGCTGCTCACCCTCGTGACCGAAGGTGTGCCCTATGTCGACGTGCAGGAGCGCGTGACCGCGAAGCCGCTCGGCCACGGCTTCTTCCGTCTGGTCGCCCATCACGGATTCATGGAGATGCCCGATGTGCCGCGCCTGCTCGAGCAGGTGCAGTCCGACTCGCTGTCGATCGATCTGGCCTCCACGAGCTACTTCCTGGGTCGCGAAAGGCTGATCCCGTCGGGCCATTCGGGCATGGCGCACTGGCGTGAGTGGTTGTTCTCGGTGATGTCGCAGAATGCACAGAGTGCGACCGCCTACTTCCGGATTCCACCCGGCCAGGTCGTCGAACTGGGGGCACAGATCGAGCTGTAGGGTTCGCGGTCGACGCTCAGTCGTCGGCCACCCAGTTGCCGTGGAACCCGTACGGGACGCGAGCCGGCAGTTCGATGGTGGCGATCGGCGGCGCCGAGAAGTCCTGCGCATGCAGGATCACCACGTCGGAAGCATTGCGATTCGCGTCGTGCACGTACGCGAGCACGTAGCCCTCGTCCTCGCCGGCGCCCTCGTGGCTCGGCACGAAGACCGGTTCGAGGAAGGTGCGGTGTTCGCCTTCGCGATGCGACTCGGCAGTGCCGCTTCGCATGTCGTGCTTCAGCAGGCCCGGCGCCGCGAAGTCGGTACCGAGTTCCGCCACGTAGCCGAAGCGATAGGGACGACCGACGAGGCGTTCGTCGATGCGCGGAAATTCCTGCGCACGATCGTCGATCCGCTCGGTCTTGACCGGTCCACCCTTCGGATCGATCCGCCAGCGTTCGAGCACCGGCGGGCCTTCACTCGGCCCCAGCTTGTCGGTCGCGAACATCTTCGGGTGGCGGACCACGTCGAGCACGATCCGCCCGTCGGCTTCCTCGTAGGCGTTCATCGGATGGAAGACGTAACACGGATCGACTTCACACCAGACGAGATCCCGTGCGCTGCCTTCGCGCGGTAGCACGCCGACCCGTGAGGGCAGCTCGGGGTGCCAGCGATAGGGCAGGGCGATGCCGTCGAGCAGAGCCTGACCGTCGAACACACAGGGCAGGTCGAGCACGAGAAAATGATTCTCGGTGATCGCGCAGTCGTGGATCATCGGCTTGTGGGGCAGATGGATGTCCAGGCTGCGGCGGACCCTGCCATCCTTCCCGACGACCACGTACTGGATGTTCTCGTCGAAAGCGGAGTACACGGCGGCGTGCATCTCACCGGTTGCCGGATCGAGCTTCGGATGCGCGGTGAAGCCGTGGGCGAGGCTGCCGTCGAAGTCGGAGCGCCGCAGCGTGTCGAGTTCGTAGCTGAGCTCGACCGGGCGCCCACCCGCCTCGACGATCGCGAAGGTCCGACCCGCCAGACCGACGACGTTGGTATTGACCGCACCGGAGCCCGGGCCATCGTGGGCGGGGCCGGGCACGGGATCGCCGCCGCGCAGCCGCACGACGTCGTCGTCGCGCACGAAGCGGCTGCGATACCAGCGCGCTTCGCCATCCTCGAGTTTCAAGCCATGCACCAGCCCGCTTCCGATGAACCAGTGGTGGGTGGCGGGATCGGGATCGAGGGGGTTCGGTCCGATCCGCAGAAAGCGCCCGCGCAGCGATCGCGGGATCTCACCGCGGACCGGAAGATCGAATGCCGTGGTCTCCTCGTGGACGGGTGCGAAGTTGCCGGACAGATACGGGTTCTCACTCATGGGGACCTCCATGGCCATGCAATGGCCGGTGTCAGGTGTCAGGGTCGGGGTTCATCGCCGGGTCGAGTCCGTCTCGTCGGATCCGACGCCATCAGCAGGTCGAGGCTGAGCGCGAGTGCATCGTCGAGGGACGCATCGGGGACCGGCCCCTGCATGGTGCCCTGCGACCAGAGAGTGGCGAGACCGTGGACCGAGGACCACACGATGCCCGCCAACAGTCGCGTGTCGCGATCGGCCTGCCAGCCGGCCCGCTGGGCGGACTGCACGTGGCGCAGCAGTCGCTCGAAGGCAGCATCCGCGTCCTGTCGGTATAGAACGTTGTCGTGGGCGAGCCGGTCCGGCCGGAACATCAGCGCGAACAGGCCGGGGTTCTCGACGGCCACCCGGACGTACGCGCGACCCGCGGCGCCCAGACGTTGCGACGCCGTGGCGTCGCCCGAGAGGGCGCCGGTGTAGTCGTCGATGCGCGCGGAGAGCAGCCGGAAGCCATGCGCGGCGACGTCGGCGAGCAGATCGGACAGCGAGTCGAAGTGGCGCAACGGTGCACCGTGGGACACGCCGGCGCGCCGCGCGATCCGTCGCAGCGTCAGCGATTCGATGCCCTCGCGGCCGACCAGCTCGACCGTCACATCGATCAGTCTTTGCCCGAGCGAGGGCGGAGCCGGAGGCACGGAGAGGCCGGGTGCGAAAACCATGTTGACACTGTCTACGATTCTGTAGACAGTGTCAACATATTTCTGAAACCGCAATCAAGACTACTACTTGGATCGGTGGCTCGTCCGTCGTGTGCGCAACACCTGACGGCGGAAGTCGCGGATCACCGGCATCGCGTCCAGCCATGCCGAGGTATCGACCCGGGAGGCGTCGACGGGGCTTGCTTCGCCGGCGAAGCCAGCCGGGATCTGGCTGTAGAGCACCGGCGGATCGGTGTCGGGCTCGACGAAGTGGTACTCGAAGCCGGGCAGCAGCAACTCGTCGGCGACGACGGCATCGAGGGTGCGAAGTCCGAAGCTCGAGAGTTCCGTCGACGTGGCCTGGCACGATGCGATCCAGACCTGCTTCGTTCCGGCCATGAAGAAATACTGCACGCGCTTGTTGTGCGAGACGATCCGGTAGCGGCGCAGCGGCCCGCCGTAGATCCGGCTCGTCCCATGGGCGACTTCGACGACTCCGCGCTCGAAGTCGGGTGCATGGCCCGGCGCGAATCGGAGGGAAGTCGGATCTCCTGCGCGCGTGAAGCGCGCGAACGGACGACCGCGATGGATCAGATTGGCCGGGTTCTCGGCAGCCCGGCGCCGCGGTGCGGTGAATTCGGCGTACGGGGCGATCCGGTGGTCGGGGGCGCGGCGCAGGATCAGACCGACGGATTCATCGTCCCGGGGCACGCGCTCGACCTTGCGGCAGACCTCCTCGAGGGCGGTCTGGATCTCGAGAGGCAGGTCTGTCGTTCCCTCGTCCGACTCGTCGTATTCCTCGCCCTCGTGGACGACCCGCTTCACGTCGCCCTTGCCGATCCAGTTTTCGTTCGCGCTGTGGATCCAGTGGGAGGCGGATCGCCAGGTGAGCGAGATGTCCTTGTAGAAGATGCGCGGATGCAGGCGCGGCGGCCCCGGGCGCCCGTCGGCGATCGACACATAGGCGATCAAGAATCGGATGTCGTCGTTCTGACGCGGTCCGGTGAGATAGAAGGTGGCGTCGAACAGCTTGACGATGTGGCGCGGTGGATTTCGCCGGGCGAGCAGGGCACGCGGGTTCCTGCGCGCGGTTCCGGCTGGCAGCAACCGCGCGCCGGCATCCAGCAGTTGCTCGAAGCGGCGCCCCACCTGTGCGGGTGTGAGCGGTGCCAGGCGTGCGCTCGGGACGACCTTGAACTCGATTCGGTGGGCCAAGTCCTGGAGCCTAACAGGCGGCGTTCCGATCCCACAGAGTTCGCGCATGGAGAACAGCGGCGGCGATCGCCCGGGTTCAGTCCGATGCCGCGGCCATCTTCGCCGCCTCGCGAAGCTCGGCCAGCGATTCCCGCAGCAGATCCATCAGGTCCCACAGATCGGGCAGCAACTCGCGACAGGCCACCAGGCCGAAGTCGAGCTGGCCGTTGTAGCTCTGCACGGTGATGTTGAGCCCCACGCCGTCGTTGATGGCCGAGACCGGGTAGCTCGCCACCAGCCGCGCCCCGACCCCGTAGATGGGGAACTGCGGACCCGGGACGTTCGAGATCACGACGTTGAACGGCACGTCCATCCAGTTGGCGACGGTCGCCCGCGCGATCACCCGGGCCGCGCGAGCCGCCACCGCCGGCGGCGCAAACTGGGCGAAGTCCTGCAGCAGCGTGGCCGGCAGCGCCTGATGCTGCTCCTTCGCGATCTTCATCGATTCGTGGATGGCGTGCAGACGCTGGACGGGATCGGCGATGTGGGTGTGGAGCGACGCCGTCATGGCCGACACCTGATTGCCGAAGCTGCCCTTCTGCGACTCGGTCCGGATCGACACGGGCACCATCGCGATCAACGGATCCGCGGGCAGTTCACGTCGATCCTGCAGATAGCGGCGCAGGCCACCCGCACAGATCGCCATCACGACATCGTTCACCGTCACACCGAGCTGCTTCTTGATCTCCTTCACGTCTTCGAGGGACATCGAACCGAACGCAAAGCGGCGATGCGGCGTGATCTTGGCATTGAAGGACGTGCGCGGGGCGGGCGACGCGGCTTCGGACAACATCGGGTCGGCCCGACGGCCGAGCAACGAATCGATCAGTGCCGCACCCGGCAGTTCTCCGAGCCCGAGCGAGCGCGCGAGACCCGGCAGATGTCGCACGGCCTGCCGCCCGACGCGGATCGCCTTGCGCGGCGTGCCGGACACGCCCCACAGACCGCGCGCGAACATCTCGATCTGTGTCGGCAGCGGCTCGGGCCGCCACGCGCGTCGCTGGGGTTCGAGCTTGCGGGGCTCGGGGCTGATGTCGAGCAGCGTGGTCAGGATCTCGGCACCGGATACACCATCGATCGCGCAGTGATGGATCTTGGTGAGCTGCGCCGTGTAGCCACCCTCGAGCCCCTCGATGACGTACAGCTCCCAGAGCGGCCGCGTGCGATCGAGCGGTCGCGCGACGATGCGCGAGACCTGTTCGCCGAGCTTTCGGGCATCCCCCGGCGGAGGCAGGCCGATGTGGCGGACATGGAAGTCGAGATCGAAGTCGGGGTCTTCGATCCAATAGGGATGGTCGATTCCGAAGGGCACTTCGACGAGTCGTCGTCGGAAGGGCGCGAGCAGGTGGAGCCGATCCTGGATCAGGCTTCTCACGTCCTCGAACGTGACCGGGCCGGGGGCCGTCGAAGGATCGAAGATCGCGAGCCCACACACATGGCCGTAGGTGGTGGGCGTCTCCATGTTGAGGAAGCTCGTGTCGAGGCCGGTCAGTTGCTGCACGGTGCTGCTCCAGTGTCGGTCGTGTCGATCGGGTAGGCGTCCATGATCGCGTCGATGCGGATGCGATCCGACGCTACGTACCCGGGTGTCGCGCTCTTTATAGCCGATCCAGCTGCCCGTCCCGGGAGGCTGTCTCAGAACAGCAGCGGCTCGGCGCAGGACTCCGTACGCCCGCGGATGAAACCGAGCATCGTGGGACCGGCGCTGCGTGCGTCCAGACGTAGCGTCTCGAATACACGCTCCTGGCCGTCGCCCGGCACGCCCACTTTCCAGGCGCGAGCGCCTGATTTCGCATAGGCGTTGGCGAGCAGCTGGCTCTGGCGCTTCGCGTTGTCGGATCCGCCCGACGAGTAGACGATCAGCGCGGGCGGGCTGTCTTGCTGGACGAGCTGCAACACCGAAGCCCAGGTCTCCCATTCCCCCGTCTCTTCGACGAAGGGCTCCTCGAAGTAGGTGCGGTTCTCGCTCGCCGCGAGGCTCGGTTCGTCGCTCTTGTCGTAGTCGATTCCGCTCACCAGGATCAATCCGCAGAGACTCACTCCGGCGTCGAGGCGCGCGATCGGGGCGAGTCCGAAGCGCGCGGCGAGCATCGCGCCCGCGGCTTCGCCCGCCAGGAAGATCGCGGAGGGATTGCCTCCCCATCTTTCGACATGGTCCTCGGCCCAGCGGACCGCGCGGCCGACGTCCTCCACCTGCTCGCTCCAACTCGCCTCGGGAGCCCGTCGGTGGCGGACGATCACCACCCCGACACCGTGGCTCGCGAAGAATCGGCCGAGGCTCTCGTACGCAGCCGGCGCGCCGGGGGTCGCGGTGCCATCGGCGTTCGGCGGTTCGTCGCCTCGCAGCCCTTCGTCGCCTCGCAGCAAGACGAGAACCGGCCAGCGGGTGTCTTCGGGAACCGAGTCCGTGCCGGGGACATGGATATCGAGCCGGTGGATCTTCGAGTCTGCGCCAGCGCCCGCCCGATAGGCGATGTCGCGCCCGATGCGTGGCGCGCTCCGCGAGGGCTCGCGCTCGGACCAGGGGATGCCGAGTGTGCGCTCCATTGCCGCGCAGCCGACGCCGGTCCCCGCCGAGCAGATGACCACGATCAGGGCGCAGACACGCACCCGGGGTTCTCGAACGGTCATCGCTGTTGCATCCCCTCGCGTGGCTCGGATTTCCGCGCGGTCCACTCTGCTTCCGGCTCCGCAGGTGTTTCGGATCCGAAGGCTCGGCTCGTCCCGGCGCGTCGGCCGATCTTGTAGCACTCGTGGCCATCGATCAGGGCCACAGCGGCCTCTATCCACCGGACATGGCACCGAGGATCACGAAGACTTCCGCACCGGTCGACACCGGAGCGGGCAGTGCGGCATCGGGTGGCTCGTGCGACAGGTCCTGCTTGCAGGCGAAGAACCGGACGAATGCCCGGCGCTGGCCGGTCCGACGATCGCGGATCGTGCCGCGGAGCACCGGGTAGCGCGTTTCGAGTACGTCGAGCACGCATCGCTGTGTGACGGGAGGCGGGACTTCGAGTTCCACGACGCCGCCGACGCCGGCCAGCTCGCGGAGATGCGGCGGCAGGGCGACCCGGATCATGACAGGGTCTGGACCTCGATCGAGAGCACCGCAGGCAGGTTCTGCGCGATCGGCGTCCAGTGATCACCCGAATCGCTCGAGCAGTAGACATCGCCGCCCGTCGTTCCGAAGTAGATCCCGCACTGGTCGAGCGAATCGACCGACATCGCATCGCGCAGCACGTTCACGTAGCAGTGCTGCTGGGGCAGACCCGACGTCAATGCCTGCCACTCGTTTCCGCCCGAGCGGCTCCGGTACACGCGCAGACGGCCGTCGGGCGGGAAGTGCTCCGAGTCGCTCTTGATCGGCACCACGTAGATGGTCTCGGGCTCGTGGCTGTGCACCGAGATCGGAAAGCCGAAGTCGCTCGGCAGATTGCCGCTGACCTCGCGCCACGAATCGCCGGCGTCGTCGCTGCGCATCACATCCCAGTGCTTCTGCATGAACAACACGTTCGGGCGGGACGGGTGCATGGCGAGGTTGTGGACGCAGTGACCGACCTCGGCGGTCGGATCGGGGATCTGCTCGGACACCAGTCCACGATTGATCGGTTGCCAGGTTGCGCCGGCATCGTCGCTGCGGAATGCACCCGCGGATGAGATGGCGGTGAAGATCCTCCGCGGATTCGTCGGATCGAGCAGGATCGTGTGCAGACACATGCCGCCGGCACCCGGCTGCCAGTCCGCCCCCGAGCCATGTCCGCGAAGCCCCGACAGTTCGCACCAGGACTTCCCTCCGTCCTTCGAGCGGAACAGGGCCGCGTCCTCGACACCGGCGTAGACGGTCTCGGGATCGTCGAGCGACGGCTCGAGATGCCAGACCCGGGCGAACTCCCACGGATGCGGCGTGCCGTCGTACCACTGATGGGTGCCGGGTGTGCCCTCGTACGCGAAGTCATTGCCGACGGGCTCCCAGCTCTTGCCCCCATCGTCCGAGCGCTGGATCAGCTGACCGAACCACGCACTCGACTGCGACGCATAGATGCGGTTCGGATCGACCGGGGATCCCTTGAGATGGAAGATCTCCCAGCCGGGGAAGTGCGGTCCCTCGATCTGCCAGCGCTTTCGCTGTCCGTCCGCGCTGGCGATGAAGGCCCCCTTGCGGGTTCCCACGAGTACTCTGACCCCTGCCATCTCGCCTCCCTCCATGCGTGGTCGCCTTGGGCGATCCGCAGCTCCAGCATGCCATGCCGCATCGATCGCGACAGGACGGTCGCGAGACGAGTCGCGCAATCGACCGATCGAGGCAGGGGGAGGTGGCGCCACTGTGGGCGAGCGCATCGCGCGCGACGGTCCTGGCTGGTGGCCCAGGGCGGGCTTGAACCGCCGACCCCCTAATTTTCAGTCAGGTGCTCTACCAGCTGAGCTACCGGGCCACTGCCAGGCCGGCCAGAATAGCCGCCCCCGCGCGGATTCCCACCGCGCAATCGATTCGCCGCGTTCGAGCCAGCCCCTATGCTCGCAACGGCGTTCCACTTCCCTGGAGTCTCCGCCCGAATGCGTCTATCGACCCGCCTCGCCGGGATCAGCCTGTCCGATGATCAGGGCCGCCCCGTGCGACTCGGTGCCGTCTGGGCCGACAAGCCGGTCGTCCTCGTCTTCATCCGACACTTCGGCTGACTGTTCTGCCGCGAGCAAGTCGCGCAGTTGCGCGACGGGATTCCGGAGATCCACCGGGCGGGCGCCGAGCTGGTGATCGTCGGCAACGGTGGACCGAGCTTCGCGGCGGCATTCCGCGAGGACTTTGGACTCGACGGACCGCTGCTCGTCGATCCCGAACTGCGTGGCTACCGGGCAGCCGGTCTGCGACGCGGACGCGTCGAGGCGTTGTCGCCGAAGCTCGCGCGGAGCGCCGCGCGGGCCCTGCGCGCCGGTCATCGACAGACCGGCGTCGAGGGCGATGCGTGGCAGCTCGGAGGCGCCTTCGTGATCCGGCCCGATGGCTCGCTGCGCTTCCGGCACGTCGCCGATCATGCGGGAGATCACGCTCGGCTCGACGCGATCCTTGCCGCACTCGCGCCGGATGCACCGGCGATCGAAGAGAGCACGAGGCCCTCGCTGCTGCAGAAGAAGGCAGGCGAGCTGCTCGGTCGGGTACTCGATCCGACGATCGTCCTGTCGTTCGATCGCAATGGATTCCGCACGCACGCGCTGACCTTCGATCCCGAAGATCTCGATGTCGACCTGCACGGCCGACGCTGTCTGATCACGGGCGCGAACTCGGGCATCGGCTACGAGACCTCGCTCGCACTCGCGGATCTCGGTGCCGAAGTGGTGATGCTCTGCCGAAGCGAACTGCGCGGCGAGGAGGCCGCCGAGCGCATTCGCACGCAGACGGGCAACCGCCGCGTGTCGGTCGCGAGACTCGACGTCTCCGATCTCGCATCGGTGCGGGTCACGGCAGACGCCCTGGCGCGGGACGGCGTGGACATGTTGATCCACAACGCGGGCGTGCTGCCCGAGCAACGCCAGCTCACCCGGGACGGGCTCGAACTCTGCTTCGCGACCCACGTCGTGGGCCCGCACCTCCTGACGAGGCTGCTGGCTCCGCGGCTCGCAGAATCGCCGAGTGGCCGCGTGGTGTGGGTCTCGTCCGGCGGCATGTACACGCAGCGCCTGGATCTGCACGACCTCGACTGGTCGGAGCGTGCCTACGATGGCGTCCGCGCCTACGCGCAGACCAAACGCATGCAGGTGGTGATGGCCGGCTCGTGGGCGATGGAGCTCGCGGGCGGCGCGGTTTCCGTGAACGCCATGCACCCGGGCTGGGCCGACACACCGTCCGTCCGTATCTCGCTACCGGGCTTCCACCGCCTCACGCGCGCGATCCTGCGGACACCCTCCGAGGGGGCCGACAGTGTGATCTGGCTGGCGGCGAGCGACGCCGCGGGTGCGCTGACGGGGAAGTTCATCTTCGATCGAAGCCCGCGCTCCAGCCACTACCTGCCGTTCACTGCCGAACGTCCGGGCGACCCCGAGCGCCTCTGGCAGCTCTGCGAACGACTCACTGCCCGACCATCTGGAGACGATTGATCGACCGGCTTCAGTCGATCAATTCGACTGCGTCGCCCTCGCGCACGACACCCGACGTCTCGACCGACGCGTAGATGCCGACGTTTCCGCCGTTCTCCTTCACGAGCGTCCGCATGATCGCGGGGTCTTTGGGCAGTTCCGCGATCGGATGAGTGGTCATCACACAGCGCGGGCATTCCATCGCGACGTTGAATACAGCCTGTCCGACTCGCAGGCGCTTGCCCACCCAGGCATTCTCGGGATACCCGCCCGGCTCGACGCTCTCGAGCAGCAGGTTCGGACGGAAGCGACGCGGGTCGAAGCGGCTCGACGGCGTCGCGGCCGAAAGACTGCCGAGCGAAGCACGCGTCAACAGGAACAGCGGATAGCAGTCGAAGTAGGTGCCCGGCAGCGTGCTCGACGTCAGCACTTCCCGCGGAAACGAACCGATGTCGGGGAGGGGCTCGTCGGGCAGGCGCGCGAAGGTGGCCCGCAGCTCATCGAGCAGGTCGGGGTGATCGGGCGCGCCGCGCCGATAGTGGTCGACGGATGCGGCGGGCAGGCGTGGCCACAGCGTGAGCGTGCGGCCGGTCAACTTCGTGAGATGCTCGGCGACCGCCGGCGAATCGGCGCGCAGCCATCGACCACCGGGGAGTTCGATCTCGGGGACCGGCAACGCGTCGGCGTCGCCCACGGGCCCGGCGAAGCGCGCTCGGCACCCCAGCAACGCCGGCAGTTTGCGTGCACCCTCGGTGCTGCCCCGGGCTTCGTCGCGGATCGCCCAGGCGCGATCCCCCCGCAATCCGTCGACTCGGATCTCGATCTCGTCGAGACGCTCTCCCGACATGCTCTTGACCGGGTAACGATGGATCTCGGCGATGCGGGCAACTCGCACGACATGTTCCTCCCAGCCGGATCGGCTCGACCGGAAGCGCGAGGGTTCTGGCTGGCGGGTCGGATGTCAACCGGACCGCCGCGCGAGGCGCGGCGACGCGAGGGCGCACCGCTCAGTGGGCGGAGGTCTCGCTCGGCGCGCCGTCGGTCCCTGCCAGGCCGTCGGCCCCTTGGACCCCGACGTCGCGGATCACCACGTTCTCGAGCGGCCGATCGCGCCGGCCCCAGCGACCATGTTGGTCGACCTCGACTTCGCTGATCGCATCGACGACCGCCATGCCGTCGATCACGCGACCGAACAGGCTGTACTTGCCATCGAGCTGCAGCGAATCCTGCACGACGATGAAGAACTGGCTCGTCGCCGAATTCGCATTGCCGGTGTTCGCCATCGAAACGGCGCCGCGAACGTGGGGCGCCGCACTGAGTTCGTCCGGGATCGTGGATCCGGACCCGCCGAAGCCATCGTTGTGGGGATCGCGATCTCGCGAATTCGGATCGCCTCCCTGGATCATGAAGCCCCGCATCACGCGGTGGAACGTCGTCCCGTCGTAGAAATCCTGCCCGGCCAGCGTGAGGAAGTTCGCGACGGTCTTCGGGGCGAGCTCGGGATAGAGTTCGAGCGTGATCGGGCCCCGACCTTCGATCTCGAGAGTGACGACCGGGTGCTTGCCGCTCGGCCACACGAATGCGGCAGTCTTCTCGGAAGGCGGTGCTTCGGGGACCGCGTCGCGCTCACACGCCGAAGCGAACAGCATGGCGACGAGCAACAGGCGCGTGAGCCGGAACCTGGTGGTCTCGGTCCCGGATTCGTGTGATAGCGTCCGCCGCATGTCGCCCCTATCGACCCGCTCCAGCGGGAAATTGAGTCGTTCCGTGGCACTCCGGAGTGTCCTGCGCATCCAGCGCGTGCCGGGTCCGGCCCGGTTCGTGCGTCGCAGGTTCGCACCGCGCGCGCTTCTCGCGCTCATCCTGCTGCTCTCGTTCGGCGCCGCGGAGCGCGCCGTCGCGGCGGCCGCCGCGCCCGTCTACGCGCGGGGCGGCATGGTGGTCAGTTCTTCGATCCACGCCGCCGAGGCCGGAGCCCGGATGCTCGCCAGCGGGGGCAACGCGGTCGATGCGGCAGTGGCCACCGCGTTCGCGACGGCGGTCACGCAGCCCTTCTCGGCGGGGCTCGGGGGCGGCGCATTCGTGTTGATCCGGATGCCCGACGGCACGTCGTTCGCGGTGGATGCGCGCGAGGTCGCTCCCGCGGCTGCGACGGCGGACATGTTCCTGAGGCCTGGCGTGGCAGCGGGCGCGTCGCGTCTCGGGCCACTCGCGGTCGCGGTACCGAGCTTCACCGAGGGCATGGAGTTCGTCCTGAAGCGCTGGGGGACGAAGACCCTCGCCGAGGTGATGGCGCCGGCGATCCGACTCGCCGACGATGGATTCTCGCTCGCACCCTTCCAGGCCGATCGCATAAACATGATGAAGCCGTACCTGAAGGCCGAGCAGTTCCCCGAGACGGTCCGCATCCAGTTCGCACCGGCGGACGACGGTCGCGCGGATCCCGGTGAGCGACTCGTCCAGAAGGATCTCGCCAACACCCTGCGTGCGATCGCGACGGAGGGCTCGGCGGTCGTGAAGACCGGCGCGATCGGCAAGCAGATCGCCGAGCATGTCCAGCAGCTCGGCGGAGTGCTCACGCTCCAGGATCTGACCGACTACCAGGTGAAGGTGCGCGAGCCGGTGCGCGGTACCTACCGCGGCTTCGAGGTCGTGTCGTTTCCGCCGCCATCGTCCGGGGGCGTGGCGTTGATCGAGATGCTGAACATCCTCGAGGGATTCGATCTCGCCTCGCAGGGCGCAGGCAGCTCGGCGAGCCTGCACCTGATCTCCGAGACGATGAAGCTCGCCTTCGCGAACCGCGCCGTCTTCATGGGTGACTCGGACTTCGTCGAAGTGCCGGTGGCGCGACTGATCTCGAAGGAACACGCGGCGAAACAGCGCGAGCGCATCGATCCGGCCCACGTGATCGTCGTCGCCGAGCCCGGCGCCGAACCCGACGACGCGGGCACCGCCCATCTCTCGGTCAGCGATGGGCAGGGCGGGGCGGTCGCGCTCACGATGACGATCAACACTCCGTACGGCGCCGGCATCACGGTTCCCGGGACGGGCATCGTGCTGAACAACGAGATGGACGATTTTTCGATCGATCCGAACACTCCCAACGCCTATGGGCTCGTCGACACACGGGGCGCCAACGCGATCGCGCCGGGCAAGCGACCGCTCTCGAGCATGACCCCGACGATTCTCTTGCGTGACGGCCGCGTCTTCATGGTGACGGGCAGCCCGGGCGGGCCGCGCATCATCACCACCGTTCTGCTCACGATCCTGAACGTGCTCGACTACGAGATGGACATCTCGGCCGCGGTGGCGGCGCCGCGCTTCCATCATCAGTGGGTGCCGGACGAACTGCTCGTCGAGCCCGAGACGACGCGGGACGTCGTGAAGGCCCTCGAAGCGATGGGCCACAAGGTGACCGTCAGCCCCGAGCACTGGTCGGCGTCGGAATCGATCCTGATCGATCCCGAGACGGGACTCCACACGGGCCGCTGGGATCCGCGCACCGACGGGGCCGCGGTCGGGCCCTGAAGCGCTGCGCAGGGATCGCTGGGTTTCGCGGCCGCTTCTGGGACGATCCGATCGCTGCGACGCGCTGCGGCGCGCGCCGTGCGTCCGCTCAGGGACAGACGGTCGCGATCGTGCAGGCGTCGAGGCGGAAGAAGCGGCGTGCGACGCGCAATACGTCCTCCCGGGAGATCGCCGCGATCTGCGCGGGATAGCTGCGCTGGGCATCCGGACCGAGGCCATACAGCGAGTCGAGCGCCATGTGGGCGGCGCGCGTGGCGCTCCGCTGCTGGTCGATGGCGTGGTTGCCGATCATGTGACGTCGCGCGCGCTCGAGTTCGAGCGGCTCGGGTGCGTCGCCGATCAGGCGATTCAAGTGATCGAGGATCCCGGCACGCGCGGCCGCGAGCTTCTCGGGAGCGGTTCCGATGTAGATCGCGAAGTAGCCGGGCGACAGGCCTTCGACGTTCATCGCGCTCACGCTGTAGGCGAGACTCTGGCGATCTCGAAGATCGAGGAAGAGTCGACCTCCCTGACCGCCGAGCAGCTGGGAGATCAGCTCGAGCACGTGCCGGTCGGGGTCCGCGACGTCGGTGCCCCGGAATCCGATCACCAGATGCGCCTGCGCACGATCCTTGTGCAGGACCGCCTCGCGGATGCCGGTCGAGAGCGGTTCGTCGGGGCAGCTCGGTCGTGTGAAGGGTGCACCCGGCAGTGCCGCGAGCTTCTCGCTGAAGCGGGCTGCGATCTCGTCGGGGTCGACGTCTCCCGCGACGGCGAGTACGAGATTCGGTGCGCGCAGCAGTCGCGCGTGGTGGGCGCGCACGAGTTCGCTCGAGAATCCCTCGACACTCGCGCGCGTGCCGAGCATCGGCAATCGATACGGATGGGAGAGGAATTCCGTCTCGCCGAACAGCTGGAAGACCTGCTGCGCCGGTTGATCCTGTCGCCGGTCGATCGCGGCCAGGGTTTCGCGTCGTTCGCGCTCGAGTTCGGCTTCGTCGAAGCGGGGCTCGAGCAGGATTTCGCACATCAGGTCGACGGCCTCGGGGAGCTTGTCGCTCGTCGACTCGAGCGTGACACCGAGCGAGCTCCGGCCCGAGAATCCGCTGACGTCTGCAGCGAGATCCTCGACCGCCCGCGCGAACTCGGCTGCGCTGTGGCGCTGCGTACCCCGTGACCACATCGAGCTGACGAAGCTCGAGAGCCCGGCCGTCGCCGCCTCGTCGGCCAGCAATCCGCCGACGAACGCCGCGCGCGCGGCCACCACCGGCACGCTGCGCCGCGGTTCGACGTGGAGAATGCCGCCGCCGGGCAATGGAAAAGTGCGGATCTCGGATCGCGAGTTCGAACCCTGGGCCGACGCGCAGGCCGACGCATGCACGATCCCGTTCGCGAGGGTTCGTCGCACGGAAGGTTTCCGAAGACTCTTCCGCTCGCGCTGACGTGCGCGGTCGACGCCGGCCATCAACGCCGAGGCCATCGCCTGCTCGTCGAGTCCGTTCGCAGGGCTCTCGGGGATGAGCGCGCCGGCGGTGAGCTGCTCGGGGGACAGATATTCGTCGGCGACGCGCAGCAGGTCTTCGCGCGTGGCATCGCGCAGGGTCTCGAAGTAGTGCGCTTCGCTCCGCCAGCCCGAACCGAGCAGCTCGAAGTGGCCGAGCTTGCTCGCGAGACCCGAAACGCTCTCGCGTTCGAAGTGCTCGCTGGCCAGATAGTTGGCCCGCGCCCGCTCGAGTTCGTCGCGGCGGACGGGCTCCCGGCGCAGGCGCTCGACGGCTTCACCGATTGCTTCGAGGGCGCGCAGAGCGCGGCTTTCGTCGGTCTCGAAGTTGATCGTGAACAAGCCGCGATCGAACGGCGTGTAGGACGACGAGTCGATCTTGTCGACCAGCGCCCGGCGCTCGCGCAGGCCCCGGACGAGTCGGCTGGATTCGCATTCGCCGAGCAGGAACGAGAGCAGGTCGAGATGGGTCGCCGCGTCGTCTCGGAAGCGCGGGGCGGGCCACGCGAGTTCGAAACGCTGGCCCTCGAATCGGCGGCGGGCGATCGCGGTGCGCAAGCGGTCGTGTCGCGGTTCCTGCGGTCGATCGCGATGCGCGTGGCCACGTACTGCACCCTCGAACAACCCGGCGATCCGGTCCCTCACGGCACGGGTGTCGAAATCGCCGGCCACGATCACCGTCAGATTGTCGGCCGCGTACCAGCGATCGAAGAAGGCGAGGCAGCGGGTCCGGTCGAGGCTTGCCACGCTCTCGGGCGATCCGAGGATCGGAGCGCGATAGGGATGCGCGAGGTACGCCTGCTGGAACACCAGATCGCTGAGCACGTGGCCGGGTGAATCCTCCGAGCGTCGGATCTCCTCGATCACCACTTCCTGTTCGCGCTCGATCTCGTCGGCGTCGAAGATCGAGTGGCGGACCGCGTCCGTCAGGACCTCGAGCCCGGTGTCGAGGGCATCGCTCGGAAGCGTCGCATAGTAGACCGTCACATCGAAGGACGTGTAGGCGTTGATGCGTCCGCCCGCGCCTTCGACGTCGCCTGCGATCGCTCCGACGCCGCGGCGCTCGGTGCCCTTGAACAGCATGTGTTCGTGGAAATGCGCGAGCCCGGCTTCTTCGGGGCGTTCATCCGCGCTGCCCACCCGAGCCCAGATCTGCACGCTGACGACGGGCGCCAGGTGCGTCTCGCGGAGCAGCAGGCGGAGCCCGTTGTCGAGGGTCTCGTCGTGGATGTCGGGGAGGTTCAAACGGCCGCCAGCTTACCCGAGTGGTCCAGCCGGTGCCCGGAACACTTCGAGATCCGACGAACGGCGCGACCTTGCCGATGGGCGTGGGCTCGGATCATCCCCGGTCGGGCGTCTAGACTGCGCGAATGGATTCGACGGTCGGTGTGTACGTTCATGTGCCGTTCTGCAGCCGCGTCTGTCCGTACTGCGACTTCGCGGTCGTGCCCGCCCCCGAGTTGCTCCGGGGCAGCGGCGGCGCGCCGCGGCCGTTTCGCGATCGCGAGATGCGCTACGTCGACGCGATCCTGCGCGAACTCGAGCGACGAGCAGCGAGCTTCGCCGGACGTCGGCTGGCGACGATCTACTTCGGTGGCGGGACGCCGTCGCTGTTCGGCGCGGACTCCCTCGCTCGGATCCGCGCGGCGATCGTCGCGCGTTTCCCGGACTCTGCCGGACCGGTCGAGACCACCCTCGAGGTCAATCCGAGCACCGTCGAGCGCGACCGGTTGCCGGCGTTTCGACGCGAGGCGGGCATCGATCGCTTGTCGATCGGCGTGCAGTCGTTCGACGACTCTCTCCTGAAGGCGCTCGGACGCGCACATCGCGCGGACGAGTGTCATCTCACCCTCGAGGCCGCGCGGGCGGCGGGCTTCGACAACATCTCCCTCGACCTGTTGTTCGCGGCGCTGCACCAGACGCCGCAGATCCTGCAGCGCGATCTCGAACTGGCGCTGGCATTCGGGCCCGAGCACATCTCGACCTATGAACTCGTCCACGAGCCGCGCACTCCGTTCGGCCGCGCGGCTGCGGCGGGGCGGCTCGCCGCCTGCCCCGAGGACACAGCGGCCGACATGCTCGAACAGATCGAGTCGACCCTCGCTCGCGCCGGCTTCGAGCGATACGAACTCACGAACTTCGCACGGCCGGGCCGGGCCTCGCGGCACAATCAGCGCTACTGGGCCCGCCTGCCGGTGCTGGCGCTCGGTGTCGGTGCGCACTCGACCGATCCGCCCGGTCCCACACGACCGCACGGCGCCCGGCGCGCCAATCCGCGCGCGCTGGACGACTGGCTCGGCCGAGTCGAGGGCGGGCAGGACGCATTCGAATCCGAAGAGATCCTCGATCCGCGAACGGCGCGATCGGAGGCCTGCTTCCTGTCGCTGCGTCGTTCGATCGGCCTGCGAGCGGCCGAGTTCGCCAGTGAGTTCGCCGCGCCGCCGCGCCACTTCTTCGCCAGCGAGATCGATCGACTGGTGGCGCGGGGACTGCTTGTCGAGGCATCGTCCGGAGACCTCGCGCTGACCGCGCGCGGGCGCATGCTGGCGGATGACGCGCTGTCCGAGTTCGTCTGAAGGCTCGGCCAAGGCGCCGATCAGCGTTCGACGGAGCCTTGTCTCATTGACGCCCCGGGCGGGGAGTGGTAGACAGGAGTCCGCGAATTCATTGGGGTTTTTGGTGCCCGCTCCCCCCGCACAGAACGCCTCGGGCAACCCTCCGGTGCTCACCGAGCGGCAGCGTATGGTGTTGCGGGCCGCCGCGGCCGCCTACATGGCCCATGGTAGTCCGGCGTCGAGTGAGACCGTCTCCCATCTGCTGCCGGTCGCGCTGTCGAGCGCGAGCATCCGCAGCACGATGGCAGAACTTGCGGCCCTCGGTCTGCTCGAGAAGCCCCACGCCTCCGCGGGTCGGGTGCCGACCGAGGCCGGCATCCGCTTGTTCGTCGATCAGTTGCTCGAGCGTGCGAATCTCGACGACAGCCTCAACGACTACGAGCGTCGCTCGCTCGCCGGCTCCCTCGACGAAGTGGGCACCGAGGGCGTCATGCCGCGCATCTCGAGGCTCCTCTCCGAGCACACCCACCAGCTCGGATTCGCCCTGATGCCCCGGCTCGAGCGCCTGACGCTGCGCCACGTCAGTCTCGTCCGCGTCGCGGAGAATCGCCTGATCGCCGTGCTGGTCCCGAAGACCGGTCCGATCCAGCAACGCGTCGTCGTGTACGAGGGCCGAGGCGACCAGGGAGAGCTCGATCGCATGGCGGTGGACCTGAACGCCCGCGTGGCCGGTCTGACACTGGCCGAACTGCGGGCCGTGCTCGAGCGCGAACTCCACGCTCTCCGGAGCGAGGCCCGTGGTTGGTTGTTCCGATCCCTCGCGCTCGGCCTGCGTGTCTTCGCCGAGGATCCGCCGCTCGGCGATTCCGAACTCGTGATCACGACCCGCTCGGCCCTGTTGTCGCAACCGGAGTTCAACGATCCCGAACGCATCCGTGGCCTGATGGGGGCCGTCGAGACCCAGGAGCGTCTGCTCGAAGTGCTGAATCAGCTCCTCGAATCCGACGTCCAATCGGTCTCGATCTCGCTCGGTGAAGAACTCGAAGACCCAGGTCTGCGAAACTGTGCAGTGGTCGCGATTCCGTACGGCAGGGGTTGCGACGCGGATCCGGATGCCGATGTGTACGCGGACACTGCGGGGGGCAGGGCCCTCGGGGTGCTCGGAGTGATCGGTCCCAATCGCATGGACTACGCGCGGGTCATCCCGCTCGTGAGCTACTGCTCGCGGCTGGTGACCCTCAAACTCGGCGACTGAGGGCCCGACGACGCCAGCTCTCGAACCGCGCCTTGCCCGGCGCGCCGACCGCATCAAGAACCCATCTCGAGCCCCTGCAGCCGAGATCGAGACAGAGGTACCCACGTGAATCCTCCCGACGCGCCGCACGACGACGAAGAGGGCCCGACCCTCGAGCCGAGCGACGAGATGGCCGAGGCGCTGCGCGAGGCCACGGAAGCCGTGGAGGCGCGCCGCCGATCAGCGAGTGAGCCGGCTTCCGGATCGGCGGACAAGATGACGATCGAACTGCTTTCAGGGGAGCTTCGGGCGATAAAGGAAGAGTTCGAAGCCCGCGCCAGGGAACTCGCCGACGAGAAGGAGCGATTCGTCCGGCTGCAGGCCGAGTTCGACAACTTCCGGCGCCGCACCCTCAAGGAAAAGCAGGAGTCGCTCCAATACGGCCAGCAGAATCTCGTCAAGGATCTGCTCGCGCCGGTCGATAACCTTGAACGCGCGCTGGGTCACGTGGAGCAGAACACCGACGCGGACTTGCAGAGTGTCTTGCAGGGTGTGGAACTGGTGCGACGCGAGTTCCTGGCCGCGCTTGGAAAACATGGAGTCAAGTCGGTGGATCCGGCCGGTCAGGCCTTCGATCCCGCCTATCACGAGGCGATGGGACAGGTACCCAACAGCGATCTGGCACCGAACAGTGTCGTGCAGGTGCTGCAGAAGGGATACATGCTCCAGGATCGGATGCTGCGACCCGCCCGGGTCATGGTGGCCAGAACGCCCCGGCCGGGTGAGGGCGAGAAAGACAGATCGTAGGCATCGGGAGCGGCACACCGCGGCCCGATGAGCCAGTGGGGTGCAGTCTCCGGATGGGAACGGTCATCGGAATCGATCTCGGCACCACCAACTCGTGCGTGGCGTTCATGTCGGGCGGCAAGCCCGAGGTGATCGCCAACTCCGAGGGCTCGCGCACCACGCCGTCCATGGTCGCGTTCACCGAGTCCGGCGAGAAACTCGTCGGCCAGATCGCCAAGCGCCAGGCCGTGACGAACCCCGAGCGCACGTTGTTCGCCGTGAAGCGACTGATCGGGCGCAAGCTCGACTCGGACGAAGTCCGCACGTTCGCGAGCATCGCGCCGTTCGAGATCGTCGCAGCCGCCAACGGCGACGCCTGGGTGAAGATCGACGGACGCGATTGTTCGCCCCAGGAGGTCTCCGCCAACATCCTGTCGAAGATGCGGGACGCCGCCGCGGATTACCTCGGCGAGCCGGTCGACGAGGCCGTGATCACCGTTCCGGCCTACTTCAACGACGCCCAGCGACAGGCCACCAAGGAAGCCGGCACGATCGCCGGCCTCAAGGTCCTGCGCATCATCAACGAGCCGACGGCCGCAGCGCTTGCGTACGGGATCGACGTCAGCGAAAACAAGATCGTCGCGGTGTTCGATCTCGGCGGAGGCACGTTCGATATCTCGATCCTCGAGATCGGTGACGGCGTCTTCCAGGTGATGTCGACGAACGGCGACACGTTTCTCGGAGGCGAGGATTTCGACAACATGCTGGTCGAGCATCTCGCCGCCACGTTCCAGCAACAGCACGGCATCGATCTGCGCACGGAATCCATGGCACTGCAGCGGTTGAAGGAGGGCGCCGAGCGTGCCAAGCAGGAACTCTCGAGCCTCGAAGAGACGGACGTGAATCTGCCGTTCATCAGCTCGGACGCGAGCGGGCCCAAGCATCTGGTCATCACACTCACCCGCGACGAACTCGAGAAGCAGTGCGCGGCCCTGATCGAGCGACTGGAGTCGCCCTGCCTGACCGCGGTCCAGGACGCGGGCGTCTCGCTCGACAAGATCGACGAAGTGCTGCTGGTCGGCGGCATGACCCGGATGCCGCGCGTCCGGGCCAAAGTGGCCGCCATCTTCGGCAAGGCACCCAATACGACCGTCAATCCCGACGAGGTGGTGGCGGCGGGAGCGGCCATCCAGGGCGGCGTATTGAAGGGAGAGGTCGAGAATGTGCTGCTGCTCGACGTCACCCCCCTGTCGCTCGGCGTCGAGACCCAGGGCGGCGTGTTCACCAAGATCATCGCGAAGAACACCACCATCCCCACCGCCCGCAGCCAGGTCTTCTCCACCACCGAAGATGGACAGGACATGGTGCGCATCCACGTCCTGCAGGGCGAGCGTGAGATGTCGGCCGACAACATGACGCTCGGTCGTTTCGAACTGATCGGCATCCCGCCTGCACCGCGCGGCGTCCCGCAGATCGAAGTGAGCTTCGCGATCGACACGGATGGCGTGGTGACCGTATCCGCCAAGGATCTCGGAACGGGCAAGTCCCAGGGCATCCAGGTCACGGCGTCCAGCGGTCTCAGCAAGGATCAGGTCTCGAAGCTGGTCCGCGAAGCGGAGGCCCACGCGGCCGAGGACAGCGTGCTGCGCGAGCTGATCGACCTCCGGAACAAGGCCGACGGACTGATCTACTCGACCCAGAAGACGCTCGAGGAATTCGCCGACGACATCGACGCCGGCGATCGCAGCGCCATCCAGGCAGCCCTCGGCGTCGCTCGCGAGAGGTGCAAGGCCGACGACACGACGGAACTGAAAGCGGCGATCGACGAACTCTCGGGACTGACGTTCCAGATGACCGAGAAGCTGTACGCGGCGCTAGGAGCATCCGAGGGCCAGGGCAGCTGAACGCCGCTCGCGAGGCGCGGAAGATCCGATCCGCTCGCGCGCCGGGAGCGGCGGATTCGCCGACCGGTCGGCCACGACTCTGATCCCTGCGGGATGACATGCCGCACCCACTTCCGAGCGAGCTCCTCTTCTCCCGCGTTCTCTTCCTTCTTTGCATGCGCGGACTGGACCGGGCAGACTCCCCCGCCGCGCGAGCGGCGCCACCTTCCGACCCCGGCATCCACCCGGCGACGCGGAGCGGATTCTTGACCAAGCGCGACTACTACGAAGTCCTGGGCGTCGAGAGACCGGTCCGGATGTGCCATGGCGCTACTGGCACCCGCGGTCGAACCGCAAACCCACACCGATCTGGACCGGCTCCAGGGTTCCTGGACGTCGGTCGCCGGTCCGCGCGAGGCGCGATTCCTCGTCGCCGGCAACCGGTTCACATTCGAGATCGTCGGCGGCGACATCTACATGGGCACGCTCGAACTCGGCCGCGATGGCATGAACATGCACATCGATGCCGGGCCGAAAGAGCACCAGGGAAAGGTCGCCCACTGTCTGTTCCGAGTCGAGGGCGGGGTGTTGCAGTGGTGTCCCGGCCGGCCCGGCTCCGGCCGCCGGCCGAGCGCGTTCCCGCTCGTCGACGACCCGCGTTATCTGTCATTCGTCTTCCGCCAATCGCGGCGGCAGACCCGGCGCTAGTCGTGTGCTTTCGATGCCCGCTCGATCCTCTGCGTCCGTCTTTTCTCCCTGCGGAAGGAATTGGAAACCATGAGCGTTGCCGTTGCGAAGGGACCAGTCCGCACTCCCGAGACTCTCACGGAACCCGCCGAAACCACTTACCAGTACCCCGGCATCCCGACAACGTGCGACGGCGCGGAAGCCGTCGTTCACGTCGAGATCGCGATCAGCCAGGCCGCGGGCGCCTACCCCATCACCAGCTCGACCACGATGGGCGGCGGGTTCAACGGCGCCGTCATGAACGGCGACAAGAATCTCTTCGGCGATACGCTCATGTTCTTCGAGCCGGAGAGCGAGCACTCGGCGGCCGCGG
>JANOFF010000194.1:0-7434 GCA_031413515.1 bacterium
AAAACAAAACTTAAAGTTATGACCATCAATAATGTAATGAATTGCCGACAAATTTTCATATTCTGCAGATTAGATTTATAGATTATCATATTATTTATATTTTAACAATTAATAAGACGGTTTTACAGACTGACTAATTAAATATGATCATTATTGAATAGCAACAAGTTATTAGTTATGTTTGGTCGAGCCACCGTACGCGAACAAAAAGCGAATGACAAGAAGAAGGGCGAAGAAAGAGCGAAAAAATGCGAAGGGCGACCAGCGCCCGCGTGGCAGCCAGGCCGCGCCGGGGAGGCCCGAGGGGTGTCTTTCTATTTATAGGAGTTCCGGGCCGGGCCGGGGTGGGGCGGCCGGCGGGGATCGCGCGGAGCCAGTCGCGTTCGAGGTGCGGAAAAGTTCGTGTCCTCTTAGGTCGGGGCGACCGGCAGGACCGGCAGAAATAGTTGTCGTCGGCGATCGCGGACTTCGCGGCCGGGCAGAGCGGCGCGGTTCGGCGAGCCGCGGGCCCGGACGCCGAGCCCGGCGAAGATGAGCCGGTCGCGGCGTGCGAAGCGGCGCGGCGGGCGGCGCGAGTCGGGTCGCGAAGGGTCGCGCGACGTCGCGCGCGATCTCGATCGCGACGGAGCGTCGACATCGCGGCCCGCCGGTGTTAATCAGGGCTCGGGCCCGTAGCACAATCGGTAGTGCAAGAGACTTTTAATCTCTAGGTTCAGGGTTCGAGTCCCTGCGGGCTCACCTCCGACACTCGATCCTGCGGCGTGGGCGTGAAGGGCACGGTTGTGACCGCAACTCCGCCGCGCACGCAGCAGCCAGCAGATCGCGCGCCCACTTCGTGAAACCCGGCTGCGATCATCCGGCAGCTCGACGCGTTCTATCGAGCTCGTCGCATCCACCCAGAATAGTTCGCGTGCGCGTTCCGGGCAGACTGTTCGGCCAGCTGTTCGGCGTTCACCGAGGCGCGGGCGTCGCTCGCCGGTTGGGACTACGACGGCCTGGTGATCTTGTCGCTCGACCCGGGCAAGGGATGGGCGGCAATCGAAGACCGGACGTTCGAAGCGGTCCAAGGCCGCGAGCGCGCATCCGACCCGAAGAAGTGGCGTCTTCACTGGCGCGAGACGCACGCGCTGGTGGGCGCTCTGCTAGGGCGTTCGTCGCGGGTGCCTTTGCGCACGTCAACGCCGCGAAGTGCACGCAGAACAAGGCGCGCAACAGCCAGGCGGATTCGCGTCTGTTCGAGAACTGCAGGGGCTTTCTAGAGGAGGAGCTGTCGATCCTTCGCCCTCGAGTCATCGTGACGCAAGGCGCGAAAGCACATGCGGCGTTCGAGCCGATCGCCGACGCAAAGGCGATCGACGCGACGCGGTCCGTGACATCGGACGGGGTGTTCTGGATCCGTGCCTATCACCCGGGTGCGCGGAAGCCGTACTGGGATCAGAAGAGAGATGAGTGGGCGCGGTGGGCGGAGTGGGTGCGCGGCGCGTAGTTGCTGGACGTCGCGTCACGCACTTCTGCGGGCAATCGAGAACTCAGTCGATTCTGATCGTCTGGCTTGGCCGGGATTGCCGTGGGTTGGGCAACTTGGGATGCTGGCCTCATGGTCCGACCGGAGATCGTGATCCACGCTGACTGGGGTGTCGATTCAGCGAAGCGCTGGATGGCTCGCGCGGTCTGGCAACCCAATGGCGGATACCGCGCGTTGCCATCCGAGCCGGTTCGGGACGCGGAACGGTTGATCGTCGACCAGTGCGCTGCCCTCGCTCGGGAATCATCGCTCCTGCTCGGCTTCGACTTCCCGATCGGGCTGCCGCGTGAGTACGCGGCGCGCGCCGGTGTCGAGAGCTTCAGTCGGTTTCTCGCTGACGTCGGTCACGGACCTTGGTCGCGATTCTTCGACGTCGCAGAGTCCGCCTCCCAGATCGATCTCACGCGTCCCTTCTATCCGATGCGGCCGGGCGGCACCCAGCAGGCGCACCTGCTCCGCGCGCTCAACGCCTCGAGCATGAACGCGCTGCGTCGGCGATGCGAGCTTCCTCAGCCGGGTCGTCGCGCCGCCTGTTCGCTCTTCTGGACACTCGGCGGACAGCAGGTCGGCAAAGCCGCGATTTCGGGTTGGCGCGAAGTGCTCATCCCGGCGCTGCGCGACCCGAGCGTCGACCTGGCGCTCTGGCCCTTCGACGGATCACTCGACGAACTGCTCGGGCCGGACCGCGTGATCGTCGCCGAGACGTATCCGGCCGAGTTCTATCAGCATCTGGGCATCGCCTTCGGATCGGCGCGCAAGGGCGAGAAGGCCGGCAAGCGCGTGCAACGCAATCGCGCCGCCAACGCGTCGATCCTGGCCGGGTGGGCGAGGCGCGCGGGCGTCGAACTCGCCGCCGATCTCGTCGCAGAGATCGAAGACGGCTTCGGCGACCGCGCCGACGGCGAGGACCGCTTCGACGCCGTGGTCGGTCTCTTAGGGATGCTGAACGTGCTGCTCGGGCGGCGAGGCGAGGGGCATCCGAGGGACGATACAGGGCTGGCGGTCGAGGGGTGGATCCTGGGGCAGGGGGTGGGGTGAGCGGAGCGGAAGGCCCTCGTTCGATCCGATGGATGGCGGGAAGCCGCACAATGCAACGCTTCTCGTGGGACGGCCTGTCCGTTGTGGATCATCACCCAGCCCGGAATTAGCGGAGCCGGTCGCCTCGCCTTTGCCGCCGCCCGCGCCACAGGGTGAATCGGTCGATCTTCGGTGCCCCACTCGGGTCTCGGGTGCGGTGAACGCGCGACAGAGGAGCCGTTCTCCCGGAATGCTCGAGTAGACCGCACGGTCCGGCGGCGACCGCGTGCAAAACCCTGATATCCCCCAACCACTTCGGCCGGAATCCAGCAATAATGCCCTGACTACCGGCCGGACGAATCCGCCGGGGTCGAAGCGGATCCAGGAATCACGACGAACGAGGGCAGACCCCTGCCGACGGACCACGACGCCACCATTGTTCAGCTGAAGAGTCTCGTCCGCGCGTTCTGCGAGACGCGCGACTGGGACCAGTTCCACGGCGCCAAGGACCTCGCGATCGGGATCTCGACCGAAGCCGCCGAGCTGCTCGAGCACTTTCGCTTCCAGTCGGACGAGGATGTGCAGGAATTGTTCGCCGATCCCGCGCGCCGCCGCGAGATCGCAGACGAACTCGCCGACGTGCTGATCTTCGTCCTCCGCTTCGGCCAGAGGTTCGACATCGACTTGGCGCACGCCGTCACAGAGAAGCTCGCGCAGAACGAGTCGCGGTACCCGGTCGCCGTCGCGCGCGGCAGCAATCGCAAGGTCGGGAGGGATCGGCGGTGAGACTGTATGCAGGCCCGTCGACGCACTTCATCCGCGACACGGTCCACAATCAAATCGCCGAGAAGCTGAAGTCCGCGTTCTTCGCCTACTACCGATACAACCCGTCGCCCGGTGAAGTGCAGTCTTGGCACAATTCGCTCCGCGCGACTGCTCAGGTTTTCGAGGAAGCCGGGCTGAAGGACCACGGGGTCTTGCTCGAATATCAGCTGCCCGCCCGTCGAAGCGACTCGACTCTATCGTGACCGGCAAGAGCGGCGATCAGAAGTGCAATGTCTCCGTGATCGAACTGAGGCAGAGCTTTCTCCGCCGCACCAGATCGGACGAACCGCGTCTCATCGAGTAGGGCGTTCGCTGTCAGAAATTGTTCGACGACCCATCCTGCTACTTCCACCACGGGGCTGCCATTGTTGCTCGAAGTGACAGACTTTTGCAGCCGGGTGCGCGATCGGCTGGACTCTCTCGTTGACGATCTCCAGTGGGAGACGGGCAGGCAGGGATCTGCCGAAGCCCAAGCATGGATCAACTCGCTCCCTCGATTGGCAGGTGTCCTCGAACACGACCTGCTCAAAGGTTTTCACCTGCACATCGAAGACCGGGGATCCCTCTCCCTGGAATACCGCCTCCCCGCCTCCGGCTCATGGATCGACGCCGTCGTGCTGGGCCATGGCCTTGAGCGCCCGAGTGCCGTCGTCATCGAGTTGAAGGACTGGGACACAGCAGGAGACAGCGCGGGCCCGCGCCCCGGCCTCATCCAGCACAAGGGCCAACTCGTGCTTCATCCGAGCGAGCAGGCACGTGGCTACGTGGACTACTGCCGAGGTTTTCACAGCGCCGTTGTCGAAGATCAAGCCGACGTATTCGGCTGCGCCTTCATGACTGGCACGCAGGCCGTTCCAGTCTATAGCCAACCACCTCATGACGAACTCACCAGCGAGTTTCCCGTATTCACCATGCGGCGGTCGGACGTCGCAGACCGCTTCCCGGCCTACCTCGCTAGCCGCCTCTCAAGGCCGAATCCCCAATTCGCTGCTCGGTTCGAGAAGGGCACATACGTCCAAGACCGCAGCCTCGTGCTCCAGATCGCGCGATCGGTCGATGATCCCGGATCTACACCATTCGTGCTGCTCGACAGGCAGCGCGAGGGGTACGAGCACTGCCTCGAACACATCGAGCAAGTCCTCGAGAAAGAAGGCGAGAAGGCGGTCGTCATCATCGAAGGGCCGCCTGGTTCGGGCAAGTCGGTGCTCGCGGCGCATCTCTGGGCACGGCTCATCGAAGATGAGCGGATCGACGGATCCGTGGTCCTCACCAGCACGTCGAGTTCACAGAAGCACAACTGGAAGGCTCTATTCCAGAACGCTTCGCATCTGCCTGCGGCAGAAGGTGTTGTCGTCGCGTCGAACCAGTACAAACCGTCTGGCTTCACACCCGTGTGGGTGAAGCGCGAGCGCGAAAAGGGCCGCGAGATCGAGGTCGCCAGCTGGCGGCAGAACCTCGCGCACTATTACGAGAGCGGCGGCGTCAATAGCAGCCCCGACAACTCCTACGCGGTCTCGATTGTCGACGAAGCCCACGCGCTGATTGATCCCACCGCACCGGGGAAGGAAGGCGTCCCGACCTCCGGCTGGGTCCACCATGCCGGGCCCCAGGCCTGGCACATCATGCGCAGTTCCCGAGTGTCCCTCTTCTTGATGGACTCGGAGCAGAGCTATCGCGACAACGAAACGACCACCCGCGCCCGTATCGAGGAGTTCGCGAGCGAGTTCGGCGTGGCCAAAGTTCACCGCATCAGCCTGGCGGGCGCTCAATTTCGGTGCGGTGGGTCGGTCGAGTACATGGATTGGCTGGACGTTCTCTTCGGATTCTCGCCGGGCACACACCCATCGACTAGCTGGCGAGCCCAGGAGGGGGGTCCCTTCGAGTTTCAGATCGTCGACGACCCGGGCCGTCTCGACGAGCAACTTGGTGAGAAGTACGGCCAAGGTTCAAGCGTCCGCTTGCTGGCGTCCTATGCGCGAAAGTGGGCAACCAAGAAAGAGGCTGCGCCTCACGCACTTTCTCCAGCAAGCAAGGATTTCTTCCTTCGCTACGAGCGCGAAGGGCTAACGCGAACTTGGGCCCGCATCTGGAACTATGCCCCGAACGAGAACTACACCCTGTTCGTCCAGGCGCCTGAGGGCAGCAGAATGGCCGAGGATCCGCTGTGCGAAGTGGGTTGCCCGTACGTGGTGCGCGGGTTCGACTACGACTATGTCGGGATCCTGTGGATGAGTGATCTCGTCTGGCGTGGCCGATGGGCCGCCCAGCCCGAGCATGTCTTTGAAACGGGATGGAAGAGCACGCTTGCTGCAGCCAAGAAGGAGCACAGGAAGGGGACTGAGGGGCCTGCGCTGGACGAGCTTGTCGAGCGTCTGAAGCGCGCCTTTCGGGTTTTGCTGAGTCGGGCGATTCGCGGGGCCTTCATCTGGTTCGAGGATGAAGAGACGCGCCGATATGTGGAGTCCAAGTTGCACCGAGGCTTGACGTAATGGATTACTCCCTCTGAATTGCCCCAGGATTCCTGGGGCGGGGCAAACCGGGCCGCTGGCCTCATGGTCCAACCCGAGATCGAGATCCACACTGACTGGGGTTCCGATTCCGCGAAGCGTTGAATCACACGCGGTGAGGCGGCCCGACAGTCGTTACCGCGCTGGGGCATTCGAACTAGTTCGGGTTGCGGAATGATTAATCGTCGACCAGCGCACCACACTTGCTCGCGAAGCCTCAAATTTGCCCGACTTCGACTTTCCGATCGGGCTGCCGCGCGAGTACTCGAAGGGTGCGCGTATCCGCGACCTCATAAAGTTTCTCTCGATTGACGGGCAAGGTCGCTGGTCGCGATTCTCCGACGTCGCCGAGTCGGCCGGTGAGTTCGAGCCACGAGGTCCTTCTGTCCGATGCGTTCGGGGGGAAGGCCGCAGTCGAGCCATCTCTCCCACGGCTTGCAGGTGACGCACATGGATTCGCTCCGTCGCCGCGGCTAGCGGCGGCAGGTCGATCGGCGCGCCGCGCGCGCTCTCTTCTGGACGCTCTGCCCACAGCAGGTCGGCGAGGCCGCCATCGCGGGTTTGCGGGAAGTTCTCATCCCGGCGATGCGTGATCCGGCTATCGACTTGGCACTGTGGCCCTTCGACGGGTCTTTCGCCGAGTTGCACGGGCCGGGTCGCGTGACCATCGCGGAGGCTTATCCGGCCGAGCTCGATCAGCACGTGGGCCTCGCCTTCGGGACCTGGCGCAACGGCGAGAGGTCTGGCAAGAAAGTGCGACCGCGCCGCCAACGCGCCGGCGCTACTCGGGTGGGCGAGGTGCGCGGACCTCGAACTCGCCGCCGATCTTGTCGCAGAGATCGAAGACGGCTTCGGCAACCGCGCCGACGGCGAGGACCGCTTTGACGCCGTGGTCGGTCTGTTCGGGATGCTGAACGTGCTGCTCGGGTGGAGAGGCGAGGGGCATCCGAGGGACGATGCAGGGCTGGCGGTGGAGGGGTGGATCCTGGGGCAGGGGGTGGGTGACGCTCCACCACGGAGCGATGTCATTTCGACTAAAACTGGGTGAGCGGGCCGGCTGGGGCAGATCAGGTCACAGTCCGGCAATAATCCGATCAGAAGCTCACGGACTCATCTCGGCCGCGAGAAATCGTTGGTTCGAACCAGCCTGATGGATGAGAATGAGCCGGGTATGAGTTCATTCGGCCATCTGCGACAAACCATCCGCGACTTCGCTACAGCTCGTGATTGGGACAAGTTCCACTCGCCGAAGAACTTGGCGATGGCGCTCTCGGTCGAGACTGCGGAACTGCTCGAGCACTTTCAGTGGCTGACCGAGGAGCAATCCTCGCAACTCAGCGCCGAGAAGCGCGAAACCGTCGCCTACGAGATTGCTGATGTTCAGATCTACCTGATTCGCCTCGCCGACCGCCTTGGCGTCGACGTGCTGGAGGCCGCCACGATCAAGCTCAGCCTGAACGAGGCAAAATATCCCGTCGAGCGAGTCCGCGGGAGTGCGCGGAAGTACACCGAGTACGACGACGAGTCTTCCGACTAGCGATGATCATCTACTCAGAGACC
>JANOFF010000195.1:0-4247 GCA_031413515.1 bacterium
CGCTCGATCGCCTGCAGGCGTGCCTCGAAGCGGCCGGTCAGCACGGGGCTCCGCACGTCGGGGTGGACGCGCTCGATCAAGGCGATTCCGCGCTCGGTGGCGTGCAACGCCTTGCCGCTGCGCTCCATGTAGCCGCGCCGCAGCAGCGTCTCGATGATGGCGGCCCGGGTGGCGGGCGTGCCGAGTCCGCACTCGCGCATGGCGTCGGAGAGCGCGCGCTCATCGAGGCTTCGGCCCGCGCTCTCCATCGCGGTGAGCAGCGTGCCCTCGGTCAGCCGGCGCGGCGGGCGCGTCTTGCGCGCGACCGCGCGGGCCTCGACGACCGTGACCGGAAGCTCGGCGCGCAGCGCGCTCGGCAGCGCCGAGTCGTCCGGATCCACTTCGCTGCGTGTCACGGCCGCGGACGGAGGATCGAGCACCCGCCAACCCGGGCGATCGACCCGAGTGCCGCGACTCTCGAAGTGATCGACGAGCCCGTCGAGCGCGGCCGCGACCGCGGGTGCACTCGTCCGCTCGCCCGGCTGCGTGATCGTCGTGACGACGCGCGTCGTCGAGTACAGATGATCCGGGTGCCACGCCATCAGCAGACGTCGACAGACCAGATCGTAGACGCGCTCTTCATCTGCAGAGAGGCGCAACGCGGCCGCCGCCACGCCGGTCGGCACGATCGCGTGGTGGTCGCTCACGCGCGCGTCGTCGACGTGTCGCGGCCCGAGCGGACGCACTCCCGTGCCCTCCGCGATCGCGCTCGTCGGATAGCGGGCCCTGACGTGCGGCACGACCGTCGCGAGTTCGGCCGCCACGTCGGTCGAGAGATGACGGCTGTCGGTACGGGGATAGCTGATCAGCTTGTGGCGCTCGTACAGACTCTGCGCGAGTTCGAGGGTGTGCTGCGCCGAGAAGCCGAACAGCCGATTGGCGTGACGCTGCAGCTCGGTCAGGTCGTAGAGCAGGGGAGGCGGCAGCGAGCGCTGCCGGGCCTCGACGATCGCCACTCGGCCCGTCCCCGTCCGGGCGCGGGCCACGATGCGTTGGGCCTCGTCGCCGTCCGCCGGCAGACGTCGGGCACGCGACCTCGCTTCGCGCTCGGCCTCGGCACGGGCCTCGGCGTCGCGGCTCTCCGTCTGCGAGACCGCCTTCGACTCTGGCTTCTCCTTCGAAAGGGCGACGCTGCGCGCTCGGGCACCATTCGGCGCCTCGGGGCTGAACCAGACACCGTCGTATCGATCCGATCCCCCGGCCGGATCGTCGACCGCGAACGTCGCGACGACTTCGCGGTAGTCCTCGCTGACGAAGTCGCGGATCGCGATCTCGCGCTCGACCAGCATCGCGAGGGTGGGGGTCTGCACGCGACCCACCGACAGCACTTCGCCGCGGGCCTCGGCGTGCACCAGCGTATAGGCACGCGACAGATTCATGCCGACCAGCCAGTCGGCGCGGCTGCGACCGCGCGCCGCGTCGGCCAGACGATCGAAGTCGGCGGAAGGCCGCAGCGCTGCGAGCCCGGCGCGGATCGCGTCGTCGGTCAGCGACGAGATCCACAGCCGTCGGACCGGCTTGGTGGAGCGGCTGGCCTCGTAGATGTACCGGAAGATCAGCTCGCCCTCACGACCGGCGTCGGTGGCGCACACCACCTCGTCGACCGCGGGATCGCGCAGGATCGCGGCGACGACTTCGTACTGATCACGCGTGCGCTCGCCCACTTCGAGAGGCCAGGCGGCGGGAATCATCGGCAGGGCTTCGCGCCGCCAGCGCCGCCACTCGGGCCTCATGCCGTCGGGTTCGGCGAGGGCGACCAGATGACCGATCGCCCAGGTGACCACGTAGCCGTCGCCATCGAGGCGGCCGGTCCCGTGTCGCCGCGCACCGACGAGTCGGGCGATGTCGCGCGCGACGCTCGGCTTCTCGGCGACGACCGCGATCGTCATGCGCGCACCCGGTTCGTGCCCTCGTCGTCCGTTGTGGGTCTCGCGACCGTCTCCACACGCCGTCCAGTTGAAGCCTGGGATCGCGAGTGGGGGATCGGAGTCGACGGCACGCTCGCAGCCTTGGCGGGTCTGCGTCGTGCCGTCGGGTCGTCGTTCACGGGGATGCGCGCGTGCACGTCGTGTCGTGCGGAGGAAAAACGCGAGTCTAGCAGCAGATCGGATCGATTCGCGCGCGCTCGCGAGTCCGATCGATGCGAGTCTGCGCGGTCCGCGTGACGCATGCGGTCACGCAATGTCCGGAACGAGAACAGGCGGTCACCCGATCCGGCTCGCGGGTGCCGCCTGTTCGCACGGCTTTCTGGTGTGAGCGATCAGTTCGCCAGATCGCCCTCGACGATCGGCTTGTAGGCCGGTCGCTGGTGGATGCTCGAGAGATACGCGGCAAAGCGCGGCCAGCGCTTTGCATCCACCGTTTCACCCACGAGCGCGAAGTTCACGAACGGGCTGGTGAGTGCGATGTCGGCGACGCTGAACTGCCCGCCGACCGCGTAGGCGTTGTCGCCGAGGGTGGCTTCGAGGAAGTCCATCACCGGCGGCAGCTTGACCTCGAGGGCTTCCTTGATGATCGCCTCGTCGGCCGGCTTCTTGAACAGATTGACCTGCACGAAGCGCTGGAAGAACACCGGCGCGACCGTCTCGACGAGCCGGGTATCGGCGTACTCCTCGAGAAACAGCGCCCGGGCGCGCAGCTTCGGATCCGTGGGATACAGCGCGGGCTTCGGATGCGTGCGCTCGAGGTAATCGATGATCACCGACGAGTCGGGCACGCTGAAATCGCCGTCCTGGTAGACCGGGATCTTGCCGAGGGGGCTCAATTTCAAGAACTCCGGGCTCGCTCCGAACGGGATGGTCGGCACGCTCTCGTACGCGATGCCTTTTTCAGCGAGGGCGACGCGGACCTTGCGCACGAAGGGGGAGAGATTGGCACCGTGAAGTGTGGGCATGGATGACTCCTTGGCCCTCAGTCGAGGGAGCTGGCTGGATTGGGGTTCGGGTTTGGGTTGGGGGTGGGGTTTGGGTTTGAGTTGGGGTTGGAAGTGGGGACCGATCGCGGGACAGCGGGCGCATTCACGGACGACCGACCCGCGAGGGCGGCGTCGATCGAGAAGAGACGGGGGAAATCCGGCAGCGCAGCGGGATCGCCGTCGAAGGCGAGGTCGCCGGCCGCGAGCGCGCGCTCTGGATCGATCGCGCCGATCACGATGTCGAGCAGCACCTTCGCGTCGCCACGCAGGGTGGCGTCGACGCGGCGCGGTTCGGGGGCGGGCGCACCGTTTTCGTAGAGCCGTGTGCCGGACGGGCCACCGGTCACGAAGATCACGACCTCCTCGTCCCGGTCCGGAACGCGCAGTTCGAAACAGCGCGAGGGCGTGGCATCCGGACCGATCACGATCATCAGTCCGAGTCGCAGCCACGAAGGCTCGAAGTGGTCGCCCGGCCGCCGGGGCTCCATCAGCCGGATCCCCCACGCCGCCATCGCGACCACGACGGGCCGGAGCGCTCGACCCAGCTCGGTCAATTCGACGACGGTCGATGCGGCGGGGGGCGGCAATCGCCGACGCGCCACCACGCCGCGTTCCTCGAGCGCGCGAAGTCGCGTGCTCAGCACACTGGCGCTGACCCCGGGCAGGCGTCGCCGCAGATCGCTGAAGCGTTGCGGACCGAGCAACAGCTCTCGCACGACGAGCAGGGTCCAGCGTTCCGCCAACAATTCGGACGCGCGGGCGAGGGGGCAGAACTGGTCGTAGCGGAAAGGGCCGACTGAAGGCACGGTTCGATACTGACACACACTGGTTCGATTTTACAACTCAAAATTCTCGAAAACAGAAATTGCGTGCTCGGGCAGCCCGCGGAGGCCGTCTGGCGTACTCTGGCCGGCTCGGGCACTCGATTCGACCCGGGGAGGGCGAGAGTTGGGACGCACTGGACGAACGAGCCAGGGGTTGCTGTGGGCCGTACTGATATTCGGGGTCGCGGGAGCCGCTGGCGTTGCACCGGCCCGGGCCGAGTCGCCAGCGACCAGCGAGGCGAGCGCTGAAGCGGTCGGCCAAGTCTCGAATTCCGGTCAGCCCGCGGCGTCGATGTCCGCGGCGACTTCGAGCGATGCAGGCGTGTCCGCGAGGACCGTCGCAACCGACCGGCCGCCGCGCGATCCGAGCCGCTACCCGCGTCTCGACGTGCCCACCAAGCCGTGGGCCTACGACACGTCCTACTTCTTCGCCCTGACACGCGGCCTCGAAGGCGAGCAGCTCGCGACCT
>JANOFF010000196.1:0-9782 GCA_031413515.1 bacterium
CAGGTGCGGAGCGCCTTGGACGCGTTGCATTCCCGCTATCCCCGCAACGTGGTCGAACAGACGGCCATTGCCGGGGCCCTCAACCCGGAAGCAATTTCAAACCACGAGCGTGCCCAGGAGGCCGCCGCCTATATCAGCAAGCGCCTCGATGTGATTTCCGAGGAAACCGAACGCGGCTGGATTGGCGCCGTTTCCGAAGATGGCGGCCTCGCCTTCAGCCGCGAAGTGCGCGGCGTCAAGGAAAGCTGGTCCATTGACGCCAAGCTCATCGGCTCGTCCGACGTGCTGCGCCTGGACAAGAAGGCAGCACACCTGCAGGAAGTTTACGCCAAGCCGGCAAAACTGCGGCGCAAGGATTCAGACACCGTGATCCACGGCCCGTTGGATTTGTTGGAAGCCGTATTCGCCGCCGGCCGCAAGGGCATCTCCATGCAGCGTTACAAGGGCCTCGGCGAAATGAACCCCGAGCAGCTCTGGGAGACGACGATGGATCCCGAGAAGCGCACGCTGACGCGCGTGCTGCTGGAGGACGCGGCGCAGGCCGACCGCGTCTTCACCGTGCTGATGGGCGACGACGTGGAATCGCGCCGGCGCTTCATCGAGGAGAACGCGGACCGGGTCCGCTTCGACAACCTGGACATCTGAGCGGGGCGGGGGAGAGAACGCGATGACCGAGAAGAACAGCATCGGCACGGTGGTCGAGGTCGACATCAACGAAAAGATGGAGCAGTCGTACCTCGAGTACTCCATGAGCGTCATCATCTCGCGCGCGATCCCCGACGTCCGCGACGGGCTGAAGCCCGTGCACCGGCGCGTGCTGACGGCGATGAACGACCTGAACCTGCAGCCGGGCAAGCCCTACCGCAAGTCCGCCAAGATCACCGGCGACACCACGGGCAACTACCACCCGCACGGCACGGTGTCGGCCTACGACACCCTGGTGCGCATGGCGCAGGACTTCAGCCTGCGCTACCCGCTGGTGGACGGGCAGGGCAACTTCGGGTCGGTGGACGGCGACAGCGCCGCGGCCGAGCGCTACACCGAGGCCCGCCTGACCCGCGTGGCCACCGAGGTGATGCGCGACCTGGACCGGGACACCGTCGACTACGTCCCCAACTACGACGGCTCGCGCACCATGCCCTCGGTGATGCCCGCGGCCATCCCCAACCTGCTGATCAACGGCGCCGACGGCATCGCGGTGGGCATGGCCACCAAGATCCCGCCCCACAACCTGGGCGAGATCTGCGACGGCCTGGTCGCGCTGCTGGACGACCCCGACCTCGCGCCCAACGACATGCTGCGCTACGTGCAGGGCCCCGACTTCCCGACCGGCGGCGTCATCCGCGGCCGCCGCGGCATCGTCGACTACGTCAACACCGGCCGCGGCCGGCTGATCGTGCGCGGGCGCGCCGAGATCCAGGAGGACGCCAAGGGCCGCGCCATCATCGCCATCACCGAGATCCCCTACCAGGTCAACAAGGCCGCCCTGGTGGAGAAGATCGCCCACCTGGTGCGCGACGGCGTGCTGGAGGGCATCAGCGACCTGCGCGACGAGTCCGACCGCAAGGGCATGCACGTCGTGGTGGTCCTGAAGAAGGACGCCTACCCTCAGGTGGTGCTCAACAAGCTCTACGCGCACACGCAGCTGCAGCAGACCTTCGGCGTGATCAACCTGGCGCTGGTGAACAACCGGCCCCGGGTGATGACGATGAAGGAGACGATGCAGGAGTACCTGAAGTTCCGCGAAGTGGTCGTGGTCCGCCGCACCCGCTTCGACCTGAACAAGGCCGAGGAGCGGGCCCACATCCTCGAGGGCTACCGCATCGCGCTGGACCACATCGACGAGATCGTCGAGCTGATCAAGAAGAGCGACTCGCCCGAGATCGCGCGCTCCGGCCTGATGGCGGGCTTCGGCCTGTCCGAGAAGCAGGCGCAGGCGATCCTGGACCTGCGGCTGGCGCGGCTGACCGGCCTCGAGCGCCGCAAGATCGAGGAGGAGTACCGGGAATTATTGGCCCTGATCGGGCGGCTCCAGGCGATCCTCGCCGACCGCGCGCTGCAGCTGCAGATCATCCGCGACGAGATCGCGGAGCTGCGCGAGAAGTACGGCGACGCCCGCCGCACGACCATCGAGCCGGAGGAGGACGACCTCGACCTCGAGGACCTCATCGCCGACGAGGAGGTCGTGATCACGATCTCGCACCAGGGCTACGCCAAGCGCCTGCCCGCCGGGACCTACCGCACCCAGGGCCGCGGCGGCAAGGGCATCACCGCCATGGGCACCAAGGACGAGGACTGGGTCGAGCACCTGTTCGTGGCCACCACGCACCAGCACCTGCTGGTGCTGACGGAGAAGGGCCAGCTCTACTGGCTGAAGGCCCACCAGGTGCCGCAGGCCACGCGCACGTCCAAGGGCCGGCCCATCGTGAACATGATCAACATCGCGCAGGACGACAAGGTGCACGCGGTGCTGCCGGTGCGGGAGTTCAACCCCGATCGCTACCTGCTGCTGTGCACCGACCTGGGCATCGTCAAGAAGACCTCCCTGGACGATTTCTCCCGCCCGCGCAGCGCCGGCATCCGCGCCATCAGCCTGCTGGACGACGAGCGGCTGGTGGCGGCGCAGCTGACCGAGGGCGATCAGGACGTGGTGCTGGCCACCAGCGACGGCATGGCCATCCGCTTCCGCGAATCCGACATCCGGCCCATGGGCCGCACCGCCCGCGGCGTGAAGGGCATCGACCTGAACGCGGGCGAGCGCGTGGTCGGCACCGTGGTGGTGGGCGACGGCGCCACGCTGCTGACGGTTACCGAGAACGGCTACGGCAAGCGCACCCCGCTGGGCGACTACCGCGTGCAGCGCCGCGGCGGCAAGGGCCTGATCACCATCAAGTGCAGCGAGCGCAACGGGCACGTCGTGGACATCCGCGAGGTGACCGACACCCAGGAGTTGATGGTCATCACCCGCAACGGGATCATCATCCGCATGGCCGTGCGCGACATCTCGACCCTGGGGCGCAACACCCAGGGCGTGCGCATCATCAGCCTCAAGGGCGAGGACGACGCCGTGGTCGGGATCGCCGACATCGAGGCGGACGACACGATTGATAACAGCGAGGACGGCGACGCCGGGGCGTGAGCCCAGCCCCGGCGCCCTCATTTGACCATTCATGCGACCAATATTCACGGCGTTGTGACTATTTTTGACCAAAATCCGGATTTATCCACCCCGGCTACGGGCCGCCTTCTGGAACTTTGACGTGTAACTGCCTGAATGAGCGTGCGTTGTCCTTAACATTATTTTCTTGTAGGTTCGAGAACGTTCCCTTATAATCGTCTTATCAAAGTTCAAGTCGATCGCGACTCACCTGTGGATTTGCCTACGATGGAGCGTTTGTCACGTGTGGGGGGGACAGTCGTGAAATCCAGACTGGAACCGATCGAAGGAGCATGGAACAGCTTCATTATTGAGTTTCCGTCCTATCCCAGGCTGCCCCAGGGCGACAGGGACGCCCTGCAGAAGATCCTCTTCCTGTGCGCCGCGTCCGAGAAGAACCCGGCCGAGCTGTGCTTCGCGTTCTTCGGGCCCCAGATCCTGCTGCACCAGATCCGCGCGGGAGACGAGGACGACCAGGTCGCCGGCGCCCGGCTGATCTTCGTCTACGCCGCCGAGATCCCGTCCGATCTCAAGGCCTCGCTCGAGCAGGTGCACAGCCTCTACAGCGCGCCGGTCCTGGTGGCCCAGCGCGCCAACGTCCAGAAATCGGCCCAGCACGTCCTGGAGTTCCTTCAGGGCCATGCCGCCCCCGCCCGCGCCACCCTGGTCCACCCGACCGTGGGCCACGAGGCCCAGGGCGCGACCCTCGAAGCCGGCTTGGCGCCCTTGCCCGCCGACGTGGCCCTCTGGGACGGCCAGCTGCCCCAGGTGGTCCTCGAGCACGGCGGCGAACACGGCGAGGTCGTCACAGCGACGGTCGAAATCCAGGACTACCGCGCCGAATACGCCTGCCGTTTCGTGCTGCAGAACTACAAGGAGAACATCAACCGCGACCGCATGGCCGAAATGGTCTCGCTGTCGCCGGGCTACTTTTCCAACCTGTTCCGCGTCGAGACCGGCATGAGCTTCAGCGACTACCTGATCCAGATCCGCATCGACAGCGCCAAGCGGCTGCTGCGCCGCTTCGACCTGTCGGTGGAGGAGGTGAGCAAGGAGTGCGGCTTCAACAGCCTGGCCCACTTCTCGCGCACCTTCAAGGACCGCTGCGGGGTGCCGCCGCTGAAGTTCCGCAAGACTCCGAATCATGAAGCGCCGAATCATGAGGCGCCGAGCCACGAGTCCGCGAACCACGACGCGCCCGACCTGAAGGTGATGGGCCAGGCGAACTGACCCGGACGCGACCCGACCGGGCCCCGGACCGAAATCCGGGGCCCTTCCCTTGTGCACGCCGGAGCCATGTCCCTCATCTCCCTGCAGAACGTCGACTTCGACTTCGGCCGCGAGCCGATCCTGCGCGGCGCCTCCCTGAGCGTCCTCGCGGGTGAGCGCTACGCCCTGATCGGCCAGAACGGCGCCGGCAAGTCCACCCTGTTGAATTTGATCGCGGGCGAGCTCGAGGTCCACGGCGGCGAGCGCCAGGCCTCGGGCGGGGTGCGGGTGCGGTTGCTGCGGCAGTCCTCGTCTCTGACGGCGGGGGCGGGCGCGGCCGCGAACGTCTACGACACCGTCGCCGCCTCGGCGTTCTCCCGCGAGTTGCACCTCGAGGCCGAACTGGCGCGCCTGGCCGACACGCTGACCGCGGCCTCGCCGGAGCAGGCCGTCGCCATCGCCGCCGAGCAAGGGCGCCTGCAGGCAGACTACGAGCACCGCGACGGCTACACCTGGCGAGCACGTCTGGAACAGGCGCTGGCCGGCCTGGGCCTGCCGCAGGAGGCGTGGCGCCGGGACCCCGGCGTGCTGTCTGGCGGTGAGCGCCGCCGCGCCGCGCTGGCGGCCGCCCTGCTGGACGACGCGCAGGTCCTGCTCTTGGACGAGCCCACCAACCACCTCGACCTCGACGCCTGCGAGTGGCTGGAGCAGCGCCTGCTGCGCCGGCCGGGAGCCGTGCTGGTGGTGTCGCACGACCGCTGGTTCCTGGACCGCATCGCGACGCGCACGGTGCACCTGCACCGCGCGAAGCTGACATCCTGGGCCGGCAACTACAGCGCCTGGCTGCGCAACTCGGCCGAGCAGCGGCAGCGGGACGAGTCGGCCTGGCGGAAGCAACAGGAGCGCATGGAGAAGGCCGAGGACTTCATCCGCCGCAACCTGGCGGGGCAGAAGACGAAGCAGGCCCAGTCGCGGCGCAAGCAGCTGGCGCGGGAGGAAAGGGTCGAGCGGCCGGTCGCCGGGCCGTCGTCCTACAAGTTCGACCTGGTGCCGGAGCGGGAGAGCGGGGTGACGGCCTTCGAGGCGATGGGGCTGGCCAAGAGTTACGGCGCCGAGCCGCTGTTCGAGGGGCTGGACCTGCGCGTGGCGCGCGGGGAGCGGCTCGGGGTGGTGGGGCCGAACGGGTGCGGCAAGTCGACGCTGCTGAAGATCCTGGCCGGGACGGTGATCCCGGAGCGGGGGCGGGTGGTCGTCGGACACAACGTGGACCTCGGCCTGTACGACCAGCACCTCGGCAACGTGACGGACCGCAACACGGTGCTGGAGGAACTGGCGTCGGTGTGGCCGGCGGCGAGTCAGGGGGAACTGAGGTCGTTCGCCGGGGCGTTCGGATTCGGGGCGGACATGGTGGATCGGCCGGTGGGGCGGCTCAGCGGGGGGGAGCGCGGGCGGCTCTCGCTGATGCGGCTGATCAAGGAAGGGCACAACACGCTGCTGCTGGACGAGCCGACGAACCACCTGGACATCGGGGGGCGGGAAGCGCTGGAGGAAGCGCTGCAGGAATTCACCGGGACGCTGGTGGTGGTGACGCACGACCGGTCGTTCCTGGATCGGATCGCGCGGCGGCTGCTGGTGTTCGGGCGGGATGGCGCGGGGCGGGCGACGACGGCGCAGTTCGCGGGCGGGTGGTCGGAGTACGTGGCACGGCGGGAGGAGGCCGCGGCGGCGGCGTTGGCCAGGGTGGCGGAGGTGAAGGCGGCGGCGGGGGGGAACCCCGCAGTGCGCGCGTCCGCGCCGGCGCCGGCGCAGCCTACCGATGGTCCGCTGAGCAAGAACGAGATCCGGCGGCGGCAGGAATGGATCGAGCAGGCGGAAGCGGAGATCGCGGCGCTGGAGTTGGAAAAAGAGCGGCTGTTAGTGGAACTGGCGGACGCCGGCACGAAGCCCGAGGCGCGGGTGGCGGCTTCGAAGAGGATCGTGGAGGCGGAGGGGGAGATCGAGGGGTTGCTGGGGAAGTGGGAGGAGTGGGGGCGGGAAATTTCGTGAAGTCAGGGGCGAACTATCAATTTTATGAAAATCAATAGTTCGCGGTTTCGTCAAGATGGCCTTACGGCGCACATCATTGATTAATAATATTTTAAGACAGAAGTGCGCTCGGCGTCGCTTCGATTGATTCGACCCAGGCTGCTTTGCACCCATGGATCAAGAGACCATCCGGCGGGGCATATCGTTTGCCAAGCGGGGGAGCCCCCATCGTTCCGCCCCCCCCAGCCCGGAGACTCGAATCCTATGACAGAACCCCAGGAGCCCAAACTGCTGGACCGCGTGCGCAGCGCAATCCGGGTGCGGCACTACAGCCGTCGGACCGAGAAGGCGTACGTCTGCTGGGTGCGTCGCTTCGTCCTCTTCCACGGCTGCCGCCACCCGATCGACATGGGGCAGAAGGAGATCGCGGCCTATCTCAGCCACCTCGCCGAGCAGCGCAAGGTCAGCGCCTCGACCCAGAACCAGGCTCTGAGCGCGCTGCTCTTCCTGTACCGGGAGGTCATGGAGACGGATCCGGGCTGGGTCGAGGACGTGGTGCGCGCCAAGCGGCCCGTGCGCGTGCCCGTGGTGCTGACGGCGCCGGAGGTCGCGGCGTTGCTGGAGCATCTCCACGGCGCGCCGTGGCTGGTGGCGAGCCTGCTGTACGGGTCGGGGCTGCGGCTGTTGGAGGCGCTGCGTCTGCGGGTCAAGGACCTCGACTTCCAGACCGGCGAGATCACGGTCCGGGACGGGAAGGGCCAGAAGGACCGCCGCACGATGCTGCCGCGGTCCGTGGCCGGGCCGCTGCGGGCCCACCTGCGGCGGGTGAAGGTCCTGCACGATCGCGACCTGGCCCTCGGGCGTGGGAGCGTGGCGCTGCCGGCGGCGCTGGCGCGGAAGTACCCCGCGGCACCGCACGAACTGGCCTGGCAGTGGGTGTCCCCGGCGACGCGGTTCTACCGCGACGAGGAGAGTGGGGAGCGGCGGCGGCACCACCTGCACGAATCGGTGATCCAGCGGGCGGTCAAGGCGGCGGTGCGGGAGGCCGGGCTGGCCAAGCCGGCGAGCTGCCACACGTTGCGGCACAGCTTCGCGACGCATCTGCTCGAGGATGGGTACGACATCCGGACGATCCAGGAGCTGCTCGGGCATCAGGATGTCAGTACGACGATGATCTACACGCATGTGCTCAATCGTGGGGGGAGGGGCGTGCGGAGTCCGTTGGATCGGTGAGGGGGGCGATGTCGTGTTCCTGATGAACGCCAGGGAGATCTTGGAAGTGGGCGCAAATTGCAACCACCTCGGCAACCACAAGCATTAATAGCCCCAGGCTCACTTCGTCGAGACGGATTATCTATAAGCAAGGACTTGACGATATGTCATTTTTGACATACAATCTCCACGATAACACAGGAGACAAGCCTCTCGTGTGGATAAGTGGGGAGGTCAAATCCCCTCCTTTGAGCAAGAGAGCTCGCGTGGAGGCGGGGTGCCTGTTGAGGTGCCTTCAGGTTGGCAGCACACTTAGTATGCCCCGTTCGCGCCCGATGCCGGGAATCGGCCCCCGCTGCCACGAATTGCGGATCAACGATGAGGGCGCGACTTGGAGAATCATTTACCGCACCGATGCCGACGCCGTGTTGATCCTCGACGTCTTCCAGAAGAAGACGGGCAAGACACCTCCGGCGGTGATCGAGAACTGTCGGCGGCGGGCGCGCAGCTACGACCAAGATGCTCGAGAAGAGGGCTGATATGGATAGCCAGAAGAAGAAATCACTCGCGGCCAAGGGCTGGAGGGTAGGTTCGGCGACTGAGTTCCTCGGTCTGTCGCCCGAGGAATCCCGGTTCATCGAGCTCAAGTTGGCGCTCAGTGGGAGTCTCAGGGCCGAGCGCCTGCGGCAAGACGTCACGCAGGCGGAACTGGCGAAACTGCTCGGCTCGAGTCAATCGCGAATAGCGAAGATGGAGGCCGCCGATCCAACGGTGACGGTGGATCTGCTGCTCAAGGCTCTGCTCGTGTTGGGAGTCACGAAGAAGCAGCTGGCGAAGATCATAGCCTAGAATTGCGCGCGGATGTCATTAGCAGCACGGGCGGAATAAATCGGTGGAAGTGCAGCTCTCGGCCGGAAGGCGCTTACTAGCCGATCAGGCGCTCGGATAAAGCGATATTGGCGAAGGTTTATCGTATATCGGCAAGCAATCATCGCGAGCTTCCCGGAAGCACCACGCAGTGGTTATCGGTTTACACCGCACCTGGTGCAGTGTATCCTAGTGGTTACGGGATATGGATCGTAGTTGGATATTGCTAACGCAGATGGTTATTGCATTTCTGGGCGGGGCTTCGCGGATTAATCTGCAGCAGTATCTGCCTACATAGAACCATATACTTCATGTTAGGTCGCAGGGGACTGATCCGCATTAAGAGTGATCTGAAATGAGGATATCGGCAGTGTATTTGTTGGAACTACTCCGGCGAGACAAGACGCTCCTCGTTTGCAGCGTTCACGTCATATTGTCTATTATCGTTTTTAGCATTATAAACTACCTCACGTTTTCGCAGGGTATCGCCGATGGACCTGAGTTCATCCCCTACATACTCTGGGTGTTCGTATATATATCGTGCTTTATCCCCGGCCTGTTGGCTGGCTGGCCGCTTGGTTCGCTTGGGCTCGCGGTGAGCCGAGTTCTTCTGTTGATAGTTGCCGTGTCCTCAGCGCTCGGTGTGTGGGTGTTTCTGGCATTGCCGAACTGGCGCACACTAGAGCCATGGAGTGCTTCTCTCGTTAAAGCGTTTGGCCTGGTTGGCGAGGAATTGTTTTTCCGAGGCTACGTGTATTTAGTTCTTCTGAAACTATTCAGTGAAAAACGTAGGCCGTACCTTTGGGCAATCTGGTGGTCTAGCGTTGCATTTGCTTTGGTCCATGCCCAGGTGCTGCTTCCCGGAAACCAGATATCGCTGGGCACGGTATTTATCGCGGGTCTCCTAATGGCGTATTTGCGCCATTTGACTGGTTCGTTATTGCCAGCAATCACGATCCACTGCTTCCTCAATGGACACCTGCTCGCCGTAGTCGGCGGGTGGGTGTTGTATGCTATACTCGCGTATTGGTCGGCCAAAGTAGATGGACGCAAGGATGTTGAAGGTTGCGGCCTAACAAGAGCTTGAACCCGACAAAGCCGCTTGTCACGCACCTGGCTTGCGCCAGGTCCGCGCCAAGCGCCTTTGCAGGTTAAGCCAATGTTAAAGGTGCAAGCGTCGCGGGGAACATATCAGAGAAGAATAAGAATCTTAGGGTTTGGCCAGGGCCTGAACGAGTGCGCGGCAACTTGGAGCACGAAGGCGTCGCCGGCGGCCGCAGCCCTGCATAAGAAGTCGATTCGAATCATCGGT
>JANOFF010000197.1:0-46280 GCA_031413515.1 bacterium
GCTCGGTGACGCGGCCGAGGTGGTCCGTCGGCTGCCGGTCATGGACGATGTGCGATACTGGGCCCTCGTGCCCAACCCGGTCGGGCTCGAGCGTGCGCTCGAGTGCGGAATTGGCCATGTCGCTACCTTTATGTCCGCGAGCGAGACCCACAACCTGAAGAACGTGAACCGCACGGTCCGCGAGTCGCTCGCTGGACTCAAGCGGGTCATCGCCACGGCCGCCGACCAAGGGCTACGGATCCGCAGCTATGTGTCGACGGCCTGGGGTTGCCCCTACGAAGGCGAGGTGTCCCCGATGAAGGTGATCGAGCTCGCGCTCGCGCTCCGGGACGCTGGCGCGCACGAGATCGCGCTCGGCGACACCACCGGCATGGGGGCGCCCGACACCGTCGAGCGGTTGATCGAGGCCGCCGTCAGCGCCGGGCTCCCGGTCGAGATGCTGGCTTGCCACTTTCACGACACCCGCGGGACGGCGCTGGCGAACGCACTCGCGGCGTGGCGCGCCGGCGTGCGGACGTTCGACGGCTCGGTCGGCGGGATCGGCGGCTGCCCCTACGCGCCTGGCGCCGCTGGCAACGCGGCGACCGAGGATCTCGTCCACCTGTTCGAGCGCTTGGGCGGCGGTGGGGTCGATCTTCCGGCCGGGCCGCTGCCGGTGACGGGCGTCGATCTCGACCAGCTCTGCGAGATCCTCCCGTTCATGGAGTCCGCGCTCGGGCGCGGGCTGCCGGGTCGTTATGCGGCCTACCATCAGGGGCAGCTCGCCCGTCGCGCAAACCGTCACGCACGGAGCGGTTGAGCGCTTGCCGCGTGCTTTCCTCCAGGTGCTGTCCGGACCGCGGCAAGGCACGAGCATTCCGCTCGACGCCGACGTCGTCCTGGTGGTGGGCCGAAAGCGCGCCGAGCTGTTGATCGATGACCCGCTCGTGAGCGGGCGACATTGCCAGTTCTCGTGGCGCGAAGGCAAGGTGGTGCTGAAAGACCTCGGCAGCACCAACGGCACGATGGTGAACGGTGCGCGCATCGAACGCCAGCCCCTGAAGCCCGGTGATCAGATCCAGATGGGTCGACTCGTTCTGGGAGTGACGCTGCCCTGAACCAAGCACGGGCGCGAGCCCGTTGGACAGACAGACACAGAGGGGAGTCGATGGACCGTTATACAGTGATCGTCGTCAGTGACGATCGCTCGCCCGTGCGGCGATTCCAGATTCCGAAGTCTTTCGTCAAGCGGGCGATCGGGCTCGCAGTCGGCGTCGCGCTGCTGGGCTTGCTGGCGACCTGGGACTATTGGCGCAAGTGGGCCGACAACGCGGAGCTCGCGGCGCTTCGCGTCGAGGCGGCCGAGCAGCGCGAACAGATCAATCGCTTCAAAGAGTCGCTATCCGGTGTCGACGCCGAAATGGCCCGCGTCCGCGAACTGGAACGCAAGGTGCGAATCATCGCGAATCTCCCAGGTGCGTCCGCGGTCGGGGGACCCGAAGTGACCGAGTACCTGCCACCGGATCTCGACGAGGACGAAGGCGAACTGGCGGTTCCGGCGGGAGTACCGATCGATCCGTCGCCGCGGGGGGCAGCAAACGAGTCACTGGAGATTCCGCTCTCGTCCCTCACGCCCGATGAAGCTCGCGCCCGGGCACTGACGACCGAGGGCGCACGGATGATCGATGCACTCGATCGCCTCGCGGAACGGATGAACAGCCACGCCGGTACACAGGTCGAGAACCTCGAACTGCTCCTCGAACAACTCGACGACAAGCGCGTCAAGCTGGCCTCGATGCCGTCGATCTGGCCGGCGAAGGGTTGGCTGACGTCGCGATTCGGTCCGCGGGTGTCTCCGTTCACCGGTCGACGTCAGATGCATGCGGGCCTCGACATCGCGACCAGCATGGGCGCGCCCATCATGGCCCCGGCCGACGGCCGGGTGAGCTACGTCGGCTCGAAGGGTCCCCTCGGCAATACTCTGATCCTCGATCACGGATTCGGGGTCAAGACCCTCTACGGGCACACCAAGAAGATCGACGTGAAGCCGGGACAGTCCGTCCAGCGTGGTCAGGTGATCGCCGCGGTGGGTTCCACGGGCCGGAGCACCGGTCCTCATCTGCATTATGTGATCGAGGTGGATGGCAAGCCGCGCGATCCGCTCGACTACATCTTCGACTGAGCCGTTGCCTCCTGGAAGTCGATCGTCGGCGAATCCGGTTTGCCGCGATGTCGGCGCTCTCCTAACTTGGACGCCCACCCGAAGCCCCCCTCCGGGAGTCGCACAAGCGACCCATGCAGCGCGCACTGAGCAAGCTCTTCGGGACCCGAAACGACCGGGTCATCAAACAGATCCTGCCGCTGATCGAGCGGGTCAACGCCCTCGAGCCCGAGCTCGCCAGGCTCGACGACCGATCGCTGGCCGGGCGGACTCCCGTGTTCCGCCAGAGACTCGAAAATGGCGAGCCGCTCGACGATCTGCTCCCCGAAGCCTTCGCGACGGTTCGAGAGGCCGCGAAACGCACGCTGGGTCAGCGCCACTACGACGTGCAGGTCATCGGTGGTGTGGTGCTGCATCGCGGCGACATCGCCGAAATGAAGACGGGCGAAGGCAAGACCCTCGTGGCAACGCTTCCCTGTTACCTGAACGGGCTGACGGGACTCGGGGTACACGTCGTCACCGTCAACGACTTCCTCGCCAAGCGCGATGCCGAGTGGATGGGCGAGGTGCATCGGTTCCTGGGTCTCACGGTCGGTGCAATCGTGCACGGACTCGACGACGCCCAGCGCCGAGCCGCCTACGAGGCCGACATCACCTACTGCACCAACAACGAACTCGGATTCGACTATCTGCGCGACAACATGAAGTACTCGGTCGAGCAGTTCGTCCAGCGAAAACTCCACTATGCGATCGTCGACGAGGTCGACTCGATCCTGATCGACGAGGCCCGGACTCCGCTCATCATCTCCGGTCCGTCCGAAGAGAACACGCAGCTCTACGAGGTGGCGAACCGTGTGATTCCGTCCCTGGCCAAAGGCACCGCGGGCGAGCCCGCCAAGGGGGTCGAGGAGACGGGCGACTACTGGGTCGACGAGAAGTCGCACTCGGCCACATTGACCGAGGAGGGTGTGCACAAGGTCGAGAAGATGCTGAAGATCGAGAATCTCTACGATCCTCAGATGCTTCCGGTCAATCACGCCATGAGTCAGGCCCTGGTCGCCCACACGCTGAAGCGTCTGGACGTCGACTACGTGGTTCGCGTAGGCGACGACGGCAAGAAGGAAGTCGTGATCGTCGACGAGCACACCGGTCGACTGATGCCCGGTCGACGCTGGTCGGATGGCCTGCATCAGGCCGTCGAGGCGAAGGAGAACATCAAGGTCCGCAGCGAGAACCAGACGCTCGCGTCGGTGACGTTCCAGAACTTCTTCCGTATGTACGACAAGTTGTCCGGCATGACGGGCACAGCGGACACCGAGGCGCCGGAGTTCGCGAGCATCTACGACCTCGACGTGCTGCTGATCCCCACGAACCGGCCGCTCGTGCGGCTGGACCTGGCCGACGTGGTCTTCAAGAGCAAGCGCGAGAAGTTCGAGGCCGTCGTCGAGGAGATCAAGGCGCGCCACGAGACCGGCCAGCCCGTGCTGGTCGGTACGATTTCGATCGAGACGTCGGAGATGCTCTCGACGAAGCTGACCAAGCAGGGCGTGGAGCACTCCGTCCTGAATGCCAAGAAGCACGCGCAGGAATCGGACATCGTCGCCCAGGCCGGCCGCAAGGGAGCGATCACGATCTCGACCAACATGGCGGGCCGCGGCACGGACATCGTGCTCGGAGGAAATCCCGAGGTGATGGCCCTCTCGCGCTGTGGTCACGATCGCAGTCACCCGGACTTCCCCGTGCTGCTCGCGCAGTTCGAGGCGCATTGCGCGGTCGAGCAGAAGGAAGTGCTGGCGGCAGGCGGTCTGCACATCCTCGGGACGGAGCGTCACGAGAGTCGGCGCATCGACAATCAGCTGCGCGGTCGTTCTGGGCGGCAAGGCGATCCGGGATCGAGCCAGTTCTTCCTTTCGCTCGAGGACGATCTGCTTCGGATCTTCGAGGCGGATCGCGTCAAGCAGTGGTGGGAGCGGGTCGGCGTCGAAGATGGCGAGGCGATCGAGAACCGGATGCTCACCCGGGTGATCGAGGGGGCGCAGAAAAAGGTCGAGGCTCGGAACTTCGACATCCGCAAGCATCTTCTCGACTACGACGACGTGATGAACAAACAACGTCAGGCCTTCTATGGGCGTCGCCTCGCGGCGCTCCAGCGGACAGACGTCCACGAGGAGGTGCTCGAGGTCGTGGAAGGCGCTCTCGTCGCGATTCTCGACGAACTGTGGCCCGACAAAGGAGACCCCGACGCAGAGGTGCTCGGCCAGATCGCGATCCGCATCGAGCAGCAGTTCGGTGCGGCGATGCCGATCGATCGGGCTCCGTTCACGATCGACGGCAAGGGGGCGAGTGACAAGGACGGGTTGGGCCACGGCATCCTCGAGGCACTGAATTCGATGCTCGACGCGAAGCGGCGGGCCTGCCTGTCGCTTCAGGACGAGTACAAGGAAGTTCTCGAGTATCCGAGCTTCGAGTGGTTCGAACGCGACATCCTGCTGCGCATCCTGGACGCCCAGTGGAAGGATCACCTGCATTCGATGGACAGCCTGCGCGAAGCGATCGGGCTTCGCGGCTACGCGCAGCGCGATCCCAAGGTGGAGTATCAGCGCGAGGGCTTCGCGTTGTTCGAGCAGATGGAGCAACGGGTCGATCAGCAATCTCTGGAGACCATCTTCAAGTTCGGATTCCCCCGTCCGAGGCTCGAGAGCACCGCGCAGGCAGCCGCGAGTGGTGGAGTCCTCGGACGAAAGCCTCCGGCGGCGAGCCGACCACCGGTCACCGGGCAGGCCACGACTCCGGTGCTCGACGCTTCGGCGAGCAAGCTGGGCCGCAACGATCCATGTCCGTGCGGCAGCGGCAAGAAATACAAGAAGTGCCACGGCGTCGGCTGACGCAGCTTCGCCCGATCCGCGATCTGGCCCGCTACAGTGCGCGTTCCTTTCTGGTCGGCGTGTCCGACCGTGGAGGCGCCGCGTGTCCGATCAGCCGACCCCGTCCACTGCATCCGGTCTCCCTGCGAACACGGTGATCACTGTGCCGGGTTTTCGCGCGAGCGGGATCCACTGCGGCATCAAGAAGAGTTCCCGTGATCTCGCGTTGATCGTCAGCGACGTGCCGGCGAGTGTGGCGGGCGTGTTCACGCGTTCGACGGTCGTTGGCGCTCCGGTGGAGCTGTGCCGGGAGCGGGTACGTGGCGGAGTCGCGCGCGCGGTCGTCGTGAACAGTGGCTGCTCGAACGTCGCGATGGGTGAGCGGGGGCGACGCGATGCGGTGCGGATGACGGGCCTCGTCGCGCGAGTGGTCGACTGCCCGGATGAGCAGGTCTTCGTCGCATCGACGGGCGTCATCGGGCAACCTCTGCCGATGAAGGCGCTGCGCACGGGGATCCCCTCCGCCTTCAGCGCGCTGTCGAGCGATGGGCTCGCGGACGCCGCCGAGGCGATCCGCACCACCGACACCTTCCCGAAGCTGGCTGCGCGGCGCGTCAGGCTGGGTGGGCGCGAGGTCACGATCGCCGGCATCGCCAAGGGCTCCGGCATGATCTCGCCGGATCTGGCGACCATGTTGTCGTTCATCCTGACGGACGCGGCCGTCTCGCCGGTCGTCTTGCGGGGCGTGCTCCGGCGTGTGGCCGACGACACATTCAACCGTGTGACGGTCGACGGCGAGACGTCGACGAGCGACAGCGTATTACTGCTCGCGAACGGCGTGGCGGCCAATCCGCGCCTCGGGCGCAGCGGCGGTCGGGACCTCGAGCGCTTCGAGGCCGGGGTCCACGAAGTCGCGCAGAGCCTTGCGATGGATCTCGCCCGGGATGGTGAGGGCGCCACCAAGCTCGTCACGGTCCGGGTGACCGGTGCCCGGGACGCCCGTCAGGCCGAAGTGGCCGCAAGGCGGATCTCGAACTCGATGCTGGTCAAGACGGCCCTGTTCGGGCGCGATCCGAATTGGGGACGCATTCTGCAGACGATCGGGGCGGGGCGGGTGACCTTCGAGGCATCGAGGATGATCGTGAAGCTCGCGGGCGTGACGGTCTTCCGCGCCGGTCGACCGACCGGGCCGGCGGCGCGGCAAAAGGCCCAGGCCGCTCTCGCCGCGCGAGACATCGAAATTGCAGTCGATCTGGGTGCCGGGCGGGGTGCGGCCCGCATGTGGACTTGCGACCTCAGCTACGACTACATCCGGATCAACGCGGAATACACGACCTGATCGCGGCTCGGATCCACCGGGTCCGTTGGTCGCGGCAGCGTGGTCTGCTAAACCCCCGTGGGCCGATCGAACCCGATCGGATCGACCAGAGGTTCCCGGCCTGGTCCGAGACCTCTGGAATCACACACGCTTCGAGTCGCCCCTGCGGTGCCGGCCAGTCCGGTTCGGGGATCGACCGGCTGCGAAGCGGTGGACCAACCGCAAAGGAGAAGAACATGTCGGAGACGACGGCCACGCCGTCGGCGGCCAGCGATGTTTCGGCCGCCACCCCTGCCACCAGCGAGACGGCGGCACATTTCCAGAAGACCGACCTCAGCATCCGCAGCCTGCTCGAGGCGGGAGCGCACTTCGGCCATCTGACGCGACGCTGGAATCCGTTGATGCGCCCGTACATCTTCGGCTCGCGCAACGGCACCCACATCCTCGACCTCGATCAGACCTTCGCGCTGTTTTCGGCGGGTCTGGAGTTCATCCGCAACACGACGGCGGCCGGCGGCAACGTCCTGCTCGTCGGCACGAAGCGCCAGGCGTCGGCGATCGTGAAGGCCGAAGCCGATCGCGCCGGTCAGTACTACGTGAACAACCGCTGGCTCGGCGGCATGTTGACCAACTGGAAGACCGTCAAGAAGTCGATCGACACGTATCGCGGCCTGCTCGAGATCCTCGGTGACGAAGAGAAGCGAAACGCACATTCCAAGAAGGAACTGGCTCGCATGAGCCGGATGGCGGAGAAGTACCAGAAGTCGCTCGAAGGCATCAAGGAGATGCCGCGGGTTCCGGATGCGATGTTCGTGATCGACGTGTCGAAGGAGGACATCGCGATCAGCGAGGGTCGACGGCTCGGCATTCCGATCATCGCCGTCGTCGACAGCAACTGCAGTCCGCGCGGGATCGACTTCGTGGTCCCGGGCAACGACGATGCGACGCGCGCGATCCAGCTCTATTGCCGCTGCATCGCCGACGCATGCATCGAGGGACGCGCCATCCATCAGGAGCACCTCGTGTCGCAACGGGGAAGCGAGGCCGCGGCCGAGAAGCCCAAGCAGGTGGGCGGCCGACGTGTCGTCGAGATCAAGCAGGCGCCGCGACGCGGTCGCACCGCAGGCAGCGGTCGCACTCACACGTCGGGTGGCTGGGCGGAGAAGGGCGGGAGCGGTGGAGGTGGTTCGGACTCCGGACCGACCGTCGTCGTGAAGCCCTCGAGCGCCGGAGCGGATTCGTCCGACGCGAAGAAGAGCTGAAGCACCGCATCCGGCACGCGACTGTACCTGGAGCGGAGGGCAATCATCCAGATCAGGGTCCGGACGCCGACGGGCCGGGCGGGGTCGAAAGGACGCCGGGCCGGTGGTCCCGTGTGAGCGAGTTGGATCGCCGGCCGGAATGAACGGGAGCACGTCCGATCGAAGGACGGACGTTCGTCGAACGGGGAATGAGGAATCGTGGCAGAGATCTCGGCAAAGGACGTGATGGCGCTCCGCGAGCGGACCGGCGCGGGCATGATGGATTGCAAGAAGGCCCTCACCGAAGCGGGCGGTGACGTCGACCGGGCGATCGACGTGTTGCGGGAGAAAGGTCTCGCGAAGGCCGCCAAGCGAGCGGGACGGGAGACGAGCGAAGGCTCGGTCGGCATCTCGCTCGACCGCGGCATCGGGGTCATCATCGAACTCGGTTGTGAGACGGACTTCGTCGCGAAGAACGATCAGTTCCAGGCATTGGTCCGGGATGTCGCGGACGCCCTGCGTGCGGCCGGCAAAGTCGAGGATGTCGCCACGGCCCTCGCGACTCCTATGGGCGGCCAGACCGTCGAGAGCCAGCTCGCTGCCGCAGTCAGCCGTGTCGGCGAGAACATCGTGCTGAAGCGCGTGGAGACGGTCGTGGTCGACGGCGTCGTGGGTGCCTACGTGCATGCCGGCGGCAAGCTCGGTGTGCTGGTCGGCGTCGCCACGAAAGCACCGGCCGCCGTGTCGGAGACGGCAAAGGATCTCGCCATGCACATCGCTGCGGCCGATCCGAGCCCGCTTGCGGTCGATCGCAGCGGGATCGACGGCAGCGTGATCGAGAAGGAGCAGGCGATCCTGCGTGCGCAGGCGCTCGAGAGTGGGAAGCCGGCGAACATCGTCGACAACATCGTCAAGGGCCGCATCAACAAGTTCTACGCCGAGCACTGTCTGCTCGAACAGGTCTTCGTGAAGGATCCCGACAAGAAGATCAGCGATGTGCTCGCCGCGGCTGGAGGAGCCAGCGTGACCCGATTCGTGCGATTCAAGCTCGGGGAAGCCACCGAGTGAAAGCCGCATACCGGAGACTCCTGCTGAAGCTCTCCGGCGAAGGGCTCGCCGGCGAAGATGGCCACGGCATCAATCCCGGCGTGATCGCGGGTGTGGCGAAGCAGATCAAGTCGGTGCGCGATCTCGGCGTCGAGATCGGCATCGTGGTCGGTGGCGGGAACATCATCCGGGGCATGGCGGCCGCCAACGCCGGGATGGAGCGCGCCAATGCCGACTACATGGGCATGCTCGGTGGCATCATCAACGCGATGGCGTTGCAGGATGCGCTCGAGAAGGTAGGTCTCGACACGCGCGTCCTGACGGCGCTCGACATCCGGCAGGTCGCGGAGTTGTACATCCGCCGCCGCGCGATCCGGCACCTCGAGAAGGGGCGGGTCGTGGTGTTCGGGGGCGGAACCGGCAATCCGTTCTTCACGACCGACACAGCCGCCGCGTTGCGGGCCGCCGAGATCGGTGCCGAGGTGATCCTCAAGGCGACTCAGGTCGACGGGGTCTACAGCGCGGATCCGGCAAAGGATCCGCGTGCGGTTCGATACGACAAGCTGACCTTCGACGAGGCCATCCAGCGCAATCTCCAGTTCATGGATCAAGCCGCGATCGCGTTGTGTCGCGAGAACGGGCTGCCGATCGTCGTGTTCGACATGAGTGTCGATGGCAACATCCACAAGGTGGCATCCGGCGAGCAGGTGGGAACGCTCGTCAGCGAATAGCGGGCAGCGGGGGCGCCGCGCTGCGCCGACGGGAGACGAATGGCTGGCGAAGAAGAAATCGGGCTGGTCCTCGAGGAGGCTCGCGAGGCCATGGCTAAGACGCTGGACAACTACAAGCGCGAGCTCATGAAGGTTCGCACCGGGCGCGCGAGCACGTCACTCCTCGACGGGATCGTGGTCGACTACTTCGACACCCCGACTCCGCTGAAACAGCTCGCCAGCCTGAGCGTTCCCGACCCCCGCATGATCGTCGTGTCGCCGTTCGACAAGTCGGCCATGGGCGGGATCGAGCGCGCCATCCAGGGAGCCAATCTCGGTCTCACGCCCAGCAACGACGGCAAGGTGATCCGGATCGCGATTCCGCCCCTCAACGAAGCGCGTCGCAAGGACCTCGTGCGACAGGTGAAGAAGACAGCCGAGGAACATCGTGTCGGCGTGCGCGAGGGTCGGCGCGACGCCCTGACGATGCTCAAGGATCTCGAATCGGACGGCACGCTGCCCAAGGACGATCGGCATCGCGCCGAGAAGTCCGTACAGGATCTGACCGACGGGTTCGTGGCGAAGATCGACGAGTTGACCGCGCAGAAGGAAAAGGAAGTCCTCGAGGTCTGAGCATGACGTCCCTCGCGCAACCTCCGATCCGCATGCCGCGCCACGTCGCCATCATCATGGACGGCAACGGTCGCTGGGCGGTCGATCGTGGTCTGGAGCGCAACGCCGGCCACCAGGCCGGCGTGGATGCCGTGCGAGACATCGTGCGTGCAGCGGGCGACTTCGGCATCGAGTACTTGACCCTCTACGCCTTCTCCAGCGAGAACTGGAACCGGCCCAAGCAGGAAGTGGGCGAGTTGATGCGCCTGCTCGAGCAGTATCTCGAGGAAGATCTCGCCGAGGCGGTGGAGAAGGGCGTCCGACTGCGGGCCATCGGCCGGCTCGATCGACTGCCTCCGAGCACGCGCACGGCGGTGGAGCGCGCGGTGGCGGCCACCGCGGGCAACCGCGGTCGCGATCTGATCTTCGCGCTGTCGTACGGTGGCCGCACCGAATTGGTCGACGCGGCGCGAAAGCTCCTGCGCGACGCCGAACTCGGCCTCGTCGACCCCGATGTGCTCGACGAGAAGACCTTCGCGTCGTACCTGTATGCGCCCGACGTTCCGGATCCCGATCTGCTGATCCGCACCGGCAACGAGCACCGCATCTCGAACTTTCTGCTCTGGCAGATCGCCTATTCGGAGATCCACGTGACTTCCGTCATGTGGCCGGCGTTCCGCCGTGAACACCTGGCCGCCGCGATCCGCGACTACCAATCGCGGGAACGCCGCTTCGGCATGACGAGCGAGCAGGTCACCGAGGGCGATTCCGGTGGGGCGGGAGGATCGGAGGGGACTGACGACGACGGCGGGGCCGCGAACGCATGAAGCGCCTGGCCATCCTGGGCAGCACCGGGAGCGTGGGCGAGCAGACACTCGCAGTGGCCGCAGCAAACCCCGATCGCTTCGAGATCGTGGCGCTTGCAGCCGGCCGGCGTGTGGATGCGCTGGCTTCGCAGATCGAGCGATTCCATCCGAGGCTCGTTTCGGTCTCCGATGCGGCGTCCGCAGAGCGTCTGCGCGAGCGCTTCGGCGATCGGGTCGAGGTGCAGTTCGGTGATGCGGGCCTGATCGCGGTGGCGACTGCCGACGCCGACCTGGTGGTCGCGGCGCTGGTCGGAGCGGTCGGCCTCGCACCGACGCTCGCGGCGATCCGAGCGGGTCGCAACATCGCCCTCGCGAACAAGGAAGTGATGGTGATGGCGGGCGCCCTCGTGCGACGCGAGGTCGAAGCGCGGGGCGTGACGCTGCTGCCGGTGGACTCCGAACACAGCGCGATCTTCCAGGCGCTCGCCGGTCAGCGGGCCGAGGACGTGTCGCGCTTGATCCTCACCTGCTCGGGAGGCCCGTTCCGGGACGCAGCGATCTGGCCCGCCGAGCGGTTGGCGGGCGCCTCGGTCGAGGCCGCACTCGACCATCCCAACTGGGCCATGGGGGCCAAGATCACGATCGACTCCGCAACCTTGATGAACAAGGGTCTCGAAGTCATCGAGGCCCGCTGGCTGTTCGACGTTCCGCCCGAGCGTATCGAGGTGGTCGTGCACCCGCAGTCCATCGTCCACAGCCTCGTCGAATTCCGCGACACTTCGGTGATCGCGCAACTCGGCCTGCCCGACATGCGTGTGCCGATCGCCGTCGCACTCGCGCATCCCGAACGACTCGCGCTCGAGATTCCGCGGCTCGATCTCGCACAGGCAGGTCGCCTCGACTTCGAACTTCCGGATCGGCGGCGGTTTCCCTGTCTCGATCTCGCCACCCGGGCCCTGCAGGGCGGCGAGGCGGCTCCCGCCGTTCTCAATGCCAGCAACGAGGTGGCGGTGGCGGCCTTCCTCGATCACCTCATACCCTTCGGTGCCGTGGCCGATACGAACCAGAAGGTCCTCGAGGCGCACCTCGCGGAGCAGCGAGACACGGGAGTGCGAGACCTCGCCGACGTGCTCGCCGCGGACGCGTGGGCACGGGCGAGGGCGAGGCAGCACCTCGACCTCCCAGTCCCCGAGGATTGAACGCACCGATGTCCGGGAAGGCCTGATACCGACAACATGCTGATCTTCGAATATGCGTTCGCCGCGATTCCGATGCTCGGGATCCTGATCTTCGTCCACGAGCTGGGGCACTTCGTGGTCGCCAAGCTGTGTGGTGTCCGCGTGCTGAAGTTCTCGCTGGGATTCGGTCCCCCGATCGGATTCGGCAACCATCGGCTGCGCTGGGTCCGCGGTGGAACCGAGTACGTGATCGCCTGGGTGCCTCTCGGCGGGTTCGTGCGGATGCTCGGTGAGCAGATGGCCGGGGATGAGCAGAGTCCCGTCGAGATTCCCGATGACGCGAGGCCCGACGAGTATCTCGACGCCAAGCCGATCTGGCAGAAGATCGCGATCGTGCTGGCGGGTCCCGGGATGAATCTCGCGCTGCCGATCCTGCTCTTCATGGTGATGCTGTGGGCCGGCATCCCCAAGCCCGAGAGCGTGGTGGGCATGGTCGAGGTGAGTTCGCCTGCCGCCGAGGTGGGAATGCTTCCCGGGGATCGCATCGTGGCCATCGACGGTGCGCCCGTGCGCTGGTGGGAGCAGGTCGTCGAAGGCGTCCGCGGGAGCGGCGGACGGGATCTCGCCCTGACGATCGAGCGCGGTTCCAGTCGAGTCGACCTGACGCTGCCTCTCGGTTCACGCACGTCCCTCGACGATTTCGGAGACGCCGAGCAGGTCGGCTGGGGCGGCATCGGCCACGAACGGCTTCCGGCGCTGATCGCGGTCCAGGCTCCTGATTCACCGGCCGCGCTGGCGGGACTTCGCTCAGGCGACCGCATTGTCCGCGTCGGAGGGATCGAGGCCGAGGACTGGGAGCAGCTCGCCGCCGCCTACGCGAGTGCCGCGACGGACCCGGTCGATTTCGAACTCGCGCGTGGGCTCGAAGCCGACGCCCCGCATCAGACGCTGCCCGTCCCGGCTCTCGGCAGTCTGTCCGGACTCGGTGTCGTGTCCGCGCCGATTCTGGTCGGCGCCGTGGTCGAAGGGATGCCGGCCGCACGCGCCGGACTCGCCGAGGGAGACCTGATCGTCGCCGTGGATGGAACGCCCGTCGGCAGCTTCCGGGTGTTCGCCGACACGATCCGCGCGAGTGGCGGTCGGGCCCTCGAAATTTCGTATGTGCGCGAGGGCGAGGTGCGGAGCGCGTCGATCCAGCCCGTCGAGCGCGAGATCCCGGGTCCGTTCGGCATCGACGGCATGGAGGAAAAGGTGTTCCAGGTCGGGATTGCCCACGCCCTGGCGACCCTGCCCGGAGTCACGGGTCTCGACCGCGAGCGCAATCCCGTGACGGCGTTCCGTCGAGCGCTCGGCATGACGGTCCGCAATGCGTCGCTGATCGTGCGCGGATTCGGGAAGCTCGTGACGGGGCAAGTCGGGGCCGATCAGTTGCGCGGGCCGATCACGATCGTGCAGATCGCCCGGGAGTCCCTGGATCGCGGGTGGCAGGTCTATCTGAGCATGATGATGTTCATCAGCATCAATCTGGGCATCCTGAATCTGCTGCCGATTCCGATCCTCGATGGCGGCCAGCTGGTGATCTTCTCGATCGAGGGCATCAAACGTTCACCCCTCTCGCTGCGGACCCGCGAGTTCGTGCAGCAGATCGGGTTCGTGGTCCTGGTGCTGCTGATGGGGCTCGCCTTCTGGAACGATCTCTCGGGGCAGTGGTCGAAGCTGGTCGAGTGGCTGACGATCGAGAGCTGAGCGCTTCGCCGATCGTACTCGCCATCGAGTCGGCGACGGCCACGGCGAGCGTCGCGCTGCTGGCCGGTGAACGGGTGCTGGCCGAGCAGCGGAGCGACGTGGGGCGCCACCACTCGGAGACGCTGCTTCCGATGATCGACGCTCTGCTCACCGGCGCCGGTGTCGGGCTCGGGGATGTCGAGGGCTTCGCGATCTCGATCGGTCCGGGAGCCTTCACGAGTCTTCGCATCGGGCTCTCGACCGTGAAGGGGTTGTGTTTCGGAACGTCCGTGCCCGTCGTGGCGGTCCCGACCCTGCGAGGGCTCGCGTCGACGGCCTGGCGGATGGGCGCGGTCGCCGGCGCTGCAGTGGTCGTGCCGGTCCTCGACGCCCGACGCGGCGAGGTGTATGTCGCCGCCTATCGTCGCGAGGGGACCGACCTCGCCGCAGACATCGAGTCGTTGTCGGCTCGCGTGCTCGATCCCGGAGAGATCGCGGCGCTGCTGCCCGAGGGCGGGTGGCTCGTGGGAGACGGAACCGCGATCGTGCGCGACGCGCTCGACCGGATCTCGCCCGGCAGATTCAACCCCGTCACGGGTCCGGCCATCGAGCCGGACGCAGTGACGATCGGCCTGCTCGCACTGCCCGAGCTGCGGGCGGGCCGCGGTGTCGATGCGGCCAGGCTGGTGCCGCGCTATCTGCGGCGCGCCGAAGCCGAGGTGGAGCGCACGCACGAGCGCTTCGAGTGAGGTCTGCGCAGAAGGCTCCAGCCGAACTTTGACACTCCCCGAAAGCTCGATTAGTGTCGCGGGCTTAGCGCATTCGGACCGGACCTGGAGAAGCGCTCCGGAAAGCGGTCTAGAAGGCGGGCCCCGAGACTGCGACCGCCGACCGGCGGGCAGACCGCACGGCGGGGGGACGGGTCGGATCAGCCGACAGTGATGCGACCGAGAGGCCTGATCACCGCGGTCATCAGGGCTCGTGATTCGCAACAAACCACCAGCGAGGCGGACAACGCAAAGCCATGGCAATGAACATCTACTACGACAAAGACGCCGATCTCGGCCGGCTGAAGGGCAAGAAGGTCGCCGTGATCGGATATGGAAGTCAGGGCCACGCCCACGCGCAGAATCTCCATCACTCGGGTGTTGATGTCGTAGTCGGCCTGAGGAAGGACTCCCCGACCTGGTCCAAGGCCGTGAAGGCGGGCCTCGCAGTCGCCAACGTGGCCGACGCCGCGCGCCAGGCCAACATCATCATGCTCACGCTGCCCGACGAACTGGCCGCCGAGGTGTACGCCAACGAGGTGGCGGGTCAGCTCGAGCCCGGCAACTACCTCGCCGTCGCACACGGCTTCAACATCCACTTCCAGGCGATCCGGCCTCCGGCTGACGTCAACGTCTTCATGGTCGCGCCCAAGGGCCCCGGTCACACCGTTCGTGACCACTATGAGCAGGGGCGCGGCGTGCCGTGCCTGGTCGCCGTGCACGCGGATCCGAGCGGCGACACGCTCCAGATCGGTCTCGCCTATGCGAGCGCGATCGGTGGCGGTCGCGCCGGCATCATCGAGACGAGCTTCAAAGAAGAGACCGAAACCGATCTCTTCGGCGAGCAGGCCGTGCTGTGCGGTGGCCTGACGGCCCTGATGAAAGCGGGCTTCGAAACCCTGGTCGAAGCCGGTTACGCACCGGAAATGGCGTACTTCGAGTGCATCCACGAGGTCAAGCTGATCGTCGACCTGGTCTACCAGGGCGGCATCGCGAACATGCGTTACTCGGTATCGAACACCGCCGAGTACGGCGACTTCGTGAGCGGTCCGCGCGTGATCGATGCGGACACCAAGGCACGCATGAAGCAGATCCTGACGGAGATCCAGAACGGCGAGTTCGCCAAGCGGTTCATCCTGGAGAACAAGGCGGGCGGTGTGTCGTTCAACGCCATGCGCCGCCAGGCCGCCGAGCACCAGATGGAGGAAGTCGGTGCGAGACTGCGCTCGTTGATGCCCTGGCTCAAGGAGCGACAGCTCGTCGACCGTTCGAAGAACTAGGCCAGCCACGAGCGTTTCGGGACGGGGTGACCGGTGTCAATCGAGGCCGTGGAGAGCGAGCGCAAGGGCAGACGTCGGGGCAGACGTCGTCGCAATCGCGGCGCGGGCGGTCCCGGTGTACGTACGTTCGGCAGCGTGCTGCCTTCGCTGCTGACGACCGGCAATCTCGCCGCGGGCTTCTACGCGATCGTGAAGTCGGGAGCGGGTGAGCCTCTGCTCGCCTCCTACGCGATCTTCGTGGCCGGAGTGTTCGACATCCTCGATGGGCGAGCTGCCCGACTGACGGGCTCCGAGAGTCGATTCGGCGCCGAGTACGATTCGATCGCCGACACCGTGTCCTTCGGTGTGGCACCGGCCGTCATTGCGTTCCATGCCGGTGGTTTCAGCGATCTGCGCTGGGCGGGCTGGGTGATGGCGTTCGTCTACACGGCGTGTGCGTCGCTCCGCCTGGCGCGGTTCAACGTGACCTCGGGGCGCTATCTCGGACGCTTCGACGGACTCCCGACGCCGGCGGGGGCGGGCATGGTCGTGTCGAGCGTCTGGTTCCACGGCTTTCTCGTGGAGAATGCGGTGTCGATCTCGCTTCCAGCCATGCTGCCGGCGCTGGGGCTCGCGGCGATCGGCATCCTGATGGTCTCGCCGATTCCGTATCGCAGCTTCAAGGACGTCGATGTCCGCGGTTCGTACGGCGCGATCGTCGCGGTCGTGATCATCACGATCGTGCTGTTCCTCGAGCCGAGCCTGAACTTCTTCCTGTTCGGGCTGGCGTATGTCCTGTCCGGTCCGATCTCGTGGTATTGGCGCCATCGCACGGGAGGCCTGCTGGAGGAAGCTCCCCATGCGGCCGCCGAGCACTCACCCATCCCGGATCCCGCGCGTCCGGTCGAGTCGTAGAGGCCGCGCAGAGGTTCACCCATGACGGAACGCATCCGGATCTTCGACACGACGCTTCGGGACGGTGAACAATCACCGGGCTGCAGCATGAATCTGAACGAGAAGCTCGCGCTCGCACGCCAGCTCGAACGGCTCGGCGTCGATGTGATCGAGGCGGGCTTCCCGATCGCCAGCGATGGCGACTACGAGTCCGTGCGTCGGGTGGCCGAACAGGTGCGGGGTCCTTCGATCTGCGGTCTGTCGCGGACCGGTCGCCTCGACATCGAACGCGCCGCCAGCGCGATCGAGCCCGCCGCCCGGCCGCGCATCCACGTCTTCATCGCCACCAGCGACATCCATCTCGTCCACAAGCTGCGGATGAGTCGGGAACAGGTGATCGAAGAAGTCGGCCGTGCGGTCACCGATGCGCGCAGCTACTGCGACGACGTCGAGTTCTCGGCCGAGGATGCGACGCGATCCGACCGCGACTATCTCGTGCAGGTCTTCTCGGTGGCACTCGAAGCCGGAGCGCGCACGCTCAACGTCCCGGACACGGTCGGCTACACGACGCCCGACGAGTACGCGGCCTTGATCCGATATCTCATCGCACAGGTCCCCGGCAGCGCCAGGGCGGTGTTCTCGGTGCACTGCCACAACGACCTCGGGCTTGCAGTCGCGAACAGTCTCGCCGCCGTGAAGGCCGGAGCGCGTCAGGTCGAGTGCACCGTGAACGGCATCGGGGAGCGCGCCGGCAACACCTCCCTCGAAGAGATCGTGATGGCGCTCAAGACGCGGCCCGATGCGGCAGGTGGGCTCGATACGGGCATCGTGACCCGGGAGATCTACCCGAGCAGTCGGCTCCTGTGCTCGGTGACGGGCGTCCAGGTGCAGCCCAACAAGGCCGTGGTCGGACAGAACGCATTCGCCCACGAGGCGGGCATCCACCAGGACGGCGTGCTGAAGGCGCCGATCACGTACGAGATCATGACGCCGGAGTCGATCGGTCGGGCATCGAATGAACTCGTGCTCGGCAAGCACTCGGGCCGGCATGCATTCCGGGATCGACTCGAAGAACTCGGCTTCGATGTCCAGGGCGATGAGTTCGAACGCGCCTTCAAGCGCTTCAAGTCACTCGCGGACGCGAAGAAGGTGATCTACAACGAGGATCTCGAGGCCATTGTGGCGGACTCGGTGATCGCCGTCGACGATCGGTTCGAATTGAAGCGTCTGACGATCACCAGCGGCGACGCGACGGCGCCGATGGCCAGTGTCGAGATCATCGTCGACGGCGAATCGCAGAAGACCCTGGCGACCGGAGTCGGCCCGGTGGATGCGATCTTCGCCGCGATCGCGAAGCTGACCGGAACGAAGAGCGAACTCATCAAGTACCAGGTGCACGCAGTGACGGCGGGTCTCGACGCCCAGGGCGAGGTGTCCGTCACGATCGAAGAGAACGGCCGCCGCGTGATCGGCAACGGGGTCCACGAGGACGTCATGGTCGCGAGCGGCAAGGCCTATGTGCACGCCATCAACAAACTCGAGTGGCACAAGCGTCGCCACGGGACCGACGAACCGAAGGGCATCTGACGCGGCGCGGATGCGGCGGTCGGGCGGTGGTGGGAGGGTCGCCGGCCCCTGCGTGCCGGGCGGCGTGCCCGGGCACGGAGCGTCGACCCGGACTTGCATGGAAGTGATCGATGGAGGAGTACCGGTTGGACCGAATCGTATTGTTGCCCGGCGACGGAATCGGAACCGAAGTGATCGCGCAGGCCCGTCGGGTCCTCGAGCGGGTTGCTGTGCTGCACGGGCTCGAGCTCGAGTTCGTGAGCGAGTTGATCGGTGGAGCGTCGATCGACGCCCACGGCACGCCGCTGCGCGACGAGGTGGTGAAGCTCTGCCGCGACAGTCGGGCGGTGCTGCTCGGCGCCGTGGGTGGACCGAAGTGGGATTCGATGTCCGTCGATGTGCGCCCCGAGAAGGGCCTGCTCCGGATCCGCAAGGAACTCGGTCTGTTCGCGAACCTGCGACCCGCCGCCGTGATTCCGGCGCTGGCCGATGCGTCATCGCTCCGGCGCGAAGTGGTCGAGGGCACCGATCTGCTCGTGGTGCGCGAGCTGACCGGGGGCATCTACTTCGGTGAGCCGCGGGGGCGCGACGTCGTCAATGGTGTGCGGCGCGGATTCAACACGATGGTGTACGACGAGAACGAAGTGTCCCGCATCACGCGCGTGGCCTTCGATCAGGCACGCCTGCGTCGCCGACACGTCACCCACGTCCACAAGGCCAATGTGCTCGAGGTCTCCCAGCTCTGGGTGGAAGTCGTCGAGGAGGTCGCGCGGGACTATCCCGACGTGACGCTCGCCCATCAGCTCGTCGACTCGTGCGCGATGCTGCTCGTGCGTGACCCGCGACGCTTCGACGTGCTGGTGACGGGCAATCTGTTCGGAGACATCCTGTCGGATGAAGCGGCCGAGATCACGGGTTCGCTCGGGATGCTGCCTTCGGCAAGCCTCGCCACGGGCGGATTCGGTCTGTTCGAGCCGGTCCACGGTTCGGCACCGGACATCGCGGGGCAGGACAAAGCGAATCCCCTCGCCGCCATTCTCAGCGTCGCGATGCTGCTCGAAACCGCGCTCGAGTGCGCCGCGGGCGCAGCCGCCGTGCGGGCGGCCGTATCGGCCGCCCTCGAAGCGGGACACCGGACGGGGGATCTCCTGCTCCGGGGCGAGCGCCGACCGGTGATCGGGTGCGTCGCGATGGGAGAAGAAGTGCTCGCCCGGTTGAAGTCGTGATGAAGAAGAAATCCCTGCGGATCGGAATCGCCGGCGCGTCGGGACTGCTCGGTCGAGAGCTGGTCTCGGTGCTCGAGTCCGGAGCGGTCCCGGTCGGAAAGCTCGAACTCTTTGCCGGAGACCGCTCACTCGGTGAGGACGTCGAATTCGGGGGAGAGGGCCTGGCCGTCCGTCCGATGCCCGATTCGCTCGTCGGCCTCGACGCGATCGTGGTGTGCACCCCGATCGGCGCGGCCCTCGACGTCGTGCGGGCCGCGCTCCGGGCGGAGATCCCGTGCATCGACTGTTCGGGCTCGCTCGTGGCATCGCCCGAGATCCCCTTGGCGCTCGCCGGGCTCGGCGCGCATGACGGGCTCGCGAGTGCTCCGCTGGTTTCTTCTCCGCCCGGTGCCGCTCTGCTCTGGGCCCCCGTGTTGGCGGCGATCCAGCGCGAGGCAGGTGTTCGCCGCGTCGTGGGCTCGGTCCTCTACTCGGCGTCGTCGGCGGGCCGTACGGGGATCGAGCGACTCTCCGAGGAGACATTGGATCTGCTCAATCAGCGAGAGCCTTCGGGCGACGGCGAATCCGTCGGTCCCCATGCGTTCGATTGTCATGTGCATGATGGCCCGGAGGACGGCGACAAGGAGGGCAGGGCGCCGGCCGAAGCCGAACTCACGTCGATCCTGCGACGGCTGCTCGGCTCGGACGTGCGGATCGCCGTGACGTGCATCCACGTCCCGGCTTTCGCCGGCCAGGGCACGGCGCTCGCGATCGAGACGGAGCATCCGATCTCGATCCAGCGCGCGGCGGAAGTCCTCGCGGCTGCAGACGGGATCGATGTCTGTCCGGCCGGCGAAGCTCCGAGCACGCGCGATTCGGTGGGCCGCGACGAAGTGATCATCGGCCGCCTGCGGGCGGATTCGTCGGTCGACGCCGGTCACGGCTTGCTGGTCTGGCTGGCTGGCGACCCGTTGCGTCTGGCCGCGACCAACGCGGCGAGACTGCTGCGCGCCCGATTTCCCGTCTGACGGGCGGATGCGAGATGCCGACCTATCGCCTCGTCGTCGAGTACGAGGGCAGCGAATTTGCCGGCTGGCAGATCCAGGCGGGCGGCGAGGCGACCGTGCAGGGGGAGCTGATCGCCGCGGTGGAGCGCGTGACCGGCGAAAAGGGACGGCTGACGGGCGCCGGCCGGACCGATGCGGGGGTCCATGCCGAAGGGCAGGTGGCGAGCCTCGAGATCGAGTCGGAGTGGCAGCCGGAGCGACTGCTGCGCGCACTGAACGGTGTCCTGCCGCGCCAGGTCGTCGTCCGCGCGCTGGCGACCGCGCCCGCGGACTTCGACGCCCGGCGCGACGCCACGGGCAAGCGCTACCGCTATCGGATCTGGAACGCGTCGATGCGCTCCCCGCTGCGCTCGAGCCGCTTCGCCCACATTCCGAAGCCGCTGGACGTCGAGGCGATGAAGGGCGCTGCGTCCCGACTGCTCGGTGAGCACGATTTCTCGTCGTTCCAGGCCGCCGGCTCCGACGTGCGGACCAGTGTCCGCTGCCTTCGGCGACTCGAGGTCGCGGGCGAGTCCGGCGGCGAGATCCACATCATCGCGGAGGCCACCGGATTTCTCCGGTACATGGTCCGGAATCTCGTCGGAACCCTGATCGAGGTGGGGCAGGGTCGGCGGACCGCCGATTCGATGACGTCGCTGCTCGAGGCCCGCTCGCGATTCGCGGCCGGCCCGACCGCACCCGCCGTCGGGCTGACCCTCGAGTCCGTCGAGTATCCGGAAGACCGGCCCTTGAGCGGCGGACCGGAATCGCCGTGACGGGACCGGGCACCGGCTGCAGACGCGACTCCAAGCGGCGAACATTCCAGAGGAAAACCGGCGGCTTCCCCGAGCCCGACAGGCTTGACGCCCAATCCCCGATCGCCTACCTACAGGCTCGGCTCACGGGCTCGAATGGCCCGAAACGGGGCTCCCTCGATCTTCCGCGCCCCGCCATTCAGTCAATGGCCGGCCGTGTCTGTCTCGGGACCCCGTCGCAGCATTCGTCACAACCCTCCACAACCCTGAACGAGCAGACGTTCGTACGATCTGAGAGGAGCGCCCATGGGAGCGCAAGCGCATCGCGCAACCAAGAGCATCCGCGGGGAAGACGTCGAGCAGCGATGGTTCGTCGTCGATGCCGAAGGTCAGGTGCTCGGTCGCATGGCGACCCGCATCGCCACCGTGCTTCGCGGCAAGCACCGCCCGAGCTATACGCCACACAACGACACGGGTGAGTACGTGATCGTCGTCAACGCCGAGAAGGTGAAACTGACGGGGCGCAAGCGGGAGCAGAAGCTCTACATCCACCACACGGGTCATCCGGGTGGAATCAAGACGATCAACGCCGAGAAGCTGCTGGCCTCCGCGCATTCGGATCGCGTCGTCTACGACGCCGTGCGCGGCATGCTGCCGAAGAACAGCCTCGGTCGGAAGATGCTGAGCAAACTCAAGGTCTATGCGGGTCCCGATCATCCGCACGCGGCACAGCTGCCGGAGGAATTTTCCATTGTCTGAAGCCATCTTCTCGCCGAAGGCCACGGGCATCGTGACGGCCACGGGCAAGCGGAAGAACGCGATCGCACGCGTTCGCCTGTTCCCGGGCACCGGTACGATCCTGGTGAACGGTCGACAACTCGACGAGTACTTTCCTCGCGAGGCGCTTCAGATCGATGTGCGGCGACCGCTCGAGTTGACGAACTCGCTCGGCCGGGTCGACATCAAGGCGACGATCACGGGTGGCGGTGTGGCCGGTCAGGCGGGAGCCCTGCGCCATGGCATCTCGCGCGCGATCGAGATCACCGATCCCAGCCAGCGGCCGGCGCTGAAGAAAGAGGGTTTCCTGACTCGTGATTCGCGGAAGAAGGAGCGCAAGAAGTACGGGCAGAAGGGTGCCCGCGCGCGCTTCCAGTTCTCCAAGCGCTAGAGGATCGATCAGGGATCGCACCTGTGTTGTGCGCAGGTTGTGCGTGCGGTGCGGGAGTCATCGATGACGGAAGGCTTCGGCCTTCCGTTTTCGTTTGGGACGGACTTCGAGCTCGGGTCCGACTGCAGCAGAGTGATTGACGCTGCCGCGGCCGCCGGGTATAAAAAAGCGCAGCGGACCCGCAGCGGGTCGATCCGATCACGGAGGAACATTGGCTCACCCGAGCGTCCAAGTTCCGATCATTCCGTCTGGATCCGCCTGCGCGGCAGACCGCGCTGCCGGACCGCTGAGCCTCCGGGACCGCGCCCCTCTGCGGCATCGACTGCAGCGACTGAATTCGGGGTTGTCCCGGTGATCGATCGGGACGGCGCATCTGCCGCCGCCCACCGACCGCTGTCCGCCGCTGCTCTCCCGGTCCGCCACCAGACGAGAATCCTGCCAGACGTGCCGATCCTCGAAGGCGTGCGGCGAGCCCGAGGCTCGTGCCGCGTGCGTTCGAGATCCCTGTGCGCCCCCGAGCGCTGGAGATGACCATGAAGACGCGGCTCACCAAGTACATCTTCGTGACGGGCGGCGTGATGTCGTCGCTTGGAAAGGGGCTTGCCTCGGCGTCGATCGGCGCACTCCTCGAGGCGCGCGGGCTGAAGGTCACCTTCCTGAAGCTCGACCCGTATCTCAACGTCGATCCCGGGACGATGAATCCGCTGCAGCACGGTGAGGTCTACGTGACCGAGGACGGCGCCGAGACAGACCTCGATCTCGGCCACTACGAGCGCTTCACCCGCTCGCGCATGAGCCAGCTGAACAACGTGACGGCGGGCCGCATCTACGACCGCGTGCTCAACAAGGAGCGCCGCGGCGACTATCTCGGCGGCACCGTGCAGGTGATCCCGCACGTGACCGACGAGATCAAGCACAGCATCCACGCGGCCGCGAAGGGCGTCGACGTGATCCTGGTCGAGATCGGCGGCACGGTGGGCGACATCGAATCGTTGCCGTTCCTCGAGGCGATCCGGCAGTTCCGGGCGGATGTCGGTCGCGAGAACACCTGCTTCATCCATGTGGCCCCGGTCCTGTATCAGGCGACCGCGGGTGAGCTCAAGACCAAGCCGGTGCAGCACTCGGTCAAGGAACTGCAGGCCGTCGGCATCGCGCCCGACATCATCCTGTGCCGCACCGAGCGCTTCCTCAGCAAGTCGATCAAGAGCAAGATCGCGCTGTTCTGCAACGTGGACGAAGACGCGGTGATCACTGCGAAGGACGTCGACAGCATCTATGAAGTGCCGCTGGTCTTCCACGCGGAAGGGCTCGACGAGAAGATCTCGCAGGTACTCAACATGTGGACCGGCCAACCTGACCTGCGACAGTGGGAGGATCTGATCGAGGCCCAGCGCAACCCCGACGACGACGTCACGATCGTGATGGTGGGCAAGTACGTCGACTTGGCCGAGAGCTACAAGAGCCTGAACGAGGCACTCGTGCACGGCGGCATGGCGGTCCGCGCGCGGGTCAAGATCGAGTATGTCGACAGCGAGAAGCTCGAGGATGCGAGCGTGCTGGCGCGGGCCGACGGTGTGCTCGTGCCCCACGGATTCGGATCCCGCGGCGTCGAGGGCAAGATCCGGGCGGTGCGCTTCGCGCGGGAGAACGGAATCCCGTTTCTGGGAATCTGCTTCGGCATGCAGCTCGCGTGTTGCGAGTACGCGCGCAACGTCGCCGGCCTCGAGGGTGCGAGTTCTCGCGAGGTCGATCCGATGACCCCGCACGCGGTGATCGATCTGCTGCCCGGCCAGGCGCAGATCGAAACCAAGGGCGCGACGATGAGACTCGGCGACTACCCGTGCGTGCTCGAGAAGGGCAGTCGTGCCCACGCGATCTACGGCGTGAGCGAGATCGCCGAAAGGCATCGCCACCGCTACGAGTTCAATCTCGACTATCGCGCGAGGCTCGAAAAGGCCGGCCTGCGGTTCAGTGGAATGTCGCCGGATGGCCGGCTCGTCGAGCTGATCGAGCTGCCCGAACACCCGTTTTTCGTGGCGTCCCAGTTCCACCCGGAGTTCGCCTCGAAGCCCTTCGACCCGCACCCGCTCTTCAAGGCCTTCGTGGCGGCGTCCGTCACCCATCGCCGCGCCCGGGAAGGCGATTGAGAGCGCGGCGGGCCGATCTCGGGTCGCACCCTTGCAACCTTTGGCCGGATCGCTAAAAAGAGCTTCCTGCGTGGGGCGTTAGCTCAGCTGGTTAGAGCACCGTGTTCACACCGCGGGGGTCGGTGGTTCGAATCCACTACGCCCCACCACTATTCCCCGCGAACGATCTGATGACGCATGGGACCGGGTCCGGCCCGGGAATCGGCAGTACGGCGCGGGGCTGATCGAGCGGCCGTCCGACATGGACGACTCGATCAGACAGAGCAGGAATCGAGTGATCGTCGATCGCTCGTCCGCAGGACAGTGGCCCGGTAGCTCAGCTGGATAGAGCACCAGCCTCCGAAGCTGGGGGTCGCGCGTTCGAATCGCGCCCGGGTCACCATCCGCCGCGCATGTGTGACGCGGGACCCGGCATGGCGCCAGCCAGCTGAGGGAACCGAAGTCGGGGGGAGCTGCGAGCGATCAGCGAGCCGAGGTAATTCGCAAGCGAAGCTTACGGATGCCGACCGGGCGCGCGTTCCAATCGCGTCCGGGTCACCGTCGAACCCGAGCACTTGGGCGATCGAAGTGACACGCAGTAGCGACGCCACCCGCGAGAGGTTGCGCAGAGGTAGTGCTGCCTCGGAAGAGGCGTCTGCCAAAGACGTTTGAGAGAGCTCGACATCGGTGGCCGGGATATACAGCGAGATGAGCGGGTTCGCGGCCCTCCCCTTCCCCGAAAGGGAGGGGCGTCACGCGTGCCCGGCAAACCTGCCATCTGCGTCCGATCGAAATTCGACCTGCAGCCTCTTCGCGATTGGCGACGAGAAGCGGAATCGACCGAGCGACACATCCGACCAACATCACCCGTTCGCTCTCGTGCTCACCCGGATGTTCGTACACGAATCGCCCACCGCCGCGTGACGTGACAGCCTCGTCGGAATTCACCTAGCCCCAACGGTCCCAGCGGATGTCCGACCGCCGCCGACTACGCCCGCGACGAGCCCGAGAAGACCTTTCTCCACACGGTCATCCGCGCGGAGATCCTCGCGTTCCTCGCCCGGGCCAGATCTGAAGGGGCGCACGTCGCCCGCTTCGTTGAGCGGCAGGTCCGCGCTTCTCTCGAGTGCGGCGTGCTGGCCCGCGACCTTCCTGCGCGTCCACTGCGCGTTCTGCGGCCACGACCGGCTCGTCGCCTTCGCGAGCAAGGGCCGCGGCTTCTGTCCATCGCGCGGAGGCCGGCGCATGGCCGACACCGCGGCCCATCTCGTCGACCGGATGCTGCCCGAAGTCCCGACCCGGCAGTGGGGGTCCTCACGCTGCCCTATCCGCTCCGCTATCGGTGCGCTTGAAACGCGAGGCTCACGACCGAGGTCTTGAGCGGTTTTCTGCGTACCGCACTCGAGGACCAGCGGCGTCGTGCGCGGCTGCTCTTCGGCATCCGCAAGGGACTGTCCGGGTCGGTGGCGTTCCTCCAACGATTCGGGTCGGCCCTGAACCTGATGCGCCAATCTCATCAGCTCGTCCTCGATGGCGTTGGAATGGGCCGACGTATGCCCCTGGAGTCTTCGCGGCCGGAGACCGAGTTCGTGGCGCGCGCTGGCGGGAACGGGGAAGCGGAGCCTGCTTCTTCTCGTGCGTAAGCCGGACCGATGAGGAAGACGATCCGCTGATGGCGATGCTCGGCGCGCCCTCCATTCGGTCGCGGATCGCGACGGGAACACCGCCGGGTCCGTGGCTGAGATGCAGCGTTGTCGGGTTCAGAGAAGCGTCGCAACAACCTGGATCATCCTCCGGATCGGCCTGCACGAGAGCGTGAAGGCCGTGCTTCGGCAGGCCTGGGCGGTGGAACCCCTTGCAGCCCTTGGCGACGCGAGGGAATCTGCGTCCAATTCGATCCAACAGGGTCGCGAGCTGTTAAGCTGGGTGCGTGAGATACCTCGTCATCGCCCTGCAATTGGTCGTAGCTCTCGGGATCCTGAACGTCTGGGTCCTTCGCTCGCGCAAGCCGACGCCATTTAGGGGAGGCGACGGGAAGAACCTTCGCGAGGAATTCGCCGTATATGGGCTGCCGTTCTGGTTCATGTGCTTGATCGGCGTGTTCAAGGTGGGCTTGGCGCTCGCGCTCATCGCCGGCATTTGGATCCACGGCGTGGCCCAACCGGCCGCGGTCGGAATGGGAGCGCTGATGCTGGGGGCGTTCGGGATGCACCTCAAAGTGAAAGACCCGATGAAAAAAGCCCTGCCATCGATCGCTGTGCTCGCGATGTGTGTCGCTATCGCGCTGCTCTAGCCGACGGGCTCCATCAGAAGGCCGCCAGACTCAGGTAGGTATTCAGCGCCAGATAGACCAGCGCGGGGATCATCTGCGTCAGCGTGTCCTTGATTCTGATACGGACGCCGACTGCGACCAGCATCATCAACGCAAGCCCGGCAGACGCAGCGCGTCCCATCCACGGATGGCTCAGGCCAGTCAGCAGACCAATCGCCGCGGACAATTGCAGGCTGCCGACCAGCGCGCGCTGTGATCCGAGTCGGTAGCGGTCGAACTCCTGCTTCATATGCGAGGACAAAAAACACGCCGAGCCGTATCCGAGGAAGGAGACAGCCGAAAAAAGGATGAGGATGACGTTCAAGTTTCGACCATAGGACACTCTTGTTCCGCTGCATACCGCAGTCCTCCAGCGCGAACAGACCAGGGGATGAAACACTGGATGCAGGCCACTGAACAAACCACGGACGTGCTGGTCATCGGCGCGGGAATTTCGGGATTGATCGCGGCGGCGGAATTGCAGCGCGCGGGTCGACGCGTGCTTATGATCGAGAAGGGCCGCGGCGTGGGCGGACGGCTCGCGAGCCGACGCATCGACGGTGCCACCCTCGATTACGGCGCGCAATTCGTCACCGCGCGCGACCCGCGCTTCGCCGCAGTCCTCGAGCATGGTCGGCATAACGGGACGACGGCGGAATGGTGCCGCGGTTTTGGGGGCGGCGCTGACGGTCATGTGCGCTGGCGCGGGAGACCGGCGATGTCCGCCGTGGCCAAGCATCTCGCGCTCGGACTCGATCTCCATTTGGAAACCCCCGTGGTCGCATTGCGCAGCGCCGGGGATGGATGGCGTGTGGAAGCCTCGACCGGTTGCACTTTCACCGCCGCAGCCGTGGTGCTGACGCCACCCGTGCCGCAGTCGCTCGCGATCCTGGATGCGGGCGGCATCGCTCTCGCGCCGGAAATGCGGACGCGTCTCGCGGCCATCGAGTACGAGCGCTGCCTGGCCGTCATGGCCGTGCTCGAAAGCCCGTCGCGGATCCCGCCTCCCGGCGGCCTCACGCCCGGCGTCGGACCGATCGCGTGGATAGCGGACAATCAGTTGAAAGGAATTTCCGCGAAGCCAGCCGCAACCATTCACGCCACGCATGCGTTCAGCCTGGAGCATTGGGATCGCGACCGGCAGGAGAGTGGGCGCGCCCTGCTCGAAGCCGCCACTCCATGGCTCGGTGCGGCGATCCAGACGTTCCAGATCCACGGCTGGCGCTACAGCAAGCCGATGCGCGTCGTTGAAAGATCCTGCGTGCTCGTGAGCCAGTCGCCGCTGCTCGTACTCGCCGGCGACGCCTTCGACGGCCCGCGCGTCGAAGGCGCCGCGCTATCGGGCTGGGCTGCCGCCGAGGCTCTGCGGGTAGACCCATCGTTCTGACCTGCACAGGGAGTCGCGGACCGAATCGACGGTGAGCTCTTGGCAAACTGAGGGCTGGAAAGCCCAGGGAGTCTGCCGTGAAGATGAAGCGACTTTTGGTTGAACAGATCGTGACGTTCTCGAAGCATGCGGAACTCGGCCTCTTGCACTGGCCAGCGAGCTCGATGTCGGGTCTGTGATCAGGCGCCGCGAGTGCGAGCCCGCGTTGGCTGAGGCGGATGGGGATCCGGGCCTCGACTTCGACCAGTCGCCGAGCGAGGCATCCTGCGCGGTGGCATCGCCGACCTTTCGAACACCGGTCGCGGCAGCCGCGGAGTGGCGAATCTCGTGTACGGAACCGACGACCCAGCGGGCGTCCCATTGTCGGCCGAATCCGGATCGACGAAGTGGATTGAAATTGCCCCGCCGCCCGGTGTAGCCTCGGCCCCATTGGGTAATAGGAACGAAGACGACCCTGACCGCCTGTCGGAAAATGGCCTCAAAGCGCGTAAGCGCCGCTGCTGGGAGAACAGACGCATGCTGGATGGCACCGGGAGACGTTTTGGTCGGGGCGGGTGGGGGACGTTGGTGGCGGCAGTCGCCGCAATCGGACTCGCGGGCTCGGCGAGTGGCGCACCTTCAAACGTTGCGATCTGGTCGCGGGCAGGAACGGGGATCGGTGGAGGAAACAATCTCTACACCGTCGGCGCGACGGTCGGAACTGCAGGCGATTTCAATTGCGACGGGATCGCAGATCTGGTGATCGGGGCGCCGGAGGCAGGTTTTCCGGAGGTCTGGCCCCACTCCGGCTGGCTCGCCATCTGGTACGGCAATGCTGCTCTCCCGCCGCAGCCCACCGCACCTCCGAACTGGTTCATCTCCGGAAACGGCTTCTTGCCCAACACGAATTCAAGGGTGGGAAAGGCCGTCGCGGCCGGCGACGTCAACCGCGACGGGTGCGACGATGTGTTGGTCGTGACGGATGCGAGTGCCGGAGCTGAGATGGTTCGGGCCTTTTTCGGTTCGGTGGGTGGCCCGAGCACGACTGCCGGTTGGCGTCGATTCGTTCAGAACTTCGGCAATCCTGCTTCGATTGCATCGGGTGACGTCAACGGAGATGGCACGGCCGACATCATCGTGGGGATCCCCGAGGCGGATTTTCCGACGAGCTCCGATGATGGTGCCGTCCTCGTATGGCTCGGCAGTCAGTTTCTCGCGAGCAATCCCGATGGCGCGAACGATCCCGATTGGATTGCCCAGATCATCGCTGTCGGGGCGAATCTAGGGGCAAGCGTTGCGACTGGCGACGTAAATGGGGATGGTCGCGATGACATTCTCGCGGGCGCACCGGGTTGGACTCCCGGTGGGAACACCCAGGAAGGCGCCGCATTCCTGTGGCTCGGTTCCCCGATCCTGGCCTCATTGCCTGACGGTACGCAAGCGAGTGCTGCTTGGAGCATGCGGCTGGGTTCGCCCGGGGCGAGGGTCGGAAGCTCGACGGCGATCGCCGGGGACGTCGACGGAGACGGATTCGCCGACATGCTCGTCGGTGCTCCGGGCTTCGATAATGCCTTCGTTGCGGGAACGGGTGAGGGAGCGGTGGTCGTCACACGCGGCGGATCGCCGCTTCCTGGGTCCGACGTAATCCATTGGTCCCATCCTGGTCAGCAAGCTGACGCGAAGCTGGGCTATGCCGTCGCCTCGGCGGGGGACGTCGACGGGAACGGACTGGCCGACTACCTGATCGGTGAGCCGGAATTCCAGGTCTCGCCCGGCCGCCGCGGCCGGGCCCACCTGCTCCTCGGACGCCGGACGAATGCCTGGGGACCGAATCCGGCCTCGGACGTGATCTACTCGGAACCGAACACCGGCACGACCTCGTTCGATTCGGCCCAGTTCGGTGCGGCGGTCGGGACGGCGGGCGATTGGAATGCCGATGGCTATTCGGACGTCACCGTCGGAGCGCCGCGTTGGATCCCCAGCCCCGGCGTCGGCCCGGGAGACGGCGCGGCCTTCGTCTACCCGGGGCGCGCCGATACGATCGCCGTGGAGGCGACCTACGTGCAGGGCGGCCGTCAAGTCGGGGCCCAACTCGGTCTGGGCGTGTCCTTCGCGGGCGATATCGACAACGACGGATTTTCAGACATGGTGACGGGCGCTCCCTTCTACGAGAGCGGCGCCTCGCAGACGGACGAGGGTCGATTCTTCGTGACCTACGGCGGATCGTGCGGGCCCCAGTGTGCGCCTCGCTTCGAAGACGAGATCGCGAGCAACCCGCCGCGGGAGGGCGAACAGGCGGGCGCCCAGTTCGGGTGGAACGCTTCCGCCGCCGGTGACGTCAACGGGGACGGCTATGCGGACGTGATCGTCAGCGCGCCCAACTTCGATCCGGACCTGTGTTTTCCTGTCTGTGGTTCGCCCATTCCCAATGCGGGCATCGTGCGCGTCTACCACGGCGGGCCGAGCGGGCTCTCGCCTACGCCGGCGGGGACGCTCGACGGATTCTTCGAGCCCAATGCGCAGTTCGGATACTCGGCAGCGAGCGCGGGCGACGTCAACGGCGATGGTTTCGGGGATGTGATCATCGGGGCGCCCTTCGACCTGGGCGTCGGTCAGGCGTTGCTGTACCTGGGATCCCCCGGCGGCCTGGCGACGTCGCCGAGTTGGACGAAATCCGGCGAGCAAGCAGGTGCGCAATTCGGGCTCGACGTGGCGGGCGCGGGCGACATCAATGGCGATGGCTACGACGACGTCATCGTCGGTGCGAACAGGCAGGGCGGATCGGGTGCCGCGTACGTCTATCTCGGCCGCCCGACGACTCCCCAGTTTCCGCAGGGCCTCGGAAGTACGCCGTTTCGCACCTATACGGAGAGCCGGGCAGGTTCGAGCTTCGGCGAGACGGTCGCGGGAGTCGGCGACGTGAATCGGGATGGCTACGCGGACTTTGCGATCGCTGATCCGACTTACATTTTCGAGGAGGAGAACCCGCCCTCCAGTTTCCAGTTCGGGCAGGTCTACGTCTTTCACGGTTCACCCACCGGCCCGAATCAAGCCGCGTCGGGCTTTCTGCTAGGCGAATACCCCATCTCGGGAGATACGCGCTTCGGCAGCGGCGTGGCGGGTGCGGGAGATGTGAACGGAGACGGTTATTCCGATGTGATCGTGGGCGATCAGTGGAATACGGGTCCCCAGGGATTCGCCCAGGGCGAGGCCTATCTATTCCACGGCGGTCCCACCGGATTGCCGCCTTTCCCCTCCCGATCAGTCCAGTCATGTACCCATGGCTTTTGCGACTTCGGGCGTGACGTGGCCGGTGGCGGGGACATCAATGGCGACGGCTTCGGGGACGTGCTCGTCGGCGCCTATCGCTTCAACGACCTCGTCGGCGCGGATGCCGGTGCGGTCTATGTCTATCTCGGCAACGAGGGACGGGGCAAGCCGGTCAATCCGCGCCAGTCGCTCGGGTTCGGGGGCGCCCCGCTGGCAATCCTCGGCGCGACGCCCAACCTGTTCGACGCGTCGCTCGCGCTTCGAAGCCCGGCTGGCCGCAGCCGCGTGAAGCTCGAGCTCGAGGTCAAGCCCCTGGGCCAGGACTTCAACGGAACAGGGTTGATCGAATCTGTGATGCTCGACAATGTTCTCTCTCCGACGACGGCGCTCACGCACCCGGTTGGCAACCCGAACGATCTATTCCACTGGCGGGCGCGGTTGCGCAGCGCCTCGCCGCTGTTCGGACGATCGCGCTGGATCTCGCTGCCCGAGAACGGTCCGCGCGAGCGCGACATCCGAGTCGTGCCCGAGCCCGGGCTCGCCTTGGGGATGGTCGTGGGCGCCGGCTTCCTCGCCCTCCTCGCGCGCCGACGAAGTCGAATGAAGGATCAGGTCCCGCAGTAGGTTCGATGACACGGGGCGCCGGTCGCCGCGGGCTCTCGGAAGGGCCGGCCGAGTGCGTTCATCACGACGTCGAGCGGGGCGAGATCGCCCGCCGCGTCGATCTCCAATAACGCGCATGCTCGGGCCAGTACGAACCCTGGATGCGCAATCCCCGCAGCGGCTCCCGATCGGGGTGACCATGCGCAGCCGCGACCACGTGAACGGCATGACGAACGCGCTGCGACAGCCTTGGTGCACCGCGCGCGCGAGATCGTGCGCCGCCGACGCAGTGTCGGCGCGCGAGACGTGCGCGATCGGCACGAGCCCCCTTTCAAGTGGCTTCACGTCGCGTCACTCGCGCGCGTTCATCGAGCCGTGCGTCGCGCCCGCCACGTAGGTGCGCTCTGGGCTCCTGCAAGCGTCGTCGACGTTCGTTCTGCTCGTGGCGCCCGGCGTGATGAACGACAATTACTTTCGCCGGTATGTCTCCGCCTCGGACCCCCGGGACCTGCGGCCGGAACTCGGCGGAATGAGCCTGCCGACCCGCTCTGAGTATCCGGGCTTCCGCGCCACGACGCGCTCCCTTCCTCGCTCGGGCCCGGGATCGCGCTAACGGTTCGAGTTTGTCGTGACGACCGTTCCCCGCCGCCAGAACGCCGCTGATTTCTTTCATCACCGCGCGCGCGGAACCTTCCGTTCCGCCAGCGTGACGAACCCAAGCGAGACAAAGTGATGATCAGGCTTGGTCACGTCATTGGAGCTTGCGGCGCTCCTTGACCACGTAGCCCGCGTCGTAGAGCGCCTCGACAATCTTGTCCACAGTCGTGACGGAGTCGTCGAAGCCGACCGTCACGGTGTGTTCGTTCATGTCGGTCTCGACGCCGCTCACGCCCTGAACCTTCTCGACGGCCACACGGGCCTTCGCCGAGGTTCCGCCTCAAACGACGCCGGGCGTCTCCAGGACGTAGCGAACCGGTGCCGCCGCCGCGGTTGCGGCGAGGGACATTGCCAGTGCGAAGAGCACGAACGTCCTGCCAATCATCGACCGACACTCCTTGTATCGCGGTTCGTCCGCGCCTGCGGACAATACAAGAATCGACGGCACGCGCCCGCCGCAACTATGCCTTGGCGCGCGGCATACCGCGCTCGCCGAGCTTGAATTGCACGTTCGTGGTTTCGAGCGCGTCTCGGCGACGAGCGAACGTGCCAGCGGGGCCGAGATCGTTGGCGACCGTTACGGGCCACCAGAACGCCGCCGATTTCTCCTATCGTCTTGTCGATTCCGCCCGTCAGGACGCTTCGCTCGGTCACCTGCCTGCCATCGATCGTCGAGCCATGGCCGGCCATCTGGATCGGCGGCTGTGGCAATCAGGTCCGACGCAATCCTGATCGGTCTCCTCGTCGTGTACTTCGCGTAGGTAGGGGAGCCCTTCCACGGAGCCCCGGTCGACCGCTGCGCGTCGGCGGGCTCGATGCGCGGGGCAGGCTGGGCCTACCGGCAAGACGAAGACCAGGAACGCGACGAGAGCGGCGGTCAGGATGAAGTAGCCGCGTCTCGGGAGCATCGATCGAACCTTCGACAGGTCGGCTCACCGTCGAGAGGGACTTACCGCAGACCCCGCGGTCCAGGGAGGAGCCGCAAGGCGTCTGCAGGCTCGAACGGCCCGCGCGACTCTCCTCGAGCAGGATGGCTGATCTGACGCAGGAGTCCGGATAGTCGGTCGGCGTGCTCGTCGTCGGCGCCGGAGGGACTGACTTGACCTGTTTCGAAGAGGTCCAGCGCGCCGGCTCTGCCTGGAGTTGGTGTTCGACGGAGGCGGCGTGACCCGCCGCTCGCTTGAGATGTCCCGCTCATAGAATCCCTCGACCACGAACGCTTCATGACACGAGCCATCGCACCGACGGCCAGGTGTCCGCACCTGCTCTTCGGCGCCCTGATCTTGTGCGCCGAAACGGGTGAAGTGGTGGTAGCGGGATCGAACAAGTCGGCAATCGATCCGACCTGGCACGGGGAGATCGACGCCGTCAACCGTCTCGCGGAATCGGATCGCGGGGACAGCGGATCCGGCCTCGTCCTGTAGGCGACGGCTCAGCCGTACCTGATCTGCTTCGCGGCTACATTGCGGAGCGACATCGGCACGGTGGTTTTCGGGTCATCGATCCGCTTCCTTACAGCGGCAGGGCTGGCGGGAGGTCGGCATCCTCGCAGAGGAAGCAGTACGCCGGAGCCCCGATCGGGTTGTACGCTCGTAGCCGGCGTGCTCGAACACGAAACGTTATGCCTTGCTCGAGAGCCGGGTCGGCTGAGCGGCAGCCGCCGCGGGAGCGCTGACCGCTGCACATGTGGCGCGGCGCAGGATTCGACAAGAGCCGCAGAAAGCGTGGCGATAGACATGCGCGTTCCGGACGAAATCGCGGGCGAGGCCGTTCCGGACCGTGCTCCGGGCGAGAATCTCGATAGGACCATCAGGCATCTCCTCGACGGCCAGCTGTACGGGGTGTTGTGCACGCAGGGCCAGGGGCAACCCTATGGTTCGCTGGTCGCGTACTCCATGACCCCTGACCTCGATTCAGCGGTCTTCGCGACGCAGAAGGCCACCAGGAAGTACCGCCTGCTCTCCGAGTGCGTCCACGCGGCGCTCGTCGTCGACAACCGCTCGGCGCTTCCCGGTCAGCTGATGGACGTCGAAGCCGTGACGGCGACCGGCCGCGCGCACGAAGTGGCGGCGGGACCGGAGTTCGACCAGTGGTCCCGCCTGCTCACCGACCGCCACCCGTACCTCGACATGTTCGTCCGCTCCGTCTCCTGCGGTCTCTTTCGCATCGAGATCGCGCGGTTCTTCCACGTCACCCGTTTTCAAGAGGTCCGGCAGTGGGTTCCGAAGAGTCGTACATAGTCCCATTGGTCGGGGCCGCCGCTGCGGGCGACGGGTTGGTTGGCGGCAAGGCGGCCCGGCTCGGCTCACTCATCCAGGCAGGATTCAAAGTTCCCCGCGGATTCTGTATCACGACGAGGGCGTACGAACAGTTCATCGCCGAAGCTGGCCTGAGCGGGCACGTTGCGATGGAGTTGGGCAGAAAGCCGCTGGACACGATGAGGTGGGAGGAACTGTGGGACGCCGCGCTGCGGATCCGATCCGCCTTCCTGCGAGCCGGCATACCGGATGTCATCGCCGGGCAGATACGCCGAGCCCTGGCAGACCACGTCGGCGATGGCGCCGTGGCCGTTCGCTCTTCGGCGCCCGGGGAGGACTCGCAGCAGTTTTCCTTCGCCGGTCTCCACGAGTCCATCGTCGGGGTGCAGGGAGATCGCGCTGTCCTCGATGCGGTGCGGACGGTCTGGGCCTCGCTGTGGTCGGATGCTGCGCTCCTCTACCGGCGCGAGCTGTTGCTCGACCCGCAACGAAGCCGGATGGCGATACTCGTCCAGGCTGTTGAACTGGCGGAGTGTTCAGGCGTGGCCTTCAACCGCGATCCGCGCTGCCCGGACGCCGACTGCGCCGTGATCGAAGCGGTGCCGGGCCCGTGCGCGCTGCTGGTGGACGGTTCGGTGGACCCGGACCGCTGGACCCTGGAGCGGACCTCGGGCGAACTGATCGAGTGGCGGCCAGGGCGCCGCGGATCGGACGAAGGAGAGCCACTTCTCGGCGCGCGGGATCTGGCACACCTGCTCGGTGTGCTAGGCCGCATCGAGACGCTGTTCGCCTGGCCACCCGACGTCGAGTGGACCGGTCGATCGGCGGACATGGTGGTGCTCCAGGCCCGGCCCGTCACAACGTCGCGGCCTGCCGCTGATGACGAGCGAGGCTGGTATCTGACGCTGCGGCCGAATCTACGGCGTCTGTCTGCGCTCGCGGACCGCGTCGCCGGCGAGCTGATTCCCGCCCTCGAATCGGAAGGCGCGCGTCTGGCGTCGCACGATCTCGCCGCATGCACCGATGCCGAACTCGCCGCTGCCTTGCTCGAGCGCGCCGAATCGCTGCGACGCTGGAAGGACATCTACTGGGACGAGTTCATTCCTCTGGCCCATGGGGTCCGGCAACTCGGGCGGTACTACGCTGATGCGGTGCGTCCGGACGATCCGTACGAGTTTGTCGGCCTGCTGAACTCGACGGACATGCTTGCTTCGAGGCGGAACCAGGCCATGGCGGATCTTGCGGAGAGGCTGCGAGGGAACGCACGGCTCGTACAGGCCGTTTCGGACGCCCGAGTTGCCCTGGCCGATGCCGACGCAACGATCTGGCGAGAGGCTCTGGAGCCGCTGCGCGAGTTGCCGGGCGGTCCGGAGTTTCTGGACGCGTTCGATGCGCTGGCGGCAGCCTTCATGGACGTCATGTACGGCACCGAGCGCCTGCTGGATCGCCCGGATCTGCTGCTGCACACGTTGTTGGAGCTTACGGAGGTCGCCCCCCGCGATGCCCGAACCGCAGCGCTCGACCAGGGCGATGTCCGTTCCGAACTGGAGGAGCGCCTTTTCGACGCCATCGGCCCCGCACGCCGCGACGAGGCGGTCGAGGTGCTGCGGATCGGGAGAGTCAGCTGGCGTCTCCGAGACGACGACAACCTGCTGCTCAGCCGCGTGGAGAGCCAGCTGAATCGTGCCGTCGCGATGGCACTCGACCGGTTGAGCGCGGCGGGCCGGCTTCGGCAGAAGCCGCGGTGTCCTGTCGACGTCGTGCCCGCCCTCGCTGCGGCGCTCATTGATCCCAAGGACGTGCTCGATCTGCCTGCTGCAACTCCTGAAGACACCGGGGTCGCGATCCTCTCCCAGGAAACCCCCCGGCAGCTCGTCGGGCAACCGGCCTCGCCGGGCCTTGCGAGCGGCAGGGTCTGCCTCGTGTCGGCCGGGGCGGACATCGGCAGGTTTCAGGCCGGCAACGTGCTGGTGTGCGATGCGATTCAGCCGATGATGACCCACCTGGTGCCGCTGGCGGCCGCGATCGTCGAGCGGCGAGGCGGCATGCTGATCCATGGAGCCATCATCGCGCGTGAGATGGAGATCCCCTGCGTCAATGGGGTCGCCCGCGCGGTGGATCAGCTTCGCGACGGAGACCTGGTGACGGTCGATGGCTACCTGGGCATCGTCACGGTCGGCCCGCCGGAGTTCGACCTGGAACTGGCGTGACCCGAAGAAGGCCAGCGGCCGACGAGCCCGAATTTCCTGCGCCCGAACCCGGTGCTGCCTTCCTCGGCTTCGTCCAGCCCGCCGTCCACGCCACCGGCGACGATCCAGACCGCGTTCAGGGTCGCAATATCGCGCCCGGGCGGACACACAGATTGGCAGGGATCAGCTTTCCGAGAGTCATGCCGAGCCCCGAGCGGCGATTCTTAGCGAAGCGCGGATCGGAGTATCTCCTCGAGTCGCGGCTCTAACGCGCCAGTTCGGCCGAACTCGAACTCCTGCACCTTTCAACTTGCGAGCCAGCGTCGCTCGGGGCTACGGCCCGGACCGCCGCCGAGGGCGATCCGAGCCAGCCGACGAGTAGGCGTGGGGTGTGGCGCCGCGATTACTGGGACGGCGGGAGCAATACTGTGTCGATCACGTGGATCACGCCGTTCGAGGCGACGATATCGGTCATGGTGACCGTCGCGTCACCGATCTTTACGGTCGCCCCGGAGACTTTCACCGGCAAGGACTTCCCTTCCAGTGTCTTGACGGAAGTGAGCTTGACGACGTCCGCGGCCCGGACGTCGCCCGAGACCACGTGGTACTTGAGAATGCTTTGCAGCTTCGCCTTGTTCTCGGGTTTGAGCAGATCGTCGAGGGTACCGGCCGGGAGCTTGGCGAAAGCGGCATCGGTCGGCGCGAACACGGTGAACGGGCCGGCGCCCGACAGCGCTTCGACCAACCCGGCGGCCGTCAGCGCCTGTGCAAGGGTCTTGAAGCTGCCGGCGGCGATTGCGGTTTGTACGACATTCTGTTTGCCCGCCTCATGCGAGTCTCCGACCGCCGAGGTGGCGACGGCAAAGCAACCGATTGCCGAGAGGAACGTAGCGACGACGAGTTTCATCAGTGTTCTCCATGGCGCCAAGTGGCGCGTAACGACCAGTGAAGGGAATACAGGGCGCGAAAACTTCGGTCAAGGCACGCTGGTCGCGAACCGCAGCGCAACGCGCCTTTTCATCGCGGGCGGTGGGCTCGAAGCCATCGAGGCGCTGGGTCAGGCGCATCCCACGCCGCCGCCGTACGGCGGGGGCCTAGCATGGACAAGGCTGTGCCCCGGTTGTACCAAAGAATTAAGCCTCAGTTCAGCTATGTGACGAGGCGGCCGAGTCGCTCCGCTCTCAGGGGGGAGGTCATGACGGAGATCACGGTTGGACAATTCAACTTGGTCAACAACGCGTTTTCGTTCACCATCGCCGCGATGGGCGCCGCGACGGCTTCCTCTGGCTCAGTCGCTCGCAGGTCGCGCCGCCCTACAGAGTAGCCGTGACCAGCAGCGGTCTGGTCACTGCGATCGCGCTCTATCACTACGTGCGGATCTTCGAGAGCTGGAGCGGAGCCTACGAGATGGTTGAGGGCGCAGTAGCGCCCACCGGCGTTGCCTTCAACGATGCGTACCGCTACGTCGACTGGCTTTTGACCGTCCCGCTGCTACTCCTGGAGTTGATTCTTGTCATGCGCCTTCCGCGCTCGGAGACGATCTCCAAGGGCGTACGGCTGGGACTTCTGGCTGGCCTGATGATCGTGCTCGGCTATCCCGGGGAAATCTCCAGCAGCCCGGGCATCCGCTGATTCTGGTGGGGCCTCGCGATGATTCCTTTTCTCTGGATCATGTACGAGCTGTTCGTCGGTCTTCGGGGCTCGGTCGATGCCCAGCCTGAGGGCGCCCGCCCTCTGGTGGAAGCCGCTCGCTGGCTGACCGTGGTGTCCTGGTCGTTCTACCCCGTCGTGTTCGTGTTCCCGATGATCGGGCTGACGGGCGGAGCGGCTGTCGCGGCGGTGCAGGTGGGCTACACGATCGCCGACGTCGTCGCGAAGGCGGTGTTCGGCATTCTCATCTTCATCATCGCCGCGCGGAAGTCGGAACACGAGCCGGTCGCTGTGGGGGCTTGAGCCACGAGGAAATTCAACTGCTGCGGACCTAATGTTTGAAAGCGACTGTCTTGCCCAGGTCCGTCGAAGGGACGTCTGGTGTGCCCTCAGTTTTTCGGAGTCTGATCGCTGCCGTCGCTGCCGATCGACGAATTCGACCTGCATTCAGCTACAGAACGACTCGATCGTCGCGTTGTCGTAACAGTCTCCGACCGATCCCATCGACGGCACCAGGCCAGAGTCGACCGCACGCTGGGTGAACGCCCACGAAGTGGCCTGCGTGCCCTGGTCGCAGTGGATGACCATCTCGCCGTCCGCCGGTCGGCGCTGTTCGACGGCCATCGCGAGCGCGTTCGCCACGAGAGCCGCGGTGGGTTGCGCATCGATCGACCGTCCCGCGACGCGCCGACTGAACGCGTCGAGAACGACGGCGCAGTACATCTCTTTCTCGCGCGTCGGATGCTCAGTGATGTCGGTGACCCAGAGCTGATCGCGGCTCTCACGCCCGATCTGTCGCTGGACGTGGTCCTCTGCAGTGACGACGTTGGGCACTCGTCGGAATCGAGGTCGCCCAGGGAGGCCCTGAGGACCTGCCCGGCGCATGAGGACCTCGACGGCGTGGCGTCCGACTACGACACCATTTCCCAGCGTCAGCTCTGCGTGCACGCGTCGAGAGCCGTACGTGCCCCGAGACTCGAGATGCGCCCGCCGGATCAGCTCGCAGTGCCACGCATGGCGCAGTGCTCTCGCCGATGGTGCTCGCCTCAGCCACTCGTAGTACCCAGACACCGAGACGCCCAGAGCGCGGCATGCGACTTTGATCGGGAGGGCCCTGGGCGGCGATCACCTAGATCGCCGCGTACTGCCTTTCGGGCTGGACGTCTCCCGAAGCAACTCGGTCGCTCGACGATGTATCGCAAGCTCCGTCTCGAGTGCCCTGATTCGCCGCTTGGCGACCGTGAGTTCGGCTTGCTCCGAACTCGGGACGCCGGCCTCGAGGCCGGCGTCGACTCGGGCTTGCCGTCGCGAGGTGTAGATCGTCTGCTGACTGAGTTCGAACTCAGTGGGAACGTCCGCCACCTTTCGTCCGTTCTCCACCCACTGAACGATCCGACGGTAAAACTCCGCCAGATAATGTCTTGGCTCAATCTCGGTTTACTCTCACGCTGGTGGCAGCGAAATCCAGCTTCGTCCCTCCGTCGAAGCAGGGCAGGCCAGGCTCGTCTTTGACGCCGATGCGCCTCATCGTCCGGGCTTTGGCGGACCGATGCGACCTATCGTCGTCATCACGGATCCGGGCGTGGCGCGCCCGATCCTCGAAAGTCTGGCGCTTCCGTCGCGCGCGCCGCCGTTTGCACCCGTGAGCGTCCGCGGCGATTGCGAGCCGGCGCTGACGGAAGCGGACGGGGATCCAGACTTCGAGCTCGACCAGTCGGCTTATGAAGGCGCGAACCCAGACGACGCATTCTGAGGCGCCGCGCCACGTCATGCGACGAAATCCCCCACACGCGTCGCGCCGCGCGCAGCGAAGCGTGCGTTGCGCGCGGCACGGCGCTTGCGAAAGAAACGACGACCGGCCCGTCGATTCCCGGCGCGGCCCGCCCGGAGATCCCGTGATCCACTTCCTGACTGGAGACATCCTGCACAGCCAAGCTCGCGCCCTCGCCCACGGCGTGGCGCCGGGCGACCACTTCGACTCCGGCCTCGCGTTGGCGCTGCGCGAGCGCTGGCCCGCGATGGCGAAGGACTTCCGCCATCACTGCCAGGTCTCGCATCCGAAGCCCGGTGAGGCGTGGACGTGGGCCGGCGCGGACGGCAAGCGCATCGTGAACCTGATGACCCAGGAGCCCGCGCCCGGCCACCATGCGAAGCCCGGCCGCGCGACCGTCGCCCACGTCAATCATGCGCTGCGCGAACTGCGTCGCGTCGCGGATCACGAGTCGTTCGCCTCTCTCGCATTGCCGCGGCTCGCGACCGGCGTCGGCGGTCTCGATTGGAAGGACGTGAAGCCGCTGATCCAAAAGCACCTCGGCGACCTGAAGATCCCGATCTACGTGTACGAGACGTACCAACCGGGCGTGGCGGCGAGGGAGCCCGCGGGCGCCTGACGCGCACCCGGGCCAGATCATGGGGGACGAGGTCGATCGGATTGCCTTCAGCGCGGAGGATCGCGCTCGCTTCGCCGAGCGTCTCCGCGAGGAGGTGGCGCTGTTCGGGCAGACCGCGAGGAGCGGCGGCCTGTCGTGCGCGGGCTTCGTCGTCGGCTTCGAGCTCGAGGCATGGCTCGTCGATCATGGTCTCGTCCCCGCGCCGATCAACGAGCGCTACCTCGCCGCACTCGGCGACCCGCTCGTGGTGCCGGAGCTGTCGCGCTTCAACGTCGAACTGAACGGCACGCCGTGCGCGCTCGGCGGCGAGTCCTTCTCGGCGCTCGCGACGGAGCTCGAGCGCACGTGGAGGAAGTGCCTCGACGTCTCTCACGAGATGGACGCGGCGCTCGTGCTGATCGGCATCCTGCCGACGATCCGCCAGGGCGATCTCACTCTCGCGAACGTGTCGGCCGTGCGACGCTACAGCGCGCTCAACGCCGAGATCCTGCGCCTGCGCGAGGGCCGCCCCATCGAACTCGCGATCGACGGCGACGAGCCGCTCCGACTGCTGCACCACGACGTCATGCTCGAGGCCGCGACGACCTCGTTCCAGGTGCATCTGCAGGTGCCCGCCGACGCAATGGTGCGCTTCTACAACGCCTCGCTGATCGCGTCCGCGCCGTTGCTCGCCGTGGGGACGAATTCCCCGTTCCTCTTCGGACATGCGCTGTGGGACGAGACGCGCATCCCGCTCTTCGAGCAGGCCACCGCCGCCCACGCGAGCGGAGCACCGCGGGAGGACCGGCGCGTCACCTTCGGGACGGGGTGGATGCGGGACAGCGTGGCCGAGCACTTCGAAGACGTCGTGCGCCGCTTCCCGGTCCTTCTGCCGCTCGAACGCGACGCCGACCCCGCGCGTTTCTCGCACCTGCGTCTGCACAACGGCACGATCTGGAACTGGAACCGCCCGCTGATCGGCTTCGACGCCGACGGCACGCCGCACGTCCGCATCGAGCAGCGCGTGCTGCCGGCCGGACCGAGCGTGCTCGACATGATCGCGAACGCGGCGTTCTGGGTGGGCCTCGTCAGCGCGCTGGCGACGCTCGCGCGTCCGCCGGAGTCGGACCTCTCGTTCGCTCTCGTGCGCGATGGCTTCGAGGCGGCTGCGCGCCGCGGACTCGCCGCGCAGGTGCCGTGGCTCGACGGCCAGCCGCGCTCCGTGCGCGCGCTCGTGCTCGACGAGCTGCTCCCCATGGCACGCCAGGGCCTGCGTATGCAGGGCGTCTCCGCGGGTGAGTGCGAGCGTTGGCTCGGCATCGTCGAGCAGCGCGTGCGAAGTGGCGTGACCGGCGCCGTGTGGCAGCGCGCCTGGATCCGCCGCCACGGGCGCGACTTCCAGCGCCTGCTCGCCGACTATCTCGAGCACCAGCGCAGCGGCGCACCCGTCCACGAATGGCCGGCATGAAGCTGCGTGTCCAGAGCGAGCTGCCGGCGGGCTTCCTCGATGCACCGCCCGAGGCGCTGCGGGAGATGCTCGGTGGCCCGACGCTCTTCCACCTCGCAGGCGCGAGGCCGGCGCCGTTGTTCGTGTCTGCACTGCTGCACGGCGACGAGAGCACGGGCCTCGGCGCACTCCAGCGTCTGTTGCGGCGTCATGCGGGGCGCCCGCTGCCGCGCGCGCTTTCGGTGTTCATCGGAAACGTGGACGCGGCGGAAGAGCGCGTGCGGCGCCTGCCCGAGCAGCCCGACTACAACCGCGTCTGGCCCGGCGGCGACGCGCCCGACTGCGACGAGGCGGCGTTGATGCGCGACGTACTCGCCGAGCTGCGCCGGCGCGCCCCGTTCGCGGCGATCGACGTCCACAACAACTCGGGCCTGAACCCGTTCTACGCCTGCGTGACGTGCGTCGAGCCGAGCTTCCTGCGACTGGCGACGCTGTTCGGGCGCACGGTCGTCTACTTCAGCGAGCCGCGCGGCGTCGCCGCCATGGCGCTGGCCGACATCTGTCCGTCGGTCACCGTCGAATGCGGCAAGCCCGGTGAGGGCGACGCCCACGCGGCGCAGTTCCTCGACGCGGTGCTGCACCTCGCCGAGTTCCCGCAACACGCACTCGTTGCCGGCGACGTCGACCTCTTCCACACGGTCGCGACGGTGCGCGTTCCGCCCAATGTATCGATGAGCTTCGACGGAGCACCGGCCGACCTGGTCTTTCGCGCGGACCTCGACCACCTCAACTTCAGCGAGCTCGCGCCGGGCACGCCCCTCGCGACCGTGCACCGCGATGGCGACATGCTCGAGGTGCCGGGCGACGACGGCCACACGAACCGCTGGCGCGAGCTGTTCGCGGTGCAGGACGGCGCGCTCGTCCTCGAACGGCGCCTCATGCCCTCTATGCTCACACGCAGCGTCCGCGCGGTGAGGCAGGATTGCCTGTGTTACTTGATGGAGCGGCTGCCGCTGCCCGGCTGAGTGGCGCGGCGACTCGGGCATCGCGATCCGTCACGCGTCTATCCGCTCACGCGAAGCGGTTGGCCTCTTCGAAGTCGAGTCGCGGCGAGCGCGGGAAGAGGTTCTCGTCGGTGCCGTAGCCCAGCGAGCAGATGAAGTCGGTCTTGACGTTCGTGCCGGCGAAGAACTCGGCGTCGACCTTGGCGAGATCGATCCCCGACATCGGCCCGCAGTCCAGACCGAGCGCTCGTGCGGCGAGCATCAGGTAGGCGCCCTGCAAGGTCGTGTTGCGCAGGGCCGTCGGGCCGCCCCAGGCCGGCAGCTTCATGATCTGGTGCATGTGCGGCGCGTGCGGAAAGAGCTGCGGCATGCGCTCGGCAAAGTCCTCGTCGCGGCCGATGACGACCGTGACCGGTGCCTTGCGGATCTTGTCGGGATTGCTCGCCATCGCGCACGCGGCCAGCCGCTCCTTGCCTTCGGCGCTCGTCACCCACACGAAGCGGGCCGGGCAGGAGTTGGCGGACGTGGGGCCCATCTTCGCGAGGTCGTAGACCTGACGGATGAGATCGGGCGGAACGGGCGCGTCGGACCAGGCGTTCGGGGGTGCGGGCAGAGCGGAAGAGCTGGTCGAGAGCGCGATCGTCGAGGGCAGTCATGGGGTCTCCGCTGGTCTCAGCCGCGCCGCGTCAGCGGCTCGACGTCCTTCCACACGGATTCGCCCTGCGTGCGGAACAGACTCAGGATCGGGGCCGGCGCCCATTTGGCGACGGCGGTCTCGTAGCTCGGCCGAGCCTGCACGCGCGCCAGCCAGTCGGCGACGCGCGGGCGCGCTGCGCCCGAGAAGAGCGGCGTCATGGCGAGATGGTCGAGGCGCAGCACATAGGGCAGGGCGGCGGCGTCGGCGAGACCGAAGCGGTCGCCACTGAGCCAGCCTCCCGGCGCGAGCTTCGCATCCATCGCATCGATCAGGTCGAGGAAGGCATGCAGGGCACCTGCGAACTCCGGCGCCTTGACGCCGTGCTCGATCACGCTGCGCCGTGCGGTCCGCCGCGCCGCGTCCGGGATCGCAGCCAGGTTCGCCTCGCGCTGCTCCGGCGAGAGCATCATCTGCGCGGGGCGCGCGCCGATCGCATAGGTGAGGACACCTGCGGCCGGATGCACCTTCTCATCGATCTTCTTCACCCAGAGGCGCATCGCATGTCGCGCCGCCGGATCGCGCGGCGCGAGCGGTGTCTCGGGGAACGCCTCCTCGAGATACTCGTTGATGAGCGACGACTCGATCAGCACGCGCCCGTCGTGGATGAGCGTCGGAACGACGTGGTTCGGGTTGAGCTTCACGTACACGGGCGTGTGCTGCTCGCCCGAAATCAGGTTCACGTCACGTGACTCGAAGGCGAGGCCCTTCTCGGCGAGCACGAGGCGCACCTTCTGCGAGCAGCTCGACATGGCGTTGTGGTGCAGGACGAGATCCGTCATCGGAGAGTCTCCATTCGAGGGGGGTGCGTGGGGATGGGTGTACCGCTCGAGCACCGGCTCGGCGGCCGTGAACGCCGCGGATGCCCGGGGCTCACGCTGCTCCCTGCGCCATCGCGGCGATGTCGTCGGGCAGCAGGAACTGCCGCGGCACCGGCGGGCCCCAGACGGCGAGCGCGGCCGGCGCCTGGGTCGTCGTCGCGACACGCCACGCTTCGGTCTCGTCGATCACGTCGAGGTCGCTCGTGTACTCGTGGAAGTTTCCGGCCGGATCGCGCAGATACCAGAAGTAGTTCGAGCCGATCGCGTGGCGGCCGAGACCCCAGACGTGGCGCGACGGGTCGGTGGCCACCATCGCGGCGGCAGCGCGGCCGACGGCGTCCACGTCGTCCATCTCCCACGCGACGTGGTGTAGCGTCGCGAAGGGGCCCGGTTGGATCAGCACGTTGTGGTGATCGGTCGAGCAGCGCATGAAGCAGGCGCCGAACGCGGGGATCTCGTCGCTGACCTGGAAGCCGAGTCCGTCGATGAAGAAGCGCCGCGTCGCGGCGGGATCGGCCGAGGTAGTGACCGCGTGCGAGAGTCGGCGCGGGCGCGGCACCTCGTTGACGTAGACGGTGGGCGAGCGGTCGTTGCGCCGCGCTGCGCGGGCGGGGCCGTTGGTCGGGAGCTGCACGCGGGGCTTCTGCAAGAGGCGAGGCTCGATGGCGAGCGTGACGCGGATGCCGGTCGTCGGATCTTGCGTGCGGAGACTCGTGCCCTCGCGCGCGGCTTCCACGCCGAGCTTCGCCAGCGACGCGGCGACGCGGCCGAGATCGTCGGCGTCGTCCACGCCGACGGTGATCGCCAGGAGCGCGCGCCGGGGTGCTTCGACCACCGCGAGCTGCTCGCCGCCGTCGCTGGTGGCGAAGCTCCGCGGCGTCGTTTCGGTGAGCCCGAAGTCGCGGTAGAAGCCGCGCGCCGCGTCGATCACTGCGGCGGGCATGCCGATCTCGATGTGCGAGAGGCGGTGGAGGGCCATGGGATTCTCCTCGTGGGAAAGGGCGGAGTGCCTAGATGAGCGCGGTGTCCGGCTCGGCGATCACGCGGTTCTCGATCGCGCCGAGGCCTTCGATCTCGATCTTCACGACGTCGCCGACGGCGAGCAGGCGCATCGGTTTCATCGCGACGCCGACGCCGCCGGGCGTGCCGGTGACGATCACGTCGCCCGGCTCGAGGGTACACACCGTGGAGATATGTTCGACGATCGCCGCGCA
>JANOFF010000198.1:0-73606 GCA_031413515.1 bacterium
AGCCCGCGCGCGAGGATCACCGAGATCTCCTTCTCGAACGGCACGAAGGCCTCGAGAACGCACGGCTTCTGTCCCAGTCGATTCCATGCATCGCGCAGTTCCGGAATCGACTCGACCCGCGACTGGCCCTTGCCGTCGTAACCCTCGCTTCGTGTCTTGAGCACCGCCGGGAAGCGCACGATCGAGGCCGCGGTCTCGATGTCTGCGTCGCTCGAGACGACCGCATATTCCGGTTGTGGCAGAGCGAGGGCATCGAGGAAGCGCCGCTGCCTGAGTCGGTCCTGGACCTCGCGCAACACGTGGGCACCCGGCCGGACCCGGGTCTGGTTCTCGAGGTCCTGCAGCAGCTCGGCCGGGACGTGCTCGCTGTCGATCGTGACGACATCGCTGCCGGCTGCAAGCACGCGGCCCGCTTCGAGATCGTCGATCCGTCCCGTGACATGGAGATCGGCCACCTGCGACGCAGGGCTGTTCACGTCGGGATCGAGGACCGCGACGCGATAGCCCATGCGTCGGGCTTCGACGGCGAGCATGCGCGCCAGCTGTCCACCGCCGATGATTCCGATCGTCGCGCCGGGATGGATCGCAGTCAAAGCGTCTCCGCCAGCACGGACGTAGTCTGCCGATGCCTGAATGCCTCGAGGCGGGCATGCAACGCCGGATCTTCGAGCGCGAGGATCGCGCTGGCGAAGAGTGCAGCGTTCGCCGCGCCGGCCGGACCGATCGCGAACGTCGCGACGGGAATGCCCCTGGGCATCTGGACGATCGACAACAACGAGTCCACACCCCCGAGTGCCCTGGATCGGATGGGCACGCCAAGAACCGGCACGATCGTCTTTGCGGCGGCCATGCCGGGCAGATGGGCGGCGCCGCCCGCGCCCGCGATGATCACGCGGATTCCCCGCACCGCCGCACTCGCGACGTATTCGAACATCATGTCCGGAGTGCGATGCGCGGAGACGACTCTCGCTTCATGCGGGACCTCGAGCTCGGACAGCAACTCGCTCGCGATCTTCATCGTCTCCCAGTCGCTCTTGCTCCCCATGATCACCGCCACACGCGGTAGGACGGGGTTTTCGTCGTCGCTCAAGACGCGCCCCCGAGGCCGAAGCGCGGATCTGCGGACCTCATTCGCGCCCCAGTCCGCGCGCCGGCGCATTCACGAGGCAAGCCATGTTTCCGTTCGGATGCCGGTTCTCGTACATGAGCTGATGCGCCAGCGGGATCTCGTCGAAGTCGAAGGTCCGGGTGAGACAGGGATCGATGCGACCCGCAATCACGAGATCGTTGAACGCCGATGCCTGCACGTCATTGGCGAAGTGCGAGCCCTGCAGACGCTTCTGACGCATCCAGAGATACCGGAGATCCGAGACCGCGTCGTATCCGGTGGTGCCGGCACAGATCACCACCATGCCGCCTGTGTCACACACGAAGACCGAGGTCGGAGCAGTCTCTTCGCCGGGGTGCTCGAAGACGATCGTCGGATTGCGACGCTCGCCGAGGACTTCCCAGATCGCAGCGCCGAAGCGGCGGACGCTCGCCGTCCATTTCGCCTGCCCCGGAAGATCGTTCCAATGAGGCGGTGTTCCCCAGTGGTCGAAGTCGCGCCGGTTGATGCAGCCACGCGCACCGAGCTTCTCGCAGAACTTCATCTTGTCTTCGCTCGACACGACGGCGATCGGAATGCCACCGAACTCGCGGACGATCTGGATCGCCATCGAACCGAGCCCACCCGCACCCCCCCACACCAGCACCGGATCTCCTGGCGAGATCGTGTTCGGCGGCCAGCCCGTCAACATGCGGTAGGAGGTCGCGCCGACGAGCATGTAGGCACTGGCTTCTTCCCAGCTCAATCGGCGAGGTTTCGGGAGGCACTGGTGCGCCTGGACACGGGTGAACTGGGCGAAGCTTCCCCAACTCGTCTCGTAGCCCCAGATCCGGAAGCTCGGGCAATACATCGGATCCTTGCCGCTCTTCACCTCGGGATCATCAAGGCGCCACTGGCCGCAGTGGATCACCACGTGATCGCCGCGCACGAGATCATGTACGTCGCTGCCGACGTCCCAGACGATTCCCGCTGCGTCGCTCCCACCGATGTGCATGCCGCTCGCGTCGGGGAACCACTTGTCGCGGGGTCGATTGCGGGTGACGTCGATCGGTCTACCGAGCCCCGCCCAGACATTGTTGTAGTTCACTCCGGCCGCCATCACGTACACGAGCACTTCGTCGGGTCGCAGTTCCTTCGGCGTTTCAACGACCTCCACCGCGAACGCATCCTTCGGCTCGCCGAAGCGCTCCGGCCGGATCACGTGCGCGTACATCCGATCCGGCACGTGGCCGGGATCGGGTGACTCACCGAGTTCGTACAGGTTCTTCTTCACAGTCGGGTCCCTCTCCTGGCACTTCGATTCGTCGGATTCGTCGACGGTCGCGATCCGGGTTCGCTCTTCTGCGGGTCGGCGAAGCGCCTCGTTGGCGACCAGAGCCACGCAGAACGCATCATGAGCGGATTTCTAACTGTCGGATCGGGTACGGGCCAACAGATAAATCGGAGTCGACACATCGGGAAAATCTAGGTGTGCGCCCGGCACTGGCGAGAGGGATCCGGGGATCGCGACGAACTCCGCCGAGCTCGACCCGAATCGAAAAAGTCGAAGTCCATCCCGCAAACTTTGAATTTGTCGAACGCTCCAGACAACCCGATCCTAAAAGACAAGGAGACAAACATGGGAAATCGAATCGCTTCGCCTCGATCTGCCGATCCGGCATTCCGCCCCTCTGCCCGCTGGAACTGCGCCATCGCCCTCGTCACCGTCATGGTCGCGGTACTCGGCGCACGGCAGGCCGTCGCCAACTCGCCGCGGCCCGATGCGCCAGCCGCGAGTCTCGAGTCGCTGCTGCGGCTGGCCGAGGCCCGCGCGACGGATGGAGAGGTCCGAACGAACAGCGACCGGGTCACAGAACCGATCGTTCCTCTGCCGGCGCAGCGGATCACGCCTATCAGTCGAGCCGATTCGCACGACATCCGCGTCCCGGGAGTGACCCGACGCACCGGCCTCGTATTCCGCCTGCGCGAGTCGGTGTCGGAGTCCCGGCGCTCGAGCACGCGGGAAATGCGATGTCGGGACGGAGCTGCTCTGACCAAGCTCGCGTGCCTGTGAGACGGTGGTCGCGCGCCACCCACGAGAGGAGTTGACGATGAAGCGGATCCTCACACTCGTTCCGGAGGAAGACCATTCCGAACACGCCGTGACGCTCGCGACCGAGATCTGCCGTCGTACGGGGGCGGGCCTCGTTCTCCTGCGAGTTCTCGAGGAGCGAGTCGACTGGCCCGTGGTCCAGCCTCACAGCATCAGCGGGCCGAGCCTGAAGAAACTCCTGGTCGAGCACGAGACCGCGGCACTCGCGCAGGTCGCGAAGCGGCTGGCGCCAGACCTCGAGGACCTCGAAGTCGAGGTCGTCTGGGGAGTCCCCTGGGAGGTCGTGGTCGCGCGAGTCGAAGCGGAGGAGTTCGATCTCGTGATCAAGCCCGCGTGGGGACTCACTCCCGAGAGACGCGTGTTCTTCGGGCTGACGGCCATCCAGTTGTTCCGGCACTGTGCATGTCCGGTGTGGGTGGTGGGTGATCTCGGGCGGCTGCCCGAGCGCATCCTCGCGGCCATCGATCCGACTCCGGGTGACACCCGTCGCCAGGTGGCCGCGCGCATCCTCGAATGGTCGATGCGTGTCGCGGCCCTCGATCCGGACGCTCGCGTCGATGTGGGCACCGCCTGGGATGCACCGGGTGCACAGTTGATGCGCCGGACACTCCGCGGCCCCGAAGTGGACGAGTACGTCGCCGATTCTCGCCAGCGGGCCACGCAGGAACTCGGAGCCGTGCTCGACGCGGCCGGGTTTCCGGAGCAGCCGGAGCGGGTCCACCTTCTCGAGGGCTCCGCACGAGAAGCCCTTCCGATCTTCATCGAAGACGAAGCCTTCGATCTGGTCGTGCTGGGCACCGTCGGGCGCAATGGCCTGGCGGGCGAACTCCTGGGCGAGACCGCGGAGTGGATCCTGCGTGCGGTTCGCTGCTCCGTCCTCTGCGTTTCGCCGCGGCATGCAGGCGCGGAGCATGCGGCGCGACCGACACCCACCGACTCGAGCGGCCAGCCTGCATCACACAAGTGACGGTGGGTCCAGCCACCGCTCCGCTCTGGAGGGACTCAACGGGTAGAGGAAGAACGTCGTGGCCCGGTGGCCGTCTCGATCTGGCGGCGCCTTCGCAGCATCCGCTCGAGACGACATGCGGCCAGGCTGGTCGCCCTCTGCGGATCATCGGCCTGTTCGTCGACGACGATCAGATCGCCGCCTCGAAGACGAGCACGGATCGTGCACTGGATCATGTCTCCCCCATCCGGCCGGGCCGCGCGCGCCAGATTGAGCCGGGCAACCGACACGGATTCCGAGTATCGACCGATCGCAAGGCGCGCTCCGCGCTCGAGCAATCGCCGCAGGTCCTGGCTGATCGGGACGCTTCTGGACAGGACCCGAACCTGCACTAGGACCGCCCGTTCCCGTCCCGATGGCACGCAGCTTCGGATTTCGCCCGGATCCACGTGTCCACAATCTGAGATTCTGTGATTGACTCTTCCATGATTCGAAAGGAGCGGACTTCTTGGAATGGCTCAACTACCACCATCTCCTGTACTTCTACACAGTCGCGCGTGAAGGCAGCGTGACGCGCGCCTCGAAGGTGCTGCTGCTCGCCCAGCCGACCCTCAGCAGCCAGATCCACAAACTCGAGGAATCCCTCGACGAGAAGTTGTTCGTGCGCGACGGACGCAATCTCGCGCTCACCGAGGTGGGCCGGATGGTCTACCGGTACGCGGAAGAGATCTTCTCGCTGGGCGGCGAGATGATGGATGCGCTTCGCGGCCGGCCCACCAACCGCCCGGCGAAACTTCTCGTCGGCATCGCGGACGTGGTCCCCAAGCTCGTGTGCCATCGATTGCTCGAGATCGCGCTCCGTCTCGATGACCCGGTGCAGCTCGTGCTGCACGAAGGCAAGACCGATGACCTGCTCGGTGCGCTCGCCATGCAGGAGTACGACATGGTGCTGACCGACGCTCCCATCGGGCAGAACGTGCGCGTGAAGGCCTTCAACCACCCGCTGGGCGACTGCGGGGTGGGCTTCTTCGCCGAGCCCGGGATGGCGCGACGCTTCCGCAAGGGATTTCCGAAGAGCCTCGATGGAGCGCCGATGCTGCTTCCGACGTCGAACACGGCACTGCGGCGTTCGCTGGACGAGTGGTTCGAATCCATCGACGTGCGGCCGGAGATCATCGCCGAGATCGAGGACACGGCGCTCATGAAGGTCTTCGGACAGCACGGAACGGGGATCTTCGCGTCGCCCATCATCGTCTCCGACGAGATCCGCGAAGTGCATGGCGTGCACCTCGTCGGAAGCACGGACGACGTTCGCGAGAGCTTCTTTGCGATCACCGTGGAGCGCCGCATCACACATCCCGCGGTCGCCGCCATCGCCAACGCGGCACGCAATGGCATTCTCGGCTGATCCGGGAGATTCTTCCGTGATGAGTTCCGTGCGCACGATCCGGGCCGCCTCCATCCGTCGGCACGATCAGACTAGAGGCGCTGGAGCAGGTGCAAAAATAGATAATGCGCGCGCTCGCCATCGGCGTGATGGATGGATCGGCACCGTCCTGGACACCACCGAGGGCAACCGAGATCGATTTGTTTTGTCGATCTTGTAGTCTCAAACTATCTATTTTCCAGTTGGTATGGTTTTGACGAACCTTGTGTCCATGGACGCCTCGAACGCCCCCCTTCCCGCGCCGGCCTTCGTGGCCAGGCTGCTCGGCCACGCCGGCCTCGGCGTCGATGCGATCGAACGCGCCGCGGGCGCGCGCAGCGAATCTTCGTCGAGTTGGCAGGATGCACTGGAGCTCCGATGTCGCTTCGCGGGTGTCCCGACCCGTGAACTGATCCTGTCCGCCCGGGAGGCCTGCGAGACCGTGCGTCCGGGGCTGCCGCTGGCCACCTGGTTGCCGTCGATCGGCTGGCTGTCCCTGCTCGAGACCCGCGGCGGCCGGACCCGGATCACCACCGACGAACAGCCTGAGCGGTGGCTTCCGCAGGCGGAGTTCGTGGCCCTCGTCGATTCAACCGGCGCGGAGCCGACCTACCCATGGCTCGTCCTCGAGCCGACGCTGCCGCTCGCGGCGGCGTCACCCGGCCACGGGATCCCGCCCCTCCGACGACTCATCGAGCTGGTCCGCCCGGACCGCGGTGACATGATGACGATCGTCCTGTACGCGATCTTCGTCGGCCTGCTGAGCCTCGCGACGCCGATCGCGGTTCAGCAACTCGTCAACACCGTCGCGTTCGGCGGACTGATCCAACCGGTCGCCATCCTCGCGCTGATGCTGTTCGCCGGTCTCAGCCTGGCGGGATTGTTGTCCGTCCTGCAGGCGTACCTCGCTGAGCTGATCCAGCGCCGCGTCTACGTCCGGGCATGCATGGATCTCGCGGACCGACTCCCGCGAGTCGATCAGGACGCCCTCGCCGAGCGCCATGGCCCCGAACTCGTGAACCGCTTGCTCGATCTGACCACGCTCCAGAAGAGCGGTGCAGCACTGCTGCTCGATGGCACCGCTGTGGTGCTCCAGACCCTGGCAGGGCTTCTGATCCTGTCGTTCTACCACCCGCTGATGCTCGGCTTCAGCGCATTGCTCGTGGCTGCGATCGCGTTCGTGCTGCTCGGCCTCGGTCACGGAGGTACGTCGACGGCCATCGGCGAATCGGCGGCCAAGTACGCGGTCGTCGGCTGGATGGAAGAACTCATCCGGCATTCGGCGACGTTCGGCAGCCGGACCAGCCGCCAGTGGGCCATGCAACGGGCCGACGCGCTCGCCACCTCGTGGGTCACGGCGCGCCGCAGCCACTTCAAGATCGTGCTGCGACAGATCGTCGGTTCCGCGGGCCTGAACGTACTCGTGAGCAGCCTGCTCCTCGGACTCGGCGGTGCGCTCGTCGTTTCGGGACAGCTGACACTCGGCCAGCTCGTCGCCTCCGAAATCATCGTCGCCGCGATCGTCTCCTCGCTCTCGCGGTTGGGCAAGCAGGTCGAGGGCTACTACGACATGCTCGCCTCGGTGGACAAGCTCGGCATCCTGCTCGACCTCCCTCTCGAACGGAGCCAGGGACGCTCGCCACGGCGTGATTCCGGACCCGCTGGACTCGTGGCGACCGACGTCCGGGCGATCGGCTCGACCGGCGAACCCCTCTTCGAGCGTCTGTCACTCCAGATCGCCGCCGGCGAGCGGGTCGGATTCCTGGCGAAGGACGCACGCGCGCCGAGCGCGCTGCTCGACCTGTTCTGCGGACTTCGGCTGCCCGACGCCGGCTACGTGACTCTCGACGGCGAGGATCTCCGGGAACTGAGGCTGGACGACCTGCGCGATCAGGTCGTGTGCGTGCGTCAGCCCGAGATCTTCGCCGGCACGCTCGCCGACAACCTCGGCATCGGAATCGAGCCGACGTCGACGGACCGGCTGTACGAGGCCCTCGAGATCGTCGGCCTGTTGCACGAGTTCCGGGGCATGCCCGATGGACTCAACACACGTGTCGCGACCAACGGCTGGCCGCTGACGCGCAGCCAGATGGGCCGCTTGATGATCGCCCGGGCCATCGTGTGCGAGCCGCGGGTTCTCGCCCTCGATGACGCGTTCGTGTTCCTCGACGAGGGCGACCGCAAGCACATCGCCGAGGCAGTCCTCGCCCCGGACGCGCCCTGGACGGCTCTGGTCGTGTCGTCTGATCCCGAAATCCTGGCGCGCTGCTCGCGGATCGTTCGTCTGGGCGAGATCCCGGGTGATGACGGATCCGAGCGGCCGATTGCAAGCGGGTTCGAGTCGGATGAGGAGACGGGACGATGATCCGAGCCGATGAACGTCGTCGAAACATGTCAGCGATCCAACTCGTCCACTCACCGCCTGCGATCCGCGTCTTGTCGCAGGTCCTCGCGGCCGCGCTGCTCGTCGCATTGCTCGCGATCTTCGTCTTGCCCTGGCAGCAGAACGTCTCAGGCAGCGGCCGTGTCGTGGCTTTCGACCCGTATGACCGGATCCAGACGATCGCGGCTCCTCTCAGCGGTCGGGTCCGCGAGGCCTGGGTGATCGAGGGCTCACGCGTCGAAGCCGGCGATCGGATTCTCGAGATCGTCGACAACGATCCGTCGCTGGTCGATCGGCTCGAGACCCAGCGCGCCGCACTCGAAGTGCAGCTCGAAGCCGCGCGCGAGAAGGTCGCACTCTATGACAAACAGGTAGAGGCCCTCGAAAGCGCGCGCGAGATGGCCATGGAATCTGCTCGGCTGCAGGTCGAGGTGGCGTCAGCGGCGTCGCAATCGACCGTGCACGCACTCGAGGCCGCCCGGGCTTTCCTGCGGCAGGCCGAGCTCAACTCCGAACGCCAGCGCGAGCTGTACGCCGAAGGACTCGCATCGGAGTACGAGTGGGAGGTGGCGGAGCGCGTCCGGGCCGAGGCACAGGCGCGCGTCGAGCAATCCACACAGGCGCAGAAGGGCGCGCAGAACGACGAGTCTGCGCAACGGGCGAAGCTCGGACAGGTCGACACCGAGGCGCAGTCGCGGGTCGAATCCGCGGGCGCCGGGCGCCAGGCGGCAGCGGTGGAAGTAGCCGCCACCGAAGAGCGGATCGCGAGCTTCGCGTCGCGTATCTCGCAGCAGTCCACGCAGCTCATCACCGCCCCGCGCACCGGAACGATCTTCCGCATGTACGCCGCGCCGGGCGCCGAACTCGTCAAGGGTGGGGATCCTCTGGTCTCGTTCATTCCCGACACCGAGAGCCGCGCCGTGGAACTCTGGGTGGATGGCAACAACGTCCCGTTGATCGACAAGGATCGCCGCGTCCGCCTGCAGTTCGAAGGCTGGCCCACCGTGCAGTTCTCGGGCTGGCCCTCGGTGGCGATCGGCACCTTCGGTGGAAGGGTCGCGCTCGTCGATCCGAGCGCAGATGCGGAGGGGCGCTTCCGACTGCTCGTAGTGCCGGACGTCGACGATGATCCGTGGCCCGCAACCATGTATCTGCGCCAGGGCGTAAGAGCGAACGGCTTCGTGCTGCTCGATCAGGTGAGCCTCGCGTACGAACTCTGGCGCCAGGCGAACGATTTCCCGCCCACGGTGGCGATGGATCGGAGCCCCGACGCGAAGAGTGCGGACACCAAGGAGCCGAATTCATGACTGTGCGTCTCGCCACGTCGCGACGAGCGGGCTCGAGGGGTCTCGGCGCCGTCGCGATGGCAGCCACAGTCGTCGCGGCATTCTCCACCTCGGCTGCGTGGGCGGCCGGAGCCGACGATCGCGCCGATCGACTGGACGTACCGACGACCCTGGTCGTCGCACCGACCGGGCCCGACGGACCGCTGACCCTCGACGAAGTGATCGCCTCGGTGAACGCGCGGTTTCCCCTCAACGCGGCCGCCGAGGCCGAGCGGACCGTGAGATCCGCCGACGTGCTCGGCGCGTCGGGCGGATTCGACCTGAAACTCATCGGGGAAGGCGACTTCCAGCCCGTCGGCTTCTACGAGAACTACTCGGGCGGCGCATCCCTCGTCCAGCCGACGCCCATCCTGGGTGCCCGGCTGTATGGCGGATACCGGATCGGGTCGGGCGACTATCCGTCCTACTACGGCGACCGATTGACCGATGATGGCGGCGAGTTCGCCGCCGGGTTCGAGCTTCCGCTGCTGCGGGACCGCGCCATCGACGAGCCGCGGACGAAGCTTCGCCAGTCGCGGCTCGCCCTCGAGAGGGCGACGCCCGAGATCGAGCTTGCGCGGATCGACTACGCGCGGCGCGCCGCCCACGCGTTCTGGGTCTGGACCGCTGCCGGCCGCAATCTCGAAGTCGCCGAACGACTGCTCGACGCGGCGGTGGCCCGTCAAGCGCAGATCGAGGGCCGGGTCGATCTCGGCGCCGAACCGGCGATCGATCTCGTCGACAACGAGCGGCTGATCCTGGATCGACGGATCCAGCTACGCGGGGCCGAGCAGGCCGTTCGTCAGGCGTCTGTCGAACTCTCCCTCTATCTGCGCGATGAGATCGGCGAACCGATCCGGATCGGGGTCGATCGCCTGCCGGCGGGATTTCCCGCCGAGCAACCACCCGATCCGGAACTGCTGATGGAACAGGTAGACGAGGCGATCGGTTCGCATCCTCTGCTGCAGCGCTTCGCCTTCGAACGCAAGCAACTCGAACTCGAGGCGGAACTCGCCCGCAACGAAGCCCTGCCGAACATGGACCTCGTCGTCGAGGGATCGCAGGACATCGGCGTGGCCCAGCCCGGGATCGACGTGGTCGGCAAGCTGTCTCCCGCGCCGCGCGCCGAGACCGAGGTACGCGCGCTCGTCGTTCTCGAACTGCCGCTGCAACGGCGCGAAGCGCGGGGAAGGCTCGGGGCCGTCCAGGCGCGAATCAGCCAACTCGATCGCCGCGAGCAATTCGCGCGCGAGCGCATCGAGGCCGACGCGCTCGTCGCCATCGAGGCACTCGAAGGGGCCTGGGTGCAGACCGAACAGGCAAGGCAGAATCTCGCGCTCGCCGAGCGGATGCGCGCCGCCGAGGTGCGAAAGCTCGCGCTCGGCAGCAGCAACCTGATCGACGTGAACATCCGCGAAGTCCAGGCCGCGACGGCATCCCGCGGACTGATCGACGCACAGACCGCCTACTTTCGCGCTCGTGCAGACTTCGAGGCCGCGGTGGCGGCTTCGGCGGAGCCGGATGGCCAGGCCTGAGCGTCGAGGAACGCACGACGCGGATCCGGCCTGGCCTAGCCTCCCCCGAGACGCGGCAGGAAGTGCACCTCGCTGTCGGGGCCGACGGCTTCGAGCAGTGGCTCGGCGACGATCTCGCCGTCGATCGCCACCGCCATGCGGCCCTCGATCTGCTCGGCGAAGCCCGCGAAGCGTGCATCGAGCGCCGCGATGACGGCGCGCACGTCCGCGCCGTCGACATCGATCCGCAGCAGACCGCCGGTGAGCTCGGCGACCGTACGCGGAAGCACGACGTGCGCCATCGCGCGGCCGCGCTCGGTTACGACGCTGCCTGGATGCCGGCGAGCACCCGCGGCGGCGAGATCGGCAGATCGCAGAAGCGCACGCCGGTCGCGGCGAACACGGCATTCGCGACCGCCGGGATCGGCGGCACGATCGGCACTTCACCCACACCCCGCACCCCGTACGGGTGCGCGGGGTTCGGCACCTCGATCATCACCGTGTCGATCATCGGCAGATCCGAGGCGACGGGCATCCGGTAATCGAGGAAGCCCGGGTTCTCCATGCGACCGTCCCGGTCGAAGATGTACTCCTCGTTCAGCGCCCAGCCGATCCCCTGCGCGACGCCGCCCTGCATCTGGCCCTCGACGTAGCTCGGGTGGATGGCGCGGCCCACGTCCTGGAACGCCGTGTAGCGGATCACGTCGACTTTGCCGGTTTCGGGATCGACCTCGACATCGCACAGGTGCGCGGCGAACGCGATCCCCACGCCGCGCGCCGTCAGCGACACACTCGCGCTGATCGGACCGCCGGTCTTCGCGGCGCGGCCCGCGAGCAGCGCAAGCGGCAGGGCCTCGCGCGTGGCCGCGAGATCATCCGGAACGTGCGCGGCGCCGTCTCGCCAGACGACGCGCGAGACTTCGACATCCCAGATCTTGGCCGCGCGCTCGCGCAGTTGCGCGATCACCAGACGCGCCGCCTCGACGACCGCCATGCCCGTCGCGAACGTGACGCGACTGCCGCCGGTGAGATCGTTGTAGCCGATCGCCCCTGTGTCGACGATCTGCACGCCGATCTTCTCGTACTCGATGCCGAGTTCTTCGGCGGCCATCAGGGCGAGCGACGCCCGCGAGCCGCCTATGTCGGGACTGCCGCTCATCACGGAAAGAGTCCCGTCTTCGTTCACGCTGAGGGACGCCGAAGACTGCATGCCGGCGTTGAACCACATGCCGACCGCCACGCCTCTTCCCTGGTTCGGGCCGAGCGGCGCGCGGTAGTGCGGATGCGCCTTCACGGCTTCGAGCGTCTCGACGTAGCCGATGCGACGGAACTTCGGTCCGAATGAAGACTGCACGCCCTCGTGGGCGGCGTTCATCAAGCGCAGGTCGATCGGGTCGATGGCGAGCTTGCGCGCGATCTCGTCGACCACGCTCTCCACCGCGAACGCCACCATCGGGGCGCCGGGCGCGCGATAGGCGGCGACCTTCGGTTTGTTGACGAGCACGTCCTTGCCGCGGCTGCGCACGTGTTCGAGCGCATAGGGGCCGAAGGCCGTCATCGCCGCAGCGCCGACCGGCGAGCCGGGAAACGCACCCGCCTCGTAGAGCATGTCGGCGGTGGCAGCGAGCAGGCGACCGTCGCGTCTCGCGCCGATCTTGACGCGGATGCGTGTCCCCGACGCCGGCCCGGTCGCGCGGAACACCTCCTCGCGCGACATCACGAGCTTGACGGGCCGCCCCGCACGCTGCGACAACGCGACGGCGAGCGGCTCGATGTAGACGGTCGTCTTGCCGCCGAATCCTCCGCCGATCTCGGCCGGCACCACGCGGATCTGCGACAACTCGAGGCCGAGCAGCTTGGCGGTGAAGTTGCGCACCATGAATTGACCCTGCGAGCTGCACCAGATCGTGACGCGACCGTCCGCACCGGCCTGCGCGAGACAGGCATGCGGCTCGATGTAGCCCTGGTGGACGGGGCGGGTGGTGAACTCGCGCTCGACCACGAGATCCGCCCGGGCGAAAGCCTGCTCCGGCTCACCATGACCCATCTCGACTTCGCTGGCGACGTTCGAGGGCGGCTTGAGCTTCCCCTTCCGGTCGCGGAGATCGTCATGCAGGATCGGCGCGTCTTCGGCCATCGCGGCGTCGACGTCGAGCACATGGGGCAGGACCTCGTACTCGACGTCGATCAGGGCGAGGGCGGCCTCCGCGATCGCCTGCGTGGTCGCCGCCACCGCGGCGACCGCGTGCCCGTGGTACAACACTTTGCCGCGGGCCAGCACGTTCTGCGACAGCAAGCGGTAGTCGGTCGGCTCCTCGGCGGCCGCAGCCTCCTCGGACGCGAGGTCGGGCAGATCCTTCCCGCTGATGACGGCCTTCACGCCCGGATGCGCGAGCGCACGCGAAGCGTCGATGCGCCGGATGCGCGCGTGCGCGTGCGGACTGCGCAGCACCCTGCCCCAGAGCATGTCGGGCAGCGCGTAGTCGGCGCCGTACTGGGCTCGGCCGGTCACCTTGTCGACGCCGTCGGGCCGGATCGGCCGAGTGCCGACGAAACGCAGCTTGCGAGTCTGCCCGCCGTTGTCGTCTTGGCTCATCGCGCCGCTCCTTCACGCACACCGCGCAACTCTGCGGCCGTGTCGAGCACGGCTCGGATGATCTTGTCGTAGCCCGTGCAGCGGCACAGATTGCCCGCGAGCCAGTAGCGCGCCTCGGTCTCGGTCGGGTCGGGGTTCTGATCGAGCAACGCCTTGGCGGCAACCAGGAATCCCGGCGTGCAGATCCCGCACTGGAGCGCGGCTTCCTCGAGGAATCGCCGCTGCAGCGGATGCAGAGCGTCTCCCTGCGCGAGGGATTCGACGGTCTCGATGCGCGCCCCTTCGATCTCGGCTGCCAGCACGAGACAGCTGCAGACGAGTCGGCCATCCAATCTCACGCTGCACGCCCCGCAATCACCCGTCGAGCAACCCTCTTTGGTGGCCGTGCGGTGCAGCACGTCGCGCAGTACGTCGAGCACGGTCTGATGGTCGTCGCACAGGAACTCGGTGACCTCACCGTCGATGTTCGCCGTGACGTGTCGCTTGCTCAATGCTTGCTCCTCGATTCAATCGGTGGCGGCGCGCCCGCGTGCCCGCGACAGCGCAAGCTCGGCGGCTCGGCGGGCCAGCACACCCGTCACGTGGATCCGGTACACGCGGGTACCGCGCTTGTCGTCGATCGGATCCGCGGCTTCGCGCGCCGCGCGTGCGAGCGCCTGCAGGGCCGCGGCGTCGGGCACGCGACCGATCAGGGCCGCACCGGCCGCCGCGACGAGCAGCGGTCGGGGCGCCACCGCGCCGATCGCGACCCGGCAGGTCGTGCAGACACCCTTCGCGTCGAGGGCGAGATGGACGCCCGCGCCGACGATCGCGATGTCCATCTCGCTGCGCGGGATCATCCGCAGGTAGGCGTCGCCCGAGCGCGGCGCGGGTGCGGGCAGCCGGAAGTCGACGACCAGTTCACCCTCGGCGAGCGCGGTCCGCCCCGGTCCGATGACGATCTCCTCGACCGGCAGCGTGCGTCGGCCCTTCGGACCGGCGATCGTGCAGACCGCACCCGCAGCGATCAGCGCGGGCACGCTGTCGGCCGCCGGCGAAGCATTGCAGAGATTGCCGCCGAGACTCGCGCGACCCTGGATCTGCGTCGAGCCGATCAACTCGGCGGCCTCGACGACACCCGGCCACGCAGCGCGCAGGCCGGCATGAGCGCCGAGTTCCGCACCCGATACCGCGGCGCCGATCCGGAATCCGCCGCCATCGACTTCGATCCGGCGAAGTTCGGGGATGCGTTTCAGATCGACGATGCGCCCGGGCGCAATCCGACCGGTGCGCAGCTGCACCAGCAGGTCGGTGCCACCGGCAAGCGGCCGGGCCGCTCCGCCCATGCCTGTCAGACGACCGATCGCGTCATCCACGGTCTGCGGTGCTTCGTAGTTCATCTCGCCTTCTTGCCTTCCCGTGTCGTGTGTCCGGCTCGCGTGTGTCTGGATTCGACGAAGGTACGGATTCGGCCGGCGGACTGCCGCACCCCGCCCCGTCGGAGTCGCGCGTCGCAGTCAGCCGCCGAAGCGGATACGACACGAGGCCGTGGTGGGGACCGCCTGACAGGTGAGAATCAGCCCGCGCTCGAGCTGTTTCCCGGACAGGACCCGGTTGTTCTTCATCTCGACACGTCCCTCCTCGAGGGTCGCCACGCATTCGCCGCAGTAGCCGGAGATGCACGAGAACGGGGGTCCGAGCGCGTGCCGATGGGCGGCCTGGAAGACCGTCTCGCCGGGCAACATGTCGATCTCGTGGACGCGACCATCGAGCGACAGGACGAGGCGTCGATCGCTCACCGGCCCCCCGGCGGCGGAACCGGGTTCGCCGTGGCGAGCGGAGTCGGTGCTGCTGCGAGCCCGCTGCCGTACACGCGCAGCGAGACGAAGATCGCCAGCCAACCGATCGCCACCATCGACCACAGCTGTACGCCGAGCATCGATCCGAGGGGCAGCGAGAAGACTTCGCCGAGCGCCAGCAGGACTCCCCCGACGCCGGTTGCGACCGCGATCCCGAGCGAGTCGGAGATGCCGAGCGCGCTCGACGTGAGACCCTCGCGCCCGGGCTCCGTCCGCGCCATCGCGGCCGAGTTCGCCACGTTGTAGCCGAGCCCCATGCCGAGCGCCGCCAGGCTCCAGAACCCGAAGTGCCAGGGCATCGAGCCGTTCCACTGGACGGCGAGAATCTCGGCCGCGACGCCCACGACCACGATCGCGCTGCCGAGCAGTGCACCGCGGCCGTCCGCGCGGCCGGCGAAGCGGGCCTCCGCCACCGAGCCGAGCGTCCATGCGACGCCGGCTGCGCTGAGCAGCAGGCCGGCCTCGAGGATCGTCCATCCGAGCAGTTCGGTGGTGGCGAGCGGCAGGAATCCCTCGACTCCGAAGAAGCACATCGCGAGCAACGTCTTGAGCGCGATCGCACTCGGCAGCCCGGGGCGTGCGGCCAGCGTGCCGGGCGGCAGCACGCGATCGAACCGCTGCAGCACGAGCGCGATCCCGACGATCGCGACCAGCGCCGACGATCCGAGCCAGAGCGGCGCCTGTCCGACCAAACTGCCCGCCACGAGCAGCAGTCCGCAGCCACTGGCCAGCGCGACCGCCTCGCGGGTCGCAACGCCCGTGACCAGGCCCGCCGAGGGAGTGATCACCACCCGCGAGAGCGGGCCGGATGCGCACAGCCAGGCGACCCAGACCGCCGGCAGCACGGCGAGGAACACCCACTGCCAGCCGAATGCCTCTGCGATCCCGGCAGCGAGCGGCGGTGCTCCGAGCATCGGAACGACCCACGCGGCCGCCAGCAGCGCCAGGATGCGAGCGCGCTCGGTAGCGGGGAACGCGAGATTCACGCTGGCATAGAGGACCGTCGAGATGATGCCGCCCCCGATGCCCTCGACCGCACGGCCCACCACCAGCCAGCCCATGGCCGGCGCGGCCGCGGACAGCCCGATGCCGAGCGAGAAGAACAGCAGACCCGCACCGAGGACCGGGCGCGGACCCTGGCGTCCGACTGGTCCGGCCGCCACCGCCAGGCCGAAGATGCTGGCCACGAGATAGACACTGATGGCCGCGCCATACAGACTGCGACCGTCGAGGCTCTCGGCGATCGCCGGCATCGCGGTGATGATCGCCGTCCCATGGAAGGCGTGGAGCGCCATGCCCATCATGAGGCCGACGATCAGGCGCGGGCCGGCGACCTCGCGATCGACGTCGGTGCTGCTCGAAGGGGCGGACGGCATGCGGACACGAACCGTTCAGTCGAGCATGTTCAGAGTGCCGGCGTGGATGTCCTCGACGCTCAGGTGACGCTGACGCAGCTTGCCGATGATCACGAGACCCATGATCGAGTTGATCAGCGCCTTGGCGAGTGCGTCGGGACACTTGTGCGGCGGCAGCTCGCCACGATTGCGGGCCTCGTGGAGGGTCCGCGCGAGCGCACCCTGCAGCAGGTCCAGGGTGTCGCCGAGAAGCGTCGCGATCTCTTCGTCGTGCGGACCCACCTCGACGATCGCATTCGCGACGAAGCAGCCGCGACAGCGCGAATCCGTCGCCAGATCGTGGAAGAACCGCAGCACGGCACGCACGTTTTCGAGCGGCGATCCCGGCCGATCGAGCAGCGCCAGCGCACCGGCGAGCTGGGTGCTGCGGTAGTGATCGAGTACGCGGATGAACAGCTCGCGCTTGCTCCCGAAGGTGTCGTAGAGGCTCTGGCGCGAGATCCCCATGCCGCGGACCAGTTCCGCGATGCCGAGGGCCTCGTAGCCACGCAGCCAGAACAGATTCATGCCGCGCTCGAGCACCTCGATCTCGTCGAACGTCTTGCGTCGGCCCGGCGGCATCGGCCGATTCTATCGGTCGCTCCCCCTGCCAGCTATGCGGAAGGGGTCCGCTGTCGGTCCGCGACCCTCCACCCGCTGCTTCGAGCGGAGCTTGACCTGTGAGGTCATCGCGCGGACGCGCCGCACGATCCAGATTGCCGGGGTGCCGCGCGACGGATCCCTCCGGCCGCGACACCGCCGACAACTTGCCCGACGTCCGAACGAGGAGAAGTCCGCAATGAAAAGTCCCGAGATCCTGCGCGCCGCCTACCGGGCCAACGGCACGTTCTCGCTCGCGTGCGCCGGCGGCATGCTGTTCTTCGCCGACGCGCTGGCCCGGCTCATCGGGCTGCCCGTCGTCTGGCCCCTGATTCTGGTCGGTCTCGGGCTGGCCCCGTTCGGTGCCTGGCTGCTCTGGCTCGCACGCGGGCCGGGCCTCACGCCACAGATCGCCCGGAGCGTCAGTATGCTGGACGCCGGCTGGGTGGTGGGCACGGTCGTGCTCGTGACTGTCTGGCCAGATGTCCTCAACCCGACGGGCCAGTCGATCGCCATCGCGATCGCGCTCGTCGTGGCCGCTTTCGGAACCTGGCAGCTGGTCGGCGCACGGCACCTCGCGAGAGTCGCGTGAGAGCCGCCACCGATCGGTCGTGGACCGGGGCGGCCGGGAGTGCCGCCATGTCCGCCGCTTCGATCGATTCACCGGGCGAGATCCTGCGGGCCTGGCGGACGCGCCGCGGTCGCAGCCAGCTCGATCTCGCCCTCGAGGCCGACGTCTCGACGCGACACCTGAGCTTCCTCGAGAACGGCCGCGCCAACCCGAGTCGCGAGATGATCGTGCATCTGTGCGACGTGTTGGAGGTTCCCCTGCGCGAACGCAATCGGCTGCTCGAATCCGCCGGCTACGCCCGGCTGTATCGCGAGACGCGAGTCGACGATCCCTCCGCGCAACACGTCGGACACATCATCGACCTGCTGCTCGAATGCCACGATCCCGCCGGCGCTGTTGCGCTCGACTGGGGGTGGAACGTCGTGAAGGCGAATCGTCCGATGCTGATCACCGCGGCATTCTTCAGCGAGCCCGAACTGCTCGCCGAGGCTCCCCTCAACGTGATGCGACTGATGTTCGAACCGAAAGGCATGCACCGGTTCGTCGTCAACTGGGAAGAGGTCGGATCGGCGATGGTGGCGCGGATCCGGCGCGAGGCCGAGTACGAGGGTCGTCCCGAGTCGGGCGAACTGCTCGATCGTCTGCTCGGCTCGCCTTCCGTCGCGAAGAGCTGGAGCCGCGCGGGCAGCGACCGTCCGGCACCGGCCCTGATCCCGTTGCACCTGCGGCGGGGCGATGTCGATCTCGAACTGTTCTCGACGATCACGACGCTCGGCACACCGCAGGACGTGACCCTGCAGGAGCTTCGGATCGAGAGCTTCCACCCGATGAACCCGCGCAGCGCCGCGGCACTGCGCAAGCTGGTCGAGTTCGCGGGCCTGTAGCGCTGCGTGGGCCCGGATCGAACCGGCTCAGAGGCTCCGCTTCACGAACGCGGCGAGCTTCTCGATCGCCTCGAGGCTCTCGGGGACATGGGGGGCGAGCGCCTGGAAGACGTGGATCAGGTCTTCGAACGTCTCGAGTTCCACAGCTCCTCCCGCAGCACGGATGCGAGCCGCGATGCGGGTCGAATCGTCGAGCAGCGTCTCGGCGGTGCCGACCTGGATGTAGATCGGGGGCAGCCCCCCGAGATCGGCATAGAGCGGTGATGCAGTCGGGGTTCGTGCATCGGCACCATCCAGATACAGGGCCGCACTGGCGAGCAAGGGGTCGCGCTGGACCATCGGATCGGCCTCGGCACGCGTCGTCATCGATTCGCCCGTGCCGGCCAGATCGGTCCACGGCGACAAGGCGATCGCGGCACCCGGCAGTGGACGACCCGCGTCGCGAAGCGCGATCAGGGCGGCGATCGTGAGACCGCCACCTGCCGAATCGCCGCCGATCGCGATCCGCTCGGGCGCGATGCCCTGCTCGAGCAGGAAGCCATACGCGGCGATCGCATCTTCGACCGCAGCGGGAAACGGATGCTCGGGTGCCAGCCGGTAGTCGATGATCAGCGCACGCATGCCGGCCGACTCCGCGATGCGAGCCGCCAGCGCACGATGCGAGGCGATCGATCCGATCATGTAGCCGCCCCCGTGCAGATAGAGAAGGACACGGCTCGCATCGGCTCCGGGTCCACTCAGCCACTCGGCCGGCACGCCCGCTGCATCGACCGGTTCGACGCGAATGCCCTCGGGCAGCTGCGACGTAGCCGTCGAGGCCTCCATCGCGCGACGGGCCGCCTGTACGTCGATCACACCGTCTTCGGATGTGACGAAGAGCGGTGACTCGTGCAGCATGGCTTTGATGATCTCGTGGGCTTCGCTCGGCATCTTCGTTCCTCCACGGATCACGACCTGCCCGGTCGCGTCCGCACGTCGGCGAGTCGTAGTGGGATTCGTAGCCTACCTTTGCGCGGAATGGCGATCCTCGATGCGCTGCGCACGGCCGGACGGCTCGCGAACTCTGCAGCAACGATCGTGCTCGATACGCGCCGCGCGCGCGCGGCCGGTCTGCCGATGAGTGCCCGCGAGGTCGATCCGGTCTGGCTTTCGAAGACTCTGTCCGCCGCCCATCCCGGAGTCAGGGTCGCGGCCTGCGAACTGCTCGATGATCACTCCGGAACCACCTCGCGCGCGCGCCTGGCCCTCCACTACGAGGACGCGGGCCACGGCCCACCGCCCCCGGATTCGGTGTTCCTCAAGATCACGCCGCACGCGCCCGCGCAGCGACTCTTCCTCACCGCCACCGGGATCGGCCGCAACGAGGTGCGCTTCTACCGCGACGCACGACCCGGGCTCCCGGTGCGGGCGCCGCATGTCCATGGCATCGGGGCGGTCGAGGGAGATCGGCAGTTCGTGCTGGTGCTCGAGGATCTCGCGGCCGCCGGTGCCAGGCTCGCCACGATCGGCGATCGCGTCAGCGAGACGGATGCACGGCAGATCCTCGACGCGATGGCCCGGCTGCACGCCCATTTCTGGGAGAGCGAACGCTTCCGTCGCGATCTCGCCTGGGTGCCCCACTACGAGAGCCGCGTGCCCGAGATGTTCTGGGAGCGATTCATCACGGGACAGATGGTCGGCCTCACGCGCCGCCGCTTCGCCGACTCGCTCGGCGAGCCGTTGCTGCGCGCCGCCGACGCCGTGATCCGGCGACGCGACCGGCTCGAGCAGCTCTGGGGCGAGGGACCGCGGACGCTGATCCACGGTGATTCGCACTTCGGCAATCTGTTCTTCCTGCGCGACGAACCCGGCTTCCTCGACTGGCAGGTCTGCGCACGCGCGCCGGGCATGCGCGACGTGAGCTACCTGCTCTGCAACTCGCTGCCCTCGGAGCTGCGCGAGAGCAGCGAGCGCGAGCTGATCGTCGGCTATCTCGGGGCGCTGCGCGCGCACGGCATCGACCCGCCGACGTTCGAGACCGCCTGGCGCCAGCACAGGCTCTTCGCGCTCTACACCTTCATCGCCGCGGCGTTCACGGCGGCCACCGGCGAGGCGCTGCAGTCCCGGGCCATCGCGGAGGCAGGCCTCCATCGGGCGACCCGCGCCGTCGAGGCCCTCGAAAGCGTGCAGTGTCTGGACGGGGCGTGAGGCGTCGATCGCCCCGCGAGCCCACCCCCGGAACGGCCGGCTTCCGGCGACCATCCCGACCCGAGCACCTATACTGGCGATTCTCGCGCAGGCATCGCGGAGGGGAGGCATCGCAATGAAGCGTTTCATGGATCACTCGGAACTCGCCCGCGACCGACGCTTCAAGCGCGCCCGCAATCGCAATCAACTGCTGCAGTCGTTGCCCGACGACGCGGACGCGATCGTGCGGGTCTTCGAGGCGATCGCACCCAGACTGCGCGAGCGGATCGCGGGCACGAGCCTCGAGGCCGTGTACGAGGATCTCGGGCCGGGCTTCCAGTTTCTCACCGCATCCGGTGGACCTCAGTCGCGGAACGAGCGGACCTCGCTGCAGTTGAGGCTGCAGCTCCACGGCATCTTCGTCGGAGAGCTGCAGGCCCTCGAGGCCGCCGGCCGGACGCTCTGGGACTTCCCCGACTCGCCCTGGGAGTTCCAGATGAACATGGCCCGCCAGTGCTGGGACGAGACGCGCCACGTCCAGACCTTCGAGAAGCTGATGGATCACGTGGGCGGAGAGATCGGCGAGTTTCCCGAGTCGACGTTCCTGTTCGAGACCTCCTGCCACGACGATCCGGTGCTGCGCGTGACCGGGGTCAACCGCTGTCTGGAAGGCCTCGCCTGCGACGTGTTCCGATCGCTGGCCGAGTACGGGCACGCCGTCGGGGACGACATCCTCGCCCAGGCGGTGGACTTCGTGCTGGCCGATGAGTTGACCCACGTGCGCTTCGGCAGCGACTGGGTGCGCGAATTCACCCGAGACGACCCGGATCGCGCAGCCCGTGCAAAGGAGTTCCAGCGCGAGACGGACCGCGCATTCTCGTTCGGTGGCCAGCGAGTCGTCGCGCGCACCGAACGGCTCGAGGCCGGCTTCACCGACGAGGAACTCGACGAGATCGAATCCCTCAGCTCGGGGGGCCCGAAGCGCGAGACGCTGGTGCGCGCCGCCGAGATCCTGCGCGACCGACACCGCGCGCGGAGCCGCGGCGAAGAGGTCGCTCCGCTCTAGCGGGCGGGGACGCTTCCATCATGTGGCGCTCACTCGACGTCGGCACCTCGCTACTCACCTCACTCGGGCGACTCGGCTCGGGGCACAGCGTCGGTCGGCTCGGGCCGCGACCGGAGAAGCGGCTGATCCTCTACGAATTCGAGGCCTGTCCGTTCTGCCGCAAGGTCCGCGAGGCACTCACGATCCTCGACCTCGAAGCGGACATCCGCCCCTGCCCGAAGGGCGGTCACCGCTTCCGCGATGAACTGATCCGGCGCGGTGGCAAGGCGCAGTTCCCGTATCTCGTCGATCCGAACCTCGGCATCGAGATGTACGAGTCCGACTCGATCATCCACCACCTGTTCGATCGCTACGGGGATGGGCGGATTCCATTGCTGCTGCAGCTCGGTCCGCTCGGCGATCTCGGCTCGTCGCTGTCGGGTCTGGTCCGGCTGGGAGCGGGCTCGCGGGCACGCACTTCCCGCTCGCCCGCCCTGCCCCTCGAGCTCTACAGCATGGAGTCGTCACCCTTCTGCCGGATCGTGCGCGAGCGGCTCTGCGAACTCGAGATCGCGTACCGGCTCTGCAACGTCGGGAGAGGCAGTCCGTCGCGCGAGGCCTTCGTGAAGCGATCCGGCAAGATGATGGTCCCGTGGCTCTCAGACCCGAACACCGGACGCGAACTCTTCGAATCTGCCGACATCGTGGATTATCTCGACGTCACCTACGGCAGACGCGGCTGAGCGCCGCGCGCCCGATAGCCCTTCACGCGCAAGCGTCGCAGTCCGAGCATCAGCCACCGCACCAGACGCTCGAGCGGTGGCAGGCGGCGGATCGAGATCGCGCCGTCGCGTCGCCGGGACTCGGTCCATTCGCCCCGCACGATCTCCTCGTCGCCACCGGGCAGCAGAACCCGAACCGGACGATCTGCGTCGAGGACGTCGCCCACGTCGCTGATCCGCACCGGCATGCTGGCGCGGTACTGCGCCGCGATCGCCTGCAGGCGCGCGCTCCGATCGAACACACCGGGCGCGGCTTCGTGGATCTCGAGCTGGATCGTCGCGCCTCGCGAGACGAGATCGAGCACCGCACCGAGGCGATCCGGTCGATCCGCTGCGTCGAGAGAACCCCCTCGCCACAGGCAGGCGTAACGGCGGCAGACCTGCGGTCTGTGCGCGTGGATCGCACAACCGGGACCGGCGACGTCCTGATGGACGCACTCGACGCCTCCGAGCTTTCGCAGCGCATCGACGCGCAAGAGCGTGCAGCAGAGCGAGCAATCACCGCATTCGCGCGTGGCATCCGACGGCTCGAGCATTCGAGTCTCTCCCGGCCGTCGAGTATGCATCAGCCCCGGACGAGGCCGTCGGACCGGCCGCCGCGCTGCAGACTCGACTGCTATGTTGGCGCGCCGAAGGAGCCTCCGCCGTGTCGTATCGATCCATCGAAGTCCGGCCGCTGACGGGTCACATCGGCGCCGAGATCCTGGGAGCCGACCTCGGCAAGGGCCTCGACGACGTGGTCTTCGCCGAAGTCCACCGAGCGTTCCTCGAGCACCACGTGATCGTGGTGCGCGATCAACGGCTCGATCATCCGCAGCAGATCGCATTGGCCAGACGCTTCGGCGAACCCGACATCCATCCGATCGCGATCGGGATGGAAGAGCATCCCGAGATGCTGCGCGTCTACAAGCCCGCCAACGAGCCGGCCTGTTTCGGCACGAGCTGGCACACCGACAACACCTTCTTCGAGCGTCCGAGCGCGACCACGGTGTTGTACGGCGTGACGATTCCTCCGGTCGGCGGCGATACGCTCTTCGCCTCGACGCGCGCAGCCTGGGAGGGACTGTCGCCCGGGATGCAATCGATGCTCCGCGATCTGCGCGCCGTCCATTCCGCGACGCGCGCCTACGACCCTGCGATCACCGGCACGGTGAAGTACGAGGGCAAGGCGGCGATCAACTACCGCTACTCGGACGCGGTCCGCGAAGAGCACGTGCATCCCGTCGCCTGCACCCATCCCGAGACGGGGCGCCTCGCCTTGTTCGTGAATCCGATGTTCACCCAGCGGATCGTCGGCCTGCACGAGAACGAGAGCCGCGCCCTGCTCGAGATGCTGTATGCCCACATCGTGAGACCCGAGTACACCTGCCGTGTCGGCTGGGCGCCGGGCACGCTCACCATCTGGGACAACCGCTGCACGCAGCACTACGCACTCGACGACTACCACGGCCATGAGCGTCTGATGTTCCGCGTGACGCTCGCCGGCGGCGTGCCGCGCTGAGGCATCCCATGCGCCTGCTGGTCCTCGACGCCTATTCACGCGAAGGTCGCGCCGCACTTCGCGGGGCGGGGGGCAGCGAGGCCGGAACCCTGTACCGGGCGCTGCTGCTCCGGCTCGCGCCCGCTGCGGCGGTCGATGTCGCGTATCCCGCCGACGGCTCCGTCGAGCTTCCGGACGCGGCCGATCTCGATCGGTATGCCGGTGTCGTCTGGACCGGCAGCAGTCTCACGATCCACGACGCAGACGATGTGCGCGTCACCCGTCAGATCGAACTCGCCCGTGACATCGATCGGCGACGCATTCCGAGCTTCGGCAGCTGCTGGGCGGCTCAGCTCGCCACGGTCGCCGCGGGCGGACGCTGTGCACCGAATCCGCGCGGCCGCGAGTTCGGCGTGTCGCGCGGGATCGCACTCACCAAGGCGGGCCGCGCCCATCCGATGTATCGCGGCAAGCCCGACCGTTTCGATGCGCTGACGAGTCACGCGGATCACGTCGTGGCCCTCGGCCCGACGGTCCGATGTCTCGCGTCGAACGACTGGAGCCCCGTGCAGGCGGTCGGCAACGACATGCCGCGCGCACCGTTCTGGGCGGTCCAGTACCACCCCGAGTACGACCTCCACGAAGTCGCGAGCCTCGCCCGCCTTCGCAAGCAGGAACTCGTCGCTCAGAAGACGTTTCGCGACGTCGACGAAGCCGACCGATACATCGCGGACCTCGAGGCCTTGCACGCCAATCCCTCACGCGAAGATCTGAAGCAGCGCCTCGGCATCGGCGCTGGCGTGCTCGACGTCGACGTCCGTACCCTCGAGGTGCAGAACTGGCTCGCTTCATTGCACCCGATCGGGACCGACATCGCATGAGCGGCACGTACTTCGACGACTTGTCGGTCGGCTGGCGTAGCTGCGTCGGAACCTGGCGACTCGACGAGGCCGATGTCATCGCGTTCGCGCGGCAGTGGGACCCGCAGCCGTTCCACATCGATCCGGTCGCCGCGAAGGACTCCCTCTTCGAAGGGCTCACCGCCTCGTCGCTGCACCTGTTCGCGATCTGCACGAGATTGTTCTTCGACCACGAAGCCCGCATCGCGGTGCTCGCGATGCTGGGCAAGGACGCCGTGCGCTTCCCGAATCCCGCGCGCGCCGGCGAGCTGCTCGCCTACGACACCGAATGCATCGAGTGGCGGCCGTCGACCTCGAAGCCCGATCGGGGCGTGATCCGGCTGCGCGACGAGGTGACCGACTCGTCGGGTCTCTGCGTGCTGAGCCAGGAGGTCAGCCTGCTCGTCGCGCGCCGCAGCGTGTCGCCGGTCAGCGGGCGCTGAAGTCGATCTCGGGGTAGCGGGTCCGCGCCCACTCGATGGCCGCCCGCGCCCGGCCCTCGCGCCGCAGTGCGGTGTAGAACAGCGCACGTCCGCGTACCTGAAGCTCCGCCTGGACACGGCCTTCGTCGACGAGCGGCGGAAACAGCTCGTCCGAATCGATGTCCAGCGCTTCGAACCGATCGGCGCGATCCCTGACGTACACGGCCGACACCGGATCCACGAACACGAGCTTCCAGGCCGGCCGCGACTGCAACCAGCGCAGCATCTGCTCCGACGGCAGCTTGCTGAAGTGCACGACCACGGTGCCGAACCGATATTCGCGGAAGAGCGCCTGGAACGTCGCCGGATCCGACCACTGGAGGCGATCGAACAGGTCGGGTCCGTAGACCTCGAGTCGTCCGTCGAGCATCACTCGATAGTCGGGATACAACCGGTCGATGAAGACCCCGCCATCGGCCATCTGATGGGCGATCGGCCCGGGCGGGCGGTTGTTTGCGATCCAGTCCGCGGCACCGAGCGAGAACCAGTTGCGCATCACCCCGAAGCCGAACTCGCGCGGAACTCCGAGCCGACGATGGAAGTGCCCGAAGGCAACGTCCGCGCACAGCAGCAGCGAGGTGAGGACGACCGCAGTCGATGCAGCGAGGGTCTGGCGCGGATTCGAGAGATGGGGACGCGCATCCAGCCAGGCGTTGCAGTGGCTGACCGCCATCGGCGCGAGCACGATCGCGAACAGCGCGAGATTCCGGCGCGCGGTGAGGGCGAGATACAGCAAGGCCGCGAGCAGCAGCCAGTCCCGCATGGGCGCAGCGCGGCGATTCGCGATCAGCGCGAGCAACGCGAAGCCGAGCAACAGAGCGGCCGCTGCGATCAGCATGAAGCTGGCGTTGCCGAGGGTGGGTTGCAGTTCGACGATGCTGGCTCCGAGCGCGCGACCGTCGGGAGATCCGAGCATGCCGAGCTGCTGGATCGGGTAGACGACACCTCGCCAGCCGTTCGGATTCGCGAAGGACACCGCGATCGAACCAAAGAGTGCTGCTGCGAGACGCGGCCACGAAGCCTCGCCGCGAGACGCGTCCGTGGACCAACGATCGAACAAGTCGCCGGCCAGCGAGATGGCGATGACCGCGATCCCGACGGCGAACAGACCGTGGGTGTTCACCCAGATGGCCTGCAGCGCGATGATCCCGACCGCCGCGAAGCGGGCGTCCGCGCGTCTCGAAAGGTCCAGCAGCAGGAGCAGGCCGGCCAGCAGGGCGAACGACGGCAGCTCGGCGCGCGGCATGATGCGCTCGGCGAACAGGACGAGAACCAGCAGGAGCGCCACACCCGTCACTGCGGGCCGCTCGCGGCGTGCGCCGATCGGTGCGATCAAGCCGAGAGTCAGCAACACCCATCCGAGCTTGCCCACGACGACCGCTGCGTGACCGCCGAGCTGATACACCGCGAAGAGCCAGATCTGGAACAACCAGTGGATGTCGATGTACGGCGCGCCCGGCGCGGTGTACGAGAACGGATCGCGGGTCGGTACCGTGCCGGTCTCCCAGATCAGCCGCCCGGTGCGCAGCTGCCAGAAGTAGTCTTCCGACTCGATGTCCAGCAGCGAAAGCGACGCCGCGAAGGCGACGACCGCGGCGACGACGATCAGCAGCATGGGCCGGGCACTCATCGGTCAGGCGCTCCTCGCACCACGCCGCGCCTGTTTAGCCCAGCCCGATCCGACCAGCGAGATCGCAACCGCGCCGACGAGTCGGTGATCGACGAAGCGTCAGGCGGCCAGCTTCGAACTGGCCTGGCGGAGCACCTCGAAGTAGCTCTTCGAGATCAGCGCATCGTCGAGCACGCCCCGATCACGCAGCATCGCGTGCATGCGCGGCAGGTTGTAGTGCGGCACGCGCATCAGGATGTGGTGCTCGAGATGGAAGTTGACGCGATTCGGTGCGATCAGCAGTCGCTCCCACCAGCTGGCCAGCGTCGTGCGCGTGTTCTTCATCGGATCCGACGGATCGGGCACCATCGAGTGCTCGGCAATCGCACGGATGCGCATGATCAGGCTGTAGGTCGTCAACCAGGCGATCACCCACAGGAGATACAGTTCGGGGTGGCCGGCCAGCAGCAGGATCGTGAACAGCACCGCGTTGGTGGTCAGCACTCCCGTGAGCCGGCGCACGCCCGCATCGCCACGGCGCCGCACCTTGCCCTGGCTGCGGCCGAGGTCGCGCTTCAACGTGAACACCGCGCGCTTCCAGCCGGTCTGTCCGCTGAGGTCGCGCCAGACCTTCCGCGCGAAACTCTTGCGCGTGATCGGGAAGGGAGTCGCCAGGCTGATGTCGGGATCCTTGTCCGTCCAGGTGTGGGCATGGTGTTGCACGTGGTACGGCCGGTAGGGAAGCAGGTCTCCCCAGATCGGGTACGCGGCGAACCAGTTGCCGACGAAGTCATTGACCTTCCTGTTCTCGAAGAACGCGAAATGTGAAGCGTCGTGCATGAAGATCGCGAAGCCGAGTTGACGTCCACCGATCAGGAATAGCGCCACGACGACCGTCAGCACGTTGGGCCACCACGCCACCAGCGCGAAGGCACCGAACACGATCCCCCAGTTCAGCGCGAGGGAGAACCAGCTTCGCGCGTCGCGCAGCCGCTGCAGCTCGCGCACTTCATCGCGCGTGAGCGCCGTCCGCCACTTCGGCATAGCGCGCTCGCTGCCGGCCTCCGTTTGTCCATCGATCGCTGCTGCAGTCATGGTCTCGTCCCTCTTTTCGGCTTCTCGTCTGGCTTCTTGTCCGGCTTCGACTCCGGCTCGTGGTTCTTCCGTGGGTGCCGCATCGTGCAGAGCGCCTGTCGAGCGATTGCGCGTCAACGGGCCGCGACCCGCTCGAATTTCCCGAGCCCGTCGACCAGGCGCAGATCCACGGGCGTTCGTCGATGCGGTGCCCCGTGTCGTGCCATGAAGTCCGCCCAGCACGCACGTCCGAAATCGTCGTACGCCACCATGGCCTCGGCGAGTGCTTCTCGCGCCGCGATCGGAGCAATCTCCTCTGGCAGCAGCGGATCGAGCACCAGCAGCCGGATCATCTTTCCGCCCACGAGAAAAGTCTCGGCCATCGCCTGTTCGGACGACGCCGAGGCGAGACGCGCCCTGCTCTCTGCGAGTTCGCTGCAGCCGGCGCGTTGTGCGGCTGCCAGCAGTGCTGGATCCCACAGCCGGCGCGCCCGCGCGTCACTCGATGGATCGAGGTCCGACACGCCGACCACCAGCGAACCCGGTGCGAGTCCCAGCCGCGACAATCGGTCGCGCACGGCGCCGACACCGCCGACGAGATTGTCCGGACGCACGCTGAATCCGTCGACGAGCAGTCTGAATCCGAGAAAACGCAGGGACTGTTCGCTCCGCGCGCGGGCCTCGCGCCGACCCGGTGTCGTCACTCCATGCACGCCGATCCATCCGCCGGACCAGGGTCCGAGCCGCGCCTCGAGATGACGCCAGCCGCGGATCTCGTTTCCGAGAGGCACGACCACGGCGCCCATCCGGTAGCGGCCCCGCTCGTCGCGCTCGACACGTCCCTTGTCGAGCAGCCGCGCGAGCGCCACGCGCAGACTGTTCTCTGCCAGCCCGAAGATCGCGCCCGCCTCCACGAGGGCGCGAACGGGCATCGAGTTGCCCGCTGCACCGGGCAGGGTCGACAGCAGGTCGAGGATCAGACTCTTCGGGGAAGGAGACACGAACCGCATATTACGCGAATCGGTCCGCACGATCAATCACTGTAATGTCCGGATGCTCGCGGCGCGATCTCGATCGATCGAAGCCCGGGGTCGTCTCACGGCCCAAAGGAGCAGCCCTGCGGGGATTGTCTCTATATGCAATCGCCTCAGGGCTCGTCTCGCCCGGACTCTTGGGAAACGATCCGTCCCTGGGCGAGTCGCAGCAGTTCCGCCTCGATCTGGCGTCGGGCGCGGACGGAGCGCGAGACGCGCTGTTCGGCGATCGGGCCGAGCAGCTTCGGCAGCGAACGGCGGACGTCGTCGGGCAGCGACACCTCGAGGAACTCGAGCGCCGTGCCGCGAACCGCGGAACTCTCGCTGTGCAGACCGAGCAGCAGCGACCGCATCAGCTCGCGATCCGAGTCGAGCGCGAGCAGCGTGCAGAAATGCTCGACCCGGCGACCGACGCGTTGCTGCGGAAAATCGGAAATCAGCGGCGACTCCGAGCGATCGGCCGCCACCGACACCGATCCGGGAGCCGGCGACGCCGTCGCATTCGCCAGCTCGTCACGCACCGCCTCGAGGACGCGGGCGTGTGTCGGCCTGAGACCCGATTCCGCCGCGACCATCCGCGCGAGCGAGCGCGCCGCCTGGAATCGCACCTCGAAGCCCTGTCGAACCAGCGTGGCGAGCAGCGCTTCCACCACCCGCTCTTCGCGAATCGATTCGAGCAGCCCGGGCAACAGCAGCTTGACGAGATCCGGTCGCTCCGGCGATGCGAGCGCCTCGATCAATTCGGTCGTCGCCGCTCGGCCCCGTTCACGGAGCGCCGCTGCCGCGGCACCGGCGCGCAGCGGATACTCGAGTGCGTCGATGAGCGAGTTCGCATCGGCTGTCGAGAAGTCGTCCGCAACGCCCGACGACTGACCGGCCCCCTGCAAGTGGATGCTGGCCAGGATCTCGGCCCGATCGAGACGCAGATGGGTCGCTGCGACACTCGGAGCCGACGTGTCGGGAGCGTCGAGCGAGATCTCCCCGAGCTGCAGATTGCGGGCGAGTTGCTCGCGATACGCGGCCTGCAGGCGCAGGAGCACGAACACGAATGCACCACAGAGCGCGATCGCCAGCACGCTGACAGCCTGCAAGGATGCAGCGGGCAGCAGGGCCAGGACGAGCAGGATCGATCCGGCGCCCACGACGTCGCCGAGGCGCTGTCCACCGACGTCGACCCACGTCTTGGTGGGACGCTTCACACGCGACGGCAGAGGTGTGTAGAGCAGTTCGAAGCCCGTGCGATAGACGGAGTTGGTCAGCACCGATGCGATGCCCCGCATCGCGACGACCACCGGCAGTCCGGGAACCAGCAGCGTGGCCAGGCCCATCGCCCCGACGCTCACCGGCAACGACGTCATCGCCGGGCCGATTCCGAAGCGGCCGAGCAGGCGTGCGCTCAGCATGCTCTGGAGCACGAACGTCGCCACGCCGATGCCCGTGTAATACAGACCGAAGAACCGGACCAACTCCTCGCCGGACGGATTCGCGGCGTCCAGCACAGACCGGATCGCGAAATCGAGCAGCGCATCGATGATCGCGAGCATCAGGCTCGCGGCAGCCATCCACTGCAGATAGGAGGTGCTGCGCAGAAGGGCGAGTGCGCCGGCCTCGTCTGGCCCCCGAGATGGAGCCGGGCCGGGCACCGCCTCGCCTTCGCCGATGCCCGCGACGAGCAGCGCGCACGAGGCACTCATTCCGGCGAGCATCAAGAGCGTGGCGTCGAGCCCGAACACCACCGAGACCCGCTCGGACAAGAGGCCTCCGATCACGCCACCGAGTGAAGCGAAGCTCGCCACCCGCGCCAGGTTGCGGCGGGCGTCGTGGGGATCGAAGCGTTCGTTCAGCGTCGCCCAGAAGCCACTGACCAGCAGCGCGGACGCCGCCGCGAGATGCAGATACAGGAAACCCGCGACGAAGCGTGGCGCCGATCCGATCAGCCACCACTCGCCAACGAAGAACCCCGCGCTCGCAGCGAACAGCCACGGCACCGTGCGGGTCGGACCGAACCGGCCGAGCGCACGCGACACGGGGATCGCGCACGCCAGGGCGATCAACCCCGCCGCCGCGATCGCATAGGGGAGTCGCTCGACACCGAACGTCGAGAGAAAGAGCGCATCGCGAACCGCCTTGGCGGCGAGCAACTGCGCGAGCATCATCAGCCCGGCCACCGAGGCGACGAGGATGGTCCGGTCGGAACTTCGCTTCGAGGACATCGGGATGAACGTCCGGCTCAATGCGAACGGGCGTCGCCGGGCCGGTCTCCCATGTCGAAGGAGTCGCCGGGACCGACCGGCGCCCAGCCATCACCGGCGTCGTCGACGCGGTCGGTCGCCGGCCGCCAATCCGCCCAGACGCTCCGGGCATCGACGGCCGTCCAGGTGGCTTCGAGTTCGAGCCGCTCGAGCGCGGCGAGCAATTCACCCGCGTCTGTGGGCCGCTGCGCGGGATCCTTGGCGAGGCAGGCCATCAGGATCGCCTCGAAACCGGCATCGACCACGCGATCCGTCACTTCGGCGAGCGGACGCGGCGTTGCATTCAGGTGCTGCTCGATCACGGCGATCACACTCTCGCCTTCGAAGACGTTCTGTCCCGTGAGCAGGTAGTAGCCGACCGCGCCGATCTGATAGACGTCGCTCGCCGGCACGGCCGCGTCGCCCGCATCGATCACCTCCGGCGGCATGTAGAGCGGGGTGCCCGTCAACGCCCGCACGTCCGTCAGCGCCTCCTCCGGTCTCGCCGCCAGCGGCTTGACCAATCCGAAGTCGACCACCTTCACGAAGTCGAACAGACCGCCCCGCTCGCACAGCATCACGTTCGATGGCTTGATGTCCCGGTGGATCATGCCGACACGGTGCGCCTCGGCGATCGATCCGCAGATCTGGCGCAGGATCGCCAGCGCCCGGGCCTCGGGCATCGCGCCCGTCGCTTCGACGACCTCGCGCAGCGTCGCCCCTTCGAGGTACTCCATCACGTAGTAGAAGAGCCCATCGCGCGTCTCGCCGTAGTCGTAGACCTCGATCGTGTTCGGGTGCGTGAGTTGGCTCGTCACCTGGACCTCGCGTTCGAAGCGGGAAACCGTCTCCTTCGTGGTCTGTTCGGGACGCAGCACCTTGACCGCAGTCGGCCGACGCAGAAGCGCATGTCTCGCGAGATAAACCGTCCCCATGCCACCCCGACCGATGATGCGCTCGATCCGGTACCGGCCGAGCCGCCGCGCCGCCGCGAGATCTCCCCTCACGCGGCGGATCGCGACCGAGTAGAGCAACATGCCGAACGCGGCCAGCGCGAGCAGTCCGATCAGCCCGATGATCCGCGTGCGCAGCGCCGACAGCGCCGAGTACGCTTCGCGGCGATCGATCTCGGTCGCGATGCCCAGATCGATCTCCGGCAGGAAGCGCCAGGCACCGACCACCGTCACGCCGCGATAGTCGCGGTAGCCGTCGAGATCCTCCCCCGACTCTCCGGAGACCGCGGAAGCCGCCATCCGGGTCAACGGTCGGGCCAGCAGCGGCAGCGTCGGAACGAATCCCGCCGTCAGGTCACCGCCGGGATCGCGGATCTCGACGTTCATGAACGATCCGACCGCGGGATCCGCCGGAAGCAGCCCGATCCAGCGCAGCTGTGGTTCGAACCGGCTCTGGGACAGCAGCCTGCCGCTGCGTGAGAACGCGTAGGTCTCCCCCGTGTCGCCCATGCGGGCGGCCTCGAGCAGTCGCGAGAACGTCGTCGCGGCATCGATGCCGAGCGCGAGACTGCCGAGCAGGCGGCCATCCGCGGCGTACACGGGCGTCAGGATCGCCATCACACCGAGCCGCGACGAGGCCAGTTCGTCGCTCGCGATGGCGAGCGGTGGCGTGATCAGCGTCTCGCCCGCGTGGACCCGCTCGATGTCGTTCCGTTCGTTGCGCGCGACGCGACCGATCACTCGCCGATCGGAACTCGCGAGGCACATCATCGACTTGTCATAGAGCCGCCAGCCGACGTATCCATGTCGCACCGCGACAGCCCCCACGATGGCGTCGATCTCGGTCTGGATCGGACTCGCTGCGAGCACCGCGGGGCCGCCTTCGGCGAATCGGGCCGCGAGCCGTCCGGTGGCATCGATCAACTCCCGATCGCCTGCGAGATCCTCGCCGACGGCGCGCTGACTGGCGAGCCAGACATCGAGAGCGACCAGGTTCGCATCCAGAATCGTGGCGAGTCGCGTGGACAGCTGATTGCGCGATGCGGCTTCGACGGCGACATATGCCGAGCGCCCGACGAATCCCAGCACGATCGCGAAGGCGAGCGGGACGAGATAGACGCGCATCTGGAGCCAACGGGTCACGCGTCCATCCTGCCACGTTCTCCTGTCTGCGCGACTTCGATCCGCAGCGAGAGCATGACAGGCCAACGACCCCCGGCGCACGTCCGAACCGAACGGTAGGCCACATGGCGATCGAGAAGGCCCGCTCGACATCCGACCCCTCGGCGGATCGCTAGTATCCGGAGCTCTCCGACAGGAGGTCCACCGATGGCGGAAGACCGGCTCGAGAACCGCGTGTGAGCCACATCCGGATCGAGAAGCCGCGGCCGCACACCAGCGTCATCGTGATGGACCGTCCCGAGCGCATGAACTCGATGGCGTTCGAACTCGCCGTCCCGCTCCACGAAGCCATCGCCCTGGTGGCCGAGGACAACGACACCTGGTGCGTGGTGCTCACCGGCACGGGACGTGGTTTCTGTTCGGGCGCCGACACCCAGCACACCGAGCCGCCGCCCAACATTGCCGGCTTGACCCTCACGAGGATCGCCACCCGTTCGATGTCGATCCTGTCCGATCTGGTCCCCGCCCTGCGCCGCATGCCCCAGCCTGTGATCTGCGCCATCAACGGCGCGGCGATCGGCGGAGGCCTCTGCCTGACCCTCGGCGCCGACATCCGGATCGCCGCCGAGTCTGCCTACTTCCGCGCCGCGGGAATCAACAACGGACTGACCGCCACCGAACTCGGCCTGAGCTTCCTCCTGCCGCGCGCGATCGGCAGCTCGCGGGCGTTCGAGATCATGCTGTCGGGTCGCGACGTGTCCGCCGCCGAGGCCGCGCAGATCGGCCTGGTCTCGAGCTGCGTGCCCGACGCCCTGCTGATGGACACGGCTCTCGATCTCGCCGATCGGATCAACGGTTGGAGCACCCAGGGCGTCCAGCTCACCAAGCGCATGATGTGGTCGGGGCTCGAGACGGCGAGTCTCGCGGCGGCGGTCGAACTCGAGAGCCACACCCAGTTGTTCGTGAGACTGACCACGAAGAACTTCGAGGAGGCTACGCGTGCGCGGCGCGAGGGCCGAAAGCCGATCTTCGAGGACTGACACGAGGGGTGCGACCATGGCCAGCTACTTCTCGTACGCAGAGCAGTCCGGGCACTACTTCCGGCGACCGCACGACAACGTGCTGACGGAAAGCCGCGCGTCCGCAGATGCCTGGCGGGGCTCCGATCTCGAACAGTCCGACGTCTGGCGGATCAGGCTCGGCGCGCAGCAGATCGATGAACTCGATGCGGCCCTCGCGCATGCGGACGCGACCGGGCGCCCGACCGAGGAGCTGTCCGCCAACGACTTCCCGCTCCCGTCCCTCGCTCCTTCGATCGACGGCTGGCGCCACGAGATCGCGCACGGACGCGGGTTCCAGGTGGTCTCGGGTGTGCCCGTTGCACACTGGACGACCGAGCAGGCCGAGCGCGCGTTCTGGTGCATCGGGCTGCATCTCGGCACACCCGGTGCGCAGAATCCGCACGGCGATCTGCTCGGCCACGTCCGCGATCTGGGCGAAGACGCCGCAGACCCGTTCGTCCGCCTGTACCGGACGCGCAGCGAGATCGCCTACCACTGCGACGCCGCCGACGTCGTAGGACTGCTCTGCCTGCGGGCGGCGAAGACCGGTGGCCAGAGCCGGATCGTGAGTTCGGTCGCCGTCTACCACGAACTGCTGCGAAGACGTCCGGAGCTCGCTTCGCTGCTCTACGAACCATTCCTGCTCGATGTCCGCAACGAGGACGCGAGCGGCAGGCTCCGCTACATCCCGATCCCGCCCTGCCGCCATGCCGCCGGGCGGCTGCGCACCTTCTACCACAGCGACTACTTCCGCTCGGTGCAGCGGTACGACGACGTGGCACCGTTCGCTCCGGAGATCCGCGAGCTGATGGATCTCTACGAGACGATCGCCAGTGAACCCGGCCTCTACCTCGACATGGACCTCGACATGGACCTCGCACCGGGCGACATCCAGTGGCTCTCGAACCACACCATCCTGCACGCGCGCACGGCATACCGGGATCACGATGCGCCGGAACTCCGGCGTCATCTGCTGCGGCTCTGGCTATCCATCGAGGCCGAGCCGTGAACCCGATACCGCTCTCGCGGGCATGCGTGCTCGCGAGTTGGCTCGCGATCGCATGCATGATCGCGCCGGACTGCGGCTTCGCGAGCGACGCCCCATCGCCCGAGCAGACACGTCCCCGGATCGGCGTCGTGCTGAGCGGCGGCGGGGCGCGCGGAGCCGCACATGTCGGCGTGCTCGAGGTCCTCGAGGAGATGCAGATCCCCGTCGACTATGTGGCGGGAACCAGCATGGGAGCCGTCGTCGGGGGGCTGTATGCATCCGGCGTGGGCGTCACCGATCTGACGCGTCTGCTCACCGATCTGCCCTGGGACACGATGTTCAGCGATCGGACACGTCGCCGCGACATGTCGTTTCGTCGCAAGCAGGACGATCGCGACTATGTGTCGAATTTCCACTTCGGCTTCGAGGGTGGACGGCTCCGCCTGCCCACCGGACTGATCCAGGGACAGAGGCTCGAACTCGAACTCGGGCTGCTCACGATCCCAGTCGCGACTGTGCGGGACTTCGACGACCTGACGATCCCCTTCCGGGCGGTGGCCACGGATCTGACCAGCGGCCAGGCGGTGATCCTCGAGGGCGGTGTGCTCGCCGATGCGCTGCGGGCCAGCATGGCGATCCCCGGCGCGTTCTCGCCCGTGCTGCTCGACGACAGGATCCTGGTGGATGGTGGCACCGCGATGAATCTGCCCGTACAGGTCGCGAGGGACATGGGGGCCGACATCGTGATCGCGATCGACATCTCGACGCCGCTGCGCGACGCGAACGCACTCGACTCCGCGCTGGCGGTGACCGGCCAGACCGTGACGATCCAGATCCAGCAGAACACCGCCGCCCAGGCGGCCCTGCTCGCGGATCTCGAGCGGCAGGACATCCTGATCCGTCCCGATCTCGGACGCGTCTCGACGATGTCCTTCAACCTCGTCGGAGAAGCGGCGGAGATCGGACGCCAGGCCGCCCTCGCCAGCGCCGACCGGCTGGCACGACTCAGCGTCGACGACGAGACGTGGCGTGAGTACCGCGATGGCCTCGTGATACCGGACGACGCGCCGCCCTTCATCTCGACGATCCGCATCGACAACGATTCGATCGTCGGCGACGACGTGATCTCGAGCCGCATGCAGGTGGTCGCCGGACAGCCGCTCGACTACTCGATCCTCGCCCATGACATCGACGTCCTGTACGGGATCGACATCTTCGATCGCGTGAACTTCCGCATCGATCGGATGCCCGACGGCAGCGATCAGCTCGTGATGATCGCGCGGGCCCGCAGAACCGGACGCAATCGTGTGCGGCTCGGGATCGAACTCGAGACGGACTTCGTCACCGACGGACTCTTCAACCTGGGCGTCAGCGTCACGCGCATGCCGATGAATCGACTTGCCGCAGAGTGGCGGACCGAACTGCAGATCGGACAGGCCCCCGGCATCGCGACCGAGTTCTGGCAACCCCTGGACGTCGAGACGCGCTGGTTCGTCGCGCCCGAGTTCTCGTTCCAGGCGGACAACATCGATCTCTACACCGATTCGGGCGACGCATTCGCGCAGTATCGGATCTGGCAACTCGGGGGTGGCATCGGGGTCGGACGCCAACTCGGTCAGTGGGGCGAGATCCGCACCGGACTCCGCTTCGACAAGGCACGAGCGAGAGTCCTGATCGGATTGCCCGACTTCTTTCCCAGCGGTGAACGGATCGACGGCGAGGTGTTCGTCCGCATGGCGATGGATACCCTCGACAATCCGCGCTTCCCGAAGACTGGCACGCTCGCGGTCGCCGAAGCCGGTTTCGGATTCGAAGCGCTCGGTTCGACCTCGAACTACCAGAGCCTGCTCCTCGCCGTCACCCACGCAAGGACCTGGCGCGACAACACGCTCACCTTCGAGGCCAGATCCGGCACGAGCTTCGAGGACAGCAACACGATCAACAATCTGTACTTCCTCGGCGGATTCCTCAATCTCTCGGGCTTGCGACCCAACGAAAGGGTCGGGACCGACATGCTGTTCTTCCGCATCCGCGGCTACCGGCAGATCGCGCGACTCGGCGTGATGTCGTTCGCGATACCCGCCTACCTCGGCTTCTCGATCGAGAGCGGCAACACCTGGATCGGTACCGAACAGATCTCGGGCAGCGATCTGTTGTGGGGCGGCAGCGTCTATCTGGCGCTGGACACCCCGTTCGCGCCGCTGTACATCGGTTACGGGAATACCGACGGCGATCGAAACGCGGTCTATTTCTATCTGGGCCAGGTGTTCTGATCCGACGACTCCCCGACCTGCGTCTCACGAATCGGTGGATCGCTCGTTGCTTCTTCGAGGTCTCGCCGCCATCGTTGCGCGCATGGGTGGACACAGCGCGGAGCAAAGCGGGCCCGTGGCGATCGTGACCGGCGCTTCGTCGGGGATCGGCGAGGCTTCGGCGCTGTGTCTCGCCGCCGCCGGCTTCCGGGTCGTGGTGGCCGCGCGGCGCGGCGATCTGCTCGACGCGCTCGCCAGGCGGATCGAGGCAGCGGGGGGTGAAGCCCTGCCCGTCGCCGTCGATCTCGCGGATGAAGCAGCGACCCACGCTCTCGTGCAGCGGACACTCGATCGATTCGGGCGCATCGACGTGCTGCTCAACAACGCCGGCTACAGCCCGGCCGCCGCCAACGAGCAGATCTCACGGACCGAACTGCGGCGCACCTTCGATGTGAATCTTCTCGCGGCACTTCAGCTCGCCGGTGAGGTCGCCAAGGTGATGCGGGCACAGGGGAGTGGTCGCATCCTCAACATGGGATCGCTCGCGGGCAGCGTGGCCGCGCCGCTCGCGATCCCGTATGCGGCCACCAAGGCGGGCCTCGACGCCGCCACCCGCGGACTGCGCCTCGAACTGGCCCCGTTCGGCATCCATGTCGCGCTGATCGTGCCCGGCTTCGTCGACACGCCGACCTTCGACAACTCGCGGGCCGCCTCGCAGCACCTGCGCGCCGACCTCGACAACCCGTACCTGCAGCTGATGATCGATCTCGACGAGTTCGCCAGGGTCAACATGAAGAATGCGCTCGCGCCGGAAGTGATCGGCCGCGTCGTCGTCGAAGCGGCCACCTCGCGCAGACCGAAGGCCCGCTACTACGCGCCCTTCTCCGCGCTTCTGCAAAACGGCTTCCTCGGGATGCTGCCCGACTCGCTCGTCCACTGGATCCTGCTCAAGGTCTACAAGATCCCGAAGCCCGCCTAGCAGCCGATCCGATCATCGAGTCCCGCCGTACGGCTCAGGCTTCACATCGAAGCGCTTGCGGTACAGCTCGAAGGCCGCGTCGACCGAGTCCTGAGCGAGTCCGAACGATTCGAGCGAGTAGCGATGGACGCCGTGCTTCTCGCGCGGATTGTCGTCCACGAAGGCACGCATCCGCTTCTCGGCTTCGGGGCGGAGTTCGAGGTCGAAGTGAGCGTAGATGCGTCGCACGCAGGCCATGGGATCGGACACGATCTCGTCGAACTGCAGGTCGACGATGTTCGAATCGACATCCGGGCGTCGGTCCCGCGTCTCGATGCAGCGGTCGAGCAGAGTCTTCCACGCGACGATCTGCTGGCGGCCGAGCCGGATCGGATCGGCGGCGTCCGAGCACACCATCCGCATCGTGTACTCGAGGCTCGAGACCGACGGGATGACGCGGATCGGGTCCCGGTGGGTCTGCACCAGCATCGCGTCGGGATACTCGGCCAGCAGCGGCTCGATGGCGTCGAGATGACCGGGTGACTTGAGGACCCAGTGTTCGCCCGGACATCGCCACTGCAGATGCTGCAGGAAGTGGTGATGGAACCGGTAGGCGCCGCTCATGTCCTGGTCGGGAAGCCACTGCTGGTAGCCCGACACGTCGAAGGTCATCTCGAAGCGGATGCTCATGAACTCGGACGCCATCGGGACAATGCACTCCTGGGGCATCAGGGCGCCGATCGGATGGATGGACTGGAATCCCGGCGCGAGTTGTCGAAGCTGCTCGAAACGCTTCTCGGTGCGCTCGATCCGCGGATCCGTCGTGTAGCTCGCGGTCTCGGGCGGCGGCATCGGGCAGTCGACCTCCCACGACAGCGGTGCGCGTGCGGCCGGGTCCTCGGCGAGCAGCCCGTACAACAGCGTAGTGCCGGTGCGTGGCAGTCCCAGGATGAACAGCGGTCGTGAGGCGCGCCGCGCCGCCATACTGGGATGGCGCTTGCGGTGATCGACGATCTGCAGACGGGTCACGAGCAGTTCGATCAACTGACGCTTCGCGAAATAGCGTCCGAAGGGATTGAGCGCGGCATCTTCTTCGAGGGATCTGAGCAGTCGCCGGAATCCCGGACGGAAACTCTCGTCCCCGTAGTCGTCGAGCCCGCTCGACCGCGACGCCGCCCCGGTCAGCGAAGCTTCGTCGAGACGGACCGTCTGGACGCCCAGCCGTTCGAGCCATCGACCTCCGGCATTCATCGCGCGGATCGGCAAAGGTCTGAACGGCAGCGGCAGGCGGTGGGTCGACATGCAACGTGCTCCTCGAAGCGGGCTGCTGCGAGCGGCGGAGCATCGCGGCTCGTGCCGGGTCTCCGCGATCCGATCGTCGGACCGTGAACGCAACCGAGTCTGACACGATCCGGGCGTCTCCTCATCCTGCTAGCTTCCGAATTCCGCACCGATCCGGAGGTCCAGCATGTCCGAATCACCGCTCACGTCCAGCCAGAAGGCCTGGAACGACTTCGCGGACGACCTGAAACGGATCGGTGGCAAGATCACCGGCGCGACCGGCGCCAGGAACGAACGTGAACGCGCCGAGGGCTACCGCTACCTGATCCGGCTGCTCTCGGCCGCCCATCAACTCGAGATGGAGATCGACCGCCGCCATCCGACACTCGCACGCATGATGACGCCGATCCGGAAGTTCAAGGGCGACGGCACCGACACCCTCTACCACGAGGCGAAGCTCGACGAGAATCTCTCGTACCGCTTCGAGGTGACGCGCGGCGAAGACCTGTTCTTCTCGGCCACCGTCTATGCGTACGACGAGAAGCAGGCCTACCACATCGTCGACAACCTGATCGACGAGAAGATCGTCTGGACGAAGCGGGACGACGGGCGGGCCTTCGCGGAGATCCATCTCAGCGCGGCCCGCCCGGCCGCGGTCGACAACTGGATCGCGCTGAAGGGCGCGCGCCCGATCCTTTTCCTGCGGCAGTATTTTCCGGAGTTCGCGCACACGACCGATCAGGGCCGCTACCGCACCGCGCAGTTCAACATCCTGTGCCTCGACGCGGTGGACATACCGGCCGCCTACTCGGAGGCCGATCTGGTGGACGGACTGCGCCGCGTGGTCGACTTCGTCGAGGATGCGACGGACGTCTCGATCGGGCTGTCGATCTTCGCGGGCCTCAATCTGATCGAGTACGACAAGACGAAGAGCGGCAAGCAGGTCGACGTCACCCACATCACGGACGGCAGCATGCGGCTCGACGATGCGCGACACGACGAGTTGACGCCCGCCCAGCTCGCACAAATGGTCGATCCCAAGCTGATCTCGAACAACCTGCCGGGGCCCGGCATCCAGTATCTCGGCGCCTGGTTCAGACTCGCCCCCGACGAAGCGATCAAGATCGAGGGCAAGGATGTCCCGTGCCGCTACTGGTCATGCCAGATCCTGTCGCGCTATCTCGAGTCCGGCGACTACCGCTACCACCGGGTCGGCATCAACAATCGCCAGGTCAAACTGGCCGCCGATGGTTCGTTCGTCATCTACGCCTGCCACGAGAACCCCGGCGTCGACAACTGGGTCTGCACCCAGGGCTACACGAACGCCCACATCTTGATCCGCACCCTGCTCGCCGATCCGCTCATGCAGGCGAATTTCTCGGTGGTGAAGCTCGCCGAGATCCCTGGCGCCGCGCGTTGATCGCAGGACTTCCCCACAGCTTCCCCGCTCACCCCTCCCACGAATACCGGAGCCCCGCATGCCCACACTGGACCTGACGCCCGATGAACTGCTCTCCACCACGCGCGCCGTCCGCAAGCGACTCGATTTCGCCAGGCCGCTCGACATGTCCCTCGTGCGAGAGTGCGTCGAGCTGGCGCTGCAGGGTCCGAGCGGATCGAACGCCCAGGGCTGGCACTTCTTCGTCGTGACCGACGAGGCCAGACGCAAGGCGATCGGCGACATCTATCGCCGGGGCTTCGATCTCTACCGGGGCATGGACGTCTCGGCCCACGCGCTCGCCCGGGCACAGACCGACGCCGCGCAGGCCAGGCAGATGGAGCGCGTCGTCGACTCCGCCGAGTATCTGGCCGCAAACCTGCACCGCGCACCGGCCCTGGTGATCCCGTGCATCAGCGGGCGTCTCGACGGCCTCACCGGGAACTTCGCGGTGATCGCCAACGCGAGTCAGTATGGCTCGATCCTGCCCGCCTTCTGGAGCTTCATGCTGGCCGCCCGGGCGCGCGGGCTCGGCACCTCCTGGACCACCATCCACCTGATGTTCGAAGAAGAAGTCGCCGGCCTGCTCGGCATCCCGTACAAGGAGGTCACGCAGGTCGCCCTGTCACCGATCGCCCACACGATCGGGACCGACTTCAAGCCCGCCCGCCGCAAGCCGCTCGAAGGCGTGCTCCACATCGACACCTGGTGACGGGCCCAGCGCCTGGTCGGCGCGTGGCGTATTGACACGATCGGTGCCAGAATCGGCCGATGGCCACGAATCTCGCGAAGTCGCTCGGCAACGACCGCTACCACGGCATGGCGATCGGCTGGGTGTTCGTGCTGGCGATGGCGGCGATCAATCTCTTCCGCGGTGCGACGCACCTGCTCACTGCGGATGGCGGCGCCGAACGCATCGCCGGGATCGACCTCAGCCAGAACGGCGAGGTGATCCTCTCGCTGTTCGCCACGATGGGGTTCGGTCAACTCCTGATGGCCGCGATCGATCTCGCGGTGGCGCTTCGCTACCGCGCGCTGGTGCCGCTCGTGATCGCCTACACGCTGCTGCAGCAGATCGGAGCGGTCGTGATCCTCTGGTGGTGGCGGCCGCTGCCCGTGGAGGCGCCGGGCAAGTACGGTCCGCTGGTCATGGTTCCGATCGCCGCGCTGGCTTTGCTGGCGGCGCTCCGCACACATGCTGCTCCCGCCCAGTCCAGCCAGGAGGCCCGATGACATCCGCCGCTCGTCTGCCCACCCCGCTCACGCTGATCGGTGCGCCGGGCTCGCCGTATACGCGCAAGATGCGAGCCCTGCTTCGCTATCGCCGAGTTCCGTACATCCAGATCCAGCAGATGTCGAGGGAGGCGCGGGCGCTGCCGCAACCGAAGGTGCCGCTGCTGCCGACCTTCTATCTGCCGGACGCGACCGGCACGATCGTGCCGGTCACCGACTCGACGCCACTGATCCGGCGATTCGAGCGCGAGATCGAGCTCGCAGGACGCAGCGTGCTGCCCCCGGATCCGGTGATCGGGTTCCTCGACGAGTTGATCGAGGATTACGCGGACGAGTGGCTCACCAAGTGCATGTTCCACTACCGCTGGTACTACGCGGCCGACATCGCAAAGGCCGGTTCGGTGCTGCCCCACTGGTCGCGGATCGACGTCAGCGACGAACAGATCGCGCCCGTCCAGAAGATGATCAGAGAGCGTCAGATCTCGCGCCTCGGCGTGGTCGGCTCGAATGACGTGACGGCGCCGGTCATCGAGGCCAGCTACCGACGCTTCCTGCGCAGTTTCGACGCGCATCTCCAGACGAGTCGCTTTCTGTTCGGTTCGCGACCGGCCGCCGCCGACTTCGCGATCGCGGGGCAGCTCACATGCCTGGCCCTCTTCGACCCGACCCCCGCCGCGGTGACGCTGGAAGAATCACCTCGCATCTGTGCCTGGGTGGAGTGGGTCGAGGATCTGTCGGGCATCGATGTCGGCGATGCCGACTGGATCGGACGCGACGCGGTTTCCCCCACGCTGCGCGCCGTGCTCGGCGAGGTGGGACGCGTCCACGTGCCGTTCCTGCTGGCCAACGGGGCCGCCCTCGAACGCGGCGCCGATCGAGTCGAAACCGAGATCGACGGACAGCCCTGGGTCCAGAAGCCGTTCCCGTATCAGGGCAAGTGCCTGCGCTGGCTTCGCGAGTCGCACGCTGCCCTGTCGTCGAGCGACCGCGCCGCCGTCGATCGACTGCTCGCCGGAACGGGCTGCGAAGCACTCTTCGCCTGAAGGCCCGGATCGGGGACTCGCGGCGTCGAGAGCAGTGACCTCGTCATGCCGATCGTCACGCTACGCTGCTCTTTCGTCGGGCGACGAGCGGCGAAGCGACGGACCGAGCATGGATTCGCGCGTCGGGGAGATCGGACCGAATGAGCCAGGACGCGGAAGCCTCGACGACGAACATCGATCTGATGGATCCGGTCGTCCAGGCCGACCCGTACGCGGCCTACGACGAACTGCGCGCCAGGACGCCGGTCCATGAATCGCCGGGAACGGGATTCTTCGTCGTGACGAGCTACGCGGGTCTCGATCAGGTGATCCGCGATCCGCGGACCTTCTCGATCGAGATGGGCTCACTCGGCATGGTCGGCCTCTTTCGCACGAAAGCGGCGCGTCAGATCTTCTCCGACGACGGCTGGGTGGTCGGCACGAAGCTCTCGACGGATCCTCCCGAACACGACGGCTACCGGAAGCTCATCAACGTCTCGTTCACGGCGGGCCGGGTGCGGCAGTCCGAACCGTTCATCCGCGGATTGATCGACGAGTTGCTCGATCGGATCGGCGACCGGGGCGAGTGCGAGTTCATATCCGAGTTCTGCTTTCCACTGCCGATGAAGGTGATCGCCGATCGGCTGGGACTGCCCTTCGAGGATCTGCCGCAGCTGAAGATCTGGTCCGAAGCCTGGGTCGAGCCCTTCAGCTACGCGATGACGCCCGAGCGCGAGCTCGTGGTCGCGCGGCGGATGGTCGAGCTGCAGCACTATCTCGTCGACAAGCTCGAAGAGAAGCGCCGACACCCGCGCGAGGACATCCTGTCGGATCTCGCCACCGGGCGGCTGCGCGGCGAGCGGCTGCTCGGTACCGAGGAGATGCTCGGTATCGCCGAGCAGGCGCTGGTCGGCGGCAACGAGACCACCACCCACGCGATCGCATCGGGGATGCTGCTGCTGCTCCGTCACCCGGACGTGCTCGCAGCACTGCGAGCCGATCCGACCCTCGTGAAGGCGTTCGTCGAGGAGACGCTGCGACTCGAGTCGCCGACGCAGGGCTTGTTGCGGCGCACCACCTGCGACACCGAACTGCTCGGCGTGCCGATTCCCAAGGGCCGCTTCGTGCATCTGCGCTTCGGCGCAGCCAACCGCGATCCGGCGGTTTTCTCCGATCCGACTCGCCTCGACCTCCACCGCAAGAATGCCGGTGCCCACATGGCGTTCAGCCAGGGCGAGCACCACTGTCTCGGGGCGCCGCTGGCGCGACAGGAGATGAAGCTCGCCTTCGAGAGCGTGCTCGATCGCTGGTCGGAGATCTCGCTCGCGGTGCCGGAGTCGGAACTCGAATACGTCCCGAGCTTCACGCTGCGGGCGCTGCGAAGGCTGCCTCTCCGTTTCGCAGTGCGCGACTGAGTGCGACGTGGCCACGATCCTCGCCCACATCCAGATCCACGCCGGACGCGAGGCCGACTTCGAGGCGATCGCGCGCGCGCTGCACGACGACACGCACCGACTCGATCGCGGCGTACGCCGCTACGAGTACTGGCGTGGCGGGGAGCGGGGTCTCTACTACTGCCTGCTCGGCTTCGACGACTTCCACGCGTTTCTCGCCCACCAGACGAGCGCACATCACGAGTCGGCCTCGCCGAAGCTCGGCGAGTTGATCCGCGAGATCCGGCTCGAATGGGTCGACCCCGTGCCGGGCGCGTCGCCTCTGCCGCGAACCGCCATGCAGCCGCTGCCGGAGAACGCCGACGCGCTCACGGCCCGCTACCACCACCTGTTCCGGGCGCGGTTGCAGGACTGGTGGGAGTCGTGCACGGCTAGCGGCACGCTGGATCCCGATTGCGACTGAGCTGAACGGCTGCGTGAGTCCCTGCCCGAGTCGCGGGCTGGTCCGGGACGTGTCGGCCGACAGGCTTGCTTGAAGGCTCGGACCGAGGAGCAGCACTCGATGGGCACAGGACGACTCGAAGCATTCAGCGATGGCGTGATCGCGATCATCATCACCATCATGGTGCTCGAGTTGAAGGTTCCGCATGGTACCGACCTTGCGACACTGCGCCCTCTGTTGCCGACCCTTGGCAGCTATGCGCTGAGCTTCGTGTACGTGGGCATCTACTGGAACAACCATCATCATCTCCTGCAAGCCGCGAAGTCGATCGACGGCCGCAGCCTCTGGGCCAATCTGCATCTCTTGTTCTGGCTTTCGCTGATCCCGTTCGTCTCGGGATGGATGGGCGGAAACCATTTCGAGACGCTGCCCGTGGCGCTGTATGGCGTCGTATTGTGGATGGCCGGGTTCGCCTACTTCATTTTGTCGCGATCGCTGATCGCGCACCACGGCTCCGACTCGGCGCTGGCGCGGGCGATGGGCAGGGATCTCAAGGGAATCATGTCGCTGGTGCTGTACATGGCGGCCATCGCGCTGGCGTTCTTCAGCACAGCGGCCGCCATCGGTCTGTATGTCCTCGTCGCCATCGTCTGGTTCGTTCCGGACCGCCGGATCGAGCGTGCCCTCGGAGCCGAGGCAGCAGACCACTGGGACTGAAGCTCGCGCCGCGTGGTCGAGCCAGCCCACTCACGTCACGAGCAGGACGGGAACTCTCGGATCGCTCAGGACGTACTCCGTCATGCTCCCGAACAGCAGACTATGGGCGCGGCTGTGCATGAAGGCACCGAGCAGCACGAGATCGCAGCGGTGGGACAACGCAGAATCGATGATCGCGATGCCGGCGTCCTTCGGTGAGGCTTCGAACGACTCCGTGGTCGCGGCGACGCCGTGGCAGGCGAGATACTCGAGCAGTCGATCGGGCCTGGGCTGGACGCGCTCACTCTCCGAGCAGCACAGCACTACGACGTGTCCGGCCGCGCAGATCAGATCGAGCCCGGCGGCCACCGCGCGAGCCGATTCCACCGAATCGTTCCAGGCGATCGCCACGCGCGTCCCGACCGATTGGACGGGGAGCAGCGGAGAGACCAGGATCGGGCGGCCGGTGAGGCGCAGACTGGCCTCGAGGATCGGTCTGAACGGAGACGCCCAATGGACCTTCGAACTGGCGAGGACGATGAGGTCCGAGGTCCGCCCGTACGCACCGACGGTGTCCGCGATCTCACCGACCTGCTCCTCGAAATGCGCGGAGAACCCGGCGATCGATTTCAGGGAAACGGTCGGTCTGGGTTCGCAGTCTGCGACGGCCTTGTCGAATGCGGCGCGCGAACGCCGCCGCCGCGCTGCGCCCTCGCGTTCGATACGATCGATCAGGTCGTTGATACCCTGGGCCGGCATCCAGTGCGTCCAACGCCCGGTGTGCGCGGCTTCATCGCTGACACTGAGAACCTGGACGTGGGCGGCGTGTCGCGACGCCACATGCAACGCGGTCTCGAGCGCCGGTGCATCGAGGTTCTCGGGGTCATCAGGATCGTATCGCCCGCTGACCGGGACCAGGATCTTCTTGATCTGCATGTCTGCCTCGCCTCCACAAAACCCGAGCCGCGCCGTTCCACGCGGCCCGCCTCCGGGACTGTACCGACCCTGCGGCGCGCCGACGGCCCTTCGCTGGAGCGGGTGCAGTACGAGCCCACATCGACGAGAATGCTTGAAATCGCACTGCCTTGGACCGAGGATCATCGACGCACCGCCCGGGCCGTCGGGGTCCGGGCGCTCGATCGGAGGGAAGGCGGACGTTGAACTCTCCCTCCACCCAGGACTGCGAGATCGCGCTGAAACTGGAGCTGACTCCGGGTGATGCCGCGCGGGTCCTCGATCACCCGTTCGTTCTCGCTGCTGCGATGGGTCCCGCCGAGCACCAGCGGCTGAAGTCGGTGTACTTCGACAGCCGCGAGCTGGCCCTCGCACGTTCGGGGCTGGCCTTGCGACTGAGCCGCTCCGGTGACGAGCAGAAGCAGGCCGTGGAGTCCGGAAACTCCTGTGTGGCCGGCCTCTGCTCGCGCACCATGATCGAAGTCGAGATCACCGGCGAGCGACCGGACCTTGCAGCATTCCCGGACGAATCGCTGCGCGCGCGTCTGCTCGACCTGCTGGGCGGCCGACCGCTCGAGCCGATCTTCGAACTCGACCTCGAACGAACCGAGCTGCGGCTTCACGACGCGTCGACCGACTTGCGGCTCAGCCTCGATCAGGGCGAACTGCGGGCCGGATCGGCCAGCGAGCTGATCAGCGAAGTCGAGCTCGGCCGGCTGCACGGCGGGGCGGTCGTCGACCTCTACGACGTCGCGCTCGTCCTCTTCGCCGGCGTTTCGCTATGGCCCGGAACTCGCTCCCATGTCCAGCGCGGCTACGACCTCCACACGGGGAACCGACCTGGACCCGCGCAGGCGGAGACCCCCGAGCTGCCGCGCCACGCCACACTCGAGCAAGCGCTGCAGCCGATCGCGCTCGGTTGCCTCGCACAGATCAGTCGCAACGCGGGGCCCGCGTGGGACGGGATCGATCCCGAGGGCGTACACGAGATGCGAGTCGGTGTCCGTCGGATGCGCTCGCTGCTCACGCTGCTCCGCCCCGCGTTGCGGGCGAGCCGGCTCCGCCGACTGCGTGACCCGCTGCGTTGGCTGGCAGAACTGCTCGGCCACGTGCGGGATCTCGACGTCTTCATCGACACGCACGTCCGGCCGCACGTCGTCGAGGGCGGGCAGGATGTCGCCATGCGACGCCTGCTCGACGAGGCGGTCGCCGCGAGGGAGAAGCACAGACGGCGACTTCGCAAGGCACTGCGATCGCGGCGGTATGCGCGGCTGATCCTCGAACTCGGCCGATGGATCGCGCAGAGCGACGAACCTGATCCGACGGACGCGCAACCCGCGGAACCGCTCGAACAGTCCGCTCTCGACTTCGCAGAGGTGGCCCTGTCTCGACTCCACCGCAAGACCGGGAAGCTCGCAGGTCACGCGATCGCGGGAGAGCCCGAGGCTCGTCACCGCTGGCGCATCGCATTGAAGAAGCTGCGCTACGCGTGCGAGTTCTTCCAGAGCCCCTACGACCCGAAGGACACCCGGCCGTATCTCCACCGACTCGCGCGACTGCAGCATCTGCTCGGTGTGCTCAACGATCTCGAGACGGCCCGAGCGATCATGCAGCGGCTGCTCGACCGCTGCGAACCCGAGCATGCCGTCGAGCTCGCTCGCGCGGCGGGCTTCGTCGACGGATTCGCGGCCCGCGAGCATGGGCGAGCGCTGCGCAAGCTGCCCGTTCGCTGGGACCGCTTCGATCACACACCGCAGTTCTGGCTCCGCGAGGGGCTGGATCGACGAGCCGGGCCACGTCGGTCAGAGTCGGCAATACGATGAGCAACGAAGTTCCCGCCGCCGCGCAGCCCGAGCGGGGTCGCCTTGCGCACCCGTCGGCCTCCGATTCCCGCGGCTGGATGGGCTGGCTGCCCGGCTTGCAGATGGCGCGTCGCTACGAACTCGCCTGGCTTCCGAACGACATCGTGGCCGGGCTGGTGTTGACGACGATGCTGGTGCCTGTCGGCATCGCATACGCGGTCGCCTCGGGCATTCCCGGCATCTACGGTCTGTACGCCACCATCGTGCCGTTGCTCGTCTATGCGCTCTTCGGTCCGAGTCGCATTCTCGTACTGGGACCGGATTCGTCGCTGGCAGCGCTCATCCTGGCCGTCGTGCTGCCACTGTCGGGCGGCGACCCGATGCGCGCGGTCGCGCTGGCCGGGAGCATGGCGGTGGTATCCGGTCTGGTGTGCATCCTGGCCGGACTCCTTCATCTGGGATTCGTCACCGAGCTGCTGTCGAAACCGATCCGCTATGGCTACATGAACGGCATCGCGTTCGTCGTGATCATCAGCCAGCTGCCGAAACTGCTCGGTGTCTCGATCGACAACGCGGGTCCGCTGCGCGACCTGTGGGAGATCGGGAGGCTGGTGCTGGCCGGTTCGGTCAACTGGACGGCGTTCGCCATCGGCGCGGGCACGCTCGTGGTGATCCAGCTGCTGAAGCCCTGGCGGCGGATCCCGGGTCTGCTGATCGCAGTGGTGGCGGCCACTCTCGTAGTCGGTGTCCTCGATCTCGGCACGAACGCCGGCGTCAAGGTGCTCGGCGGGCTGCCTCGAGGTCTCCCCGCATTCGCGCTGCCGTGGATCGGCCTGCTGGATCTTCGAGACGTGGTGATCGGCGGCTTCGCGGTCGCACTCGTGTCGTTCGCCGACACCAGCGTACTGTCGCGCACGTATGCGGCCCGGACGCGCAGCTATGTCGATCCAAACCAGGAGATGGTGGGGCTCGGCGTCGCCAACCTCGCCGCCGGGCTCTTCCAGGGTTTCCCGATCAGCAGCAGTTCATCGCGCACACCGGTCGCCGAGGCCGCAGGCGCGAAGACGCAGCTCACCGGAGTGGTCGGTGCGGGCGCGGTCGCGCTGCTGCTGTTGCTGGCGCCCGACCTGCTGCGCAACCTGCCCACCAGCGCGCTGGCCGCAGTCGTGATCGGCTCGGCGATCGGTCTGTTCGAGATCGCCGACCTGCGGCGCATCTTTCGCATCCAGCGCTGGGAGTTCTGGCTGTCGATGGGCTGTTTCGCCGGCGTCGCGGTGCTCGGAGCGATTCCCGGCATCGGGCTGGCCATCGTCGTTTCGGTCATCGAGTTTCTGTGGGACGGCTGGCGGCCTCATTTCGCAGTTCTCGGTCGAGCAGCTGGTATCCGCGGCTACCACGACATCAAGCGCTACCCCGAAGCGCGCCGGGTGCCGGGCCTGGTCCTGTTCCGCTGGGATGCCCCGCTGTTCTTCGCCAATGCCGAACTGTTCCAGCAGCGTGTGATGGAGGCCGTCGCGGACTCACCGACACCTGTCCGGCGGATCATCGTCGCCGCCGAACCGGTGACGAGCGTCGATATCACCTCGGCGGACATGTTCGCCGAACTCGCGCAGGCCCTGGATGCATCGGGAATCGAACTGCACTTCGCCGAGATGAAGGATCCGGTCAAGGACAAATTGAAGCGCTTCGAACTCCTCGAACACTTCGGGCCGGACGTCTTCCACCCGACCGTGGGATCTGCGGTGGACGACTACCTCGCCGATCATGTGGTGGACTGGCAGCCTTGATGAGCGGCCGCCCGGCACCCGATTCAGGGCTCCTCACCCGCTCTCCCCGCTTCAGGGCTTCACTACTTGCCCGCGCGAAGTCGCTGGTTGATCGCGTCGAGCATGCCCGCCTCCTGGTCGGAAACGCCCTTCGCCATTCCGAGCACCTTCAGGAGCCCGCCGCCCGAGGCGTCAGCCACCTGGTGGGCCGCCGCGACGATGCCCTTGATGCGTTCATCGCGTTCAGACTCGGGGAGCACCGCCAATCCGTCCTTCATCACCTCGAGAGCGGTCTCGAACAGCTCGTCGGACGGGCGCTTCTTCAGCCAGGATTCGAGCTGTACGTATGCCGGCGAGCCCGCCGGCATGCCGCGAGCGACCGCGAGCGACAGGACCACCTTGCGCTCGGCCTCGCTCACCTGGCCACCGGCCCATGCCACCTGTACCAGAGGCGCCAGCAGCACCGCCGCACCCGTATCTTTCGAAATACCGAGCTCGACGACGCGTTGCAGCAGTTCGGCGTTCTCGATCCTCAGCTTCTCGGCCAGAGCCTGCGCGACGTCACCCAGCGCGGCGCGTTCGCGCAGTTTCGCCAGCAGCTTCGCGTCCTGCTTGCGAAAGTACTCGGCCTCGAAGCCCCGTTCCCGCTCTTTGAAGATGTCAGTCATGGTGAGCCGATTTTAAGGACCCGGGTGGCATTGTGCCAGCCGCAATCGCCTGCCCGGACGGTTCGAAGCGCGTCACCTCCTCGCACTCCAGACGGGCAGCACCCCGAGAGGACTCGATCATGAAGCTCCATGTCCTGCGGCACGGCGAGGCGGTCGACCGCGACGATCCGCGATACCCGAGCGACGCGGAACGGCCGCTCACGCCGAAAGGCATTCGACGCACTCGAATGCTCGCACGCGTGCTGCGACGGATGGGCATCACGTTCGACGTGATTCTCTCCAGTCCGCTCGTGCGCGCACGCGAAACGGCCGAGATCATCGAGCGCTCGATGCGTCTGCAGGGCCGACTGGACCTGACCGGACATCTCGCTCCCTCGGGCGACCTCGACCCGCTGGTGGATCGATTGAACGGCTTGCGGCCGAACCCCGAGAGCATTCTCCTGGTGGGCCACGAACCCGACTCGAGCAGGTTGATCTCGCTGCTCTGCACCGGTGGTTCGCAACTCTCCGTGACGCTGAAGAAGGGCGGGCTGTGCCGGATGGACGTCACTTCGCTGCGCGCGGGGCGTTGTGCGAGTCTCGAGTGGTTGATGACGCCGCGCCTGATCGAACCGCAGCGGGTGAACAGGCGCTGAATCGCAGCGATCACTCGTGTGTAACATGGGCCGCGAAGCTGGTCTCGGCCCACGACCCGATGACGATAGAGCCGCGGCCCGGGACGCCCGATCGGAACTTCGGACAGGAGTGGCGAGATGAAGGTCAAAGAGGGAATCCAGCTCTTTCGCATCGATCCGGATGAGGATTTCCACCTGCGTGACCACGACCCTGGATGGGCGGGCACGAAGGAGATGCGTGAACTCGGTGAGGATGAGTTGAAAGACCGGGCGAAGCAGATCCTCCAGAATCGACTCGCCGAACTCGCCGACGCGCAGGAGGTCCTGTATGCGAACGACATCTACTCGGTGCTGTTGATCTTCCAGGCCATGGATGCCGCCGGCAAGGACGGCACGATCAAGCACGTGATGTCCGGAGTGAATCCGCAGGGCTGCCAGGTCTTCAGTTTCAAGAAGCCCTCGGACGAGGAACTCGATCACGATTTCCTGTGGCGATACCAGCGAAACCTTCCCGAACGGGGCCGCATCGGGATCTTCAATCGCTCGTACTACGAAGACGTGCTGGTCGTGAAGGTCCACCCGGAGTTGCTCGAGCGCCAGAAGCTTCCTGCCGGCGAGAAGGGCGATCGCTTCTGGAAGCACCGCTACCAGAGCATCAATGACTTCGAGCGCCACCTGGCGCGCAACGGCACGCTGATCCTGAAGTTCTTCCTCAACGTGTCGAAGGACGAGCAGAAGAAGCGCTTTCTCGAGAGACTCACCAATCCAGAAAAGCACTGGAAGTTCTCGGAGGCAGACGTCGCCGAGCGCGAGCACTGGGACGACTATCAGAGCGCCTTCGAGGATGCGATTCGCGAGACCACGACCGGGTCGGTACCGTGGTACGTCATCCCTGCGGATCACAAGTGGGTCACGCGCACGCTCGTCGCGATCATCATCGCCGAGAAGGTCCGCGAACTCGGACTCGCGCATCCCGTCCTGACCGAGGAGCAGAGCGCCCGCCTCGCGGATGCCCGCAAACGGCTCGAAGGCGAGTGAGAGCCGGATCACCCACGCGAGGCGTTTCATGTTAGATTCGGCGGCGAGATCAAGTCCTCACCGAGGGCAGGAGGAGTTCGTGATTCCGATCGACGCAGAGGTTCGAGCCAACAAGATTTCCCGATCCACTCTCGTGGTACTGGCGCTGATCGCCACGCTCGTCGGTGGAGTCGGCGGATGTCGCAATACCGCACAGCCAGAAGCAGCACCGACCGAAGCCGCAGTGGCGCCGGGCGAGGAGTGGCTGCCCCTCGAGGTCGTTGTGGCGACGCGACTGAACGTTCGTGCGGGACCGGGCACCGAGTACGACATCGTCGGTGCGCTCATCCAGGGTGAGCAGGTCAGAGTGCTCGAGGAGTCGAACGGCTGGAAGCTGGTGCGACCCGATTCGGACGGACTCGAGGGCTGGGTCTCGGCGGAGTTCCTGGAGAGCCTGCCTACGCCCTGAGCCGGCACCCGCGACGTCTACCGGACCTCAGAGGCCATCGCCCGACTTGATGCGCATGCGCAGCGCCGGAAGCTCGATCGTCTTGCCGAAGAGCGACTCGAGCATGCGCGCGAGATCCGGGGTGAGGCCGTCGATTTCGAGTTGCAGCGAAACCGTGCCGGTCAAGGCGGCTGCCTTCTTCGCCGCCGAGCCGGCGCGCGGTTCGAACTGGGCGAACTCGAGGTCGAGATCGCGCGGTGCGCTCGGGACCACCGGTGTGTAGTCGCCCACCGCACCGATCTCGAACGGACCGCTGACGGGATCACCGAGACCGATCGTGGTCGCACTCGGATCGACGTTCTTGGGAACGCCGCCGCCGAATCCCTTGAGTTGCGACGAGTAGGCGACTTCGAGGCCGAGGGTCGACGGATCCTTTCGTGTCTCGACGAAGCGGATCTGCATTTCGCAGATCTTGACCACATCCTTGTTCACGAGCGTTTGCGGCTCGCCGATGCGCACTTCGTTGACGAAGGTGCCGTTCGACGTGCCGAGGTCGTGGACCTGATAGCCGGCCGACGAGCGACGGAAGAGTGCATGCTGCCGCGACGCGTCGCTGTCGTCGACCATCACGTCGTTCTCGGAGGAGCGACCGAAGCTGATCTCGGCTGTGTCCCAGATGACGACCCGACTCGGCTTGCCGGGTTCGGCGATTCCGAGCACGGTCCACTGACGTCCTGTTGCCATCGCCCTGCCCTCTCGTCTTGCGCTGCGAGGCCCGGGGCGGGCCGCACGAGCCGCTGCGGCGCCTATCGGCCGGACGCCGGGCAGAGTTGACCGAGTGAAGGCGGGCATCTTCCCGCCACCTCAGGGGAGGATCTTCACCGGGACGCCTCTGTGTGCGTGCTCGTTCAACCAGCGCATCGCCTCATCGCTCAACGCGATGCAACCATTCGTCCAGTCGAGATCGAGATCGCCCCGCCAACGTTCCCCCTCGCCATGGAACCCCACCCAGCCGCCCAGAGCTGTGTCCTGGGGAGGCAGGCGCCGGGCCGCATGCGCGGCCAGGATCGCCCGGTGTACTGCGGGCGAGATCACCTTCTGCTCCAGCCCCAGCTCGGCGTCCCGAGGCGACGGGTAGTCGATCGGAATGAAGAGATAGTATCGGCTCGGCCTCGCCGAACCCGCGATGCGGTAGTCGCCTTCCGGAATGCGCTGGTCGCCTCGCCGACTCTTTCCCCCGACCGGTTCGCGCGACAAGGCGATCGGGAATCGCCGCCGGCCTCCACCCTCACACCAGGCCTCGAGGAATCGGTCATGCTTCCGGACTTCGATGCTGTGGACCGCCGTGCACGGCAACGTACCCGGGTCGAGGGGCGGGGGCGGAGCGGGCGTGTCCGGGGGTGCGACTTCGGGCACGATCGTCGACGTTGTCGACGTCCAATGCGGAAGCGGGTAGCCAGCGCACCCGAGCATCACGCAGGCTGCGAGCAGCACCCACGAGAGAGAAGCCTGCTTGGAACGTCGTAGGACGAAGATCGACACGAAGCGGACCGGCTCGGCGATACGTCTCGCGATCGCAGTCCTGGCGTGCTGCCCGGGCCTGACACCGTACGCGGCAGCCGAAGCGCCGCAGGTGACCGCTTCAGCCTCCACGTCTGGGCTCCTTGCTCCGCTCGTCGGCCGACCGAGCACGGATCGCGTGGCGCCTGGCGACACACTGCTCGACGTCGCCGAGCGCCACCGCCTGGGATTCGAACGCGTCGCACACCTGAACCCGGCTCTCGATCCGTGGATCCCCGAGGTCGGCTCGCGCGTGCGACTGCCCACCCACCACGTGCTTCCCGATGCTCCGCACGTCGGCCTGGTCGTGAATCTGCCCGAACTCCAGCTCTACGACTATGGCACCGGCGAGGACACGCCCGAGGTGCTCGCGCTCGCGATCGGCGACGAACTCGATCCCTCGCTCGTCGGAACCTTCCGGGTCGGGAAAAAACGTCCGAACCCCGTCTGGCACGTTCCCGAGTCGATTCGAGCCGAGAAGCCCGATCTCCCCCTGGAAGTCCCGCCGGGCCCCGACAATCCGCTCGGTCCGTACTGGCTCACGATCGGAAATACGAGCTACGGAATCCACGGAACCAACAACCGCTGGTCGATCGGGCGTGAAGCGACGCACGGCTGTCTGCGGCTCTACAACGACGAGATCGAGCGCGTGTACGCACGCACCCCGACCGGAATGCCGATCCGGATCCTCTACCAGACGGTCAAGCTCGGACTCCGCGACTCGATCGTCTATGTCGAGGCGCATCCCGATCGCTACCGCCGCGATCCCGATCGCATCGCGAACGCCGTCGCGCGGCTCGCGGCGATCGGGATCGAGGACGAAGAAACCCTGTCGGGACTCCGCACGGCGATCGAACAGGCTCGTGGAGAGCCCATCGCGATCGCCGTGCTCGAGGATTGATGGAGCGCCGCGCGAACCCGGCTATTTCGAGACCGACTTCTTGAACATTGCATCAGCCCGGCGTGCAGCCTCGTCGGCGCTCGCGGCAGAAGCCGCCGCCGAAGCCTCGGCCGCCTGGGCGGACTGGAGAGCCTGCTGCGCCGTCTTGTCTGTCCTGGCGACCGCTCCCTTCAACTCACCGATGCTCTGATCGGTGGCATTCGCCCGACTTTCGAGGGCAGCTACCCGCTTGTCCAGTGCGTCGACATCTCCAGTCGACGCACAGCCCATGAACCCGACGATCGCCAGGCAAAGTGAAATTCCAGCAACTCGATCGAAGCCTCTTCGCGTCATGAATCTTCCCCTCGTTGCGCCGCAGGGCGCTCTGTTGGTTGCAGACACAGCAAGAACGGCACCAGCGTGAGACTTTCAAGACCCGGCCTCGGTGCTCATCCAGAAAGACCGGAACTGCGAGTGCGAGCTGCAACTGGCTCGAATAATCTCACAGTCCTCCATGCGTGGGACAGTCTGGCACGATACCGACCTGCTGACCGGGGTCGAAGACAGCGGGATCCAGCGAGTCCGCACGTCGAGAAGTGGGTCGAGACGTGGATCGAAGAGGGAATCCGGGACCGTAGAGGACGAGGAGCCGACATGCGCGCCTGGCAGACCGTGAAACGAGGACATCCGCGAGAAGTTCTCGAGCTGCGGAACGACGTCCCCGTGCCGCAGCCCGGCGATGGCAGCGTGCTCGTCGAGGTGTTCGCCGCGGGGATCGGCCTGCCCGACGTATTCATGTGTCAGGGCACTTATGCGTTCGCTCCGACGCTTCCATTCATCGCCGGCCAGGAGGGGGTCGGTCGCGTGCTCGCCTGGGGGCCCGGCGTCGAGAACCGACGAGTGGGAGATCGGGTCATGGGCGTCACCCGATTCTTCACGGGAAACGGCAGCTTCGCCGAGCAGTGCCTGGTCCTCGACGCCTTCTGCCTGCCCGTCCCCGACGCCATGACGGACGCCGAAGCGGCCGGATTCTTGATTCCGTTCCATACGGCCTGCATCGGCCTCGTCACACGCGGCAAGCTCGAAGCCGGAGAGACGCTGCTCGTTCTCGGCGGGGCCGGCGGGACTGGCAGCGCCGCGATCCAGGTCGGCAAGGCTCTGGGTGCGCGAGTCATCGCAACGGTCGGTGGCGCAGAGAAGTTCGACTACTGCAAGCGTCACGGGGCTGACGTGGTGATCGATCGCCGAACGCAGGACCTCTCGAAAGCGGTCATGGATGCCACTGGCGGCGTGGGCGTGGACTGTGTCTACGATCCGGTCGGGGGCGAGGCCTTCACGGCCGCGACCCGATGCATCGCCCATGAGGGCCGCATCCTCGCGATCGGTTTCGCCAGTGGACGCTGGGGCAGCGTGGATACCGCCCACATGGTCCAGCGCAACTACTCCGTCGTCGGTGTCATCCCGACCCACTACGATCGCGCCTTCAAGCAGGCCGTCCACGACCGCCTGCTCGGCTGGTGGCGGGAGGGCCGGCTTCGAGCGGAGACCGACGAGATGGTGGCGTTCGACAACCTGCCCCACGCGCTCGAGCAGCTCGCAACGAGCGAGGTCCGCGGAAAATCCGTACTTCGCGTACATCCCGATGCGTCGGGCCCCCCGGCCTCGTCCACGAGCCGGCGGGAGTCCGCATGAGCCGGACCGATTCCGGGCGCAGCGGGCCTCTCGCGGGAATCCGGGTGCTCGATCTCACCAGTGTCGTGTCGGGGCCGATGTGCACGCAGGCACTCGGCGATCTCGGCGCCGACGTGATCAAGCTCGAGTCGCCGAGCGGAGATCAGACCCGCTATTCCGGCGCGCCGTTCCGCGAGCCGCTCTACTCGGCGATGCACACGCAGATGAATCGCAACAAACGGAGCCTCGTCGTCGATCTCAAGATCGACGCGGGCCGCGATCTCGTGCTGGGCGTGATCGATCGATTCGACGTGCTCGTGGAGAACTTCCGTCCCGGCGTGATGGACCGCCTCGGGCTCGGCCATGCGGCGCTCTCCGAACGCCATCCGGGCCTCGTGTACGCCTCGATCAACGGCTTCGGGAGCGACGGCCCCTACGCGAACCTGCCCGCCTACGACCAACTCGTCCAGGGACTCGTCGGAGTCATGCCGGCCCAGGGAGGCGACGGACCGCCGAAGCCCGTCCAGGGCCCGATCGCAGACAAGACGAGCGCGCTCACAGCCGTCGCTGGAATCCTCGCGGCGCTGTTCGCGAGAGAGCGCGATCCCGAAGGCCGCGGCCAGCGCGTCGAGATCGCGATGCTCGACGCCTACGCGGCGTTCGCCCTGCCCGACCCGATGACGCCAAGGGCGTTCCCCCCGCACATCGAAGAGTCGCGCATGTCGGAGGCCTTCTTCCGCGCCTGGGAGACCGCCGACGGCCACGTGGTGGGACTGATCATCCAGGACCATCAATTCGCGGCGCTCTGCCGCGTGATCGACCGGCTGGATCTGGTGACGGATCCGCGCTTCCAGGCCATGGGCACGCGCCTCTCGAACTATCCCGAGCTGGTCGGAATCCTCGGCGCCGAGGTTCGCAAGTGGCCGAGCGGTGAGTTCGTCGCGCGTGCGCGAGAAGAGGGCGCGACCTTCGGGCCGGTGAACGATGTCGAAGCGTTCCTCGAGGATCCGCAGGTACAGCACCGCGGGACCGTGCGTGTGATGCAGGACGATCGCTGGGGTCCCGTCCGCTACCTCGCGCCACCGTGGAATTTCAGCCACACACCCGCTTCGATCGAACGTCATGCGCCGCGACTGGCCGAACACAGCGACGAAGTCCTGCGCGAACTCGGGCTCGAGCCCGCCATGATCGTCGCACTCCGGGATCGCGGAGCCATCCGGTAGGCAGCTCGCCCGGAGGCCTTGTTCAGATCGAATCGATGGCCGACCTTGAGGTCGCTCGATTGTCGGAAGAAGGCCCGTGCCCGACTCGCGACTAGGGCGCGATGTGCTCCACGCCCTGTCCCACAGCCCATGCGGAGACGAACAACATGCGATCGATCCGGCGAACTCTGTCGGTCACCCTGCGCCCCGTTCTCTCCGGCTGTGCCATTGCCGCGCTCGCGTGGTCGCTCGACGCCGCGGCGACCGGCCCGGAGGATCGCCAAGCCTTCTTCGGCGAGACCCACGTCCACACCAGCTGGTCGCTCGACGCGTTCGCGCTCGGCAACACGCTCACCACTCCGGCTGATGCCTACAAGTACTTCAAGGGCGAGCCGATCAAGCATCCCCTCGGCTTCGACGTCAAGATCGACACGCCGCTCGACTGGGCGGGCGTCACCGATCACTCCGAATACGCGGGCGTCGTCAACCTGGCGAACGAGCCAGGCTCGGCGGTGAGCAAGATCCCCGCGGCGCAGCCCCTGATCCTGAAGGCGAGAACCAAGGAAGAGATGGAGAGGGTGGCGCTCTACGCCATCAACACGCTGGCCAGCGGTCCGCCCGTCCCGGCGCTGATGTCTCCCGAGATCGCCGGGACGGTCTGGAAGCGCAACGTCGCTCTGGCCGACGCCGCCAACCAGCCCGGGAAGTTCACGGCCTTCTGCTCGTACGAGTGGACCTCGATGCCGAACAACATGAACCTCCATCGCAACATCTTCTTCAAGGACTGCGCCAAGGTGCCCACGATGCCCTTCAGTGCGCTGGACTCGAAGCATCCGGTGGATCTGTGGGCCTGGATGGACGGTCAGCGCAAGGCCGGCAACGACCTGCTGGCGATTTCGCACAACGCCAACCTGTCCGACGGCCGGATGTTCCCGACCGAAGTCGACAGCAAGGGTCGCCCGATCGACGCCGCCTATGCGGCGTCCCGCGTCCGCAACGAACCGCTGATCGAGATCAAGCAGCTGAAGGGCACCTCCGAGACCCACCCCCTGCTCTCGCCGACCGACGAATTCGCCAGCTTCGAGATCATGTCCGTGCTGTTGGGCAATCCTCCGGGCCGCATCCCACACATCGTCGGCAGCTATGCGCGGCAGGCACTGAAAGACGGGCTCAGCCTCGAAGCCAGCAAAGGCTTCAACCCATTCAAGTTCGGATTCGGCGCCGCGTCGGACTCCCACAACACCGCCGTCCCGTACCGCCAGGACAACTTCTTCGGTGGCCATACATTCAGCGACGGCACGCCCGAGGCGCGCATGTCGGGCACGCTGGTCGGCGGCATGTTCGATGCGCGCACCGAAAGCACGTCCGGCCTGACTGGCGTCTGGGCCGATGAGAACACGCGCGCTTCGCTGTTCGAGGGCATGAAGCGCAAGGAGACGTTCGCGGTGAGCGGCCCGCACATCCAGGTGCGGCTGTTCGGCGGCTGGAAATACAGCGACGCCGTGCTGAACGCCAAGGACTGGGTGAAGCAGGGCTACGCGAAGGGCGTGCCGATGGGTGGCGACCTGCCGCCTTCGAGCGCCAAAGCGCCGACCTTCATGGTCTGGGCCGTGAAGGACCCGACCTCGGGCAATCTCGATCGCATCCAGATCGTGAAGGGCTGGTCGAAGAGCGGACAGAGCTTCGAGAAGATCTACGACGTCGTCTGGGCAGGAGAGCGTAAGGCCGACAAGAGGACCGGCAGCTTGCCGCCGATCGGCAACACCGTTGACGTCGAGAATGCATCGTTCACCAACACGATCGGAGCGGTCGAATTGAAGACCCTCTGGACGGATCCCGAATTCGATCCGAGCCTGCACGCTTTCTACTACGCCCGTGTGCTCGAGATCCCGACGCCGCGCTGGACGACGATACAGGCCAAAGAGCTGGGTATCGCGCCGCCCGACGTCGTGGCGGCGACGGTCCAGGAGCGCTCCTGGAGTTCGCCGATCTGGTACACGCCGAGTGCAGCGGCGCTCGCGGCGGCCAGGCGCGGAACGACGGTCGCCGAGCTGACGAAGCAGGGCGCAGTGGCCCTGAACGACGCCCAGCTCGTGGCGCTGATCGTCGAAAAATCCATCTGGCTGCAGAACAACGTGACCGGTGACAAGTACATGATCATCTACGGCGCCCAGGGCAAGGGTGCGGCCGCCAAGCCACTCACCCCGTCCGATTCCGGATTCATCAGCCAGCGATTGCCGGCCGGGCAGGGTCAGTTCCAGCTGCGTTACGTCGGCAGCCAGACTGCGCTCCAGAGCTTCACCGGTGACGCGGCCGAAGCCAGCTACCTCGGCACCTCCCGGCCATACAGCATCTCGAACGGAAGGATCGCCACGGAGTTCGTCGGCACGCCGATCGAGATCAGCGTCTTCAAGCAGGGCGACAAATACCTCGCCGCTCGCAGCGACGAGTTCGGATTCGCCAACTACGAGATCGTTCCGGCCGAGGCACAGTTGAACCCGCTCGGTGCCGCTCCGCATTGAGCCCTGTGTCGAGGGCGGCGATCGGACGCTGGCTGCGCGAGCCGCTGGTGGAGTTTCTGCTGGTCGGGCTGCTGATCTTCGCCGGCTACCAGTGGCTGGACCAGAAGACGGGGCGATCCGATCCACAGGAGCGAATCGAGTTCACACCCGACGACATCAGCCAGATCCGTCTGGCCTGGCTCGCCCAGGGCCGTGAGGATCCCTCACCGGAGGAGCTGCAGCACCTGGTCGATGCCCGGGTGCGCGAGGAGATCCTGTACCGGGAGGCGCTGGCGCTCGGCCTCGATCAGGACGATACGATCGTGCGGCGCCGCATGGCGCAGAAGATGGAGTTCCTGTTCGAGGACGTCGCCGCGCTCCGCGACCCCACGACTGAAGAACTCGAAGCCTGGTTCGACGCACACGCGGGTGACTTCACGCTGCCGGCGCGCGCCACGTTCCGGCACCTGTACTTCTCCCCCGACCTGCGCGGCGTGCGCGCGCGCGAAGACGCGGTGGGGGTGCTCGCGAAGCTTGCAGGCCAGCCGGTCGACGCCGCCGAATCAGCGACGCTGGGCGATCCCTTCATGTTCCAGGCCTACTACGCGGATCGCTCGTTCGACGAGATCGCCAGGAACTTCGGACCGGGTTTCGCTGCCGCGCTCTTCGAGATCGCACCCGGCGCCTGGTCGGGACCGATCGAATCGGGTTACGGCTCGCACGTCGTCTGGGTCGACGACGTCACGCCCGCGCGCGTGCCGGCCCTCGCATCCATCGAGGCGGATGTACGACGAGGTTGGATCGAGGAACAGCGCACCGGGATCCGTCAGCGCGCCTTCGAAGCAATGCGCGCGCGTTACGAGGTAGTGCTTCCCGGCGATCTCGACGCGGCCGATATCGAAAGCCTCGGAGCGATCGAGGCCGGGCGACCAGAGTCGCAACCGTGAGGGCCCTGCTCCGGGTGCTCGCGTCGGCGCTTTGCGTTCTGTCGCTCGCGTCGGACGCATCGGCCCACGACGCCCGTCCCGCGTACCTGCAGATCCAGGAGATCTCACCCGGCCGCTACGACGTGCTGTGGCGCACACCGGTACTCTCGGGCATGCGCCTGCCGGTCGCACTGAAGCTCCCGGATGCAATGCACAGCGTCACGCAGCCCGCCGTGCAAGAACTCTCGGACTCGCTCGTCGAGCGGCAGCTCGTCGAAGCAGACGTCGACGCGCTGGGGGATGCCCGCATCGAGTTTCCCGGGCTGCAGGCCAGCATCACCGACGTCCTGGTTCGCGTGGTCCTGCTCGACGGCACGCACGCGACGACTATGGTCCGACCGTCGCGGCCCTACGTCGAGTTCACGGCAGCACGCGATCCGGTCGCGATGGCGGGTGCCTACCTCGGGCACGGCATCGAACACATCCTGCTCGGCTTCGACCATCTGCTCTTCGTGCTCGCGCTGATCCTGATCGTTCCCAGCACGCGGTTGCTGATCTGGACCATCACCGCATTCACTCTGGCCCACTCGATCACTCTGGCACTCGCCACGCTGGGCGTGCTGCGCGTGCCGGGGCCACCGATCGAGGCCACGATCGCGCTCAGCATCGTGTTGCTTGCCTCCGAGATCCTGCGCATCCAGCGCGGCGCTTCGAGCCTGACGGCGCGCTTTCCCTGGATCATCGCATTCGCGTTCGGTTTGCTGCACGGCTTCGGGTTCGCCGGAGCGTTGAAGGAGCTCGGTCTACCGCCGGGCGACATCCCGCTCGCGCTGCTCGCCTTCAACCTCGGCGTGGAGATCGGACAGCTTGCGTTCGTCTGCGCCGTACTCGGCACCATCTCGCTGGCGAGGCGTCTCCGGATGCCTGCCGCGCTGGAGCTTCGAGTGCTGTCCATCACGGCCCATCTGATCGGCATCCTCGCGGCCTTCTGGTTCTTCGAACGCCTCGCAGGGCTCGTGTAGCCGCGCGGCCGACGGGCCCTCGAGTCGCCACTCGACCGCATCATCCAATCGCGAAACGCAGCTACTCGAGCGCCGCCGCTTCATCGGCCCGCGCTTTCAGCTCGTTGCGCACTTCCTGGCTCTCTCCGGAGAGCAACGTGGCCGCCCAGCCTCGGCGTTCGTTCAACTGCTCCGGGCTGGGATCCTCGCCGAGGCTTCGGCGAGCGAGGTAGTCGATGACGACTTCGTCCGCGATCGGATCACCGGCCGGAGCCGGGTTCTGCGGAGCGGCGTCATCCCGTCCGGATGACGATCGGCCCGGCGTGGGTGCCTGGGAATCGCGACCCGCCTGGCTGACGCTCGGACCCGCAGGCACGAGGTCCGCCGTCACGCTCGGGTCGGACGAACGACGAGTCCTTGCGTCGGAACCGCTTCCGACCGCACCTCCACGCGCAGTCGCAGTGTCTTCGTCGCGCACGGGCGACGGAGAGGACCCGCCGGGCGACTCGGCGTCCGGCGATGCGACCGGCGATAGACGGTCGGCAGAACTCTCACGGCTCGCCGCGGCCGCGCCGACGAGCGACCCCGGAGTGTCGGAAGTGCGTTTCGGCGGCTGCGCGGCCGCGTCGCGCCCGAGGCTCGAGTCAGAGCGGCTCGACTCCACAGCGCCGACGCCAGCAGCCGCGCGGTCCGGTTGGCGCGAAGTCGTCATCCACCAGACGCCGAGTCCCACGATCGCCACCAGACCGATCCACCCGATTCGCTGCATCGCAACATTCTCCTCTGCTGGCGTCAGCATACCAGGGCTGCCCGCAGAGCCGAGAGAGCTTCTGCTCGGAGTGATGGGGGATCGAAACGGCCCTCCCCGACCCGACCCCGGTCAGGTCATCGCCCGATCGTCGAGCCGAACTGCGTATTCCAGCCCCGTGGTGAACGGCAACGTGACCGACGCGTAGCCGTGTCGCCCAGACTGCAGGCGCGCGACGAAGGGCGCGAGCGTCTTCTTGAACGTCCGCACGTTGTCTGCGAGCACGACCGCGCCGGGCCGCAGATGAGGCGTCAACTGCTCGAGGATCGGCCCGTAAAGATCCTTCCAGCCATCGAGCAGCACCAGATCGATGGGCTCGGGGAGATCCTTCGCGAGCGTCTCGCGCGCGTCGCCGAGTCGTACTTCGGCGATGTTCCCGAGGCCCGCTTCGGCCAGGTGGGCGAGCGCCCGTGCATGCTTGGTCGGCTCGAGTTCGGTGCCGATCACGTGGCCGCCGCCGTTGTCGCGCACGGCGGCTGCGAGGTACAGGGTCGAGATCGCGAACGAGGTGCCGTACTCGACCACGTGGCGCGCTCCGATCGCGCGCGCCGTCAGGTACAGGAATCGGCCGGCTTCGGGTGAGACGGGAATGAATGCGTCCTTCAGGTGCGGTTCGACCGCCGCGAATGCGCCCGCCCCACCGCCACGCAGCCAGCCGACCGCCATGGCGGGTGCGGCCCGCAAGAAGTGCCGGACATCGCCCTTCGCAGCAGTGTGCAGGCGCGTCAGCAGCGCGGCGAACTTCGGATCATCGAGTGTGGTCATCGGAACCTCCCTGGGGCGCGCAGCCATAATACGAGCTTATACTCGCATTTTCGACTCGCATTCCATCTGAGGTCCGCCGCCCATGCCGCGCAGCCGGAAAAGCGCTGTCACGACGCTGCGAAAGAGCCCGCGTCAGGAGCGCTCACGCGACACCGTCGCCGCGATCCTCGATGGCACGGCTCGCGTTCTGGTCCGGCGGGGTTACGCCCACACGAACACGAACCTGGTCGCTCGAGCAGCCGGTGTGAGCGTCGGATCGCTCTACCAGTACTTCCCCGGGAAGGAGGCGCTGGTCGCAGCACTTCACGAGCGTCACGCACGCGACCTGCTCGCGGTGATGGACGCTGCCGTCGCCGGTGCGTCCGGGCTCTCCCTCGAAGAGACCGTTCGCGCCCTGATCCACGCGGTCATCGAGGCACATTCGCTGGATCCAGAGCTGCACCGCGTGCTCGAGGGCGAGGTACCGGACCTCGATCGTTCGGATGGGCTCGACGATGTCCTGTGCGAGCGCGTGCACGCTCTGCTCCGCGCCCATCGAGCCCACATCGCCCCGACCGATCTCGAACTCGTCGCCCAAGTCGTGATGCGGATCGTCGACACGCTCGTCCACTTGGCGGTGATCGAGCCGCGAGCCGATCGTCCGGTGCGGGCGCTCGAACGTGAGATCGTCCGCGCAGTCCTCGGCTATCTCGAACGCCGGTAGCGATCGCGGCGATGCGAACCGGCACGGAGGTCGTGTCGCCGTGCAGTGGCGAGACCCGACCCGTGCTCGACGTCGCTGCGCTACCCGGCCAGCGGCACGCGTCGAAGCTCTCTAGTGACCCACTGCCTTCGCTTCGCTGGCTTCGCGCAGTCCGGTGATCACATCGTGGCCGGCGAGGAACAGCGCCGAGAGCGGGTGTCGTCCGCTGCCGAGGACCTCGCGGCTCGCCACCGCACCGCGGACCCCGCTCGCCGTGAGTGCATAGAAGCGGACTTCGCCCGACGTCGGAAGCGGTGTCTGCGCGACCGGGGAGAGCTGCTTCGATTCGCGGTCGGTCAGCTCGATCAATCGTCGCGCGCGCGCATGGATGGCGGGGATGTCACCCCCACCGATCACACCACCGCCCAAGCTGAAGAACATGTCCGCGGTGCCGTCTGTGTCGACGACGAGGGTGCCCGATCCGTTCTCCTAGCCGGTCTCCATCAGCACGGCCCACACGCCGGGATTTCCGCCGCCTGCGCGCTCGCTCCGCGAATTGTCGATCAGGTGCTTTCGCCACGCCGCGAACGCCTCTGCGGACAGGTGCGAGTCCCGCAATCCGGGAACGCGCTCGGCCGGCGCCGGTGCGGCCGGAGATCCACTCGACTGTGCCGATCGCGCGCGCGCCACGGCGGCCTCGCGTTGAATCGCCGGCACGTCGGCGAGATCGGTGGTGAAGTGGTGCTCGCCCCGGGCATCGGTCCACTGGTAGATCTCGCCTCCCCCGTCGGCCTGGATCGCGATGGCCAGCAGGCAGGTGCACAACACAAAAATGATGGATCGAGGCATCGCGCTCCCGCCGTTTCGAGAGAGGGTCGGCGATTCGGGTGTCGAGCTTGAGCCCGTGATCCGCAGAGGCCCCGGACACGGGCGACCTCCGCGGTCGCCTGCGTCAGCGCGGCTTGCCTGGCCGGTCGGTCATGCGTGCATCGAGCCACGGCTCGAGTTCACCGAGCGTCCACCCGGTCGTATCCACGAGCCAGGCCCCGGCCGGAGACTCCGCGAACGCGACGTACTCGGCGAGTTCTTGGTCCGACGCGCGCCGGTAGACGTACTGCATCGATACCATCGACTGGGCGCGCAGGGTGGCAACCGTCTCGACGCGTTGCCGGTCGATCCTCTCGAACGCAGCGGCGAGCGCGTCGCTCGTCTCTCCGCCGCGGCGATCGACCGCGCGTGCGACTACGCGTGCCGCGATGGACTCGATGTCGGCTGCGATCTGGGCGCCGCGGGTCGCCACGGCGAGCCGCTCGAGCAATCGGATGCGCTCGAGCGGGACGGGGGCGGCGAAGAGTTCATCGACATAGGCTGAGTACGCATCCTCGTCGAGTTCCGAGTCGGCTTGCGATTCGAGGGCACGCAGCCTGCGACCGGTTTCCGACCCGAGGAACCGGTCGGCCGGCTCGAGGAACGGGCTGCCTTGGCTGCGCGCCCTGAACAGCGCTTCGGCCACAGAGAGCATCGGGCTCTCGGCGGCGACGGCTCGCACGTTCTCGATCAACTCTTCGGCAGAGCCAGGAGCGAGATCGGCGCCGCGCAACGTCGCCGCGCCCACGAGCTGGTCGGAGAGCGCACGGACCTGCCCGTCGACTCCCGCCAGCTGGAAGACCCGGATCGCAACTTCGGCCGTCGGGAGATCTCCGCCGCGTTCGCGCTGCGCCGCGCAGCCGAGCCACAGCGTCGTCGCGATCAGCCCCACGGCCCAGACGACGCGCTGCAGCGGCGGCGGACATCCGGAGAGACGGGCGAGGCTCGCGATGGAGCGGCGAGCCGATTCGTCAGAACGCATGGCCGAGCTCCCGCAGCATCGCCAGCGTCGAATCCAGCACTCGCGCCGGATGCCGACGCAGAAAACCGCGCACTTCGTTTCGAGCCAGAGCGACGATGGCATCGTATTCGTCATTCGGCGGTCGGGTGATCAGCCCGATCAGTTCGGAATCCGAGTGGTCGAGTTCGAGACCGAAGAACACCTCGGAGACCCGGATGGCGGGATCGGGAACGAGCGCGATCGGAGTCGTCGACACGACTCGACTCCGTGGGACGCCCACCTCTTCCTGCAGTTCATCGAGCAGCTGTGCGACGGGATCGAGCAAGCTGCCCGGAGGACTCTCGACAGGCAGATGGCCGGACGGCAGCAGCTCCCAGTGGCCACGATAGTGGGTGACCGCAGCGCGGCGACCGAACAACGTGCGATCCGCCGCGGTCGTGACGCCGGAGACACCGAGGCACCAGAGACCTAGGGCCTCGCGGATCTCGGCATCGGCACTCTGGGCGGCGAAATAGCGGAAGGGCGCGCGCCCGACATGGATCTCGCCCGCCGAGACATATTCGAGGGTGGCCACGCTTCCGTCGTAGAGCTCGCCGGGCCGTGCTTCGTTCAAGCGCTTCCAGACGTCATCGATGCGCCGTTCGACTCCGGGCGTGCAACGAAGCTCGACCTCGACGACGCGAATCGCGAGCCCGGGCTCGAGTCGGATGACGCGATCGGTCGTCACGGAAGACGTTTCTCCCCGGGACCCGCCGACGCGAGCACGCGACCGCGAATCGTCTCGCCGTCGGCATCGAGCTTCGGTGCCGCCTGCGGCACGAGGCGCGACCCGTCGATGCGGATCGGACAACCCGGCAGCCGCAGATCCCCCCAGCCCGGCACATGGCGTTCGATCATCATGCCGGACTCGACGAGTTGCGGGTCCACCAGCAGTTCGCGGGTATCGAGGGTCGCGCCGCACGGGACGCCGGCCGCGGAGATGCGCTCCATGGCGACGTACTTATCAAAGCGACGCGTCCAGGCCGAGACGATCTCGTGCACTTCGTCGAGGCGCGCGTTCCGGGCCGACTGGCGGGCGTAGCGTTCGTCGCCGAGCAGGTCTTCGCGCTCGATCGCGCGCAGCAGCCCGTCCCAGTGCTGGTTGTTTCCGAGCAGCACATACACGTAGTCGTTCGGCCCACCGGGCGCGCACGCATGGAGACCGCTCGGCGCGGCACCGGCGTAGATGTGTCCCGACCGCCTGGCCGGTTCGCCGCTCACGTACATCGCCCCCATCGCGTTGCGCATCAGGTTCACCATCGCGTCCTGGAGCGACACATCGACGGTGCCTCCCTGTCCGGTGCGCGTGCGACGCAGCAGCGCGGCCAGGATCCCCACCGCGAGATGCAGCCCGGCGCCGCTGTCCGCGACCGTCGGCCCCATGCGGACCGGTGTGCGATCCGGCTCACCTGTGACACTGATCGCCCCACCGACCGCCTGCGCGACGAAGTCGAACGACTTGAAATCCTGCCACGGGCCGCCGGGCGCGTATCCCGTGATCGTCGCGATCACGAGCTTCGGAAATCGCGCACGCAGACCAGCGGCCTCGAGGCCGAGGCGCGTCAGCGTGCCCGGCGCGAAGTTCTCGCTGAGCACGTCGGCGTCGGCCAGCATCGCCAGCAGGACCTCGCGATCGGAATCGCGCTTCAGATCGAGCACGATGCTGCGCTTGCCCTGATTGAGCAGCGAGAAGAGGATGCTCTCGCGTTCACGATTCGCGCCGACGAGCGAGCGACTGGGATCGCCACCCGGCGGCTCGACCTTGACGACGTCCGCGCCGAGCCAGGCGAGCAGCTGCGTGGCCGACGGACCGGATTCGTACTGGGTGAGGTCCACGATGCGGGTGCCCGCGAGCGGCAGTTCCGCGGGCGAGGCGGTGATTCCCGGACGGGCCGGATTCGTCATGCGTTCGAACTCTCCAGTCTCGTCGACGGACAGCCTGGCCGGGCTCTGCTCGGGATCCGCGAACGCCTGGGCATCGTGTCGGCGGTTCAGCGGGGGAAGAGAGCGTCGAGCAGACCGCGCACTTCGCGACTGCCCTGATCGAACAGTTGCTCGAGACGTCGACCGACGGTCGACTGGGCGATCCGGGTCAGCGTGGTCGCAATGAAGCGTGATCCGACGCTCTGCGCGATCTGGCCGGGACTCGCACCGGCCGCGCCACCGAGATCGTCCATGTACAGCGGTTCGAGGGCGACCTCGGCCCGTCCGATCCCAAGTGCCGTCATGTCGGCTTCGACCCGACCATCCTCGATCTCGAGGCGCACGACCCGCAGCCGTGCCTCGGGTTCACCGTCCGGCGCCGGCTGACTCGACGGGGCAGACTCATCCCGAGCGAGATTCGCCTGCAGCTCGGCGAGGTTCGTGCGGCGGTCCTGACGGATCACATAGTTGACCTCGGGCCCGGCGATCCGGACGAGTTCGACGACATAGGGATCGCCCGAGACCAGCGATGCGGCGTCGATCTCGAGAGTGATCTCGGCGACCACGATGACATCACCCGGGCCGAAGCCCGACGGCTGGGCGATCCGCAGATCGCGGATCGTTCCCCGGCCCTCGGCGGTCGTCAGCGAAACCGATCCGACGCTGACCTGCGTACCGAGAGCCTGGCTGCCGTAGTACTCGATCGAACTGGCGATCGCGCGGTCCACCGAAAGGGTCCACACGACGATCAGCAGGATGGCCAGAAGGGCGGCGGCGGAACCCAGGAAGTACGTGATCTTCAGCCTGCCGGTCACTCGGGCCACCCTTCCTCTGGTCTCTGTTCCAGCTGGCAATCACGGCCGCCGGTTCCGCAGTGTTCCGCAGTGTAGGGGCTTCGGCGCCCGGATCCGGGTCGAGTCGAATCGCTGAGCGGCGGCATTCGAGACCGACAACCGTTGCGGGCGAGGGCGGTGCTCACGGCGACCGGGCACTATCGTCCGCGGTGTACCAGACCCCGATCCAACGGACGCGAATCCCCGCTCGACGAGGTCCACCATGACGTCCCTTTCATCACCCGTCGATCTCGCCCGCTACCCCCTGGACGATCTCACCGGATCGCTGATGCGCAGCGTCGTGCGCGACGCACGGGCATCGCTCGCCGCGAAGGGCGTCGCCATCCTGCCCGGCTTCCTCACCGAGGAAGCCCGTCGTGCGATCTCGCAGGAGGCCGCCGGTCTCGAACCGGACTCGTACCTCGAGAACGTCTGGGGAACCCCGTATCTCGGCATCCCGGACGAAAGCTTTCCGGAGGGACATCCCCGGCGCACGACGGTGCTCAGTCTCACGTCTGTGATCGCCTACGACCTGATCGGTCGCCGATCCGTGCTGCGCGCCCTGTACGAGTCGCAAGAGATGCTGCACTTCATCGAGACGGTGCTCGACCGCAAGCCGCTGTTCCGCATGGCGGATCCCCTCGGTGCGCTGAACCTGACGGTCATGCGCGAGGGCCACGTGCAGGGCTGGCACTACGACAATGCCGACTTCGTGGTGTCGCTCGCCATCCAGGCGAGTCGGGCCGGCGGGTTGTTCGAGTGCGCGCCGCTGATCCGGACGGAAGGCGATGAGAGCTACGCGGCCGTGAAGCGCGTCCTCGACGGTAACGCGGATGATCTCGTCGAGGTGTTTCCGATGGTGCCCGGCACCTTGATGGTCTTCGAGGGGCGGCGCTCCATCCACCGCGTGTCGCCCGTCGAGGGAGACGTGCCACGCCAGGTCGGATTGCTCGCCTACGATACGAAGCCGGACGCGGATTCGTCGAGCGTCTTCAAGCTGATCCGCTACGGACGCAACACAGCGATCGAAGCCACCTGACAGCCGGTTCGATCAGCGGCTCTTGCGCTTGCCGCCCGGGGCGACGCGCTTCTTCTCAGCCTTCCTCTTGCGAGGGCTGCCCTTGCTCTTGCCGCGCTCGCCCTTCTCGCTCTCGCCCTTCTGTCTCTCGCCATAGTCGCCCCACGGCGCGTCGCGTTCGCGGATCACCTCGCGGAATCCCTTCTCGGAAAAGGACTCCGCCCAGCGATAGGCCTCCTCGGTGTGGCGCGTGATTCCGTCGAAGAGCGTGCCGAGCAGCTGCGTGGTCCGCAGTCCCATGTTCTCGAAAGCCTGGTTGATCAGCAGCTTGTTGAGCGCGAGCTGATTGGCGGGGATGTACTGAAGGCGGCGCGCCCAGGCCTCTGCGGCCTGCGAGAGTTCGTCGGCGGGCAGCACCCGCGAGACCAGCCCGATCCGAAGTGCGGTCGCGGCGTCGATCGCTTCTCCGGTGAGCAGGAACTGCTTCGCATGCTCGAGACCGAGGCGATAGACCCAGAGCATCGTGGTCGGCGTGCCGTAGATGCGCGACGGCGCGTAACCGATGAATGCATCCTCGGCCATGAAGAGCTGATCACAGCAGAGCACGAGATCGGTGGCGCCCCCCACCGCGAAGCCGCGGATCTCACCGATCACCGGCTTCGGGCAGTGCCAGATCTTCATGAAGCGGTCGACGTTGTGACCCATGAAGGAAAGATCGCGAACCGGATCCCACGCCCCGGCTCGAGGTGCGGCCGAGGGCGCATCGTACGGGCTCGACCAGCCCGCTTCTCCGGCCGCCACCAGGTCGTAGCCCGCCGTGAACACGCGCCCCTCGCCGCGCAGCACGATGGCGCGCACCGGACGTGACGCCGTCGCTCTGTCGATCCCGTCGGCGATTCCCTGCACGACGTCCTCGGTCAGCGTGTTCAGGCGATCGGGTCGATCGATCGTGATGATCGCGATCGAATCGCGCTCCTCGTAGCGGACGACCGGATTCTTCTGCGGCGACATGACATCACTCCCTGGGATCGCGATTCGGCCCGCGAATGTCGGATCCGCTGTTAGACCCACCGCTGCGCAGCGTGGCCAGCGAACCCGGCGGCATGGAGCTACAGACGGATTCCGAAGTAGTCGAAGAATCGCTGCTCGTACTCGGCGTCCGTGAGGTCGTCACCGAGGGCCACGACCTGCTCGTCGCTGACGAGCGGCCGTCCGTTCCGGAATCCGATGGCGTCGTCGCCGACGGGCCAGCGAAGCCTGTATTCGTCCGTCGTGATGGCTTCGAGGATCGTCTCGGCCACCGCCTCGGGTGGCGTGCCCCGTCGGAACCCCGCCGCGTAGAGCTTGCCGTTGCGACGCATCACGGGCTGATAGGGCGAAGTCTTGTCGTAGCGCGTCTTGTCGGCCGAGTTCTCGAAGATCCGGGTCAGGATGACGCCCGGCTCGACGTTCATCACACGCACGCCGAAGGGTCGGACCTCGACCGCGAGCGCCTCACCGAGACACTCGACCGCCCACTTCGACGCCGAGTAGGGGATCTGGTTCGGCGTCGCATACAGGCCGGTGATCGAACTCACGTTGACGATCGCGCCCGTTCGCCGCTCGCGCATGTCGGTCAGCACCGCCTGGATGCAGCGCACCAGCCCGAAGTAGTTCGTCTCGAAGATCGCACGATGCTCGTCGTCGGGAGTGAGTTCGAGGGGCGTCGCGCCCCCGATGCCGGCATTGTTGACCAGCACGTCGATCGGGCCCGCAGAACGGATCTTCGCAAAGGCCGCCGCCACCGATGCGTCGGACGTGACGTCGAGTTCGATCAGTTCGATCGACAACTTCTCGGCCGCGGCCGCGTCACGCAGGGGCCCGGCCTTCGCGAGGTTGCGCATGCCGGCGTGGACGCGGAATCCATGGCGGGCGAGCCGCAGCGCCGTCGCGAAGCCGATTCCGCTGCTGGTCCCCGTCACGACGGCATTCTGCATCCGGAGATCCTTTCGAGAGACGGCGGACGTCGTGCCGCGAGACATCGTGTTGCGGGCCAGCACAGCGGCGAGGCTAGCAGGCTGGACGGCGCGATCGCTCGGGGCGTCGGTGCGATCCGCTGGCAGACGCGAGCTCAAACCGACGGATCTCGACGAAGCATGCCGAGCAACAATCGGAAGCGTTCACCCGTCATCGCGCCGCGGACCTGGCCATCGATCAGCACATTCGGCGCCATCGCGCACTGGCCGAGACATCGAAAGGGCTCGAGTCGGATCGCCCCGTCCGCGGACGTTTGGAAGATCTCGATCTCGAGCGTCCGGCGCGCGGCGCGAAGCAACGCCGCACCGCCCCTGCGCGCACACGTGCGACCCGTGCAGATCGTCACGCGGTGCCTGCCGCACGGC
>JANOFF010000199.1:0-7063 GCA_031413515.1 bacterium
CATGCAGCGGCTCCAGCATCTTGTGCAGCTCCGCCGCGAACTCCTCTTCCCAGTCCTGGCCCGCGAGCTTCCGCAGCTCCCCTTCCGCCCCGAGGCGGCTGAAGATGGCGTGCGCGCTCCGGCCGGCGTCACGGGCTTCGGCGACGCGATCGGTGCGACGCAGGATCTGCGCGAGGTCGGCAGTGGCCTCCGCGACGAGTTGCAACTTCTCATTGGTCTCGGCGCGGGAGATGACGTCCAGCAGCGTTGCCTCCGCCTCGGCCAGGCGACCTTCGGCCACCTGGATGGACGCCACGACGCGGAGCGCCTCGGCCTCCTCGATCGGATCGGCCAGGAGCCGGAGGGTCTCGAGGGACTTCGCGATGTCAATCCGTGCCCGCTCCAGGTCGCCGAGGGCCACAAAGGCCTCGGCCCGTCCGCGGATGGCCTGGGCCGCGAGAGCGGCGTCGCCGATGTCCTGTGCCTCGGACGCGGCGAGGCCGGCCTGCTCCAGAGCGCGGTGCAGCTGGCCCTGCTCGCGGTAGGTGATGCTCAGATTATGCCGACACTGCGCGATGCCACGCCGGAGCCCGGCCCGCTCGAAGGCCGCAATGGCCATCTCGTAGGAGCCCAGCGCCTCGGCCTGCCGTCCACGCAGGTTGCTGACGATGCCCAGGTTGTTGGAGGCGCGGCCGACCGTGAAGAGGTCGCCATCGCTGCTCCCGGCCATCATGGCCTGGGTGAAATAGTCTGCCGCCTCATCGATCCGGCCCGCCACGAGCGCAATGCCGCCGCGCACGTTCAGGGCGCGCTTCTCGACATCCCGGTCGCCGCACTTCCGGGCTTCCCGAAGGGCCATCTCCACCCACTTGAGCCCGTCGGTGGGCCGGCCGAGCCGGGCCTGCGCCGAGCCATAGATCAGGGACAGGAACGGCGAGTCCTGAACCTCGTCATCCTCGAGCCCACGCAACTCGGCCACCACGTCCGCGTGATGGCCGGCTGCCGCCAGCTCCTTCATCCGGTCGATCACCGGTGCCGAGGTGCTCATGGGTGGTTCTCCTTGCCGTCGGTCGAGTTGGTGCTGCAGGCCGGCTGACACGATGCCGACAGCACCATCCGGGTTACCAGGAAACGACGTAGCCTGCGAGAGTCGCCATCCCGGCCAAAAAGGTCCAGAACATGATAATCCTCCTTCGGTGATAGGTTAACTGCTGCTGCCTTCAATCATCCATCTGACATTCAGCCATATCGACCGGTTCGGCTCAAGCCTCGAGCGCGGGGCCGCCTGTCGCTTCTGCTAGTACGCCACGGCGTAGTTGGAGAAGTGATCCAGCGTGGACACCAGCCAGTAGAACTGGAGGTCAACGACCGTGGCCAGCGGGTTCCAGGTGGTGTTCACCTCCGGCTGGTACCACAGCTTGAGGGCGCTGGGCGACTTGCCCATCAGGTCGGTATAGAACCAGCTGACCTTGACCGTCGCCGGATTCTTGCTGAAGGTCGACCCATGCGGCCCGAAGTTGAGCTGCACCAGCTGGCTGTCCGCATGCACCGTGAGGTTCACCTTGGTGCCGTTGGCCACCGGCTTGCCGGCGGCGTCAACAAACTGCGCATCCTTGGGCACGTCGAGCACCATGTACGGCATCCGCGTTCCGAACGCATCCCTCTTGAAAAAGAGGGTGTCGGACGAGGCCTTGCCCTGGGTGACGATGAACGTCACATCGTATTTCTCGAGCGGCGGCGCCCACGAGGCGAAGCGCACGGGGGTGAGGACGGTGGTCGTCGGCGTCTTGGACGTCGTGTTCCTGTTCCTCGCGGCGCTCACCACGTCGATCGGCACCTGCCCGATGGCAGCGTCGGTCGGCAGCGGGCCGGTGCCGTCGGCACAGGCGCCGAGGAGCAGCGAGAGCGAAACCGCCGTGAGAACCGTGAGGCCCGAGCGCATTGTATTTCTCCAGTTGGTGTTTCGGGTCGAGGCCCAGCGCCTCTCCGAACCCTGCCGAGCTTGTCGATCATGTTCTGCCGATACACTAAAGCAGGAACCGCGCCGCTCGCCGAACCCGTCACAACCCATTGCAGCATCTGCCTTTGCCGACTGCTTTGCCATCCCGGGCCCGGCTACCTGGGGCGATTCGCCCCGGTCGTTGGGGCGGGACGGCCCAGCGGGAACAGGCGGCTGGTGAGCATGGTGGCCTAGTACGCCACCGCGTAGTTCGAGAAATGGTCGAGGGTGGAGACCAGCCAGTAGAACTGGAGGTCAACGATTGTGGCCAGCGGGTTCCAGGTGGTGTTCACCTCCGGCTGATACCACAGCTTGAGGATGCTGGGCGACTTGCCCATCAGGTCGGTGTGGAACCAGCTGACCTTGACGGTCGCCGGGTTCCTGCTGAAGGTCGTCCCATGCGGCCCGAAATTGAGCTGCACCAGCTGGCTGTCCGCATGCACCGTGAGGTTCACCTGGGTGCCGTTGGCCACCGGCTTGCCGGCGGCGTCCACGAACTGCGCCTCCCTGGGCACGGTGAGTACCATGTACGGCATCCGGATCCCGAACGCATCCTTCTTGAAGTAGAGCGTGTCGGACGAGGCCTTGCCCTGGGTGACGATGAACGTCACGTCGTACTTCTCGAGCGGCGGCGCCCACGAGGCGAAGCGCACGGGGGTGAGGACGGTGGTCGTCGGCGTCTTGGACGTCGTGTTCCTGTTCCTCGCGGCGCTCATCGCTCCGATCGGCACCTGCCCGACGGCATTGTCGGTCGGCAGCGGAGCGGTGGTGTCGGCGCAGGCGGCGAGCACCAGGCCGAGCGACGCGGCGACGAGAGCGTTCTTTACGGGGCGCATTTGCGAGTCTCCGGTCAATGGTCAGGGATAGTCGGTGGTGTCGTTATTACCAGGAGACCGCGTAACCGGAGAAGTGCTGCAGCGCCGCCGTGAACGACTTGGTGCTGAGTGACTGGGTGGCCGGGATCGGGGCCCACGAGCTGGTCGGGTCGGCCTGGTACCACAAGCCGAGCAGCTGGTTTTCGATAGTGGCGTCGGCCGAGTTCACCACGCCGTCGCCATTCAGGTCGCCACCGGCGCCGCTGTACCAGATCTGCAGCTGGGAGGCGGTGCCGAACTGCATCTGGTGCGGCTCGAGCGAGATCGTCAGGGCGTTGGGATCGACGGTGGCAGTCACGAGGACGGAATCACCCATCGCGATATTGCCGCGGCCGGGGACATAGGTGGGATCGCTGATCGTCAGCTTCATGAAGGGCGAGGTGCCGCCGTTGGCCGCGTAGTTGATCTGCAGGGTCCGCGCGGTACCACGCTTGGCCCAGAAGGTCGCCTGGTACTGGCTCAACGCGATACTCGGCGCCGGCTTGACCGACACCGTCCCGATCACCCACTTCGACGATTCGCTCAGGGTCGATGACATGATGACCGCAGCAGCGCCCGGCTCGGTGCTGACGGCGCCATCGAAGTCAGCTTCGTAGTTGGCATTCCAGCGATGGGTCTGGCCCGCACCCACCCCCTTCACCGTTCCACCCTTGGTCGCTATCGCATCCACGACCAGGTCTCCCACTGCGCTGGTCCGACCTACTGAAGGAGTCGTTGATCCGTTCGAGGCAGCGGAGACGAACGCGCCGAGGGGTGTGGTTTGGTTGACGCCGGTCAGGGTCACCGCTCCGGCAATCATCTTGTCGTCATCGGTCCGGCGCACGACCACATTGCCGGCGCCGGTCGGTGGCGCAACGAGATACCAGAATTCCACCCGGGCGGTGTTGTCGGCGTTGTTCCGGGCCCCGAAAAAAGTGAGCGTCGCGCCCTGGTAGGTAACGGTGGCGACCGGTTTCGATGGGCTCAGCAGCGACACGCTCACGACCAGGAGCCGGTTGCTGCCCGTGCCGCTGTTATGCGACCAGGTCAGAGTTTCCACGTCTCCGAAGGCGTGGCTGGCGGCGACCACTGCCGCCGGGGTCGGAGCGAGGATTCGACCGAAGCGCGAGCCCACCGCGTTGGCTCCCTCGAAGGCGAACTCGGGCTGCGTCGCCGGCGCCCATTTGAGGAAGTGCGGCGCCGAATCCATGGCGGCGGGCGAGGAGAAGTTCTCGCTGCAGGCGCTGGCAGCGAGGACGAGACCTAACGAGGCCACAATGCGACGGACCGACATGAGAGGCTCCCTGTGTTGTCATGGACCAGCCACCACTGGCTTGCCCGCCTGACAAAGCAGGAAGCGAGCCGTGTCGGTGCCGCGTTCTAGTGCGTTGCGATGCCTAGAGTTACCGGACAGGGCGGGGAGGGGGTCAGTAGGGGTAGGAGCGATTCGTCCCTGGGGTGGGGCCGGAAAGGCCCGGCGGAAGGGACCGATTCTGGTTCAGCGGGGCAGTGGTGTGGACTCCTCGTCTTCCGTTTCCATATCCTCCGCGCCGGCTCCGTTCAGCATCCGGCGCAGCCGCTTGGTGGAGATGCCCAGCTGGCGCGCCGCCTCGCTGCGATTGCCGCGGAACCACTTGACCGTGGCATGAGCGACGGCGGTGGTGATGTCACTAAGCGGCGCCGGAAAGGGAAAGGGGGCGGCGTTCTGGGCCTGGCTCTGCCCAGCGGTGGGCAGTTCATCGACCTGCAGCTCGCCGGGAGGGGAGAGGAGGAGGGCCCGCTCCACGGCGTTCTTGAGTTCCCGCACGTTTCCGGGCCAGGGGTAGGCGCGGAGCTGCCGCTTGGCATCGGGGGAGAGGGCGGGCTCCGGGACTTCGTGCTCCTTGGCCAGACTCTGCAGCAGCCGCTGCGCTATAAGGATGACATCGTCGTCCCGCTCCCGAAGTGGCGGCAGGGTGATGACGACGCTGCTCAAGCGGAAGAAGAGATCTTCCCGAAAAGTCCCCTCGCGCACCCGCCGCGGCAGGTCTTCGTTGGTCGCGGCCAGGATGCGCACATCGGCGGTGCGGGACTTGGTCCCTCCGACCCGGCGGATCTGTTTGTCGTCCAGCACCCGCAGCAACTTGGCCTGCAGGCTCAGGGGGAGTTCGCCGATTTCGTCGAGGAAGAGGGTGCCGCCCTCGGCGACCTCAAAGAGACCCGGCTTGGCGGCGTGGGCATCGGTGAAGGAGCCCCGCTCGTGCCCGAACAACTCCGATTCGATCAGGTTCTCCGGTAGCGCGGCACAGTTGACCGCCACGAAGGGCGAGTCGCGCCGCGGCCCGCCGGCGTGAATCGCCCGCGCCAGTACCTCCTTGCCGGTGCCGGTCTCGCCCAGGATGAGGACCCGCGCGTTGCGGTGCGGCACCACCCGGGCCGCGCGGGTCAGCTCGCGCTTGAGCGCCACGCTCTCACCCACCAGCGTGTCAAAGGCGTGGAGCCCGGTCGGGCTGGAGATCGGTCCGGCTCCCGAGTCGCGCAGGTTTTTCACCGCGGATGCCACGGCGTTGCGCAGCAGCTCGAGATCGTCGGGCAGGGCGAAGTAGTCGCGCGCCCCATGGGCCAGCATCTGCATGGCGATCCGTCGCCCCGGATCCGCTCCAACCACCAGCGTCCTTGACCCCGCCAGCGGTGGGTGCTCCACCAGCCATTGGATCGCCTCACGCTCCACGCCGCCGGCAGTCAGGATGACGGCGGCGGTCTCGGCGGAAGGCACTGCGGCTTTCCCGCTGGACACGACATCGATCACGACACCGAGATCGGCAGCGAGGTCGCGCCAGAGTCCTCCGAAGGAGTCGGAGAGCGAAATGACGGTCACACGGGACACCTATGCGCCTCCCTTATAAGGATGCGACCGGCGGGTACCGGGGCGGGAACGACGGGCGGGTCGCTCGGCCGGGGCTGGCCTGCCGGATCAGCTCAGTTCTAAAGCACGGGACATGCCTTGGGACGGTTTGACCCATGGGGGTCGGCGTGTCCCTCCTTCGTGGAGCCTGGTGCTGAGGCGTAATCAACTGTCTAACATGATCTTACCTCACCTCAAGCTCATGGCCCCCATGTTGCACTTGCCACCCTCGCAGCTTCTGGTGTAGGCCATATCACTTATCATCGCCCCACGACCCCGATTCCTGAGGTCGTCGGGCCGCGCAGAATGCGATGGGGGAGCGTGTACACGCCAAAGCCCAGGGAGCAGCGAAGGCCTGACCGCGACGGCGCTGGCGCCTTGATTCTCTGGCGCGAGACGACCGCTGGCGGCAGCGCTGCGCCCGGTGTCCCCAAAAGGGGGGACCCGGAGGCGGCGCAGCTGCGGCTGGCGTTACAGCGGGCCGAGGCCGAGCGCGACAGCGCCCGGGCGTTCCTGTCCTATATGTCGCACGAACTGCGGGGTCCGCTGACCGCCATCAACGGCATGGCGGATCTCATCCTGGATACACAGCTCACGCTGGATCAGCGGGAGATGCTCGGCATCATGCAGCGGGGCGGGCAGAGCCTTGTCGGCATCATCAACAACGTGCTGGACCTGGCCAAGCTCGATGCCGGCAAGGTTCAGCTGGATCAGCGTCCGTTCGAGATCCGCTCCTGCCTCGAGGAGTGCCTCGACCTGTTGTCGGGCTCGGCGGTGCAGAAGGGGATCGAGCTGGCCTATGCGGTCGATGAAGCCACGCCAGGCCTGGTGTTCGGGGATGCCGGTCGGCTGCGCCAGGTCCTGATGAACGTGCTGGGGAATGCGATCAAGTTCACCGACACCGGGCACGTGGTCGTCTCCGTCGCCACCCATCGCCTGCCCGACGGCCTTCCCGAGATCCATGTAGCGGTGACCGACACCGGGCCCGGCATTCCGGCGGACCGGCTGGAATCCGTCTTTGGCGAGTTCACTCAGGCCGCCGACATCCATCACGTGACCGGCAGCGTGGATCCCGTTCGCGACATTGAAGTGATCAACACGGAACTGGTCCTGGCCGATCTGGAGACGGTCACCAAACGCCTCGAACGCCTGGCCAAGGATGCCAAGCGTGGCGACAAGGAGGCGATGGCCGAACAGGCGGTGTTGCAGAAAATTCAACCCGTCCTCAATGAAGGCAAACCGGCCATTCTCGTCGCGTTGACGCCCGAGGACAAAGTCATCTCGCGCGCCCTGTTCCTGATGACGGACAAGCCGACGATCTTCGCCTGCAACGTCAAGGAGTCCGAT
>JANOFF010000200.1:0-39856 GCA_031413515.1 bacterium
GTTCAGTCGAAGCCCACTCCTTCACCGACCGATCGCTCCGGCCCGGTTCGGCCACGGGGCGCATCGGTTGTCGCTTGGGGGGAGGGGGGGGTCAGCCGGTAAAGCTGCGACCCGAGCCGTTGCCGTGGGCGGCGAGTGCGGTGAGGTGGTCGACGCGGTTGAAGGTGTCGAGGGCGAACAGCGATCCGCCGGTGATCTCGACCGAGTGGACGCGGCTGATGCCCGCCCAGCTGCTCGAGAAATGCAGATGGGCCCAGGCGACCGGTGGAATGCCGAGCAGGTGCGCGACCAGCACCGCGTTCGTGCCCTCGTGGGCGATGATCAACAAGCGGCGGTCCGGATCCGGGATCTGCCAGAGCCGAGGGCCCCCCTCGGCGTGGATCGACACGCGATGATGCTCGGCGAGCACCCCCTCGAGCCCGCGGCTGACACGCTCATAGAAATGGCGGAAGGATTCGCCGCCCGGCATCCCATCCCACCAGGCGGACAGCGCCCGCGAGCGGGCATGCTCGAAGTAGCTGCGCACCTGCTCGCTCGTGCTGCCCGCGAGCGACGAGAGTGTCATCTCCCGCAACCAGCTGACCGGGCGGCCCGGCACGTCGAGTCGTTCGAGTACGGGCGCCGCGGTCTGGATCGCGCGTGGATGCGAGCTCACCAGCACCTGATCGAAGCGCTCGCCGGCCAGCGCATCCGCGACACAGCGCGCCTGAGCGTGCCCATACGCGGTGAGACCGGGGTCATCGACGGCGCGCCCATCCGGTTCCCAATCGGGCTGGGCGTGTCGCACGAGCACGATCTCCACGCACTGGCCTCCGCGGTGTCAGCAGTTTCGCTGCAGCTTCGCTCATGGGCTCTTCCGCTGCTACCCTGCGCGAGCTTCACGCCGAGAGAGCACTCTCCGATCGTCGCGATGCCAGAAGGGCAGGAAACAAGCGCAGCGCTGCGCTCGGCAAACCGGCAACGAGCGATCGCGATACGAGGGACCCGATGCCGCTGGGACCGCAAGTCGTTCGCGCAGACAGTGCGGTGCCCTCCGCCTCCCCGGATCCCGCAGCAGAATCCGTCTCCGGTTCTCGAGATCCCGTGTTCGCCGTCCTCGAAGATCTGCATCCCGCCGTCCGCAGTTGGTTCGAGGCGCGATTTCCGCTGGGGCCGACCGAGCCCCAGGCCGCCGGCTGGCCGTGCATCGCCGCGGGCGAAGACACGCTGATCGCTGCACCCACCGGCTCGGGCAAGACATTGTCGGCCTTCCTGATCTGCATCGACCGCTTCTACCAGCGCGCTCGGGCGCGCGCTCGCGGCGACCTCGACCACGAGGATCCGGGTGCGGGTCGAGAGCTGCCGCTGTTCAGCGGTCGGGGGCTCTCGAGCGCCGAAGTCGAGGCGCCGCCGCGGCCCGACGGCGTCGAGGTCATCTATGTCTCGCCCCTCAAGGCGCTGGCGGCCGACATCGAGAAGAACCTGGAGGAGCCGCTCCGCGAGATCGCCGAACACGCGCGTGCGCTCGGGCATGCGGTGCCCGACGTGCGGGTCGCGTTGCGCAGCGGGGATACGAAGGCCTCGGTGCGGGCCGCGATGCTGCGACGGCCGCCCCAGATCCTGGTCACCACCCCCGAATCGCTGTTCCTGATGCTCACCGCCGAGAAGAGCCGCGAGATCCTGCGCGGAGTCCGCACGGTGATCGTGGATGAGATCCACGCCGTCGCGCGGGACAAGCGCGGCTCGCATCTGGCGCTCTCACTCGAACGGCTCGATCGACTGTGCGCGCGCCGGCCGGCGCGCATCGGTCTGTCGGCCACGCAGCGACCGATCGAGACCGTGGCGCGCCTGCTGGTCGGTGCCGGCGCGTCGCGCAGCCTGCCCGATGGTCGGCCGCGTTGTCGCATCGTCGATGCCGGCCATCAGCGTCAGCTCGATCTCGCGATCGAACTGCCCGAGCAGGATCTCGAGGCGATCTCGTCCGCCGAGCAGATGGGTGACGTGCTCGACCGGATCGCCCACCACGTCGAGCAGCATCGGACCACGCTGGTCTTCGTCAACACGCGTCGGCTCGCCGAGCGGCTCGCCCACGAACTGGCCGAGCGAATGGGCGAGGGCGCAGTGGCGGCCCATCACGGCAGTCTGTCGAAGGATCGAAGGCTGCGGGTCGAGCGCATGCTGCGCGCCGGCGAACTGCGAGCCCTGGTGGCGACGGCTTCGCTCGAACTCGGCATCGACATAGGCCCGGTCGAACTCGTCTGCCAGATCGGCTCACCGCGTAGCTTCGCCACGTTCCTGCAGCGGGTCGGACGCTCGGGGCACTCGCGCGGCGGCACACCCAAGGGCCGCCTCTATCCGACCAGCCGCGACGAACTCGTCGAGTGCGTCGCACTGCTGCGCGGGGTGCGCGCGGGTCGCCTGGACGCCATCCATCCGCCGATCGCGCCGCTCGACATCCTGGCGCAGCAGATCGTCGCCGCCTGTGCGAGCGAGGAATGGCAGGAGGATGCGCTGTTCGACTCGATGCGCGGCGCCTCGCCCTACGCGGATCTGTCGCGAGCCGACTTCGACGCCGTGGTCGACATGCTTGCCGAGGGCATCACGACGGGACGCGGTCGCCGCGCCGCGTATCTGCATCGCGACCGGGTCGCCGGTGTGGTGCGCGCGCGCCGCGGTGCGCGGATCGCCGCGCTGACCTCGGGCGGCGCGATCCCCGAGGTCGCCGACTACCGCGTGATCGCCGATCCCGACGAGACGTTCATCGGGACGGTGTTCGAGGACTTCGCGATCGAGAGCATGCCGGGCGACATCTTCCTGCTCGGCAGCACGTCCTGGCGGATCCGGCGCGTCGAGTCGGGCGTGGTGCGGGTCGTCGACGCCAAGGGGGCGCCGCCGAGCATTCCGTTCTGGGTCGGCGAGGCGCCGGCGCGCACCGCCGAGCTGTCCGACGAAGTCTCGACGCTGCGACGCGAGATCGCCGTGCAGCTCGACACCGGGGGACAGGACGCGGCGCGGCGCTGGCTGGTGGACGAGGTCGGGATCGATGCAGTCGCCGCGGATCAGATCGCCCGCTATCTCGGTGCTGCGTACGTGGCGCTCGGTGTGCTGCCGACGGTCGAAGACCTGGTGTTCGAGCGCTTCTTCGACGAATCCGGCGGCATGCAGCTGGTGATCCATTCGCCGCTCGGCGGACGCATCAACCGAGCCCTCTGCCTCGCGCTTCGCAAGAAGTTCTGCAAGAGCTTCAACTTCGAACTGCAGGCAGCGGCCAACGACGACGCCATGGTGCTGTCCCTCGGGCCGCACCACAGCTTCGCGCTCGATGGCGTGCCGCGATTCCTGAACTCGGCGACCGTCGCCACGACCCTCGAACAGGCCGCACTCGCCTCGCCGATGTTCACCGCTCGCTGGCGCTGGAATCTCAATCGCTCGCTGGCGGTCCTGCGCTTCCGCAACGGCCGCCGCAATCCTCCGCCGATCCAGCGCATGGAGGCCGACGACTTGATGGCGGCGGTCTTCCCTCATCAGGCCGCGTGCCAGGAGAACGTCAGCTACCCGATCGAGATCCCCGATCACCCGCTGGTGCGGCAGACCATGCATGATTGTCTCACCGAGGGTATGGACGTCGACGGCCTGGTCGACCTCGTGCGGGGTTTCGAGGATGGGCGCGTGCGGACCCACTTCGTGGACAGCCACGAAGCATCGCCGCTCAGTCACGAGATCCTGAACGGACGGCCGTTCACGTTCCTCGACGATGCCCCTCTCGAAGAACGCCGCACGCGGGCGGTCGTGCTGCCCCGCGGCCTGCCCGTGGAGGCACGGGAACTCGGGCGCCTCGAGCCCGCGGCGATCGATCGCGTGCGCGACGAGGTGCGCCCGGCACCGCGCGACGTCGAAGAACTCCACGATGCGCTGCTCGGCCTCGTGGTGAGTCCGCCGCTCACCGAGCAGCGGGTCGAGTTCAGCGAGCTCGTCGCACGCGGGCGCGCGGTCACGCTGACGAGCTGCGTCGGTCCGCTCTGGTGTGCGATCGAGCACCTTCGCGGCCTGGCAGCCGTCTACCCCGATGCGTGCTTCTCGCCCGATCGGCCACTCCCGGAGGCGATTGCTGCGCTGCCGGAGCGCGCGCCGGACGACCTCCTGCGCGCACTCGTGCGGGGGCATCTCGATGTTTCCGGTCCGATCGATGCCGCTTCGCTGGCGGCGCGGGTCGGTCTCGATCCGAGCGAGGTCGAGATCGCGCTTGCGGCCCTGGAGGCGGAGGGCTTCGCACTCCGCGGCCGTTTCGATCCGCGCGAGCCCGCGGTGGCCGACGGCGGAGCGGAGCAGTGGTGTGCGCGTCGGCTGCTGACCCGCATCCACGCCTATACGCGCGATCGTCTGCGACGCGAGATCGAACCGGTCAGCGCCCAGGACCTGATGCGCTTCCTGCTCCGCTGGCAGCACGTCGCGCCCGGTACGCAATGCGAGGGACGCGGCGGTGTCGCGCGCGTCGTCGAGCAGCTTCAGGGCTTCGAGATCGCGGCGGGCGCGTGGGAGGAGAGCATTCTCGCGGCGCGTGTCGAACGCTATCAGGCGAGTGCGCTCGACGCGCTCTGTCTGTCGGGCGAGGTGATGTGGGGGCGGCTGTCGCCCCGCGCCGAAGTGGGCACGCGGTCGAACGAGGGCGTCGCCACGCGTCGCGACACCGGCAGATCGACGCCCTCACGGGCCACACCGCTCGCGCTGGCACTTCGAGCCGACTGGAGCTGGCTCCTGCAGGCGCATCGCGGGGATCGCGAAGTCGTCGACCCGATGCCGGGGGCGGCGGCCGACATTCTCGCGTGTCTGCGCGGCGAGGGAGCGCTCTTCCATCCGGATCTGGTGGCGAAGCTCGGAAGGCTGCCGGTCGAAGTCGAGGAAGGTCTCTGGAGCCTGGTGGCCGGCGGTTTCGTGACCGCCGACGGATTCCAGGCCGTGCGCGCACTGCTTCGCGCCCGCGAACGCTGGGCCCGTACGCGCGCGCGGGAGCGGGCACGGCGGGGTCTGCGAAGAGGTCTCGGACACGGCGCGGAGGGCGGGGCCGAGGGGCGCTGGTCGCTGCTCGCCGCAGCGGCGCCGGTCGACGATCCCGATGCGCTCGCCGAGGCGCTCGCCGAGCAGTTGCTCACGCGCTGGGGCGTGGTGTTCCGCGATCTCGTGGCGCGCGAGACCCTCGCCGTGCCGTGGCGCGAAATCGTGTTCGCCATGCGGCGTCTCGAAGCGCGCGGCCTGATCCGGGGCGGGCGCTTCGTGTCGGGCTTCACGGGCGAACAGTTCGCGCTTCCCGACGCCGTGGACGGCCTGCGAAAGGTGCGACGCCGCGAGCGCACCGGCGAGATCGTGCGCGTGTCCGCCGTCGATCCGTTGAATCTCGTGGGCATCCTTACGCCCGGTGCGCGCGTGCCCGCGCTGCGCTCGAACTTCGTCGTGTATCGCGACGGCTTGCCGCTCGAGGGGGACGAGCCGGGCGACCTGATTCCTGATCCGTCGACGAATCCGCCGCGGTTCTCGTCCGCGCAGCTGCCGGCCTGAGCCGAGTCGCCTGGCGTGCGCGTCTCCTTCCTGTGTCTCGGTGTGATGGGATACCCGATGGCGGGGCATCTCGCGGCCGCCGGACATGCGGTGTGCGTCTACAACCGGACGCGGGCTCGCACCGAGCAGTGGCTGGCCGAGTACGCGAGCCACGACGTGTCGTCGGGCGACTCGCCGGCCGAAGTGGTGGCGAACGCCGAGGTGGTGTTCGTCTGCACGGGCAAAGATGACGACCTGCGCGCGATCACGCTCGGCCCGCTGGGTGCGTTCGACGCCATGGCGCGCGGCAGCCTGTTCGTCGACCACACCACGGCATCGCCCGGACTCGCGCGAATGCTCGCCGGCGAGGCAGCCCGCCGCAATTTCGGCTGGCTCGACGCGCCGGTCTCCGGCGGCCAGGCCGGGGCCATCCGCGGGCAGCTCAGCGTGATGGTCGGTGGCGAAGAATCCGACTATCGACGCGCTGTCCCGCTGCTCGACGTCTACGCACGGAAGCATCTCTGGATGGGTCCGGCCGGCGCCGGTCAGCTCACCAAGATGGTCAACCAGATCTGCATTGCCGGAGTGCTGCAGGGACTCGCCGAGGGCCTGCACTTCGCGAAGCGAAGTGGACTCGACGGCGAGAAGGTCGTCGAGGTGATCTCGCAGGGTGCCGCGCAGTCGTGGCAGATGGACAACCGCGCCGTGACGATGCTGCAGGACCGCTTCGACTTCGGATTCGCGGTGGACTGGATGCGCAAGGATCTCGGCATCGCGCTGGCGGAGGCCGAGCGCATCGGCGCGTCGCTGCCGCTCACGCAGATCGTCGATCGCTTCTATGCGAAGCTGCAGGAGCGGGGCGCGGGGCGGCTCGACACTTCGAGCTTGATCCGACTGCTCGAAGAGTGAGTGCGAAGGCGGAGGCGGGGCCGGCGGGGGATGGGCCGGCTCGGTCGAAGCCCACTCTCTCGAAGCCCACTCTCTCTCGCCGGCCCATCCCCCGCCGGCCACGGGTTCCGTGATGGCGCGGGAAAGGGCGGACGAGAAGGCGCGGACTAGGCGGGGTCGCCTGCGAACTGTTTGACGCCGTCGGGGATGATGAACCAGGCGGGCTTGCTGGCGACGTGTTCGTGGAATCGGATCTCCATGCCGAGATCATCGTCGAAGCAGTGGACCGGGATCGGGAACATCTTCGACTCGGAGAGCATCTCGCCGAGCGAGCTGCCGCACTCCTTGCAGAAGCTGCGCGAGTATTTGAACGCCGGCTGGGGGCGGTGCACCGAGATCTGTTCACGGCCTTCGAGCAACTCGAAACTCTCGGCGTCGACCATCGCGAAGGGCGTTCCCCCGAGCTTCCGACAGCGGGTGCAGTGACAGGCGGCGACGAATCGCGGCTTCCCGGTGATCACGAATCGCACTGCACCACAGCAACAGCTTCCCTTGAACATATGCCCTCCTCCTGATCCCGTGATCGCTCGATCCTAGTCGACCTCGCGCGCCCCGCCTCGAATCCAGCTGCCAAGGTCCTGCCACCGCGCTCCACCCACCCACCCACTTACCCACCCGGGCCGCGCCGCGCCTCGCCAAGCGAGCCGTCCCGGATACACTCCGGGCCTTGCGCTGCTGGCGGTCCGTCCCGGACCCGCTCGCGGACGCCGCGCGGCGAGCCCGTCCGCTGCGCCGGACTGGAAGCATGTCCAAGGAGTGATCGGTTTGGCCAACGAATTCGTCTTCGTCATGGATGATCTGCGCAAAGTGGTCGGCGAGGGGCGCGTGATCCTCGACGAGATCAGTCTGTCGTTCCTGCCCGGCGCCAAGATCGGCGTGCTCGGCCACAACGGCGCCGGCAAGAGTTCGCTGCTCCGCATCATGGCGGGCGAGGACACCGATTTCCTCGGCGAGGCACGGCCGCTCCGGAACCTGAAGATCGGGCACCTGAGCCAGGAGCCGAAGCTCGATCCCGCGAAGGACGTGCTCGGCAACGTCGAGGACGGCATGCGGCCGGTGAAGGATCTGCTCGACCAGTTCAACGAGCTCAGCGCCAAGTTCGCCGAGCCGATGGAAGACGACGAGATGAACGCGCTGCTCGAGAAGCAGGCGACGCTCCAGGATCGGATCGACGCGGTCGGTGGCTGGGAACTCGAGCGCACCCTCGAAGTGGCGATGGACGCCCTGCGCTGCCCGCCGGGCGACGCGGATGTCTCGACGCTCTCCGGTGGGGAGCGTCGCCGCGTGGCGCTGTGTCGGCTGCTGCTGTCGAAGCCCGACATGCTGCTGCTCGACGAGCCCACCAACCATCTCGATGCCGAGTCGGTCGCGTGGCTCGAGCGCTTTCTCGCCGAGTATCCCGGCACCGTGATGGCGGTGACCCACGATCGCTACTTCCTCGACAACGTGGCGGGCTGGATCCTCGAACTCGACCGCGGCCGCGGCATCCCGTGGAAGGGCAACTATTCGTCGTGGCTCGAGCAGAAGGAGAAGCGGCTCGCGATCGAGCAGAAGCAGGAGGGCGCCCGCGCCCGCACGCTCGCCCGCGAACTCGAGTGGATCAAGATGAGTCCGCGCGCGCGACAGGCCAAGGGCAAGGCGCGCATCAACGCGTATGAGAAGCTGCTCGCGGAGGGTCAGGAGCGTGCGGTCGAGCGCGTCGAGATCGCGATCCCCGTGCCGAAGCGGCTCGGCGACGTGGTCGTCGTGGCGGACCACGTCAGCAAGGGCTTCGAGGACAAGCTGCTGATCGACGATCTCAGCTTCTCGCTGCCGCCCGGCGGCATCATCGGGGTGATCGGCGCGAACGGCGCCGGCAAGTCGACGCTGTTCCGCATGATCGTGGGCGACGACAAGCCGGACAAGGGCGAGATCCGCCTCGGCGAGACCGTCGACCTCAGCTACGTGGATCAGAGCCGCGACGCCCTCGATCCGACCAAGACCGTCTACGACTGCATCAGCGGGGGCGAGGACGTGATCATGATCGGACGGCGAGAAGTGCCGTCGCGCGCCTATGTGGCGTCGTTCAACTTCAAGGGCCCCGATCAACAGAAGCTGGTGGGCGCGCTCTCCGGCGGAGAGCGCAACCGCGTGCATCTCGCGCGATTGCTGCGCCGCGGCGGCAACGTGCTGCTGCTCGACGAGCCCACCAACGACCTCGATGTCGATACCCTGCGCGCCCTCGAGGACGCGATCGTCGACTTCGCGGGCTGCGTGGTCGTGATCTCCCACGACCGCTGGTTCCTCGATCGCATCGCGACCCACATCCTCGCGTTCGAGGGCGACAGCCACGTCGAGTGGTTCGAGGGAAACTATCAGGACTATGAGAAGGACCACAGGCGGCGCGTGGGCGCGGATGCGGATACGCCGCACCGGATCAAGTACCGAAGGATCGATGGTTAGGCGGGGCCGGCGGTCGACGATTGGATTGCACCGGAGCTTCGAGTGGACGCGATCGCCTGGCGCTGACCGCCTTCGCCCTGGTTGTCGCCGTATTCGGCTGGCAGGGCCTCACCGATCCTGACGGTGCGCTGCGGGCCGAGCAGGACCACACGATCACGCTGTCGCTTTCACGCCAGCTCGCGACCTATCACGAGTACCACCCGGACTTCGTCTATCCGCTGCCCGCCGTGGTGATGAAGCTCGCCCTCGGCGCCCTCGGCACGAAACCGTCGAGCCTGCTCTGGATGGCGATCCTGATCGCGGCGGGTGCGGGGTGTGTCCACGCTCTATCCCTGTTGCTCGCGCCGGGGCCCGGTCGCAGCCGGACCGCGGCACCGCTGCTCGGCGCGCTCGCCATCGTGTACTGCGTGCAGTGGGACTATCGCGCCGTCAACGCCAACACGTTTTTCCTCGCGCTCGTGCTGTTCTCGTTCGTCGCGTTCGAGCGCGCTCGCGAGGGCGCGGCCGGCGCACTGCTCGCCGCCAGCGTGGCGCTCAAGCTCTACAGCGCGCCGCTGCTCGCGCTCTTCGCGCTGCGCGGCCGGTGGCGCGCCGTCGGCTGGATGCTTGCGTGGAGCGTCGTGTTCTTCGCTCTGGTGCCAGCGCTCCGGTTCGGGCCCTCGACGGCATGGTCTCTCAGCGGGCTGTGGATCGACCAACTCCTGGCCACGGCTTCGCCCGAAGCCGCGAGCCGCGTGACGGCCTACAACGTCTCGCTGCTGACGGCCACGCGTGCCTGGTTCGGTGGCAGCCACGACGAGCTGACATCCGCGGCGACGGTCTCGGCGCGCGCGCTCGGTCTCGCGTTCGCTTCAGGCGTCGCGCTGTGGTCATGGCGCACGCGCGAGCGTCTCGTTTCCGATCCCTCATCCATGTCGACGTCGCGAGACACGCTGACCGGCGTGGGTCTCGTGCTCGCCGGAATGCTGCTGCTCTCGCCTCTCGCGCAGCCGCACCACGGCGTCGTGCTCTGGCCGCTGGCCGCGGTGACCGCCGACCTCGCGCTCGATCCCGCGTCGAGTCGCGGCCGGCGCCGTGCCGCCCTCGCGATCCTGGCGATGGCCTGTCTGGCGCTGGTCGCCGCGCCATCCGGGGTCGACAAGGCGATCGCGATGAACGCGGCGATCTTCCTGCTCGCGGGCGGCGGCGTGCTGGCTTCGGCGCCTCGCGCGGGCGGGGTCCTCGACGCCTCGCAGCCGCCTCGGTAGTTTGCCGCCCCCATGATTGCTCCCTCGCACCCCGACGCCGTCGCGCCCGAGCGTCAGCACTGGATCGACTGCCGCGACGTGCGCCTGCGCGTGCACGAATGGGGCGATCCGGCAGCGATGCCCGTGCTGCTCAGCCACGGTTTCATCGATCACGCCCGGGGCTTCGACCGGCTCGCGCCGCGCCTCGCCGAACACTTCCGCGTGATCGCCCTCGATTCACGCGGGCATGGCGACTCGGGTTGGGGGGACTCGTACATGTGGTCCCTCGATGTGATGGACGTGGTCCGGGTGCTCCACTGGATCGGCCGGCCGACGCACCTCGTCGGGCACAGCAAGGGCGGCGGGCAGGTCACCGATGCAGCGGTCGCCGCGCCGGAGCGTGTACGTCAGGTCGTCAATCTCGATGGCTTCGGCCCGCCGGATGACGAGGGATTTGCCCGCCCGGGCGCCCCGGACACGTCGAAGCTGTCGCTCGCTGAGCGCGGCGCCATGTATCTCGATCGTCGACGCGAAGCGGATCGGCGACTGGCCTGGCCGGCGGGTCGATCGTTCGAGGATCTGGTGGCGCGGCGCGGCCAGCAGAACCCCGGACTCGAGAAGTCCTGGCTCCGCTACTTCGTGTATCACGCAGCGCGCGAAGACGTCGATGGCTGGCGCTGGAAGGCCGATCCGCAGATGATCGTCGGAGGCTTCGGGCCCTTCAAGCCGAAGTGGATCGCGCCGGGCTGGAAGCCGTTGCGCGCGCCGATGCTCGCGCTGATCGGCTCGAAGCTCGACGTCTGGGGTCCCCTTCCGGAGCCCGTACTGAGCGAGCGGCTCGGCCACGTGCGCGACGTGACCCGCGGCACCGTCGAGGGCTCGGGCCACTTCCTCCACATGGAACAGCCGGCCGAGACCGCGCGGCTGATCCTCGAGTTCCTCGATCGATGAGCCACACCGGAAACACGACACGACTGCAGCACGGGCGCGTCGGCCTCGCGTTGCAGACGTTCTCGCTTCGGCGCGAAGATTCATCGCTGCCGCCCCTGCTGCTGCTGCACGCACTCGGAGCCGGCTCCGACGCATGGCGCCACGCACTGCCCGCGTGGGACGGCGGGATCCACGGGCTCGACTTCGCCGGGCATGGCGCGTCGGACTGGATCCTGGGCGGCGGATACTATGCGGAGCACTTCCTGGCCGACGCCGACATCGCGCTTGCGGCCCTCGGTGATCGCGCGGCGGTCGCCGGTGCGGGGATCGGTGCCTACGTGGCGTTGCTGCTCGCCGGTTCGCGTCCCGAGCGGATTCCCGCCGCGTTGCTCTTCCCGGGCGCGGGGCTCGCGGGCGCGGGGTCGATGCCCGACTTCGATGCCCCCGAGATGGTGTCGCTCGAAGCGTGGGAGGCACGGATCGCAGCCGACGCGGCCGATTATCCGAGCTCCACCGATCCGAGGGTGTCCGGCGCAGGTCGCGATTTCCGCCCCGACGACTACGTGGCGGCCTTCGCGCAGAGTGCGACGTGTCTGCTGTTCGGCGAGATCGGGCCGGCTGGCGATGTGGGAAAACGCGGGCCGATGCCGTCGTGGTGGATGAACTCGCTGCGCGATGCGCGATCCGAAGCTGTTTCCGGCCCGGCCGCGACGGCTTTCGCGCGTCTGGCCGAGCGAGCGCGCTGAACCGCGAGTGCGTCAGCTGTTCTGGCTCTCCATCACCCAGACGAGATACGAGCGCGGCGGCAGGAACGCCAGGTAGAGCAGCGCCGCCTGTGCGATGCCGGTGCAAGACGTGACGGCAAGCGCCATCGGATCCCCGACGACGTCGATCGCGAGCAGCAGGAAGAGCGAGTTCGCCAGCGCGCCGCCAGCGGTGACGAGACCCATCACGCCCCACAACGCCATGCGGTTCGCGACGACTGGATCGGCCAGGCCGAGCCGCGCGCGACGCACCAGCAGGAATCGGTAGCGAAGCGATTCGAGACCGCTCCACGCGAAGCCGAGAAAGCCGATCGTGAGGGGGATCTGCGCCCAGTGACCGACTGCAGTGATCGCATCCGCCATGCGCTCGAGCTGCACGGTGATCACGAGCGTCGCCCCGAGATGGACCGCCAGCCAGAAGACCCCGCCGTAGCAGGCGGCTCGGGCCGCACGCGAATCGGGGCGGAATACATAGGTGGTGAAGATCAGCGGCAGCGCCATCCCGAGGTCGATCGATGCGTTCGACGCGAACTGGATGGCCTTGGAGGCTGTGAGTCCGAATACCGATTCGGCCTGGGCGAGGATTGCCAGCGGGTAGCCGACACCGATCAGGCTGAGCAGCATCGCGCCGAGGCTCGCCTCGGGCAGGCCGCGTGTGCGCCGCGCCAGGGCGAGCAGTCGCGTACCCACCAGCCAGGTGCAGATCAGCACCGTGGCGAACGAGATCCCCGCGAGTACCTGCACCGGGCGGCACCTCCGACGCAACTCATCGGAAGAATGCCGGGCAGGCTTGACCGGTTCCCGGGTGTTTCGGGCCGAAACGGCCGCGCAGCCGTGCCCAGCAGGTCCGACGGTACCGACCGCGGCAGGTGTCAGTCCTGCGGGGTCAGGGCATTCAGCCGATCGACGGCGTCGTAATAGCCATCGATCAGGGACGCGACCACGTCCTTGGCGGGCAGGATCTGATTCATCGATCCCACGATCTGCCCGACCGGATTGAAGGCCACGTCCTGCGCCTTGTCGGCGTACTGGTGGGTCCGTCGGATCATGTCGAGGGTGATCATGCCCTGGAGCGGCATCGGGAGCGGCTCGGGATTGCCGGGCTTCTCCCAGGCCTCGGTCCACTGATTGCGCAGCATGCGGGCCGGCTTGCCAGTCACGGACCGCGAGCGCACGGTATCTCGGCTGCCGGCTCGAAGCAGGGACTCCTTCTGCGCCATCGCGCCGGCGGCCTCCTTGACGGTCAGCCAGATGGATCCGGTCCAGACGCCCGCGGCGCCGAGCGCCATCGCAGCGGCGACCTGGCCACCCGTACCGATCCCGCCTGCGGCGAGCACCGGGGTCGGTGCGACCGCCTGGATCACCTCGGGCCAAAGCACGATGCTGCCGACTTCGCCGGTGTGACCGCCGCCCTCGTGACCCTGGGCGATGATGATGTCGACGCCGGCTGCCTTGTGTTTCAGCGCCTGATAGCTGCTGCCGCAGAGCGCCGCGACCAGACGGCCCGTGCCGTGGATCGACTGGATGACGTCCGGCGGCGGCGTTCCCAGCGCATTCGCGATCAGCTTGACGCGGTCGTGCGACAGGGCGACCTCGATCTGGGGCAATGCCGTGGCGATCGTCCAGCCGAGCAGCCCGTCGGACTTCTCCTCCGGCGGCAGATCGGGCACGCCGGCGTCGGACAACAGTTTCGCCACGAAATCGCGATGACCCTGCGGAATCGAGGCGCGCAGCTGGACCTCGAGCTTCTCGGGATCCAGTTCGCCCATGCCCTCGTACTTGCCGGGAATCACGGTGTCGACCGCATAGGGGCGGTTGCCGATCCGGGCGTCGATCCAGTTCAGCTCGGTCTCGAGCTGCTCGGGCGAGAACCCGACGGCACCGAGGACCCCGAGGCCGCCCGCCTTGCTGACCTCGACGACGACGTCCCGGCAGTGCGTGAAAGCGAAGATCGGAACCTCGATGCCGAGGCGGTCGCAGAGCGAATTGTGCAAGGGAGGGGGCTCCTGGTGGTCGGGCGAAATTGCGACTCTAGCCGCCGGTCTGGCGGGTGGCGACGAACGCTCGTACCGATTCGCAGCCAGCGCCCGGTCCGCCCCCTTCGAAGACAGGTGCTTGCCACGCCTGCGCGCGGTCCCGAGCGGGCTTTTGCGGCGGATCGATGGTCGTGGGCGCAAGCTTTCGGATCCCGGGTGCACGAGCGCGCAAAATGTGGGTATGATGTCGACGCGTCGGGGGATCGGTCGATCGGGCTTCCCACGGCATCGGATCTTCCTCGGATCCGGGCCCACATACGCCGATGACCGAGACGCGACGGTTCGAAGTCCGAGATCGCGTGTGTGACGCGGGTCGATGATCGAGCCAGGGAGTGCGCACCGCGGCTCTCTGGTGGATCGGTCGACGAGTGCTCGGACACCTCTCCAGGGCCACCCGCACGAGCGGGTGGACGGCCGAGACCAGACGGGCTCGGTCCGACGCTTTGGACCCGCCGATGCCTCGTGGATCGGCCGAACTCCGGGAACTCGTTGACGACGAATACGAGTGGCGACAGCAGGGCTGAAGACGGGGGCCAGAAGACCTCCCGCCCCTCCGGCAGACGACGTTCCGGCCGCAGACGCCGGTCGGGATCCCGCAAGCAGGCGGCTGCCCGCAAGCAGGGCCACGCGCCGCCGGGCGCGGGCCACACGGGCGAGTCGGATCGGCTCGACGCGCTCGGCTTCGACAGCGACGGCTCGGGGTTCCTCGAAGCACCGTCGATCCTCGACGACGACGATGACGACTTCTCGTCGCCGCTCGGGATGTCCGAGTACAAGCCGCGCGAGTCGCTCCGGTCGGATGCGAATCCCGCGCAGCGCCCGCGCGAGCGGGATGGCGCCGGCGATGGATCATCCGACGCGAATCGCAAGAACGCTCGCCGCCGCGGTGGACGCTCGCGTCGTCGGGGTCGCTCGACCCGCCGTACACCCGGCCCGGCGATCGAGATGGGTGTCGAGTCCGTCGCGATCCACGAGCCGCTGCAACTGCTCGAGGAGGCCGACGGTCAACCGATCGACGGGATCGAGGACTGCCCGTACACCACCGAGCAGATCAACGCGGTCGCCATCCGACTCGGCATCACGCGGCTCTACCCCGAGCAGCTCCGGGCGCTGCGCCACAGCCTGTCGCGACGCGACTCGCTGGTCGTGCTGCCCACCGGCTACGGCAAGTCGGCCTGTTATCAGATCCCGTCGATGCTGCTCCCCGAGCCGGTGGTCGTGGTGTCACCGCTGCTCGCGCTGCTCGAAGATCAGACCCGCAATCTCGAGAAGCGCGGTGTCCCGGTGGTGAGGATCGATGGCACGATCCGCGGCAAGGCACGCCGCGAGGCGATGGAGCGGATCTCCCAGGGTGGCCCGCTGCTGGTGATGACGACGCCCGAGACACTGGCGGGCGAGGAATTGCGGCCGGTCCTGCAGAAGACCGGGATCTCGCTCTTCGCGGTCGACGAGGCGCACTGCGCGTCCGAGTGGGGTCACGACTTCCGCCCCGCCTACCTGCGGCTGCGCGAGATGCTCGAACGCTATGGGCGTCCTCCCGTGCTGGCGCTCACGGCGACCGCCACCGAATCGGTTCGCGAGGATCTGGTGCGGATCCTCGGGCTGAAGGATCCGCTGGTGATCGTCGCTTCACCGCATCGGCCGAATCTGTGCTTCGAGGTGATCGAGTGCGGCAGCACCGCGCGTCTTCGCGCGATCGCCCGCTTGATCCTGCGGCTGCGTCGCCCGGGCATCGTGTATTGCTCGACCACCAAGGACGTGAATGCCGTACAGGGGGCCCTCAAGGCGATGGGGATCCCCGCACACCGCTATCACGGCGGCATGAAGGGCAGCGAACGCAAGGCCGAGCAGGAGCTGTTCATGAAGCGCGGCCGCCGCCTGGTGATGGTGGCGACCAGCGCGTTCGGGCTCGGGATCGACAAACCGGACATCCGCTATGTCGTCCACTTCCAGACGCCTGCGTCGCTCGAGCAATACGTCCAGGAGGCCGGACGCGCAGGCCGGGACGGGCGGCCCTCCCACTGCATTCTGCTCCATCACGACGAGGACCGGAGCATCCACGAGTTCCTGCTGTCCCAGAGCCGGATCCGCCCGAATCAGTTGTTCCAGCTCGTCAAAGCCCTGGTCGCGTACGTCGAGGAGGGACGCTTCCCCGACATCGTGGATCTGGCCGCGTCGTCGCAGCTCGCGCAGCGTGTGACGGCAGCGATCGTGGCGATTCTCGAGTCGGCGGGGCTCGTCGAGCAGACGTCGGAGAAGTACATCCGACCCCTGATCGCGCCCGGAGACCTGCTCGAGCACGCCCGCCGTCTGACTGAGCAGTTCACCCAGCTGAAGAAGCTCGACGCGCAGCGCCTGAACGCGGTCGAGGAATACGCGGTCAGCGAGCGCTGTCGCGCGCAGATGCTGCGCGAGTACTTCGGCGTCGACTCGGGCCCGGACTGCGGAGTGTGCGACCGATGTCGCGAGGCGGGAGAGCGGCCGGGCAGCTTCTTCGAACCGCTACGCAAGAAGAAGGCGAAGAAGGCCCGCAAGTCGCGCAAGAAGCAGCGCCCGGTCGCGGCGAAGCGCGGCCGCCGACGCGGCTCGCGCGGTCGCGGACGCGTGCCCGGACGGGGCGGGAGCGACGGCGCACCGGATGGTGGTTCAGCCGGTTCCGTCGACTGACGGAAGCAATCGCTGCTTGGCTCGATCCGGCATGCGGCGGCTGTGCGTTGCCGATCTCTACCCGCGAGCGACAAATCTTCGTCCCCGGGTCACGATGAAGAGTTCGGTCGTCAGGAGTTCCCGATCGTCGAGCCGTCGGAAGCGCTTCGCCAGACGCTTGCGATCGGTCGGCAGTCGTTCCTGTGTCCTTCGATCGGTCGCGACGATTTCCAAGCCGAGGCCTGCGTAGAAGTCGATGAATTGCTGGGCGCGCCATCGATTCACGGCGCCGGGAACGAACCTCATCGTGAGCCAGTAGGCGATATCAGACCATTCCAGCATCTCGAGGAAGTTGGTCTCGCGTGAGCCGTGATCCATCAAGTCGATCTGATTCGATTGCCAGCCATCGGTCGCGGTGAGATCAGCCAGCATCTTGAGCGTGGGAGCCGGATCCCAGACGTGCTCCAGGCAGGAGTGGCTGAGAACGAGGTCGTACGGGATCGGCTTGCGCGCTTGGAAGCTCGGCTGATCGCAGACGACGTACTCGATTCGCGGCTGGACCCTCCCCGCCGCGAGTTCTTCGAGTGCATCGGTGCGACGCGGCGTGCCGACTTCCCTGCGCGAAGCTTCTTCGAGCAGCGCCGCCGCCGAAGCGCGAAGGAGATCGGGTCCGATCTCCATGTTGGGAAAGGTGTCCCAGAGCGTCACCGCAACGTCTCGTCCACCGCAAGCCGACCACCAGAGCAGTGGACTCCCGATGTTGCGCCCCGGGCCGACTTCGAGAATCCGCGAGCAGCACCAGTCGAATCCGAGTCCGACCAGACGCGCCGAATGACGCTCGAACAAGCGCCACGCATAGGCCGCATCGCTCGGCCCGAAAGAGGACGCGAGGGCTTCGGGACGGATCAGCAGCCTGGTTCCGATCGGCGTCGCGTAGGCAAGGTTGTGACTGCCTCGCCAAAGGGCTCGTGTCACTTTGCGCAGGCCGTTCGACATCGATGACGGATCTCCGCTTGGGAGCGATTCGATCTCGCGAGCCCGTTCGTGCGGACGGGGATCGGGTTCGGTCGGATGCAATCCCATGTTCCGGGCTTGCGCCAGAGCGGACACGAACCCTCACCCCGATCGGGCGCGACCGAGCGGCTGCAGAACTCCAAGCACGAGCCGAATCCCTGCTAAATTCGGCCCATGGTCGATGGATCGCAGCGCACAGTCATCGTCAGCGGAGGCACCGGTGCGCTGGGGCGCGCAGTTGCGGCCGCCTTCCTCGAGCAGGGCAATCAAGTCGTCGTCCCGTGGATCATCGCGGCCGAGGCCGCGGCGATGCCGCGTCACGAGAGGCTGACTCTGGTCGAAGCCGATGTGGCCGAGCCGGCGGGGGCCGACAGCGTGATGGCGGTCGCGCGCGGCGTATCGGTGCTGATCAACGGCGTCGGTGGCTTTGCGGGTGGCTCGCCGGTCCCCGAGACGACTCTCGATGTGTGGGACCGTCTGTATCGGATGAACGTGAGAACGGCGGTCTGCATGAGCCGCGCCGCCCTGCCGTCGATGCGCGTCGCGGCGGGCGGCGGTTCGATCGTGAACATCGCGTCGCGCGCGGCGATCGATTGCCCGGCCGGGCTCGCGGCCTACAGCGCTTCGAAGGCGGCCGTAGTGGCGCTGACGCGCACGCTCGCGGCCGAGAACCAGGACGCCAGAGTCCGCGTCAATGCCGTCGTGCCGACTACGATCGACACTCCCGCGAATCGCGCCGGGATGCCCGATGCCGACTTCTCCCGCTGGACGCCGCCGACGGAGATCGCCCGGGTGATCGTCTGGCTCTGCAGCGACGAGTCCGCGACGGTGAGCGGAGGTCTGATCCCGGTCTGACCCGTTCGGCTCAGGAGAGCACTCCATGGCCAGCCAGCTTCAGGTCAATCTACACGGTCCCGACGACGTGCGTCTCGATCGCGCGGAGGAGCCGCGCGCGGGAGCGGGCGACGTGGTCGTGCGCGTGGCGGCCTGTGGGATCTGCGGCAGTGACGTCGGCTACGTGAAGGCCGGAGGCGTTGCGGGCCCGACGTCGCGACCGATCCCCCTCGGACACGAACTCTCGGGCGTGGTCGAGCAGGTCGGTGACGCAGTGCGTGGATTCGCGATCGGAGATCGCGTGGTGGTCGATCCGATCGCGTCCAACAACCTGATCGGCAATGGCGGCAGCGAGGGAGCCTTCACACCGCGGTTGCTGGTGCGCGGCGTGGCGAGCGGCGGTGGATTGATCCGGGTGCCCGATGGTCTCGGCCTCGGCGTCGCGGCGCTCACCGAGCCGCTCGGAGTCGGGATGCGGGCGGTGGATCGGTCGCGCGCATGCGCCGGAGAGAAGGCGGTCGTGTTCGGTTCGGGTCCGATCGGGCTGGCGTCGCTCGTCTGTCTGCTCGACCGCGGGGTCGAAGACACGGTCGTCGTCGATCTGTCGGACACGCGACTCGCGCTGGCCGCGAAGCTCGGGGCGCGGGCGGTCCTGAATCCACGTCGTGACGATGTCTTCGCCGCGCTGCGCGATCTGCACGGCGTGGCGTCCGTGCTCGGAACTCCGATGCTGGGCAGCGACCTGTTCATCGAGGCGTCGGGCGCGCCGTCGGTGATCGGCGACGTGATCGCTCAGGCCTGCAAGGAGGCGCGTCTTGTGGTCGTCGGCCTCCACAAGAAGCCGGTTCCGTTCAATCTGATCCTGGTCATGATGAAGGAACTCGACATCCTCGGTTCGATCGCGCAGCCCGCGGATTGGAGTGCGATGCTCGATCTGCTCGGCCGCCGCGACGTCTCCGCCATGGTCACCCACCGGTTCCCGCTGGAGCGGTTCGACGAAGCCATGGCGGTGGCCTGCGATCCCGATGCCGGTGGCAAGGTGATGATCGAGATCTCGCCCGATCTCCTGTGACGCTCCGCGGGCTCGGCGGCCGTCGCTTGTCAGCCGCCGGGTTCAGCCTGCGGCAGGGCGGCCAGACGCACGGTGAAGCAGCTGCCGACGCCGACTTTCGAAGACACGTCGAGGGTCCCACCGTGATCGCGCACGATGTCGAAAGCGATGCTGAGCCCGAGCCCGGTCCCCGAGTCGGGCGCACGCGTCGTGAAGAAGGGATCGAAGATCCGCTGTTGCAGTGATTCAGGGATCCCGGGCCCGTTGTCCCGCACCCTCATCAGGACGTGATCGCCCTCGGTGGTCGTCTCCGCCACGATCACGCCGTCGGTCCGGTCCGCGAGCACCTGCTTTGCGTTCAGGAAGAGGTTGAGCAGCACCTGCACGAGCCGCTCCGCGCTGCCGAGCACCATCGGGACGGGCTCGCGGCGACGCTCCACCCGGACGACCGTGCTGCGCTGCAGCGCGGCGAGTCGAAGTGCTTCGTCGACGACCTTGTCGACGTCGACCGGACGCTGGACTTCGTCCGACGTGCGCGAGAAGCGCAGCAGGCTGTCGACGATCCGCGCGATGCGATCGAGGCCCTCGATGCTCTCGTCGATCACCTCGGGCATCTCGTCGATCTCGCCGCGCTCTTGCGGGCGGAGATGCTTGGGCAGCGATTCCGCAAGACCCCGCAGATGCACGAGATTCGAGCGCACATAGGCGAGCGGATTGTTGACTTCGTGGGCCACCCCCGCCGCCAGGATGCCCACGCTCTCGAGCTTCTGTCTCTCGCGCAGGAGCTTTTCGCTGCGCCGCTGATCGCTGCGGTCCTGGATCGAGATGAATCGCCCCGCCGGTTGCAGTCCGAGGGAGGGCACGGCGCCGCCGGTGACTTCGACGATCCGTTCGTCGCCGGTGTGGATCTCGGCGCCCACCCTCGAACCGTCCAGCGGCAGCGCGAGGATGCGCGCCGCGATGTCGCGCGAAGCCGGATCCGGCTCGAGCAGCGCGATCACTTCGGGCAGCAGCATTCCGCGGAGTCGATCGCGTTCGAGGCGCAACACGTGTTCGGCGGAGCGATTGGCGTCGAGCACCAGACCCTGCTCGTCGGTCAGGATGAGTCCGTCGTCGAGATGTTCGATCAGGTCGTGTCGCACGATCGTCTGGCCGCCGAGCAGCCCGTAGCGGTGTACACCCTGCACGAAGAAGATCGCCGTCAAGCCGATCGTTCCCGGGGCGAGCGAGAAGCCGAGGGGCAGCCAGTCCAACATGTGGGCGAAGTGGGCCACGACCGGGATCGCGGCCGCTCCGACGATCATGGTCGCACGCCCTCTCTCCGATCGCGTACGCCCCTCGAGCATCATCCGGCCGCAGTAGGAAAGTGCCCAGAAGCTGCCGAACGCGCACCAGATCTGCAGCGCCCAGAAGATCGGACCCGCGCCCGAAGCGGCACCCGCCGTCGACAACGCCGCCGTCCGGTCGACGAAGAAGAGGTGATGCGATTCGTCGGTCCAGTACGCGGCGAGGAAGAAACTCGAGACTGCGAAAACAGCGATCGACGGGCCGTGGCTCGATTCGAACAGCGGCGACCGGGTGAAGTAGGCCATCGTCATCAGGAACAACGGCGGCATGAAGATGATGGCGCCGACTTCGAGATCGAGTCCGACATCGTTCAGCCAGAGAGGACCGGGGCTCGACTTCAGCACGATCCCGCCGAGCCACAGGACGACGGAGGTGAGCAGCGCGGCGAGCAGCAGATGGAGGACCGATCGGTCCCAGCGGAACAGCGTATAGACGACCAGGCCCGAGATGATCGGGATCGCGATGGCGGCCTGGATGAGAGTCGGGTCGGAATGCACGGTCCTGCACTCTTCGGCGGACACCGGGGGCAGGCTGAGGCGGCCGGGCCTCCGAGCGATCGACAGCCGGGTCACAAGATCGCGGGATTCGGCTCGGCGCGGCGGACGGATCGGTTCCAGGGCCAGCGGAACCCGGCAGGCAAACTTCCTTCAGTCGGCCATCCATCTCGCCGGGATGCAGACGTACTCCCCGAGCGATCGCGCCATGCGTTCGAGCAGGCCCGGCTCGCGATGCGCGCGCTCGATCACCCAGGCGCGAATCGCCTGGGCGTCGTCGGCGTCGAGGCGATCCGCGAAGCCCGGCATGCCGAGGCTCTGACGCTGCCCGCCGATCACGATCGCGTTCCACTGTTCAAAGACCTCGGCACTCGCGAAGCGGAGATCCGGATTGAGGCCGCTGGACTCGGCCCCCATGCCATGACAGAACAGACAGTTTCTCGCGTACAGGGACTGGCCGCGGCGCAACTGCTCGGGGGAGGCGCCGGACGGCGGCACGTGCACCGAGCCTGCGGGCCGCGGCGTGACGGAGGGCAGCTCGGCCCGCCCGTCGAGTTTGAAGGCGAGCACGCGTCCTTGATTCTCGACCGCCAGCTTGCTGAAGTGGCCGCCGTGCGAGCCCCCCATGCCGGCCAGCACCACGACGTATTGTTCGCCGTTCACCCGGTAGGTGACGGGTGCGGCCATCACACCGATTCCTGCTTCGACATTCCAGAGTCGCTTGCCGTCGGTGGCATCGTAGGCCGAGAAGTTTCCCGCACCGGTTCCCTGGAAGATCAGATCGCCGGCCGTCGACAGCAGTCCACCCGGCGTGGCGTCTTCGTGATCGACGCGGAAGACCTGCCGTCGTTGCACCGGATCCCATGCGGTGATGTGACTCGGTGAACAGATCGGGATCACGTCCCTCCAATCGGCGATCTGTTCACTGACCGAGGCCAGATCCTCGCCCGTGTTCCAGCTTCCGGGCAGATACTCGAACTCCGGATCCGGCGCGTACAGGTAGGCGCTGCTGAGGCTCGGGATGTAGACGAGCCCGGTGCGCGGACTGAACGTCATCGGATGCCAGTTGTGTCCGCCCGCCGGAGACGGTGTGACGAAAGTCTGTTGGTCCGACCACTGCGCCTCGGGACGCTCGACGGGTCGCCCCGTTGTTGCGTCGACGTGCGACGCCCAGCTGACGTCGACGTACGGGTCGGCCGAGAGCAGCTCGCCCGTGGCCCGATCGAGTACGTAGAAGAAGCCGTTCTTCGGCGCCTGCATGATCACCTTGCGATCACGTCCATCGATCCGCAGATCGGCGAGGATCATGTGCTGCGTGGCCGTGTAGTCCCAGTGTTCGCGGGGTGTCGTCTGATAGTGCCAGGCGAGGCGACCGGTATCGAGGTGGACCGCGAGGATCGAAGCGAGGTAGAGGTTGTCGCCACCCCCCGGACTTCGCTTCTCGCGGTCGTAGACCGAGCTGTTTCCCACGCCTGCGTAGACGAGCCCGAGTTCGGGGTCGTACGCGAAGGCATCCCACACCGTGCCCCCGAGACCGGTCTCGAACATCGAATCCTTCGACCAGGTCCTCGCGGCGTCGACCAGTTCGGGGTGTTCGTGCGGCCCCTCGATCGAAGCTGGCACCGTATGGAAGCGCCAGAGCAACTCGCCGGTGTCGGCGTGATAGGCGCTGAAGTGACCGCGCACGCCGAGATCCGCGCCGCCGTTGCCGATGATCACGCGCCCGTCATGGATACGGGGTGCGCCGGTGATCGTGTACGGGCGTTCGGGGTCGACGGTGAGCTGCTCCCAGACCGGCTTGCCGGTCTTCGCGTCGAGGGCGATCAGTCGCCCGTCGAGGGTCCCGACGAACACCTTGCCGTCGAACAGCGCCACGCCCCGATTCACCGCGTCGCAGCACGCGAAGCGGAGACGCCAGCGCGGCACTTCCGGGTCGTAGCGCCAGAGTTCGCGCCCCGTCGCGGCATCCAGGGCGAACACGATGCTCCAACTCGCCGTCGCATACAGGACGCCGTCCGCGACGAGTGGGGACGCCTCGAGGCCACGCTCGGTGCCGGTCATGTACGACCACGCGAGTCCTAGTCGGTCCACGTTCTCGCGATCGATCTGGTCGAGCGGGCTGTAGCGCTGTTCGTCCCAGGTCCGACCGTGGTTGAGCCAGCTTTCCGGTTCCTGGTCCGCAGCCCGCAGGCGCACGACGTCGACGACAGGCTCCGGAACCACCGGCGTCGGTTCGGGATCTCCAGCGCGGGCTGGCGCGCCGCTGATGGCGACGAGTAGAACCAGGAACCACAGCCGCGCAGCGCATCTCACCGGACAGGAACCTCCGCGCGCGCAGTCTACCACCGGATACTTCCATTCCCGATTCCGGGTTCGCTGTCTAGTATCGTGTGGCGTCGCGTCGATCGCCGACGCTCCCGGAGCGACATCACGTGCAGGCACGAGAATCGACGAAGCGGGCGACGCGTGGTCTCGATGCGGTCTTCGGTCTGCGTGCCGATCTCTACCGCGACTATCGCCAGTTCTACGGTCTCTTCTACGAGCGCGCTCTGATTCCGCTGGACCTGCTCGAACTCGTCCGACTGGCTGTGGCGGACGTCCTCTGCTGCACGAGCGAACTCGCGATCCGGTTCGATCACGCGGGAGTGCCGCTGGTCGACGAGCAGCGCGTCCAGGCCGCGATCGGCCAGGCGGACGAGGCAGCCCTTGGCGTCGGCGAGAGGGCCTGCCTCGACTTTGCGCGGCAGTTCGTGTTCGATGTCCACGGCGTGACCGACAGTGGCTTCGGGGCAGTTCGCGATCACCTCGGCGTCGCCGGCAGCGTCGCGCTCACGGAGGCGCTGGCGCTGTTCGACGGATTCATGCGATTCAGGAAGTTGCTCGGTGTACCGCCGATCGGTGACGGAGCGGTCCCCGCGCACGTCGAAATGCCCTCCACCGGGTCCGAGACGCTTCCCTGACACAGCCACGGCCCGTGCGCGGCCGGGCGACGAACGGAGCCACGATCATGGGGACCCGGCCGAGACTCCCGATGCCCGAGGGCGGAGAGGGCGCCGTGGCGCGCAGCCCGCTCGGTCATCAACCCGAGACGTTGGCCGCCTTCGAGCGTCTGTACGCCACGCTCTGGAGCGCGGGCGTCGTCGATCCGCGTGTGCTCGAGCTCGCGCGGCTCCGCAACGCGCGCAGCACGGATTGCGGAATATGACGGAATCTCCGCTTCGCGGTCGCGGAGCAGGCGGTTCTCGAAGAGCCCGTCGTCGATCAGATCCGGGACGACTGGCGCGACGGAAGCCTCGACGCGGAGCAGAAAGCGGTGCTCGGACTGACCGACGCGCTGCTGGCCGGCGACGATGACTTGTCCCCTCAGTTGCGCGCCGCACTGGACGCGCACTTCTCAGAGGCGCAACTCGTCGAGCTGACGGCGGGCATCGCGCTGTTCATGGGGTTTTCGAAGATCGCGATCGCGCTCGGTGGCGTGCCGGACGAGATGCCCGTAATGCGCACGCCCGTGCCGGGAAGCTGATGCGGACGGCGGCTAGCGCTGGATCATCGATCGGCCGCTGCGGATCAGCTTCTCTCTCGCGTCGTCATCGTCCGCAGTCACGGTGATCGGTCTGGGGATCGCGATTCCGCGTTGAGCGGCAGGTCGTCCATGGATCGCCTGCATCCAGCGCTCGAGAGCGCCGAGGCCTTCGGTGGAGACACCCGACCAGCCATGGATGCGCACCCAGCTCCAGTTCGCGATATCGGCGATCGAGTAGTCGTCGCAGAGCCACTCGCTTTCCTGCAGTCGTCGGTCGAGCACTTCGAACAGCCGTCGGGACTCGTTCTGATAGCGGTCGATGACGGGCTGGAGCTTCTCGGGGAAGTATCGGAAGAACACGTTGGCCTGACCCATCATCGGCCCGACCCCGCCCATCTGGAACATCAGCCAGGACATCACGCGGGAGCGCGGTCCGCGGGCCGTCGGCAGCAGCCGCCCTGTCTTCTCGGCGAGATGGATCATGATCGCGCCGGACTCGAAGATCGCGAGGTCGCCCTCGTCGCGATCGACGATGGCCGGAATTCGACCGTTCGGATTGATCTTCAGGAACCACTCCTCCTTCTGCATGCCCTTGCCGAGGTCGATGGCGTGCACTTCGTAGGGCAGCTCCAGCTCTTCGAGCGTGATCGAGGCCTTCCAGCCATTGGGCGTCGCGGCGGTGTAGAGATCGATCATGGAATTCCTCGGCGTGGCGCGCGGGGCGGGTCGTCCGCTCTGCATGTCCAGCCGCAGCCTAGCAGTGGAATGGGCTCGTGCGGGCTCGCGGCCGAAGCCGTCGCACACGGGCTTCGCTACCCGGAGCGAGGGCAGGGGCACGCGAACGAAGCCTGTGCGATTCAGCGACCGAAGCGGGCGTGGGCGAGCAGGATCGCCAGGGCGGACGGCGCATCAGCGATCTGTCCGCGCCGTGCCTGCTCGACCAGCGTGGAGAGTTCGATCAACTCGACTTCGATCTGCTCGGTGTTCTCCCGCTCGATCCGTCCGTCGGGGCGGGGACCGCTGCACACGAACACGTCGAACTCTTCGTTGCTGATCCCGCCGGTCGCCGCGAAGCGTCCCAGGTGGCTCCACTCGCCTCCCACGTAGCCGGTTTCCTCCTCGAGTTCGCGGCGGGCGGCCTGCTCGGGCGGCTCGCCGTCGCGGCCTCCGGACGGGCACTCGAGGCTCGTGCGTTGCAGCGGGTGTCTGAACACGCGCTCCATCACGACGCGTCCGTCGTCGAGAATCGGAACGATCAGCACCCAGCCATCGTGTTCGATCACCGTGTAGACGATCTCGTCGCCGTTCGGCAGCGTGAGATCGTCGCGGCGCAGCCGGAACCAGCCGCTGTCGAAGATCCGCCGGCTCGCGCGACGGATCCAGCCGCCGTCGTGGGATCGCGAATCGTCGTCGTGCATCACGGCGCGCCGACGCGCTCGAGCTTCGCGATCAACTCGTCCTCGAACGAGTAGTCGAAGTCGAGGCTCCGGTCCCGTCCCGTCGACTGCATCCACTCCCACGTCTGTTCCACGGCTCCGCGGAAGCTGTACTCGGGCATCCAGCCGGTGTCGGCCTTCAGTCGCTCGGTGCTGAAGAAGACATTGCGATCCCAGTGGTGGATGTTCGGTGCGATGCGCTGGATGATGCGATTGATCTGGAACAGCGATTGCGCGCGCGGATCGTCACCGCTGCGCGTGTCGGCGAGGACCTTCACCGGCCCGGTCGCCAGTCGCAGTCTGCCGGCATAGATGTCGTCCATCCACTCGGCGGGGATCGATAGCTTCTGCACGTTCGCGGGATCGATGCCCATCACCGATGCGATCGTGTCGACATATCCGTGATCGGTGAAGCAGTCGTCGCCCGTCAGGTTGTATCGCTTCCCGAAAGTGGCGGGCCGCTGCATCATCATCCGGAGCGCCCGAGCCTCGTCGTCCACGTGACCGATCTGGCCGATCGTGGTGCCGCGCCCGGGAATCAGCACCTTCCTGCCCTGCAGCAGCCGGATGAACATGCGTTGTTCGCGATCGGGGATGATGTTGTTCGGTCCGAACACCATCGAGAAGGCCGCGATCGTCGCCGGGAAACCCCGCTCGCGATGGGCACGCAGCAGCAGATCTTCGCAGTGCAGCTTGTTCCGCCCATAGCTGTTCTGTGCCGGACCGCGCTCGACCGGATGCCCCTCGCTGATCGGGAGTCGATCGGTCGCCGCGTAGATGACGGTCGAACTGGCAAAGACGTAGTGGCCGGTGCGTCCGTCGAGGATCTCGGCCATCAGCCCGACGTCCTCGGGGCGGTATGCGCTGATGTCGTACACCGCATCCCAGTCGCGCGAACCGAGCGTCTTGCGCACGGCACCGGCATCCGTCCGGTCGCAGATCAGGCGCTGGACACTGCTCGGCAGGCGACTCGCCGTGCGGCCGCGATTCAACACCGTCACCGCATGGCCGCTTCGCACCAGGTCGCGCACGAGTGCGAGCCCGTTGAACTGGCTACCGCCCATCACGAGTACGTTCACGGCCCCGTCCCTTCGTCCGATCCGACGGGAAGCGGTGCCTCGGCGGCGGCGCGACGGGCGTGAGACACGGCCACGCCCACCCCGGCCGGCCGCCCGACCTTCAGGGCAGCTCGGCGAGCCACGAGCCGTTCGTGAACCACTTGACCCGCAGTGCCTCCATCAGACCGAAGCCATCGAGCATGTTCATGTAGTTCTGCACCAGATTCACGAACAGCGGGTCGTGGGCGGGGATCGCGGCACCGATCGGCTCGAAGGTGAACGGCGAGGCGAGCGTGGTCAGACCCGCATCCGGATTGCGCAGGATCGAGATCACGCAGATCGGCAGATCGGCCACCATCGCATCGGCGCCGCCATCGATCACGAGTCTCACGGCCTGATCGTAGTCGGTGGCGCCAATGAGCTTCGCACTCGGAGCCACCTGCGTGACGAACTCCTCGCTGGTCGAACCGGCGAGCGCCGTCAGGGTGATGCCTGCACGATTGATGTCGCCGGGGTTGTCGGCGGCCGCGAGTTTCTCCGACTTGGTCAGAATGGCCTTGCCCGAGACGAAATACGGCCCGGCGAATGCGACGAGCGTGTTGCGTTTCGGGGTCATCGTCATGCCAGACAGGATGATGTCTACTTGACCGCCTTCGAGGGCCGAGAGCAATTGGCCGAAGGGGAGTTCCACGAACTCTGCCCGGACGCCGATGCTCTCGGCGAGAGCGTTGGCGAGGTCGGCGTCGATGCCGATGATCTGCCCGGCCCGCGTCTTCATGTTGAATGGCGGCTGTGTGCCGGTGAGCCCCACCCGCAGCACGCCGGATTCCAGGATTCCTTCGAGGACCGGATTCGTCGGCACCGCAGAGGAGTCCTTGCCGGAGAACGTGCTGCAAGAGGCAGCGAACAAGGCTGTGACAGCCAGAGTGATCATCGCAAGGCGACGGATCATGGAGGACTCCCGTTCGTTCGAGGAAGAGGAAGAGGTGGGGTGATCACGCTCGGATCACCGGTCTCGCGCGGCGGTGTCCTGGGCTGGATCAGCCGCGACGCGCGTCGGTGCAGATCGCCGTTTTAGCAGTCGATCCGGTCCGTCACAAGGCAGGATCTCGCGACCGCCAGCGTCCCGGCGGCGGTCATGCGCCAACGGGCGTTTCGACGAGGCTGGTGGCCCGATCACGGATCGCGCGGATTGTCGAGTACAGGAGCAGTCCGATCGGACCGAGCATCAACGTGAAGAAGAGGCAGGGCACGACGAGGCCATGATGGATACCGCGTCGACGAGCGTCGCGGACCAGCCAGGCTCCGACGAAGAGATCGAACACGAGATAGTGGACCCAGCCGATCAACACGTTCTGGGGCTGGCTGAAGAACAGAGTCACCCCCTCGAGTGTTCCGAAGCTCGCGCCGACCGGAGCCGGTGGTGCGGTCAGGAACGCGCCCAGATACACCATTCCCAGCGCGACGGGAATCAAGATCGAATGTACGAGTCGCGTCGTCCACGCCCAGCCGGGCGCGACCGCGAGCAGCAGCCAGAACGGCATCACGCCGAAGTTGCAGATCAGGAACAGGTCGTCGAGCGACATCTCGATTCTCCTTCTGGGGGTCGCGCGCGGGTCGTCCGATCGTCCGCTCGATCGCGTCGAGTTCGATCCGCGACGCATCTGCAAGGACTCCTCGAGGCCGAGCGGCAGCCGGGGAGTGGGCGCCTCGAGGCCGGTCTACGAGCCGAACGCCTTGCGGATGCGCTCGATCGCCAGTTCGACGTTTTCGTGTGAATTGAAGGCGCTGATCCGGAAGTAGCCCTCTCCCGACGGTCCGAAACCCGATCCCGGAGTGCCGACCACGTGGGCCTGCGCGAGCAGTCGATCGAAGAAGTCCCAGCTCGTGAGTCCGTTCGGTGTACGCATCCAGATGTAGGGGGCGTGCACGCCTCCGAACACCTCGAAGCCGGCCGAGCCGAGTCCCTCGCGGATGCGCTTCGCGTTCTTCATGTAGTCCGCGACCTGCTCGGCAGTCTGGGCGGCACCGTCCTTCGTGTAGACCGCCGCGGCGGCCCGCTGGATCACGTACGGGACGGAGTTGAACTTCGTCGCGTGACGTCGCGCCCAGAGTGCGTTGAGGGAGACCGGCTCGCCCTTGGCATTCTTCCCCATCGCCTGCCTGGGGATCACCGTGTACGCGCAACGAGTGCCGGTGAATCCGGCCCGCTTCGAGAAGCTGCGCATCTCGATCGCGCATTCCCGGGCTCCGTCGATCTCGAAGATCGAATGGGGCAGGGCGGGATCCTGGATGAAGGCGTCGTAGGCCGCGTCGAAGATCAGCACGGCGTCGTTGGCCCGCGCCCAGGCAACCCAGTCGGTCAGGTTCTGTCGTGTCGCCACGGCTCCGGTCGGGTTGTTGGGCGAACACAGATAGGCGAAGTCGACGGCCCGGTCGGGTGGACCGGGCATGAAGTCGTTGGCTTCGGTGGCCGGCAGATAGACGATGCCCGCGTAGCGACCCTGGCTGTCGATCGGGCCCGTGCGCCCGGCCATCACGTTGGTGTCGACGTAGACCGGGTAGCTCGGGTCGGTCACCGTGAACGTGCAGCTCGAGTCGAAGATCTCCTGGATGTTCCCGCTGTCCTGCTTGCTGCCGTCCGAGACGAAGATCTCACTGGTCTCGATTTCGACGCCGCGCGACCGGTAGTCGTGCTCGCGAATCGCCTCGGTGAGGAACGGATAGCCGTTCTCCGGCCCGTAGCCGTGTGCCTGCCTGCCCATGTCGTCGACGGCCGCGTGCATCGCCTCGATGACGGCGGGGACGAGCGGCTTGGTGACGTCGCCGATCCCGAGGCGGATGATCGGCGCACCGGGATTGGCCTTCTGGAACGCGCTGACGCGACGCCCGATCTCGGGAAAGAGATAACCGGCCTGGAGCTTCTGATAGTGATCGTTGATGTGTGACATGCGAGCCCCAGAATAGGCGATCGGGACGTATGCAACAGACCTGACCGCGCGGGTATACGCCCGATCCGTCGTGATCGATTGGCGCCGGTGCAGCGGCGACGAGCGATGTGTCCTGCGCTCAGCGAGCGGGAGCGAGCGCTTCGAGCAGATTCTCGTCGGGCCCCAGGCCGCCGTCCGCGCGGAATGCCTGGATGCAGACGTGATCCGCGCCCGCGTCATAGTGGGCCTGGATCCGATTGCGGATCGCCTGTTCATCGCCCCAGGCGACGATCGCGTCCACCAGTCGGTCGCTGCCGTTGTTCTCGAAATCGGCGTCACCGAATCCGAACTGGCGCAGATTGTTCTGGTAGTTGGGCAGACGCACGTAGTCGCGAAGGTTCTTGCGCGCGATCTCGCGGGCCTTCGTCGGATCGGTCTCGAGCAGCACCATCTGCTCGGGACACAGCCAGGCCTGCTTGCCCATCACCTTGCGGGCCCGGGCGGTGTGTTCCGGTGGCACCAGATACGGGTGCGCGCCGCGAGTCCGCTCGGCGGCCAGTCCGAGCATCTTGTCGCGCAGGGCGGCGAGCACGATCGGTGCATCCTCGGCCGGCTGGCGCCCCATGTAGAGCGCCTTGTCCATCGCATCCAGGTAGCTCCGCATGGTCGAAAGCGGCGCCTTGTACTCATGGCCCCGGACCTTGCCGACCAGATGGTGGTGCGACACGCCGAGGCCGAGCACGAAACGACCGGGAGCCAGTTCGGCGATCGTCTTGTGGATCGCCTTCATGGTCATCGGGTCGCGGGCATAGATGTTCGCGATGCCGGTGCAGAAGACGAGGGACTTCGTGGCCGCGGCGAGGTATCCGATGAGCGCGAAGGGATCGCGACCGACCGCCTCGGGGATCCACAGGGCCGAGTAGCCGAGGCCCTCGATCCGACCGGCGAAGGCTGCGGCTTCGCGAGCCGACATCCCATCGAGCCATGTCCAGACGCCGAGCCGTCCGATTTCCGTCGTCATCGCATCGTTCTCCTGCAGATGTGTCTGCCGTTGCGTCCGTGCCAGGGAAAGTCGGCGAGGTTAACAGAGCCGCGTCCGGCGGAAGCGTGAACGGGGGAGAGTCCCCGCATCCGAGCACGCGAATCCGATCGACGGCGTATCGATCTGCAAGACGGATCGCCACCGCGCGTCGATCCTGTGCGATCGTGGCTTGGGTGACCGTTCCGATCGACCGATGAAAGGCGCGGACCCGTCGCCATGCCGTCCAGAGCGCCCGCCCGTTCCGTCCTCGTCCTCGGCGTCGTCCTGGTCACGGCGGGCCCGGCCGGCTGGGTGACGACGGATGTCCTCGAGCGCGAGAACGATTTCTGCAACGCATGCCACATCGAGGGCGACGTGCCCCTGCACATCGACATCCGACACGACATGGACAACCGCCCACCGAGAAGCCTCGCGGCTCTGCATGCCGAGCGTGTGCCTGCCTGGCGACCGGATGATCCGGTGATGCGCTGCTTCGATTGCCACAGCGGGACGGGCCTGGTGGGCCGCACGCGCATCAAGGCGATCGCGGCGCGCGATCTCGGCGTCTGGCTGATCGGCCGTGCCGAGGAGCCGACCCATCTCAGCGTCGCAATCGTGGATCGCGACTGCACGAAGTGCCACGAGCGATTCGTCGAGCAGGCATCGACGCGCCCGCGTCCAGCATTCCATTCTCTGCCGATCCACGCCGCGGATCTCGGTGTGGACTGTGTCCAGTGCCACCCCGTCCACGAGGCGGATGTCGATCCCAAGTTCCACTTTCTGGCCATCGCGCGCGTCCAGGCAGAGTGCGCACACTGTCACAGCGATTTCGAGAACGGCTCGCCCGACTAACGAAGCAAGAGAGGACTGAGCAAGTGGAAAAATTGCAAATCGCGACCCTCGTCACGACTGCCGCGGTGATCTGCCTCGCACTGGCCGGTGTCGCCGGCGCCTATCCGGGCGGTACGCCCGACTTCCAGACGGACGTCACGCCGTTCTGTGCGGCGTGTCATTCGTCCGTCGACGTGGAGTCCCTCGAAGGCGCACCGGGTGACCGTGCCGCCAAGGAGGTCGCCGACCAGAAGCATCTCGCCGGGATCGCTGGCGGCGTGAAGAGCTATGCGGGGCTCGGTGAAGCCGACCGCGCCAAGCTGATCGAGTTGATCCGCGCAGTCGATACGAACTCGACAATCGAGCTCGACTTCCCGCCCTCGGTGGCACCGGGAGAGACCTTCCAGGTGACCCTGCGGTTGACGGGCGGCGCCGGACCGGTGGTCGGCGCCGGGCTCGTCGATCGGGCGAATCGCTGGTTCGCGAAGTCGGCCGAGACAGCGGGCTGGGCGGTCGTCGGCGCGCCCACGGTGATCGGGTCCCGGGGCGAACCCCAGACGACCTGGCTGAACCGGAGACCCGAAAGGATGGGTCGGAACATCACGTTCGTGAACATCACCGACTGGAAGTCGGATGCCGTTGCGGGCAAGTGGGCCAAGGGCAAGGTGATCTACACGCTGCGAGCCCCGAACCATCCCGGCGACTACCCGCTGGTCGGCTTCTACCTCTACGGCACCGAGAAGGCGATCCCCTTCGCGACCGTTCCCGATCCGATGTACGGCGACCAGCCGCTCGGGGGCTACACGGGCAAGTCGGGACGCGTCAAGTTCACCGAGGCCCACGTGATCAGCGTGAAATGAGCCGATCGACCGACGACCGACGGCTGCGCGAGCGGTTCAGTCGTAGCGCGGGAAGGCTCCGGCCCGCAGCTTCTTGCGGTAGACATCGAGATCGAGCTTCAGGCCACGGCTCAGCATGACGACGCCGAGGATGTTCGGGAACGCCATCCCGAGAATCATCAGATCGCCGAATTCGACCACGCTCGCCGCGTCGAACATCGCACCCATCCATGTGAACGCCAGGAAGATCAACTTGTAGACGATCGTGCTGCCCGCGCCGAAGAGGTGCTCCCAGCACCGCTCGCCGTAGTAGCTCCACGAGATCATCGTGCTGTAGGCGAAGAGCACGGCGGTGATGGACAGGACGATCGTGTAAGCCGGCATCACGGTCCCGAAAGCCCACGCGGTCATCGCGATGTTCTTTCCCGCCTCGGGATTGTTCCACGCGCCAGTGACCACGACGACCAGCCCCGTCGTGGTGCACACGATGATGGTGTCGATGAACGGTTCGAGCAGCGCCACCATGCCCTCGCGTAGCGGCTCGTCGGTGCGTGCCGCCGAGTGGGCGATCGATGCAGAACCGACGCCCGCTTCGTTGCTGAAGGCGGCTCGTCGGAAGCCCTGGACCAGCACGCCGACGAATCCACCGATGCCCGCCTTCATGCTGAATGCCGATGTGACGATCGAACCGAGGGCCGCCGGCACGCGCTCGGCGTGCACCAGCAGGATCACCATGCCCGCCACGACGTACAGGATGCACATGACCGGCACGAGCACGCCGGCCACCTCGCCGATGCGGTGGATGCCTCCCACGATCACGAGCCCGACCGCCAGGGTCATCGCCAAGCCGAACAGCACGCTGCCGAGCGTCGTGTGCGCGGCAATCCACGGCACCTGATCCGCGACGATCGCGAAGGACTGATTCGACTGCATCATGTTGCCGCCCCCGAAGCTGCCGCCGATGCACATGACGGCGAACACCGTGGAGAGCGCCGCACCGAGCTTCGGCCAGCCGAGTTCGCGCAGGCCGTCGCGCAGATAGATCATCGGTCCACCGCGCACGTGGCCGTCGCTGTCGATGATCCGGTACTTCTGTCCGAGCGAGCACTCGGCGAACTTCGAACTCATGCCGAGGAAGCCCGCCACGATCATCCAGAACACCGCACCCGGTCCACCGACCCCCACCGCGATCGCGACGCCCGCGATGTTGCCGAGCCCGACCGTGGCGGAGAGCGCTGCGGCGAGGGCCTGGAAGTGGGAGATCTCGCCGGCCTCGCTCGGATCGGTGTAGCGGCCGCGCACGCAATCGATCGAGTGCCGGAACGACCGGAAGTTCACGAACTGGAATCGCAGCGTGAAGAAGATCGCGCCGACCACCAGCCACAAGACCACGACGGGCAGGTTGACCGCATTGCCGCGATCGTTGTCCCAGAATGCGAGGTCGAAGAAGATCACGGTGCTGATCGGGCTGACCACGAACTCGCTGAAGCCTTGATCGAGTGCCTGCAGGGTGCTCTGGATCCAGGCCTGCATCGTTTCCCCCGGTGACGAGCGTGGCGGTGATCCGTCGGGTCGCGAGCCGTTCACTTGCATCGATCGGTGGACCCGGTCGCGGACATTATCAATGTCCGGACCCGCTGCCCCGATCCGCGATCGGGTGGCGGGCCGATCGGCGTCCACTAAGCTGCGGCGCCATGGCGCATCCGACGAATTCGCGAACCCTCTCCGAAGCCGCTTCGAAGGCTCTGCTGCGCGAATTCGGTGTGCCCTTCGCCGCTGAGCGGGTCGTGGCGGATCCCGAGGCGGCGGTGAGAGCCGCCGAGGAAATCGGATTCCCCGTCGTCGTGAAACTCGGCGGCGTGGGCATCGCCCACAAGTCCGAGCGCGGACTCGTGCGTCTCGGGCTGACCGACGCGGTGTCGGTCCGCAGCGCGTCGAAAGAACTGCTCGCCGCAGCCCGGCCCGAGGATGGCGTCGTCGAATTGCTCGTCGCCGAGCGCGTGTCCGGTCATCGCGAACTGATCGCCGGGCTCGTGCGCGATCCGCAGTTCGGGCCCTGCGTCGTGCTCGGACTCGGCGGCATCCTCACCGAAGCCCTCGGTGACGTCGTATTCGCCGCGGCTCCCCTGACCCGTCAGGAGGCCGGGCGTCTGGTCGATCGACTCTCCGCCGCACACTTGTTGACCAGACCCTTCCGCGGTGAGCCCGCGGTCGATCGCGAAAAGCTCGCCGATGTGCTGGTGGCACTCGCACGGCTCGGAGTCGAACGCCCCGACGTCCAGAGCGTCGACTTGAATCCGCTGATCGTCAGCGGAGATCGACCGATCGCCGTCGATGCGCTGGTCGAACTCGGCGCTGCGGGGGTCGCGCCGTCCCTCGCCGAACCGCGAAGCGCCGACGAGGTGTTGCGCCGATTCCGTCCTCTCTTCCATCCCCGGGGCATCGTGGTCGCCGGCGTGTCGTCCCATCCCGGCAAGTTCGGATTCGTGACGCTCCACAATCTGATGCGTTTCGACTTCGCGGGTGAGCTGTATCCCGTGAAGCCCGACGGCGCCGAAGTGCTCGGCCGCAGCACGTACCGATCGGTCGACGCCATACCGGATGGCGTCGCCGACCTGGTGTTCGTCTGTACGCCGAACCAGCTCAACATCGAGCTGCTGCGCGCCTGCGCGAAGAAGGGCGTGCGCGCCGCCTTCGTGGCCAGCGCCGGTTATGGCGAAGCGGGCGAGGAGGGGCGCGCGCTCCAGCAGGAACTCGTCGACACGGCGAACGAGCTCGGCATGCTGCTGATCGGTCCGAACGGGCAGGGCGTGATCTCGACGCCGGCTCGCATGTGCGCGCAGATCGTCGCCCCGTATCCGCCGGCGGGACGGATCGGTGTGGCTTCGCAGAGCGGCAATCTCGTGTCCTCGTATCTCAACTACGCGGTCAGCACCGGAGTGGGCGTCAGCAAGGCGGTGTCGCTGGGCAACTCGGCACAGACGGGCCTTGCCGATCTGATCGAGTACTTCGCCGTCGATCCCGACACGGACGTGGCAGTCTGTTATGTCGAAGGCATCGGCGACGGGCGACGCTTCCGTCAGGCGGTGGCCCGACTCACGGCGTGCAAACCCCTGGTGCTCGTGAAGGGAGGCGCCAGCGGTGCGGGTGCGAAGGCCGCGGCGAGCCACACCGGTGCACTGGCCAGCGACGATCGGATCTTCGACGGGATCTGTCGGCAGCTCGGGGTGCTGCGTGCGCCGACCGTCGAGGAGGCATTCGAGTGGGCGGCGACGCTCGCCTCGCAGCCCCTGCCGCGAGGTCGTCGCACGATCGTGTTCACCAGTGTCGGCGGCTGGGGGGTGCTGGCCGCCGACGCCTGCGCGGCCGCAGGACTCGAATTGATCCCGCTGCCCGACGAGATCCGCGCAAAGATCGACACGATGGTGCCCGCGCGCTGGAGTCGCAGCAATCCGGTCGATCTGGCCGGTGGCGAGACGCGCGAGACGATTCCCGAGGTGCTCGATCTGATCGCCGCACACCCGGATGTCGATGCGATCCTGCATCTCGGTCTCGGCATCCAGGCCGCGCAGGCGCGCGCCTTCGAAACGGGGCCCTTCTATCCGGGACACGGACTCGACCGGATCGCCGGCTTTCATCAGAAGCAGGATGCGCGCTATGCGGAAGCCGCCCGCGAGGTCTCGCTGCGACACGCCAAGCCCGTGCTGTGCGTGACCGAGTTGGCGGCCTCGAATCCCGAGAACCCGGGACCCGCGACGGTCCGAGCCGGTGGCCGGGTCTGCTACCCGAGCGCCCACCGCGCCGTGCGGGCACTCCGAAGCCTGGTCGACTGGGCAGAATTCTCGTCGCGCTGAGCCGCGCGAGCGAACCGGGTGTGCTGGCCCTGAACAAAAAGAAAGCAGCCCGGCTCACATCGCTGCGAGCCGGGCTTCCCTGGGAAGGGGATATGGCTTTCTGTACTCAGGAAGTGGCCGCGGCGCGGCAGAGGTGTCAGGCTTTTTTCGATAATTCTTCAGGAGGCGATTTCCATGGCCAGTTCCCTCGTCCTGACGGTGATCGGCCCCGATCAGCCCGGCCTCGTGGAGGCGCTCTCCCGGACGGTGGCGGCCCACGGGGGCAGCTGGCAGGCGAGCCGGATGGCCCGTCTGGCGGGACAGTTCGCCGGGATCCTCGAGGTCCGTGTCCCCGAGGATCGGACGGACGGATTGTTCAAGGCGTTGCACGGCCTGCAGTCGCGGGGGCTCCGCGTGGTGGTCGAGGAGTCGGGCGGGGTGCCGGAGGTCGGACCGCAGCGCGCTCTTCGCCTCGAACTGATCGGTCACGACCGGCCGGGGATCATCCGCGACGTTTCGTCGGCGCTGGCGGCGGCCGGTGTGAACGTCATCGACCTGTCGACCGGTTGTACCAGCGCCCCGATGTCCGGCGAAATGCTCTTCAATGCCTCGGCGCTGCTCCATCATCCGCTGAGCCGATCGGTCGATGACCTGCGCGAGGCGCTCGAGAGGATTGCTGCGGATCTGATGGTCGACATCCAACTCGACGAATCGGATTCCTGATCCGTCCAGCGTCCACCGTCCCCTGTCCACATCGAGAGACGAAGCGGTGCGGCCCGGCGGATACGGATGCGCGCCCCGTCGCGTCGACTAACGTCGCGTTCTGATCGCTCGTCGCGCCCGGTCCCGGTCGGATCCGCAGATGCAAGACGCAGTCGGACTGCAGAGCAGCGCGTTGTCGGTCGCGCTGTTCGTCGCGATGCTCGGCTACCGCGGCAAAGATCGAGCTCTCTTCGCGGTCGCACTTCTGGTAGGCGCCGGATTTGCGCACGTCGGCTGGGCGGTCCTGCACGCCGATCTCGTCCTGACGGACCCCGCAGCGTGGATCGATCCGACGCGGGGGCTCAGCGTGCTGTTCATGCCGCTCGGTCCGTGCCTGCTGGGCTTCGCGCTGCGGAGCAAGGACGAGCGTCGGCGATTCGTCGCAGAGGCGCTCCGCGCGCTGCCCCTCGCCCTGGCATGCGCGCGGCTCGGGTGTCTGCTGGCGGGTTGCTGCGGCGGCACTTCATTGGACGTTGCGTCATGGGACGTCGCATCGAGCGGCACGAGCGACGGAGGCAGGCTTCTCGTGCGTGTCCGTCATCCGACTGCGATCTATGAAATGGTCGCGCTTGTCGCCCTGCATTTCCGGACTGCGCGAGTTCGCAGCGAACAGGTGTTCGGAGGCTTCGCCCTGGGCTTCGGGCTGATCCGACTCGCCGTCGAGCCGTTCCGGGCCGCAGATCCCCTCGGCCCGCCGCGGGTGCCCGTGGAATGGGTCGCTGCGGCGTGGGTGTTCACGGGGCTCGCTTCGCTCGCACGCCTGCGTGCCGAAGCAGCGTCTACTCGGGGCCCGATGGAGCGGAGTCGGGGGGCAGGGCGCCGTCCTGAGTCGGGTCGCCTTTCCCGTCCTTCTCATCCTTGATCGGCAGACCCCGCGTCGGCGCGGTCCGCCACATCCGGAACGTCCCGCTCTGGCGACCATCGCGCGCATAACGACCGCGCAGCTGTTGTCCGCCGGGCTCGACGACCTCGACCTCGTACCGGGTGCCGCCGCCCTTCGACGAGCTGAGCGCATTGCCGATCACATCTTCGCGAACGAACCGCGGCAGGTCGTCGAGGCCCTCGATCGACACGTTCTCCTGGTACCCCAGCACCGACGCCGATGCGCCGCCCATCCGCGAGATCGACGCCCATCCCCGGGCGTTGGACCCGCGCAGGCTCTTCACGAGTCTGCCGCGGGGATTGACCTGCGGACCGGCGGCGAGGCTCTGAAGCTGCGCCGCATCGGGCTCCCAGCCCGCCAGCACGCGGCTTCGCGGATTGCCGCCGCGGCTTTCGAAGCGACCGGTCTCGTCGTCGAACACGACGATCGGATACTGGGTCCACTCGAGGCGGGATCCCCTTTGCGCGAACACCCAGACGAAGTCCTTCCAGCGCGTCGCATCGGGATTCGCGGTCTCGGGATCCCGGTAGTGGATCAGCACGAACCACGTACCGCTGAGATCGAGGGGTTCGGCCTGCACGGCGGGACTCGCCGTCGACAGGCAGAGCAGACCGAAGATCGAAAGGGCGAGGATCCGGGCGCGAAGGCTGCGGCAGGAGCGGGGCATTGTCCGGAACATAGCCGCGCGATTCCCGGGTGGACCGGGCCGAGGGCAGCGGGGACTGCGATTGCGAGGGATGCGCGGCGTTTGTCCTGCTAGGCTCGGGCGATGCTCGATCAGCTTTCTGTGAACGAACGACTGCGGCTCATGCGTTTCGTGTGCTCGTTCGCCTGGGCGGACTTCGAGATCAGCCCGGAGGAGCGCGCCTTCGTGGCACGACTGATCCGTGGGCTCGAACTGGACCGCGACGAAGAGATCCAGGTGCACCGCTGGCTCGACGCGCCGCCCGAAATCGAGGATCTCGATCCGACCACGATCCCCCACGCCCACAAGCGGCTGTTCCTCGAAGCGGTCGAGGGTCTGGTGGCGGCGGACGGACGCGTGGTGGTCGAAGAGAGCGAAAGCCTCGATCTGTTCCGTCAGCTGCTGGTCTGAGACGGGCTGCGGATCGGCGCTCGTTACACGCCGGCGTCGCGAGCTATTCCGCGCGGTCCTCGGGCGATGCGACCGGGCGCACCAGTGCCTCCTGTGCGGTCGAGGCGACGAGTTCTCCCGCCTGGCTGTACATGGTTCCGCGCGCGAGGCCCCGCCCGCCGAACGCCGCCGGGCTGTCCTGGTAGTAGAGCAGCCATTGATCGGCCCGGATCGGGCGATGGAACCAGACTGAGTGGTCGAGGCTCGCGGTCATCAGCGCGCCGAGGTGACCGACCCGACCGTGTGGCTGCACGATCGCATCGAGCAGCGACAGGTCGCTCGCGTACGCGAGCACGCACTGGTGGACGAAGGGATCGTCGGGGAGCGGCGCGACGGCCTTCAACCAGACCTGCATCGGACCC
>JANOFF010000201.1:0-55161 GCA_031413515.1 bacterium
GCAGCTCACCACGGCATCTCCGGTGATGTCGACCGCCGTGCCAAGCATGGCTAGCAGGCGGTCGACGCCGCTGATCCGCGCGATGGACGGGATCGCCACACTCTGCTCGATCGCGGTGCCATTCCTGTTGACGGTTGCGCCGAGTCCTTGATCCACGAGGATCCTCGAGAGCAGTCAGACGACACCGTAGGGAACGATCTCCATCCGAACTGAGACGAGGCGCAGCTCCACTGCGTTCGCGTCTTCCGAAACCCGAGCAGGTCGTTCCACCCATACTGGAATCGAGGGACGCCACCCTTTCGAGGTGACACAACTACAGTCACCACCCCACTCATCCATGTGGACCGACGAAGATTCGATCATCTGGTCGTCGAGCTCTCGGTCTCGGCCGGAGAGCTGGTTCCCCGCTACGCGCTGTGGCTGCAGTTCCAGGAACTCGGCTGCGACCCGATCCGTCTCGAGCGCGAGGATGTAAGGCTGTTCATCGACGAACACCTCGCCGCCTTCCTGAGTCGCGAGGAACTGACGATCGCGCCGCGCGAGGTGCAGAGGCTGCGCCGGCGCCTGCTCCGCTACGACCCCCGGCACCCCACTCCGGAGGAGGTCCTGCACCGGATCTTCACCGCCCACCGATAGAGGTCACACCCCTCGTGTCGCTCCTTTCTGCCCGTTCCTCCGTTCAGGTCATGCGTGCCCGCAGCTGGCTGACCCGCTCCGCGCCCCTCAAGGCGGCCTGGAGTTGCACCGATCCATCGAGCATGTCCGAGTCGGGCCACGTCCTGCTGATCGAGTCACTCGATGGCAGCAGTCACAAATTGGCTGAACGCATCATGGCGTTCGGCATCGAGCCGATCCTCGTGACGGACTTCGAGGAGGCCCAACAGGCCCTCGACCAGCGCCGCCATCTGATCGCCGGCGTGATGATCCCGACTTCGCTGCCGTCACAGACTCTCAAGAAGGAGATCAAGACGCTGCGCCGGAAGGGGCCGGCAAGCGGGCTGATCTTCGTATCGGTCGGCAAGTCACCGACGGCCGACGAACGGAAGAAACTGCGCGCAGCGGGCATGCAGATCGCGCTCTGGGAACCCTACGACGATGGCACGCTTCGCTTCCAGCTGAACCGCGCACTCGGAGGGGATCGCGACGCCCACGGACGTGAGCACAAGCGGGCCCCGACATACCTCCTCGCGCGGATCTTCGTGGCGGGACGCACCAAAGACGCGGTGGTCTACAGCCTCTCCGAGGGCGGTGCCTTTCTCGAAACACCGCGCGCCAGCATGGACGGGGCCCACCTGGACATCGAACTGCGGCTGCCGACCGATCATGTGCGCGTCGCCGGCGAGGTGATCTTCTCGAATGTCCCCGGCAACCTCCAGCGACCGAATCTGCCGATGGGAATGGGCGTGCGTTTCGACGCGCTGGCGAGCGACCTCGGAACGCAGTTGCGCGAGTACGTCGCGAAACGCCTCGACGAACTCAACGTCTGAGCGCGCCCCGCCGCGGTCTCAGCGCGGCCCATCGAACACACCGCGCCCGATCGCGGCGCGGATCGCCGGGATCAGGCTGCGGATCGCCGCACCGCGGTGCGAAATCGCGTCCTTTTCGCTGGCCGTTAACTCTGCGAGCGCCCGCTCCGAGCCCTCCGGTGCGAAGATCGGGTCGTAGCCGAATCCGAGCTCGCCCCGCGGCGTCGCGAGGATCCTGCCCGGACACGTCCCGACCGCGGTTTCGAAGCGACCCGACGGCTCGGCGAAGGCGGCCCAGCAGACGAAACGCGCGCGCCGATCCGGCGAAGGCTGGGCGGTGAGTTCAGCCAGCAGTCGCGCGATGCGCCCGGCGTCATCGAGAGCGGCGCCCCCATAACGAGCCGATCGGACCCCGGGACGTCCGCTGAGCGCATCCACCTCCAGTCCCGAGTCATCCGCGAGCGCACACTCACCGAGTGCCGCCGCGACAGTCCGGGCCTTGGCGATCGCGTTGGCCTCGTAGTCATCTCCCTCTTCGGGATAGGCGATCGGCGCAAACGCGGACGCATCGACCACCCGCACCGGAAGCTCCGCGAGCAGTGAAACGATCTCGCGGAGCTTGCCCCGGTTCGTCGTCGCGACGACCACCGGACGCTGCTCGGCTCCGCGCTTCATCACCGCCGCGGGATCGCGGCGCCGGCGAGGGCCGCTCGCTGGATCCGCGTGATCTCCGCGATGCCCCGCAACGCGAGCGTGGTCAATTCGGCCAGCTGTTCGCCCGAGAAAGTGCTGCCCTCACCCGTGCCCTGGACCTCCACGAATCGTCCGGCACCGGTCGCCACCACATTCATATCGACCTCGGCGCGAGCATCTTCCTCGTAGGGAAGATCGAGGCGCGCCTCGCCGTCGATCAGGCCGACGGAAATGGCCGCGATGCTGTCACGCATCGGATCACGCGTGATGTCGCCGCGAGCCCGCAGCCGTTCGCACGCCAATGCGAGCGCCACCCATGCCCCGGTGATCGACGCGGTCCGGGTACCTCCATCGGCCTGCAGCACGTCGCAATCGATCAGCAAGCTGCGCTCGCCGAGCGCGTGCATGTCTATCACCGCCCGCAAGCTGCGACCGATCAGACGCTGGATCTCCATCGTGCGCCCGGAGAGCTTCCCGCGCGCGGACTCGCGTTCGTTGCGCGTGTCGGTCGCCGCCGGCAGCATCGCGTACTCGGCCGTCACCCAGCCCTCGCCCCGGCCCTTCAGCCAGCGCGGCACCGTGGCCTCCTCGGATACGGTGCAGAGCACTCGAGTGCGCCCCATCGAGCACAGGATCGAGGCCAGCGGATTCTCGGTGAAATCGACCACGAGTTCGAGCCGCCGAAGCTCGTCCGCCAGCCGCCCGTCCTTTCGCATTTCGTTGCTCCCCGCCGATCGGCGTCGTCGATCCGACTCAACCGCCAGAGGATCCACGAAGCATCGCGCCGACTCCGCGCCGGGCATCGTACCGTTTCCCGAATTCGACGACGGCTTTCGCGATGGCGTTCGCGATCGCGTCGCGCTGTGCATCTGTCTGCAGAGCGAGTTCGTCCTTGGGGTTGCTGAGGAACCCGATCTCGATCAGCGACGCGGGCATCTGCACCCCCATCAGGACCACGAAGGGAGCCTGCTTGACGCCACGACGGCCGGCACCCTGGACCCGCAACAGCTCCGTCTGGACGATCTTCGAGAACTCGCTCGATTCGGTGACGTGCTCCGAGACGATCATCCCCCCGAGCAGCGCCACGAACGGGTCGTCGCTTCGAGACGCCGCTCCTGTCAGCGCAAAGGCTTCGTTCTCCCGCGTGGCGACCCGGCGCGCGGCCTCGTCGCTCGAATCCGGTGAGACGAAATATGTCTCGATCCCGCTCGGCTCGGGGTTCGGTGCCGAGTTGGCGTGGATCGAAATGAAGAGGTCGCCCCGAGCGTCGTTGGCCAGCGACGTGCGGAGTTCGAGGGGCACGAAGTGGTCGTCATCGCGGGTCAGCGTCACCGCCAGACCGTCGGCCCGCAGGCGCTTCTCGAGCCGCCGGGTCACGTCGAGCACCAGGGACTTCTCCTCGAGGCCGCGCCCCCCGCGCGCCCCCTCGTCCTCGCCCCCGTGGCCCGCGTCGATCACGACCGTGTCGAAGCGATCCCTGTCGGGCTCGGCCCGAGCATCGAACGCGATCGAAAGCCAGACCAGCGACAGACAGAACACGACGATCGAGCGCCGACACGCCAAACGGGGCGCGTCGCCAAGGGCGTCGCACCGGTCGGTCCCTGCATCGTCCAACACGCGCTCCCCCCTCACCGGCGCAACCGTAACACGACGCGACACGGCACTCAGCGGACCTCGCGCGAGTAGACCTTGCCGAGATCTCCCGGCGCGACGCTGCGACCCGACGCGATGGCGAGCACCAACAGCGTCAGCAGGTACGGAAGCATGAGCGAGAACTGGTATGGCACCGCCGCGCCGCGGGCCTGCAGTCGATGCTGCAGGGCACTCGCCGCGCCGAAGAACAGAGCCGCCATCAACACACCGACGGGCCGCCAGCGGCCGAAGATGACGATCGTGAGTGCGATGAACCCACGGCCAGCCGTCATCCCCTCGGTGAAGGTGTTGGACTGCGCGAGCGAAAGCGACGCGCCCGCGAGCCCCGCCAGGACCGAGCCCGACACGATCGCGACGACGCGGGTCCGCACCACGTCTACTCCCTGAGCGTCGGCTGCTCGCGCGGACTCGCCGACGGCCCGCAGCTTCAGGCCCGGCCGGGTGCGGCCGAGCGCAAACGCCAGCAGCGCCGTTGATCCGACGGCGATGTAGACGAGCAGATTCTGCTGGAACAGCACCCGACCGATCCCGGGGATCGCCGAGAGCCCGGGAATCGCGACATCGGCGAGAGTCGGCCCGGTCGGGATCGCGCCCTGATAGAAAGCCCGAGCGAGCAATCCGGTGAGGCCGAGCGAGAGCAGGTTGATCGCCGTCCCGACGACGACCTGGTCCGAACGCCGAACCACGGCGAAGAACGCGAATACGGCCCCCATCGCGGCGGACGCCGCGCAGGCTCCCGCGAGTCCAGCCGTTGCCGATCCGGTGGCGGCACCGACCGCGAACCCCGCGAAGGCCCCGCAGAGCATCATGCCCTCGGTCCCGATGTTGATCACCCCGCCCTTCTCGACGATCAACTCGCCGAGCGCAGCCAGCAGGAGCGGCAGCGCGAGACGCAGCGAGGCCTCGATCAGGGCTTCCATCAGACTGTCTCCCCGATCGCGCCGAGGGCACCTGTTTCGCGACCGCGGCTGCGCTGCCGTCCGAGCGCCATGCCGATCGACAACAGGATGACGACCCCCTTCAGCACGTCCGTGGCAACGGACGGAACACCCGCACCGCGCTGCATGGCGGCTCCACCCGCCTCGAGGACCGCGAACAGGAACGCCGCGGGAATCACCGCGAGCGGATGCAGACGAGCGAGAAGCGCCACCGCGATCGCCGTGTAGCCATAACCCGGTGACAGCGACTCGAAGAGACGACCGGTCACACCGGCGACTTCGACACCTCCGGCGATCCCCGCCATCGCGCCGGCGAGCGCCAGCGTCGACATCAACTGCCGATCGGGTTCGATCCCGGCGAAGCGAGCCGCGGTGGGCGACAGCCCGACAGCGCGCATGCGGAATCCGATCGCGGTCCGGAACAGCAGCCAGCTGCTCGCTCCGGCGAGCAGTACGGCCAGCGGGATCCCCATGTGCAGACGGCCGATCGCCGGCAGCCTGAAGGCAGCCGTCAACGCGTCCGACTGGGGATACGCACCGCTGACCTCCTGCAGCGGACCATGCACCGCGAGCGACACGAGTTGAAGGGCGATGAAATTCAGCAGGATCGTCGAGATCACCTCGCTGACGCCCCGCCCGGCCCGCAGCGCCGCGGCGATCGAGGCCCACAGCGCCCCTCCCAGTGCGCTCGCGGCAACCAGCGCGGGCACTGCGATCCAGCCCGGTGCAGAAGGCATCAGCTTCGTCGCGAGGATCGTCGCCAGCAGGGCGCCCGCGTACAGCTGGCCCTCGGCTCCGATGTTCCACACTCCGCACCGGAAACACAGCGACACGGCCAGTCCCGTCAGCAGCAACGGTGCGAACTTGAGCAGCGTCGCGGTCAGAGCGGCACCACTGCCGAGCGCGCCGCCGAGCAGCGCGCGCAGCGCCTCGACGGGTGGGTACCCGAGCAGCGCGATCACCGCGCCCGCGACGAGCGCGGCGGCGAGAACCGCCAGCAACGACCGGACGACGTCGACGACGAATGCCGGGACTCCGGGCAGCGGCCTCATGCGGCGCGCCCGCCCAACATGGCCGCGCCGATCTCCGCGCGATCCGCGCCCACGGACAATCCGTGCAATCGACCGCGCGCAAGCACGCCGACCCGATCGGACAGCGCGAGGATCTCGTCCAGTTCGGTCGAGATCAGCAGCACCGCTCCACCGCGGTCGCGCAATGCCAACAGCTGCTCGTGGACGAAATTTGCGGAACCCACATCGAGTCCACGGGTCGGATTGACGGCCACGAGCACGCGCGGCGAACCCGACAGTTCGCGCGCCACAGCCAGTTTCTGCGCGTTTCCACCCGACAGGGTTCCCGCCTCGGCATCGGGATCGGAAGGTGAGATCGCGAATCGCTCGATCGCCGTTCCGACGTCTCGGCGCGCCGCCACCGCAGCGAGAAGACCGTTCGGAAAGTACGGCGGTCCATCCCGGCTGCACTTGAGCGCCCAGTTCTCCCAGAGCCTGAATCCGGCGACCAGCCCGGCACGCTCACGATCTCCCGACAGCAGGGACACACCGTGCGAACGAAGCGACGTCACGCCGGGCTCGACCGGTGTTCCCGCCACCTCGATCACCCCATGCGACAGAGGGCGTACGCCGGCGAGCATCTCCTCGAGTTCGCGTTGACCGTTTCCGTCGATCCCTGCGACGCCGAAGATCTCGCCCGCCCGCAACTCGAGTTCCAGCGCCTCGAGAGAACTTCCGTCGCGCGGTCCCGTAGTCCATACGTCTCGCAGGCAGAACACCGGCCTCGGTTCGACTGCGACCGGTGCGACGCGGCGGGCAACGCCGGGGAGGTCGCGGCCCAGCATCAGTCGTCCGAGTTCGCGTGCATCGAGTTCGGCGACGGCCAGCGTTGCGACTCGTTCGCCGCGGCGCAGCACGCTCACCCGATCCGCGAGCGCTTCGACCTCGGCGAGCTTGTGCGAGATGAAAACGATGCTGCAGCCCTCGTCGCGAAGGCGTCGAAGCGCAGGAAACAACGCCTCGGTCTCGCCCGGCGTCAGCGCCGCGGTGGGCTCGTCGAGTATCAGCAACTTCGCCCCGCGGTCGAGGGCCCGCAGGATTTCGGCCCGCTGACGTTGTCCGACCGACAGAGTGTCCACGCGCCCACCGATCGGGACCTCGAGTCCATATCGCTCGACGAGCGTTCGCAGACGAGAGGACGCAGCTGCCGGGTCAAATCGCGCACCGCCGCGACGATCGCCGAAGCACATGTTCTCCTCGACCGTCATGGCCGCCACGAGGGTCGGGTGCTGGTGGACCATCGCGATGCCTGCGTCGGCCGCGTCGGACGGGGCGAAGTGGCCGAAGTCGACCGGCCGTCCATCGATCCGCATGGAGCCTGCGTCCGGCTCGATCAGGCCGATCAGGACGTTCATCAGTGTCGACTTGCCGGCGCCGTTCTCCCCGAGCAATGCGTGGATCTCCGCCCGTGCGATCTCGAAGTCCACGCGTCGCAGAACCGGCCGACCGGGCACGAACGTCTTGTCGATGCCCTGCAGTGAGACTCGCGTCGGCTCACCGGTGGCATCGCGACTCACGCGCTGATCCTTTCTTTGCCGCGGCCCGACAGCACCGGAATCCGCCCCACCGGCGCTCCGGTGAAGCGACGCCACACGGCGTTTCCCGACACGATTTCGACCACTCGCTCGTCAGAACGAACCGCGAGGCACCACGAGTTCGCCGCTGCGGATCTCGCGCTCGCGACCGGCCAGTTCCTCGATGACCGGCCGCGGAATCCGATCCAGCAGCCCGTTGTTGAACTCGAGTCGGACGATGTCCTCCGCCATGCCGAGCCGGATGGGCTCGGCGCGGAACTCGCCATCGCGGACACGCCGGGCCACTTCGAGCAGCGCAGAGGGGATATCCAGGGTTGCCGACGCGATCACGACGTCGGGCGCCATGCCGTTCTGGTTGCGGTTGGTCCCGAACGCGAATGCCACCTGGCCGGTCCGGACTCGCTCGGAAACGGCCTGGAATACACCGCGCCCCGCCTCGTTGGCTTGATGGATCAGGAAATCCGCGTCCTCTTCCAGCAGGGCCAGCGCCGCCTCCCGCGCGGCCGCGGTGTCGTCGAAATTGCCGAGGAAGACCTCGCCCACTTCGACGTCGGGACGGGCCGCCTCGGCACCGGCCGCGAAGGCGATGAAGGTGCTGCGGATCGACGGCATGTTGATGCCACCGATCATGCCGAGCTTGCCGGTGCGCGTCATCCGACCGGCGAGATACCCGCACAGGTACGTGGCCTGCTCGAGTTCGAACACCATGGGGGCCACATTCGCGCGCACGGTGTTGCCCGAGGTCGTCACGAAGATCGTCTCGGGAAACTCGGCGCCGACGAGCGCGGCAGCATCCTGATATTCGAAACCGTGGCCGAAGACGAGGTCGTAGCCTTGGTTCGCATAGTCGCGAAAGCTCTCCTCGAACTGCACCGGCGTCCGGGTCTCCACGTGCGAGACCTGCGCACCGAGGACGTCGCGGATCCGCTCCAGACCCGCATAGGCGCCGGCGTTCCAGCCTCCATCGGCGATCGAGCCGGGTGTCAACAGCGCCACGCGGAATCCCGGATCGGCGGACTGCTCGGCACTGCACGCGCAGAGTAGGACGCACAGCAGAGCCGAAAGCGTCAGCGTGCGCAGAGCTTCGGGCGCGCCGGACCGGGAGATCGATCGGATTTCATGCATCTCGCGTCGAGTATCGGAGCCACACCCCGGCGCGTCAACGCGCGGCGGCTACTCGTTCGCGGCCAGATTTCTCGGACCGGGGCTACGCGTGCCGGGTCGGACCGTGTACTCGACCGTGTCACTGAAGACCTTGATCGGGACCCATGCGGGCATTTGAGACATCAACGGCATGCCGAGAGTCATTGCACCGGTCGGATCGATCACCCACGGATCGTCGGGGTTCTCGAACCAGAGCGTGACCATGTGATGCTGTCCGTCCGACGGGCGGAACACGATCGCGCGATAGACCTCGTTGGCATCGAATCCGAGATCTCGGAGCGCATGGAAGGTCAGCAATTCGAGGCCGTCGCAGTCGTCGCCGTCCTTCTCGAGCGTCTCTTCGAGAGTGGCCCAGTGATCGATCGGGCCATCGGCCGAGTAGTGCTCACGGGCCTGGGCCTGGATCCACTCGGCCACCTGTTGCGCCAATTCCCGCTTCCGCTCCGCGCGAAAGTCGAAGTACTTCGCGCGCAGATTGCCGTTGGAAGCTCCTGCCGCGGGCCGATGGTCGGAGTCCGAGGGACTCGACACCGGGGGTGAGGCCGCGCTCGAAACTCCCTGCTCGTCGACTTCACGCCGCTGCCAACCCGCGATCTTCGGCGACCAGGCGTCGTCTCGCGCAGGCGGTGTGAAGTAGGCATAGCGGCTCGAAGCACCACCGAAGGCCGTGCAGCCCAGACCGAGTCCGACCGCGAAGGCCAGGAAGGCGAGCAGGTTTGCCGGTCGTGTGATCCGGGTCCTCATACGTCGGGACCATCGGCCTGCTCGATCCGGGGATTGAGCGCTTAGGAGATCCTAAGTCCTCGAAAAGGCTCGCGAGTTGGTCCGAAGAATCGGATCTCACCCTGCCGGGACGGGCAGATGCGCGAGATTCTGCACGCGCCCGTCATGGAACATCGATGGCGAGCCAACGCACCAGCAGCCCAGACACGAGCAGGCGCTGAACGCGACTCGATTGGAGGCAAGGGCCTGTCGGCGCCACGGATCGCCGACGGAGTCGGACGCTGTGGGATCAGCCGTGAACCATGATGTTCTGGCCGTCGCAGGTCCCGACCAGCAGGAACAGCACGACGAAGAACAGCGCCATCATCGGGATCCCGCCGATCACGTACAGCCAGGACACGAGGTCCCCTCTCGGCTTCGGACCCTGCTCGAGTTCTTCCGGCGTCCGTTCCCGCGAGTTTTCGGATGTTGTCATTCGAGCTCTCTCCTGCCGAGGCGCGCGCAGTGTAGCGGCCGAGCGTGCCCCCGCAAACGCAACGAACCGCCCCTCCCCGGCGAGAGGAAGGGGCACTCAGTCCGGTTGGCGCCAGGCATCCGGAACACCGGCCAGATCGGCCTGGATGATCAGGGCTCGATGCTTGTCCTCCGCCTCCGCGAGCCGCTCGCGCCCCTTTCGCAGATCCTCGCGCAGTTTGAAACTCATCGGCGTCACCTCGGTGTTGTTGGCGCCGGGCGGTGCCATCTGCCACTGGCTGCCACCACCCGTCGACGCCTGCGAATCCAGCTCCTGCTTGGTCGCCTCGAGGGCCTCCTGTGCGGCGCTGATCTCCTTGAAAGAGGCCCGAAAACGCGAGCGCCACTCGTTGGAATTCGCGCCATGGCGGGTGTCGTTGTCGAAGCTCATCGACGACGGGAGGACCAGCAGTTGATCGAGTTCTACCTCGCTGCCGACCTCGGGGGGCGGAGCCTCCTCGACGACCTCGTCGGTCTTGCCGGTGACGTCCAGGTTGCCGCCTGCAGCGCTCTCGGTCAGGGCCGATCCACCGAGCATTCCTAACAGCATCGCCCAGAGGATCGTCCCCCGATTCGAGTGCCGGAACGTCTGGATCGGGAAGTCGACCCGGAGAACCCTGCCCCGCACGTGTCCATCCTCCAGCTTCGGGCCGGACCAGACGCTCTCGCGGCCTCCGTTCCGTACTTCCGTACCGATCGACATGCCGATCCGGTCGGCGCGACGGCGCAGCATAGCCGAGCGACTCGCACGGACGGACCACTCGCTGCCCGAATCCACCGAATACGGGTCAAGGGTGTCCGGCGCGCGCCGATACGTCTCTCGTTCGCCTCGTCCGGGTACCGCCCGGTTCGCGGGGAGGGTTTGTCGGGGATGGAACGGGAAAAGCTCTACCGCCTTCTGAGACTCGGACTCGAGAAGGGTGCGTCGGACATCCACTTCCAGGTGGACTATCTGCCGCTCTACCGATTCCACGGGGAGCTGGTCGAGCTGCGGTACAAGGTGCTCACGCCACAGGACACCGAGGGCATCGTCCGGCTTCTCTGCGAGAACGATCCCACCATCGACAACCTCGATTGGAACGAGCGCGATCTGGCGTTCGAGTTGCCCGGAGAGGGTCGCTTCCGGGTCAACATCTCGAGGCAGCGACGCAACTACAACATCGTGCTGCGCGTGATTCCGCCGCAGATCAAGACCTTCACCGATCTGAACCTGCCCGGAGTCCTCGCCGATATCGCCCAGGCGCAGCGCGGCTATGTGCTCGTGACCGGTGCCACGGGCATGGGCAAGTCGACCACCCTGGCCACGATGCTCAATGAGATCAACACGACGCGGAAGAGCAAGATCGTCACGATCGAGGATCCGATCGAGTTCGTGTTCTCACACCACAAGAGCATCATCACCCAACGTGAGATCGGCACCGACACGGCGTCGTTTCCGGATGCACTCCGCGCTGCTCTGCGACAGGACCCCGACGTCATCATGGTCGGTGAGATGCGCGACCTCGAGACCGTCGATACTTCGCTCAAGGCAGCGGAGACCGGGCACCTCGTCTTCTCGACGATCCACACTTCCGACGTCGCCTCGACGATCACGCGTCTGGTCTCGTTCTTCCCGAACGAAGAACAGCTGAACGTCCGTGCACGGCTCGCCGAAAACCTCCATGCGATCATTTCGCTTCGCCTCCTCGTCAACAAGAAGGAGAACGGTCGTGTTCCCGCCGTGGAAGTGATGCGCTCGACGAGATCGATCCAGGAGTGCATCAAGGATCCGAGCCGCACCCACGAGATCACGGATCTGATCGGGCGCGGTCGTGGCGAGAAGATGCAGACCTTCGACCAGCATCTCCTCGATCTATTGCGCGCCAACAAGATCTCGGTCCAGACGGCACTGAACGCAGCCTCCAATCCGACTGACTTCCAGACCAAGCTCGAGATGGAGGGCGACTTCTCGGAGGTCGCCGACGTCGATCAGAAGCCCGACGTTCCGTTCGAGATCGACTCGGACGGCCGGTTCTAGCTCATGGGTCCTCTCGCGAGCACGGCGCCGGATCACGGCCAGCAGCTGAATCAGATGATGCGCAGCACGGCTTCTCGTGCCGTGGAACTCGTCGGTGACGGCATCGCGCTGATCTTCGCCAGGCTGCCGCTCGACGGTGAATCCGCCGCACCGAGGCTGCGCTCTGCGGCAGGATTCGCTTCGGTCGACGAGGCCCGCACGGCCGCGCGTCAGCTGACCTCTGCGGTGTCGGCGTGCATCGACGAACAGGATGTCCAGTCGACGGCAGCCGTCACGAGCCTTGGCGTCCGCGCTGCAGGAGGTGTCCGCGTCGTTCCTCTTGCTACCGACGGTCGCTGCTATGGCGCCATTGCGATCGGCTCTTCTCGAACTCCCTCCGGCGAGGTGATCGCCGAACTCGACCTGCTCGCCGCTGCGACCGCGCTGCAGATCGATCATCGCCACCTCGTCCGGCAGGTCCAGACGCTCCAGAAGGAGCTGTCCGACCAGGACCACTGCTCGACCGACAAGGGTGATGAGATCCTGAAGCTCTCGGAGACACTGTTCGCCCAGGACATCGAGTTGCTTCGCAGCAACGAGAAACTCGGCCAGATCGAGAAGATCAAGAGCGACTTCATCGAGAAGATGTCGCGCGAGCTTCGAACACCGCTGAACAGCATCATCGAGGCCACGATCGCAGTGCTGTCCGGCGAGAACGAGACCCTCTCTGAGGGGGCGAAGCAATGCCTCAGGCATGCTCTCGATGAGGGCACGACCTTCCAGCGTACGCTTCAGAACATCCTGGATCTCTGGCGCATCAAGCAGGGAGAGATGCCCGTCGAGAACCAGGACCTGAACTTCTGCGAGATCGTCGATGAAGCGATCTTCAGCGTCCAGGACACGCTAGCGGGCAAGCCTGTGGAGATCGTGAAGCAGATCCCCGAGCCGTTCGCGAAGTTCAAGAGCGACCTCGCCAAGGTCAATCAGGTGCTCTTCCTGCTGCTCGACAACGCGGCGAAGTTCACCCAGAAGGGCTCGATCACGATCACCGCAGCCGTCGAGGACGGAGTGCTTCGTTGCCAGATCGTCGACACGGGAATCGGGATCTGCCCGGACGACCAGCACTACATCTTCGACGAGTTCTTCCAGGTCGACGCACAAGCGTCGAATCGCTACCGCGGTGCGGGACTCGGACTCTCGCTTGCTCGCGATCTGCTCCAGCTTCTCGAGGGCTCTTGCACGGTGCGAAGCGAGGCGGGTCAGGGAACCGTCGCGACGATCGAGATTCCGGTCATCGTCACCTGAGCAGCCTCCAGCGAGGCTGGGCGAGTCCGGTCGACCGGCTCGTCCGCGCGACGTCTGACCTCCTGCGGACCCCTACTCGTCGTCTTCCGCGGATTCTTCGTCGTCGTCATCCACTGAGTCGTCCTCGTCGAGGTCGACGAGGTCGACGAGTACCGGCCGGGCGACGACGACGGGTTCCGGTGGCAGGGACGGCAGCATTGCCCTGCGTTCGGCTTCGAGGATCGCCGGATCTCGCAGGTCGGGCTTGATCTTCCCCGCGGCGATCTCTCGCAGCGCCATCACGACCTCTTTGTTGTCCTCGCTCTGGACAAGGGGATTCGCGCCCTTCTTGAGCTGCTTCGCTCGAATCGCGCACATCTGGACGAGGTGGAAGCGGTTCGGGACCTGCTCGATGCAGTCCTCGATCGTGATTCGGGCCATGGTCGGAATTTCCTTCTCGGCATCGGGTGGGTCGGGCTCGACCCGAATGGATGCTGTGCGGGCGCGTGTCGGGTTCGGCGGCCTGCCCTTGCTGCACCGCGGGCATGTACGATAAGTCAGGGGCCGAAAGAAGGAAACCCCGGCCGACAAGTGCCGGCCGGGGTCCTACGGCCTTCCTTCGCAGGAAGGCCCCCGTCTGAGGACTGGAACTACTTCCTCTTGCGAGCGGCCTTCTTGCGGCGGGCTGCCTTCTTCTTCCTGGTTGCCTTCTTGCGGCCAGCCTTCTTGCGCCGCGTTGCCTTGCGCTTCGCGGCCTTCTTCGTTGCTGCCTTGCGAGTTGCTTTCCTGCGAGCTGCCATTTGTGGGTCACCCCCCTTGGTTGTTCAACACTCCAGCGGCACGGTCACGGTGACAATCACCCGTCTTCACGAGAAGTTGCTTGACCGTGTGCTGCTGCCCCTATCGGAGTCTGCAGCAAGCGACTTGAAGACAAACCAGCAACGAACCCTCGAGCTTCTCATCGCAATCCGCACGCCTAGAGCGTTTGTTGCGAGTGACGCTAACACTGGGATTTCGTGATCGTCAAGGAATTTTGTGAAAAAAAACAATATGATGGCCGACAAAATTGCGATCGCTGAGCCGAATTCACCGCCAATCATGCGCGTGGAACCCATAAGCGCGCGATCGCAGAAGCGTAGATTCTGCTTCTGTTGCGCGACTCGAGCAGTCCGCTGAGTCGCGTGAACCGAGCGAAACTTTGCATCGGGATTCGCAGACGCAGAAACGCTCTTCGCACAGATCGTGCGCAACGACATCGGGTTTTCATCGGCTGCGAAACAAGAGGTTCGAGGACTCGAAACCTTCGCACCGGCGGGATCGTTGACGCTGTCTCGGGAGACCCGTCGCCGGGGGTGGAACTCGCGCCTACTTCTTGTGGCGCTGGCGCTTCAGAAGCTTGCGCTGCTTGTGCTTGCGCATCTTCTTCCGGCGCTTCTTGATCACACTACCCACGTCAATCACCTCGATCGAACCCGAGAAGCGGTCCTCTGCCGCGGCAAAGGTCCACCAGATAAGCCGGGAACTCAGGAGCCTCTGCGCGACATCAGGCTCTCGAACCATCCGTTCCCTGCGATGAGCCGGGACGGATAGTGGCTCGCTCTCGTTCAGTCAAGCATTTGCGTCGAGTTCGACTGTGCCGAGCCGCCGGGCCCGCGGGGTCAGCTGGCCCAGCGCAGCGGACGGTGGATCGAAACTGTATGCCTCACCGCCCCGAGCCAGCGATTCACGGGATGCCGGCGGGGCAGGAATCCGAGCACCGGAGGGCTGCGATCGCCGAGTTCCCGCAAAGCCTGCAAGATGCCGCTGTGTGCCGGATCGATCATCAGGCCACGCCGCAGATATCGCACGCCCTCGGCCTTGAATCCGAAGCCGAGGTGCAGCCGCGCGAGATTCAGATAGAGGTCGGGATTGAAGAACTCCTGCTTCGCAGCCGACCGACAGAGCGCGACTGCCCCCTCGAAGTCCCGCTCCACGAGTCCGACGCAGAGCCCGTACCACGAGCGCACCTTCGCATCGTGTCCATTGCTGGCGTGAGCCGGCCGCAGGATCGCGACGGCACCCGCCAGATCGCCACCCTCCACCATCGATCGAGCTTGCTCGAACAGCACTCGCGAGTCCGACTCTCCGCGGATCGGCTCGATATGGATCGCATCCATTCGCATTCCCCCTTCGGCTCCAGCGCGTCGCTTGCCGGAGTCGCGGCCTGCACGCTGCACAACGGAGCAACGCAATCAACGTGCCGAAACGGCAAGCGGCAGGTTCGTCCCGCAAGCCCGCGATCGGACGAGCACGGAGGATCAGTTGTGGGGGGATGGCGACGATTGCAGTCACCATTTCGTAATCCCGGGATTCGGTTTCGTGACTGGTTCCGATCCGGGACTCAGCGGTCGAGCGCACTCGCGATGGCTTCGGGACGACGGCAAGCGCGTCGCCGACGAGACCCGTGCCGATGCCGAACAGCGTGTGGACCGCCTGCCGGCAATCGCGGTTCAGCGCGAAACCCTGCGGCTGATCGCCGCGCAGTATCGCATCGAGGCTTCGCTGCGGAATCCCACCCGGGCTGGTTCGAAAACGCGGGCAGCTCGTTTCCAGACCTGCCGACGCTGCCTGGGTCTCAGTGTTCGATGATCTCGAGGATGTAGCGCTTCTTTTCCTTGCCACTGGCGGCGGCCATCAGCGTTCGGATCGCAGACGCATGCGCACCGCCCTTCCCGATCACCTTGCCAAGATCCTCCTTGGCGACTCGCAATTCGAGTACGTGAGCGTGCTCGCCGATGACTTCCTTGATCTGGACTTCCTTGGGTTGATCCACCAAGGCCCGGACGATGTCTTCGATCAGCTGCTTCATCATGGTCAGGACTCTCCGCTTCCAGCTCGACGGGTACGACGTCCGGTCGACGATGGTTCGACCCTCTGTCGCCTCCTGGATGTGGCTGATGCCCCGACGCAGTCTACGCCTTTCGCTCGAGCCGCCGGAATGTTTCGCAGTCGATTCTTCCAGCAACACGACGCATCGGCTCGACGAACCACGCGTGGCCCCACGGGGCTGGAGAATCAACCTTCGCACTGGATGACGCAACAGGTGAACACCCCTCACCCACCCCTGAATTCGAGTCGAATCAGGCATCCGCTCTCCCGAGGCCCACGCAAATTACTGTCGCGCGCCGCTCGGGAAGTCTCGAGCAAAGCCAGGTGCGTGACGATTCAACGCGTGCGTTGACGCTCGCCGGACATCGCGGCCGCATTGTTTTCGTTGACTGCCCGATCAGAGCTGAGGATCTGCGGCGGATTCAGCGAAAACCGGGCAGTGCGAAGCCGTGAGCTGCCTCTCGACGTCCCCAATCGAAGGGAACGACGCGTCGCTCCTCGGGCACGCCGATTCTGAGCATCGGAGCAGCGCGCCCGATCGCCGATGCTGATCTCATCAGCAAGTCGGCCATGTCCGGCGCGTGGACGGGCGCACAGGCGTGCTGCAACAGTTCCTGGATCGCGTCTTCGGAGTCGATGGGAGACGCGAACATCTTGTCGGATCGCGTCATCAAGTGGAGCGCATCGAGCCGTCCCATCACACATGCCCCGGGATGACCATGACTGCCAGGCAGACCATGGACACGCGGGACTCCGTCGCACATGCGAACCGCGAATCGTCCACCCGGTGTCCGTGAGGTGCGCTCCGACTCGCGCCGACCGGCAGCGCCCATGTTCGTCGTGCGAACCGATGCGCTCCCGTCACCATCGGACAGAAGTGCGAGTGCTCGGCCGCCCAGCACGACCGCGCATCCGGCCAGCACGAGGCCTCCATCTCCGATCAGTCGATGTGTCAGCAGCAGATCGAGCAGCGGCCCGTCGAGCGGGTGTCGACAGTTCGCGACCGCACCTGGCGCGATCGTGATCTCACCCTCGCTGAAGCTCCGGTTGAATCTCGCCACTCGCTCGAAGCGTTGCGTGCCGTGGACGGCCACCCACCACTCGTCGTCCGCGAGGGCGATATCGAAGGTGCCGCCGTCGAACGCGTACGTGATCGGCTCCCAGTCGGGTGGCGTCGCGAATCCGATCGATACACCGACGTACACATCCGCGTCGACAGGCGCTCGGGCGAGCCCGGCGAGACCCCGGGCCGGCCAATCCCACTGGAACCCCGGTGGCGCCTCGACGGCCAATCGCGTTCCAGCCAGTTCGATTCCCCGCAGCCTCGTCCTTGCCATCCGCTTCCCCCCATCGCTTTCGCGTGCTGCTTCCCGGATCGGCAGGAACCGGCAGTTCTTTACAGTCGGATTCGAAAAATCCGGCCCGATGCCGTGGCGTGCGCGAGAACGTCGCCCCGTCGACCGCTCCCCGGATCGATCGCAGTAGAGAAACCCGCGAATCTGGGGTACGGAATGGGCGTCTCGAACCCCGGACACCGCTTGCCCTTCCCTTCGCGAGCGCACTTGCTCCGGAATCCGTCAACCCCTCCCCTTTGCCCGTTCCGGTCGACGCGCGCCCGACCCAGGGGTCCTCCGCATGGCCACTCCCATCGTCACCAGCCGCATCATCCGCGAGTTGCTGGCCAATGGCGTCCAACAGCGCGCCGAACGACTGCTCGCACAGGTCCATCCCGCCGATCTCGGCCCCCTGCTCGCCGACTTGACTCCGGACGAGATCCGCCGCGTGATCGATCTGCTGTTCGCACAGAAGCGTGCCGCGACGCTGCTGCGTGAGCTGCCCAAGGAGTTGCTGCCCCAGATCTTCGAAGCGATCACCGATCAACGACTCGCCGATGTCCTGTCGCGCCTCGAGATCGACGACCTCACCGACTTGATCTCCTACGTGCCCGAGGAGCGCCGCGATGCGGTGCAACTGGGACTGCCGCGGCAGCGACGCGAAGAACTGCTGCACGCAAGCCTCTATCCACCGGACAGCGCGGGTCGCGTGATGACCACGCAGTTCATCTCACTCGACGAAAGGTGGACCACCCAGGAAGCCATCGACTCGATCCGGGCGGCAGGCGATTCGAGCGATCCCGCCCTGTACCTCTATGTCGTCGACGACGAACGCCGTCTGACCGGAGTGGTTCCGATCCGTCGTCTGATCGCCGTACCCCCGATGACCCGCGTTTCGGAAATCACAACGCGTGAGACCATCAGCGTTCTCGCCGAGGCCGATCAGGAAGAGGTGGCGCAGATCGTGGCGCGTTACGACCTCGTCGCAGTTCCGGTCACGGATGCCGCTCGCCACATGCTCGGAGTGATCACCGTCGACGACGTGATCGACGTTATCACCGAAGAGGCCACCGAGGACATGTACCTCCTCGCGGGCCTGTCCGAGGCGGATCGCGTCTTCAGTTCGGCGCGCGTCTCGATCCGCAATCGCCTGCCGTGGATGCTGCTCAATCTCGCAACGGCCTTTACGGCTGCATCGGTGGTGGGATTGTTCGAGCGGACCCTCGATCAACTCGTCACTCTCGCCGTGTTCCTGCCGGTGGTCGCGGGCGTGGGAGGAAATGGCGGCATCCAGACTCTGACCGTGATAACGCGCTCGATCGCGCTCGGTGAGATCGAGTTCTCGAACGGTCTCCGGATCGTCGGCAAAGAGATGGGGGTCGGCCTCGTGATCGGGATGACCGCGGGTCTGCTGGCCGGCGCCATGGCGATGCTCTGGCAGGGAAACCCGATGATGGGTCTCGCTCTCCTGCTCGCCATGATGATCACGCTGACGCTGGCCGGGCTGCTCGGTGCCAGTGTCCCCCTGGCACTCAAAGCCCTCGGACAGGATCCCGCCCTCGGTGCGGGCGTGCTGGTCACGTTCTGCACGGACGCAGTCGGATTCTTCTCGTTCCTCGGGATCGCGACTCTTCTGCTCGACCGGCTTGCCTGAAACCGCAGTCGCGATCCCGACGCGGCGGGCGAGCGCTCAGGGGGCCACCCTCTCCCAGCCGTCCGGTCCCCGCACCAGCTCATAGGTGGGCCAGTACTCGAGATCGAGCTTCAAGGTGATGACCGAGACCCGCCCGTCCAGATCGACGGTCTCGAGTCGGACCGCTCCGCGATCGGGCTTGTCGCCGACCACGGCCAGGAACGAATCGAGATCAGGGGTCGGCACGCCATCGACCTCGAGGATCCGGGTCGAAGCTGCGAGCCCATAGCGATTTGCCGGAGATCCGAACCAGTAGCGAGCGACATACACCCCGTCCCGAGGAAGTTGCTGCTGCCGCGCGAGCGCGCGAGGGGGACGCTGCAGCAGTGTGCCGGCCCAGATCAATGCGCGATCGGTCCCCTCGCCGTCGAGTGCCTCGGTGGGGACGATCAGATCGAGGTCGACACCGTCGCGCACGACTCGCAGATCGACGCTCTCCTGCTGCGACGCCGCCTCGACGTCGTGGAATCTCGTGACCGGTGCGTCATCGATGGAGATCACGAGATCGCCCGGTCGCAGCAATGCGTCGGACGCACTGCCCGTCGTTACGCTGCGCACTGCCAGCACCCGGCGACCGCTCGGATCGTGTTTCTCGAGGCGCTCGGCCTGTTCGTCACCCAGACCCCGATTGCGGGCCTCCGCGACCGTGAGGGGCTCGAGTTCGACGTCGAGTGATCGCCACGCGACGGGACGACCCGCGCGAAGCGGCTCGATGATCCGCAGGACTTCACGGGCGGGAATCCCGGCGAAGAACGCCTCCATTCCCTTGCCTGAGCCGAGCGTGAACGACGCCCAGAGCGCTCGCACCCTGCCCTTCTCGTCGCTGAGAACACCGCCGACCGTCGATGTCGAATCCTCGAGGGTGATCAGCTCGACGTTGCTCTCCTGGAACCGCGGTGGATAGGTGGGCGGCAGCAGCACCGGCTCGCGGCGCGCGACCTTGGTCTCGCGCGAGACCAGTCTCTGCGCGACCGTCATGCCCACCAACCACACGCGATCACCGGGCTGGAGTTCACCCTCCACGAACTCGGCTGATCGCATGGGCGTGTCGCCGAGCAGCGCGGGGTCATACCGGATCACGGCGAGATTGTGTTCGGGGTGCAGGTAGACGACTTCGCCCGGGATCTGCACCGAACCCGCAACGATCACCGACAGATCTCCCATCGCGATCGGAACGGTCTCGCGATCGACGACGACCAGGCCCCGCTCAGCGTCGACCACCAGGCCGGCGCCCTGGAAGCGATCTCCGTGCACACCATCCAGCCGGTACGGGATGTCGTACTCGACCATCACGAGTGAAGGTGCGAGCGCACGGATCGTCTTCTCGTTCTGTTCAGGCAGGCTGGTCGTGATGGCTGTCGGCGGCTCGGGGTCCGGCGGCGCGGGGGACGGTCGGCAAGGCCAGCGACCGGTCGCATCGTCACGGATGCAGCGCTGCATCGAGAACCATCGGCGATCGACCCGGATCACGACGACGCCCGGTGCCCGGGGATTCTCCAGCACGATGTAACGAAGCGGGACCTGCTCACCGTCCGGAAAGCGAGCCATCTCGGCCTCGAACTCGTCGAGCGACGGTGTCGGCACTCCCTTGACATGGGTGATCACGGATCCGGGCGGCAGCCCGACCCGGGAGAACGTGTACCCGGGACTGGCCAGATAGACGCCGCCCACCGGTACGCCGTGATTGCGCGCCTGTTGGTACGAGAGTGTGTTGAAGACGGCACCGCCGAACTCGAGGTACGAGGAGGGCGAGATCGCGTGCAGGTCGTCGACACTCAGTTCGAATCGCTGGGGCTGCCCCCCGCGTTCGACGTCGAGCGTCACGTTTGCACCGACCCGCTCGTCGAACGTCGACTCGATGGGCAAGAACGAATCGACCAGCCTGCCATCGACGCGGACGACGATGTCTCCCGGTTCCAGCACCCCCTCGGCGGGGCCGCCGGGAACGATCTCGCTCACGACGATCATGCCGGTGCCGTCCGGGAATGCCTTGCGGACCGCACGCTCCGTCTCGGACTGGAGTCCGAGACGGCGCAGTTCGTCGAAGGGTTCGTGGACGAACACGGTCTGGAGCGTGCCGCGTGTCACCGGCTCGCCCTTCTGCAACTTGTCTAGCGCCCGCTTCACCCGGTCGAGGGGCAGGAAGAAGCTCGAGGCCGCCATGCGCTTTCCGCCCGCGTTCAGGGCCACGACCTTGCCAGCGATGTCGATCACCGGCGAGCCGGAACTTCCCCCCGATGCCCCTGAGGCGGCCTGGATGTAGAAGGTGTTGAAGTCATTGAAGACGTCGGATCCGTAGTACGGCGCCTCCCGATCGAGGCGCGCGATCGTGCCCGGCAGGATGGAGAGCTTCTCCCCGGCATCATTGCCGATCACCCGGATCTCGGTTCCCACCTCCGCGCGCTCGGGAGCCAGTTCGAGTTCGGGTACGGTCATGAATTTCACCGCCTCCGGATCGAAGCGATAGAACCCGAAGTCGTGGACGGGGTCCCGGTATACGGCTTCGACATCCACTTCCTCGTTGTCGAGAAATACCGCTTCCGAGACGACGGGACCGGGAGTGACGACGTGACGATTCGTGAGGATCAGTCCGCGTTCGGCATCGACCACGAAGCCCGTCGCCATCGAGTAGCCCGCCTGGTTGTCGTCGAACGCGCGGGGTGAACTGACGCGAAGCACCACGACGGCGGGCACCACTCGATCGACCGTGTCCTGCCAGTCGTTGCCCTGCGCGACCGCGCTTGCGGCCATCACGAGGGCGATCACGGAAGTCAGCACACGCGCTCCTTTGGCGGCTCGGACGAGGGTGGTTGCCGCCACCTCGGGACGGGGTCCGGTGCATTCGGGTCGAGCGGCGGTCGGTCCGACGCAGGAGTCCGCATGACCCCGTCGGCGGGACCTCGGTTCAGCGACCGAACCGCAGGTCGATCTCGCGCAGCATCCGATCACGAACTTCGCCGTACCGGGCCGGGGCCTCGATGGGCGGATTTGCGTACTTCGAAACGATGCCCTCGAGCCGCATCTCGTGATACGCGAGTTTCACGTCGGTGAACTTCAGGCCATGCGCGGTCGAGATCACGACCACGCGGTCGTTCGGCTGGATCAGGCCGCGTTCGACCAGTTTCTGCATGGCCACGAGCGCGACGCCCGTGTGCGGGCAGTTGAAGAGTCCCGTGCGGTCCGCAGCCGCACAGGCTTCCACGATCTCGGCCTCACTCGCCTGCTCGACGACTCCGTCGTAGCGACGCAGCGCGTCGATGGCTTTTTCGCGAGAGATCGGGTTGCCGATCTGGATCGCCGAGGCGACGGTAGTGCGCGCCGCGATCGGTTCGAAGACCTCGAAGTTCTTGAGATACGAGAGGTACAGCGGATTCGCGGCCTCGGCTTGACCGACACAGATCCTGGGGCGCTTGTCGATCAAACCGAGATCGAGCAGCAGGTCGATCCCCTTGGCGAGCGCCGACACGTTGCCGAGATTGCCACCCGGGATCACCAGCCACTCGGGGACCTCCCAGTCGAACTGCTCGATGATCTCGATACCGACGGTCTTCTGACCCTCGATGCGCAGACTGTTCATCGAGTTGGCGAGATACAGACCGTCGCGCTCGGAGATCTGCTTGACGATCTCCATGCAGCCATCGAAGTCGGTGTCGAGCGCAAACACGATCGCACCGTTGGCGACCGGCTGGATCAATTGCGCCAGCGAGATCTTTCCGCGCGGCAGGAACACCACCGCCGGGATTCCGGCCGCCGCCGCGTATGCGGCCAGAGCGGCCGAAGTATCACCCGTCGATGCGCATCCGACCGCCGGAATCTGCGCGCCGTCGGCGATCATCTGCTTGACCTGCGAGACCAGGACCGTCATCCCGAGGTCCTTGAAGCTTCCGGTGTGCGAATTGCCGCAGAGCTTGAGCCACAGATCCTTCACGCCGATCTGCTCTCCGTAGCGTTCGGCCCAGAAGAGATTCGTGTGGCCCTCGTACATCGACACGACGTTCTCGTTGTCGATCTCGGGCAGCACCCACTCCTTCTTGCTCCACACCCCCGATCCGTAGGGCCACTCGTTGCGCCGTCCTCGCTGCTCGAAGGTCGACTTCCACTCGCTCGCCGACGTCTTGCGCAGTGCGTCGATGTCGTGGACCACCTGCAGGAGACCGCCCTGACGGTCGGTGTAGCGGATCTCGTCGAGGCCGTAGCGTTCGGAGGGATCGCGCACGCTCTCGAACCACGCCCGGTGGTGCGGCTTCTCGGACATCATCAGAGGTCCTCCTCGATCCGGATCACGACCGTGGGCGCGACGACGTCGTCCTGTCGATCGATCACCTCGAGCGCCCGCTTCAGAGACGCGAAGTCGGTCGGATGCGTCACCACGATCACCGGAACCGCCGAGCCGGGTCGCCCGGTCCGCTTCTGGACGACCGACTCGATCCCGACCGCCTGATCGGCCAGCGCGCCCGCTATGTGGGCGAGCACGCCTGGACGATCCAGCGCCGTGAACCGCAGGTACGAGCGGCCGGTCACTTCGCCCATCGGAACCAGCGGTTTGATCGCGAGTGCATCGGGCCGAAACGACAGCGGGGACACGGAGCCCGAGCCGCCGCGCTCGAGCTCCCGCGCGATCTCGATCAGATCCGCGACCACCGCGCTGGCGGTGGGCAGTTCGCCGGCGCCCGCCCCGTAGTAGAGCGTGGGACCGACCGCATCACCGACGACCTCGACGGCATTCATCGCGGCGTCGACGTTGGCCAGCATGCTGCCGGCGGGCACCATCGTCGGGTGCACGCGCACTTCGATCCGCTCCCCGCCTGCCCCGTCCCGATGGCAGCGCGCGATGCCGAGCAGCTTGATCCGGTAACCCAGCTCAGCCGCCATCTCCATGTCGATCGGTGACATCTCGCGGATGCCCTCCGTCGAGACGTCTTCGCGGGTGAGTTCGGCGCCGAACGCCATGCCGGCGAGCAGCACCAGCTTGTGCGCGGCGTCGATTCCGTCGACGTCGAAGCTCGGGTCGGCTTCGGCGTAGCCGAGTGCCTGGGCACGCTTCAGGACGGCTTCGAAGGATTCCTCGGTGCGTTCCATCTCGGTCAGGACGAAGTTCGTCGTGCCGTTCAGGATCCCGACGACCCGTTCGATGTGATTGGCGGCGAGTCCCTCGCGCAGCGAGCGAAGGATCGGAATGCCGCCGCCGACCGCCGCCTCGAAGAGGACGTCCACGCCCCCTGCTTCGGCGGCCGCGAAGATCTCCTTGCCGTGCACCGCGAGCAACGCCTTGTTGGCGGTGACCACATGTTTGCCCGCAGCGATCGCCGCCAGGATGAAGCGCTTGGCGATGTCGTACCCGCCGACGAGTTCGATCACGATCTCGACCTCGGGATCGGAGATCAACGCCGAAGCATCGGCGTCGAGTCGGATGCCCGTGAGATCGACTCCGCGGTCGGTCGTGGTGTCGATGTCGGCGATCCGCACCAATCGCAACGGGAATCCCAGTCGCTGGCGGATCACACCCGCGTTGCGGGCCAGCACCTTGACCACGCCCTTGCCGATCGTTCCGAACCCGATCAGCCCGACTCCGACGCTGCGCTGCGCCTTCACCGCCATCTGATTCGATGCTCCTGCCATCACGCCCCACCGCCGGATCGAGACACTCAGTCGACCTTCGCTTCTCGGAGGAAGCGACGAATCCCCCGGACTGCCTGCCGTGTACGGTGCTTGTTCTCGACGAGCGCGAACCGCACGAAGCCCTCCCCGGTCTCGCCGAACCCGACTCCGGGCGACACAGCGACCTTCGCCTCCTGCAACACCCGCTTCGAGAACTCGAGCGAGCCCATGGGCTGGAATCGATCCGGGATCCGCGCCCACACGAACATCGTCGCCAGCGGCTTGTCGATCTTCCACTGCCCCTCGCCGGGCTGACCGAGCCCGTCGATCAGGGCGTCGCGTCGCTCCTTGTAGATCGCGACGTTCTCCGCCACGCAATCCTGCGGTCCCCGGAGCGCAGAGATGGCGGCGATCTGGATCGCCTGGGGCATCCCATAGTCGAGATAGCTCTTGATTCTCTTCAGGGCGTGGATCATCTCGGCGTTGCCGGCCGCAAAGCCGACTCGCCAGCCCGCCATCGAATGGCTCTTCGACAGCGAACCGAACTCGATCGCCACGTCCCGGGCGCCGGGTACTTCGAGAATGCTCGGCGGCCGATATCCGTCGTACGCGATCTCCGCATAGGCGAAATCGTGCACCACCATCAGGTCGTGATCGCGAGCGAAGGCGACCACCCGCTCGAAGAACGCGAGATCCACGATGTGGGTGGTCGGGTTGGCGGGGAACGACAGGATCAACATCTTAGGCTTCGGCCAGGTGCGCGCGACCGCCTGTTCGAGACTCGCGAAGAAGTCGCCATCCAGGGTCAGCGGCACTTTGCGCAGATCGGCGCCGGCGATGATCACTGCGTACTGATGGATCGGATAGGCGGGATCGGGCACGAGCACGACGTCACCCGGTCCGACGGTCATCAACACGAAATGGGACAAGCCCTCCTTCGCGCCGATCACCGCCATCGCTTCCCGGTTGGGGTCGAGCTTCACGCCGTAGCGTCGGTCGTACCACTCGGTGATCGCCGCACGCAGATTCGGAATGCCCTGGGACGACGAGTAGCGGTGATTGCGCGGGTCCCGTGCGGCTTCGACGATCTTGTCGATCACGTGATCCGGGGTCGCGAGATCCGGATTCCCCATCCCGAGATCGATGATGTCCTCGCCCGCGCGGCGGGCCGCCCGCGCTAGATCGGTGACCACGGCCAGCACATACGGGGGCAGCCGGTTCAATTTGTGGAAGTCGTGTCGCGGACGGTTCGTCGGGTCGGTCATGGCGGGATTCTCCCGGAGTGGGGTTCGCTGTCGAAGTCGAGTTGCCGCTTCAGGTCACGGCGCCTCGGGCGGGCAGAACCCCGGCACCTTCGACCTCGCCCACCCCCATCCCGATCGGATGACGATGGGCTATCCGGCGCACGTCGCGCGCGACGGGACGGCTGTCTCCGGACGATCGGCGCTCCCCGGCATGCGCTGTCGCACCTCGAGCAAGCACAGCGACCGATGTGCTCCGATCAGTCGATCTCGCTTTGTGTCGGTCATGATCCCGTCCCCGCCAGGGGCAGGAGTCTACTCGACGCACGGCGCTCCAGCAGCCCACGGCGCGGTCAGATCGCGGCGTGATCCCGGTCGTTGGCCCGCCAGATCCAATAGAACGGCAAGCCTGCCAGCAGCAGCGCGACACTCACCGCGCACTCGAACGGACTGCCCACCAGCATCGCGGTGGCGATCGCCGCATTGGCGGCGAGATACAGACCCGGAACCCAGGGATAGCCCCATGCCCGATAGGGTCGGACACGCAACGGCACCTTCACGCGGAGCCGATACAGGGCGAGCACGTCCGCCGAGGTCGCGAGCAGGATTGCGAACACGGTGAAATCGAGGGCGCTCGGAAAGTTCTTCAGCAGCAGCAAGAGGGAAATCGCGACTCCTGCCTGCACGAGGATCGCCATGCTCGGGGTCCGGAACGACGCGTGAACGCGGTCGACTCCGCGGAAGAACAGCCCATCGAGCGCCATCGCGTAGGCGATGCGAGGTCCGACCAGGACCGTTGCGTTGAGGGTTCCGATCACCGAAAGCAGCACGAATGCCCCCACCAGTGTGCCACCGTACGAACCGAACAGGGCAAGCCCGGCCGCCTCGCCGGCATTCGGCGTGGCCATCAGGACGTCCATCGGGAGCGCGAAGAGATAGACGGCATTGACGGCCAGGTAGACGAGGCCGCAGATCCCGAGGCCGAGAAACAGCGAGCGGGGAACGTTGCGCCCGGGCGAGCGGATTTCGCTCGCGACATAGACCGACGCGTTCCATCCGAGATACGTGAAGAGGATCGGGGACAGCGCGCGACCGAAATCAGTCAGGTCGACACCCGTGCTGCCGATCGGCGGACCCTCGAGCAAGCGCGAACTGTCGCCTGCGTCCATGAACGGGCCGATCGCAACGAAGGCCACGAGCGCCGCGATCTTCAGCGCCGAGGTGAGATTGTTCGCGCGGGCCCCCCAGGCCACCCCGACAAAGTTGAGCGCGGATGCCGCCAGCGTCACACCGACCGCGACGAGCAGTACCTCGTCCGATTCGAGCGAGTATCTCTCTCCGATCCCTTCGGCGAACGCCAGCGCGAGTGCGGCGATCGTTCCCGCATAGATGGCGAAGAAGCTGATCCAGCCCACCAGGAACCCGGCGGCCGGATGGAATGCCTCGCGGAGATACACGTAGTCGCCGCCCGCATGCGGGTACATCGCGCCGAGTTCCGCATTGGCGAGTGCGCCGGCCAGGGAGAGCAGGCCACCGATCGTCCACGCCACGAGAATCCAGAAGGGCGAAGGGACGAGGGTTGCGACCTGACCCGGGGTGAAGAAGATGCCTGCGCCGATCACCGACGCGACGACCAGCATGGCCGCGTCGAACGGACCGAGCTGGCGATCGAGCCGATCTCGCGGATGACCGCCTGCCTCGCTTTTCTCCACGCGCGCCAGCATAGCGGCGCGCACGTGCCGTCCGTCGAGCGGAGTACGAACCAATCGGGCCGGACTCCCCGTGATCGGGAGTCCGGCCCGAGGACAACCGGACATTGCACCGCCGGGTGCAGACCGTCTCGTCAGCTCATGAACGGGATCAGCAACAGCGCCACGATGTTCACGAGCTTGAGCATCGGGTTGATGGCGGGACCGGCCGTGTCCTTGTACGGATCACCGACCGTGTCGCCCGTCACCGCGGCCTTGTGGGCCTCGGAACCCTTGCCGCCGTGCGCTCCCGACTCGATGAACTTCTTGGCGTTGTCCCAGGCCGCACCGCCCGTCGTCATCGACAGCGCCAGGCAGACGCCCGATACGATCGAACCGATCAGGAGGCCACCAACCGCCTGCGCGGAAGACAGACCCGGTGTCATCACGAGCAACACGGGCACGACCACCGGAATCAGAGCGGGAACCACCATCTCGCGCAACGCGGCGCGGGTCACGATGTCCACACAGCGGGCGTAGTCCGGTTTTCCCGTGCCCTCCATGATGCCCGGGATCTCCTTGAACTGGCGGCGGACCTCCTGGACGACTTCCTTCGCCGCGTCGCCGACCGCAGTCATGGCGAACGAAGCGAACACATAGGGAAGCATGGCGCCGATGAAGAGCCCGATCAGCACGCTGACATTGGAGAGATCGAAGGTCGTATCCAACCCACCGATCGTCTTGAGATCCTCGATGAAGGTCGCGAAGAGCACGACTGCAGCGAGACCGGCCGACGCGATCGCGTAGCCCTTCGTGACGGCCTTCGTGGTGTTGCCGAAGGCGTCGAGCGGATCCGTCACATTGCGGACCTGATCACCGAGCTCGGCCATCTCGGCGATGCCACCGGCGTTGTCGGTGATCGGCCCATAGGCGTCGATGCTCACGATCAACCCGGCGAGGGAGAGCATCGCCATGGCGGCGATTCCGACGCCGAAGAGACCCGCCATCCAGTAACAGATGCCGATCGACAGCGCGATCGAGACGACGGGAACGACGGTCGCCTGCATGCCCACGGCGAGTCCCCGGATCACGTTCGTCCCATGGCCGCCCAGACTGGCGTCCGCAATTGCGGCCACCTGCTTCGAACCGTCTCCCGTGTAGACGTCGGTGATGTAGAGCATCACCGCCGTGAGCAGACAACCGACGATCGCGCACAACCAGATCGTCATCCGTCCGAGGCTGTGGCCGGTCGAGTCGGTCTCCGGGACGCTGACGAACAGAGTCAGGAAGAACAACGAGACGATCATCACGACGGCCGCGATGCCGAGGCCTCGGTACATGGCCTGCATGACGGCGGGCTGCTGACCGGGTGCGGGCTCACTGATCGTCACGAACGGAATCGCGACGAGGGACCCGAGAATGCCGACAGCCCCGACAAGCAGCGGGTAGTAGAACATCGAGTGCGAGTCCGGGAAGATGATGTGGGCCAGCAGCATCACGGCCGCCGCGGTGACGCCGTAGGTTTCGAACAGGTCCGCCGCCATGCCGGCACAATCACCGACATTGTCGCCCACGTTGTCGGCGATCACGGCGGGATTGCGCGGATCGTCTTCGGGAATGTTCGCCTCGACCTTGCCGACCAGATCGGCTCCCACATCGGCGGCCTTGGTGAAGATCCCACCACCGAGGCGAGCGAACACGGAGATCAGGGATCCTCCGAATGCCAGACCGATCAGCGCGTTGGACGTCAGCGACATGACTTCGGCATCGGCGTCGGGTCCGAACCATCGAACTGCCAGGACCAGCGAAGCAACGGACAGCAGGCCGAGCCCGACCACCATCAGTCCGGTCACCGCCCCGCCCTTGAAGGCCAGATCGAAGGCTCGGGAAAAACCGCTGTGCGCCGCTTCGGCGACGCGGACGTTTGCGCGCACGGAGACGTTCATTCCGATGAAGCCCGCAGCGGCGCTCGCGCAAGCTCCGAGCAGGAAGCCGATCGCGTACCACCAGTTCAGTGCGGCACCGATCAACAGAAAGATCGGCGCCCCCACGATCAGCACCGTGCGGTACTGCCGACTCAGGAATGCGGTCGCACCCTGGGCGATTGCCTGCGCGATCTCGTTTGCGCGGGCCCCGCCCTGCGGTGCGCTCTGGACCTGGCCGTAGAGCTTCCCACCCCAGACGAGCGCGGCCACTGCGGCGAGGAGGGAGAGGACGGTCACGAACATTTCTGTCTCCTGATGAAGAGTTTTCTGCGAACGATCCCGGCGCCGGCCGCGAACGGCCCCCCATGCACCGGGAATTCCGATGCCGATTCGGGCACCGGGACGACTTCAGGCTCCCGGACGCCGATGCCGACTCGGACCGATCGAGGGTCTACCGGAGCGATGGCCCGGAGCCAGGACAGGATCGAGACCGAGGACCAGCGACGCCAGCAGTTCAGTCCGGCGTCGGTCCTCTCGGCGGCCGGTAGGCTAGGCGTGGGGCCATTCGAAATCCAGCCCCGGGAAGGACTTTCGGCGCGCGATGCAACCACGATCCAAACTCGCTGGCGACCCGAAGCGGCTCCGGCGGGCCTCCGTCCGAGTCACCCACCGAGCACTCACCTGCGGCCCCGGAGGAACGCAAGAACGGTGTCGAGCGCCCGCCGGTCCCAGGCCCGCAAGCGCCTGCAGTGATCCCACTGCTCTACTCGGACCCCTTGGATCTCCGACTTCAGATGGAAATGGCGCGCGTCGGGCTCGCCGAGGGGTCGATTCCGAACGAGGTCGACCTCCGACGATCCATGGACCCACGCGAGATCGATCGACGCCGTGCAAGCAGTCCAATCATTCCGATGGCGACAATCTGGGCAAGACCGACCGCCGGCTCGGGCACATCCGTCATCTGTCCTGCCAGGGTGAATCCTGCCGGAAACACGGTCGTTGCGTCGTCGTAGGTGGTTGCTGCGTCGACCAGGATGCAGCCCTCCTGGAAGTTCACTGCGCTGCCCAGATTCGTGCCGACCAGCGAAGCACCGCGCAGATCGACCACCGTCTCGCCCGCCCCGAGCGTGCAGAAGCCGTTGCCCGCGTCGATCACGGTCACTCCCGCTTCCGAGAAGGTGGCTCCGAAGAACGAGGCCTGACTGAGATCTGCGCCGAGGAGATCGCTGCTGGTGAAGTTGGCACTCGCGAAGCTTCCGCCGGTGAGCACCGCACCGGTCAGGTTGGCGCCGGTCAGAACGGCGCTGCCCGAATTGCTCGTCGTGAAATCGGCGCCGATCAGACTGGCCCCCGACAACACGGTGCTCGTCACGAACGCAGAGGTGAAGTTCGCGCCGTCGAGGGTGGCGCCGCTCAGGTCGGTCGCGTTCAGGACCGCCCCGGAGAAGTCCGCCGCACTGAGATCGAGGTCCGAGAGGATCAGCGAACTGAGGTTCGCGCCGACGAAACTGGCACCCACCAGGTTTGCGACCGGGAAGCGATCACAGGTTCCCGGCACCGTACAGCTCAGGTCCACCGAATCGAAACGGGCACCCGCGAGTGCGGTGACGAGGGAGAAATCTGCGCCCGCGAGATTCGCAGTCTCGAAATCCGCGCGGGTCAGGTTGGCCGCTCCGAACAGGACGTTCGCAAGCGTCGCGCTCGAAAAATCGGCATCGATCGCCAGCGCGCCCTGCAGATCGGCGCCCGTGAGGATCGCGCTGGTGAAATCGGCGTCCGTGAGATTTCTCCCCGCCAACACGATCGACGTCAGGTTCGCACCGACGAAGCTCGTCCCGGACAGGTCTGTGACGGGGAATCGAATACACGGTCCGGCCACCGGACAGCGCAGATCGGTGGAGTCGAATCGCGCCCGGACCGCCGAGCTGATCTCGGAGAGGTCCGCACCCGTCAGGATCGCCGAGTCGAAATTCGCATCGGTCAGGTCGGCGGTCGCGAACACCGCGTCGCCCAGGTTGGCCGAGGCGAAGTCCGCACGCAGCGCCGCGGCACCCGACAGGTTCGCGCCGGTGAGGATCGCACTCGTGAAGTCGACGTCGTCGAGGTTCTTGTTGCTCAGCACGAGAGACGTCAGGTTCGCTCCCACGAAGCTGGCTCCCCGCAGATCCGTGGCCATCTGAAGTCGATCGCACGGCCCCGCGACGGAGCAAGTCAGAATCACTGAATCGAAGTCGGCACCGGCCAGCTTCTCGACCAGCGTAAAATCCGTGTCGGTCAGCGTGGCGGACGTGAAATCCACCGCGGTCAGATCTGCGCCCGCGAAGTCGGCCTTCGTGAGATCGGCCGAGGCGAACGTGGCCTCGACCAACATCGCTCCCGCGAACGAGGTCATGTACTCGACCGTGTAGGGATCCCCATTCGTGTCGACCAGCGGGATCGACTTGTACGCGTCGGCGTCCGTGAAGTCCGTTCGCGTCATTTCGAGACCGCCGAAGTCGACGCCCGCGACATCGGCATCCTGGAAACGGACATCGAGCAGGATCGCGAGGGGGCCGGGCTGTCCGAAGTCGACACAGCTCGGCAACTCGAGCGCGCTGGCCGGAGTTGTACACGGCGTCTTCATCCCATCGAGGAAGGCCCCCGTCAGATCCACGCCTGTGAGATTCGTGGCCGTGAACACACCCCCGTTGATCTGCACCTGGCGCAGATCCGCACCTGCGAGATTCGTCGAAACGAAGCTCGGGCAGCGCGTGCTCTGGTCCGGGTCTCCGGATGCGGCGCCGACGCAGGATCCATCCGCGAAGCGGAGATCGACGCCCGCCATGATCGCTCGATCGAAGCGACTGCCGCTCAGCAGCGCGTCGACCAGACTGGTCGGCGGCAGCTGCGGAACGGTCTGACACACCCCGGTGCTCAATGCAGTGAAACACGCGTCCGAGAAATCAGCCCGGGTGAGATTGGCTTCCGCCAGATCGACGATTGCCGTCGCGGAGGCAACGAGCTGAGCGTATTGCAGCGATCCGTCGACGAGGTCGGCGCCCCGGAGAATCGCACCATTGAACTCGCTGCAGCTGGCCGGACTAGGTGGCTCGACCGGCGGAACGGCGACCGAATCCCCGCAGCGCGCATCCATGCCCGAGAGGTCCGCGAAGCTGAAGTCGGCATCGTGGAAGATCGCATCGATCCACGTCGTGTCCTGCAACTCGGCCGAATCGAAGATCGCGCCCGTGAGATCGGCTCCGCTCAGATCGCTCGACGCGAGATTCGCAGCGAATCCGAAAGCACCACTGAGATCGGCACCGGCCAGGATCGTCCCGGTGAGATCGGCGAAGTCCAACACCGCATCCGCGAGGATCGCGTCGGTGAAATCCGCCCCCGACCCTTCGGCGAATCCGAGAAAGGCGCCGGTGGCGTCGACACTCTCCCAGACGCTGTCCGTCAGGATCGCGCTGTCGAGATCGACCGCCACTGCCGTCGCACCCGTGAGGTCGGCGGCACGGAGGTCCGCCGACGACAGGTTGGCGTCGGTCAGGTCGGCGTCGGTCAGCACGGCTGACGTCAGGACGGCGCCAGCAAGCAACGCGTTGAAGAGCGTGGCCTGCGTGAACACCGCCTCGCTGAGATCGGCGCCTTCGAGGACGGCGTCCGTGAGGTCGGCCGAGTCGAACGACGAGAGAGCGAGCTGCGCATCGATCAGGACCGCACCGACCAGGCTGGCCCGTGCGAACGTCGTGCAGTCGAAAGCAGTCGCGGCGTCCTCACAACCACCGACAACCCCGGTCAGGTCGGCTCCGTCGAGGATCGAGTCCGAGAAGTCCGCCTGGGTGAGGATCGATGCGGTCCCGGATACCGGGTCCGGCGAGAGATCCACGCCGGTCAGATCCTGACCGGAGTGATCGTGATCGAAGTGATTGGTTCCGCGCGCGTCTTGTCCGGCGATCAGAGTGGCGCGGGACGCGCTCGCGAATACCAGAAACAGCGCAAGCGAGATTCCCGTACATCGCCGGAATACATGCACCCACGACCCCCGTGTAACCCGATCCGCCCGGCGGACCGGGAACGGCAGAGTCGCACACCCACCGACACGCGGCACGCCTCGTGTCGGTGGGTGATGGACGGATCCTCTCGCGTCGCCCTCTCGCAGCGTGCCGTCACGCGCTCCGGTGGCGCAATACCCGATTGATTCCGGAAAGGACTGCACGCAGCGCGGCGAGCACACTGCTGCCATCGCGTCCGGCCCCGTGCCACGAAACGCCCGCCGCATCCGTCACCTCCACGTAGGCGATCGCCTCCGCGTCCGATCCAGCGGCGAGTGCGTGCTCACGGTAGTCGGCGAGTCGCAGGCCCGGCGCGAACGCCTTGGAGAGCGCGGAGAAGAACGCGTCGATCGGTCCATTGCCGAGGGCCTCGACGGACTGCACGTCACCGTCGTGCTCGATCCCGGCGCGCACCCGCCAGCGCCCGTCCGTCATCGACTCGACCTGCCACTGCTTCTCGACGAGACGAAGCGGACCGGACTGCACGAGGTACTCGCCTTCGAACAGCGCAGCGATCTCTTTCGAGCCGACCTCGCTTCCCGTCGTCTCCGCCAGGTGCTGCACCACACGCTGGAACTCGATCTGCATCCGGCGTGGCGGCTTCACGCCGTGGTCCCGCTCGAGGACGAACGCCACTCCACCCTTCCCGGACTGACTGTTCACGCGGATCAGTTCGTCGTAGCTCCGCCCGACATGGGCCGGATCCATCGGGAGATACGGCACCTCCCAATGCTCGCTGCCCGCCTCGGCGAGTGCCGTGAGGCCCTTCTTGATCGCGTCCTGATGCGATCCCGAGAAGGCCGTGAAGACCAACTCGCCCGCGTACGGATGCCGGGGGTGGATGGGCAGTTGATTGCACTCCTCGACCAGGCGGACGAGGCCGTTGATGTCGCGCAGGTCGAGCCGCGGATCCACCCCCTGCGTGAGCATGTTGAGCGCGAGGGTCACGATGTCGACGTTGCCGGTGCGCTCGCCGTTGCCGAAGAGTGTTCCCTCCACGCGATCCGCACCGGCCATGAGCGCGAGCTCGGCGGCCGCGACCGCCGTGCCGCGATCGTTGTGCGGGTGGACGCTCAGCACCATGCGGTCGCGTCCCGTGACGGATCGGCCGAAGAACTCGATCTGATCGGCATATACGTTCGGGGAGGCCATCTCGACGGTCGCCGGGAGGTTGACGATCATCGGTTTGTCAGGCGTCGGTTCCCAGATCCGCATCACGGCTTCGACGATTTCGATCGCGAAGTCGAGTTCGGTCCCCGTGAAACTCTCGGGCGAGTACTCGAACACCACCTCGGTGTCGCGATTTCGCTCGGCGAGTTCACGGATCTGCTCGGCCGCCCGACGGGCGAGGTCGATCACCCCCGTGCGATCTCGCTGGAACACGACCCGCCGCTGCAGTTCGGAGGTCGAGTTGTAGAGGTGCACGATCGCCCTCCGCATGCCGCGGATCGAATCCATCGTGGGGCCGATCAGATCCGCCCTCGCCTGCGTGAGGACCTGGACCGTCACCGACTCGGGAATCGCTGCCTCCTCGACGAGCGAGCGTATGAACTCCATCTCGGTCGTCGATGCGCTGGGGAATCCCACCTCGATCTCGCGAAAGCCGATCGCGACGAGCCGATCGAACAGCGCGCGCTTCCGATCGGGCCCCATCGGTTCGATCAGCGCCTGATTGCCATCGCGCAGGTCGACGCTGCACCAGATCGGTGCGTGCTCGATCGTGCGATCGGGCCAGCGGCGGTCCCTGAGACCGACCGGTGGATAGGGGCGATAGTGGCGGATCAACGCGCGGCTCGCCGTCCACCCGTCACGCTCCTCTGTGGCTTGCACTCGTCCTGCATCGCGTCTGATCGACATCTTCTTCTTCTCCGTGGTGTTCCAGTTTCGGGAGCCCGAAGGTCCCGCCCGCCGACTGGCCGAAGGAGAGGTCATCCGATGTCGTTCAGGGTGGACCGAACCCCTGAAACGCGAAGCCCTCTCCTGCCGGACCGGCGGGAGAGGGCTTCGCGCTTCTTGGGTTCTGATCGAACCCGATTCGGGCCGGATGGCCCTGTCTGCTGCGACGCTAAACCTCCCCCGCCCTGCACAGGAGCAGGCCTAGGGGGAGCTTGATTCGTGTCGTCACGCGTCGAGTCATGATGCCCGCTATGTACCCGAGACATGTAAGGCCGTCAACCTCGAGGTTCCGACCGGACAAGCCACGGGCTCGAGGGGGATCGGTCCATGGACCGCCAGACTTGATCCTCCTCGCCGTGATGAGCCTGTTATCTGCCTGCTCGTCATCCGACATCGATCAACGACAGGCGATCTCCCCAGCGCACCGCCACGGCCCGCGCCAGGGCGGGCTCGCCGATCAGGTTCGGATCGGCCCGCACCGTGGCCAGCGCCGCTTCTCGCGCGACCGAAACGAGCCGCGCGTCGCGCACGAGATCCGCGATCCGCATGTCGGGCAGGTGGCCGCTCTGGCGCGTCCCGAGAAATTCTCCCGGGCCGCGGATCGCCAGATCGGCATCGGCGATCGCGAAGCCATCGGTCGTCTCGAGCATGGCACGAAGTCGCGCTTCGCCCTTGTCGCCACCGCCGCGGGCTACCAGTACGCAGGTGCCCGGCCTCGCACCGCGCCCGACCCGACCCCTCAGTTGATGCAACTGCGCCAGACCGAATCGCTCAGCGTGCTCGATCACCATCAGGGTCGCGTTGGGGACATCCACCCCGACCTCGATCACGGTCGTCGACACCAGGATCTGTACGTCGCCACTCGCGAACCGATCCATCACGCCGGCACGCTCATCGGCGGCCAGACGCCCATGGACGACGTCCGTCAGCGCGTCGGGGAATGCCGCGCGGATGCGCTCCGCAGATTCGAGTGCCGAGCGGAGATCCACCTTCTCGCTCTCCTCCACCAGGGGATAGACGACGAAGACCTGCTCGCCCCGGGCGATCGTCTGGCGGACCAGCGCGGCGATCTGATCGCCCTCGCCTTCTCGCAGGACCACGGTCTTCACCGGCTTCCGACCGGGGGGCAGTTCGTCGATCACCGACACGTCGAGATCCCCGTACACGGTGAGTGCCAGCGTGCGCGGGATCGGCGTGGCGGTCATCACGAGGGTGTGGGGATGACGTCCATCGGCTCGGGTGCGCGCGAGCGCGGCCCGTTGACGGACACCGAACCGATGCTGCTCGTCGATGATCGCGACCGCGAGATCCGCGAATCCGATCTGCTCCTGGACCAGTGCGTGGGTTCCGACCACGAGATCGAGAGAGCCGTCCGCCAACGCTTCGCGGAGCCGCGCGTTCGCCGCCGCAGGGCGCGAGGCAGTCAACAGACCCATCCGCAGCGCCAGCGCCTCGGATCCGCCTGAACAGAGCGCGGACAGGGATCGGGCATGCTGCTCAGCCAGCAGTTCGGTCGGGGCCATCAAGGCGGCCTGCCGCCCATCGGCCACCGCAGCGATCGCAGCGAGCAGCGCCACCACCGTCTTGCCGCTGCCGACGTCGCCCTGCAGCAGGCGATGCATCGGCGAGGGACGCGAGAGATCCGTGCGGATTTCGGACCACGCGCGCTTCTGCGCAGGCGTCAGGACGAACGGCAGATCCCTCTCCGCTGCATCGAGGCGCGACGAGCGCACCGACAGAGGAACGCCAGGCAGTGTCGTCCGGGCGAGCCGGCGCTGCGCGAGGCCCACTTCGAGCAGATACAGCTCCTCGAGGACGAGCCGCTGATGGGCGGGTGAGACGTGGGCCGTGTACGCCTCGACTTCCGCCTCGGCATCGGGTTCGTGCAATAGCCGCATCGCCGTGGCCGCTGCGGGAAGCTTCCGTTCGCTGACGATCCGGGCGGGAAGGTGCCCGATCACCAGGTCTGCATACTCGGTGACGGCCTTCTGGATCAACCTTCGCAGAGTTCGCGGATTGACGCCTTCGGGCGCGGCGTAGCGCGGCACGATCCGCCGCGGTGTGGAGACTTCGACGTCGTCGGCAGCGCCCGTCGCTTCCGCGCGATTCCGCACCGGCTCCGATCCCTCGTCGTCGATCCTCTCGATCTCGGGATGCACGATCTCCTTCGTGAAGCGATACCGCTTGACGTCCCCGGTGATCAGCAGCCGCTGACCCTTGGCGAGCCCCTTCGCGATGCTTTCGCCGCCACGGAACCACTTCAGATTGACGGTCCCGCCCGCGTCGCCGACGACCGCCTGCAGGATGCGCCGCGTACGCCCTCCCGCGCGCGACTGCACGAAGTCCACCAGCAGTACTTCCGCGATGAACGTCGCGCGCTGACCCACTTCGAGGGCATCCACCCGGGAGAGTGAGCGTCGATCCTCGTAGCGTGCCGGCAGGTGGAACAGCAGATCACCGACGCTCACGAGCCCGCGCTTCGCGAGGGCCTCGGCTCGACGCGGACCCACTCCGGCCAGCACCGACGTCCGCCGGGCGAGCACCTCGTCCGTCCAGCCGGGTTCACGCAGGCGATCCAGTCTCGGCAGGATCGTTTCGATCGCCGAGCGAATCCCCTCTTCGTCAGCCACCCGACTGAACGTCGCGGCCAGTTCCTCGAAGAAGCCGACGAGATCGGGCGGCAGGGCGAGCTTCGCGAGCCCCTCACAGGCAGCCTTCAAACCTTCCTCGATTCCGCGCACACGCGCGATCTGCGCGAACCCATCTCGCGCGGCGAAGTCGAGGGGACGCAGCAGTGCTGCGACACGCGTCAGCAGGTCCCGGTCGTCGCTCGCAGAGGCCGGTGTGCGGATCCCCAAGTCTGGACTCCTGCCACGGCCGGTCGGGGCGGCGCGCGGTCAGTCAGTCTACCTCCGCATCCGCGCGTGGATCTCCTGCAGCGAACGAACGCCGATCGACTCCTGCCGAAGCGCCTGGATCGCCTCCGCGGAGGCTCGGGCGGCAGCCATCGTCGTGCAGTACGGAATTCCGCGCTGCAGCGCCGCCCGGCGCATCGAGAACGAATCGGCGATCGCTCGCGGGTCCGACTCGACGGTCGTGATGACGAGGTGGATCTGCCCGGAACGGATCATCTCGACTGTGTTCGCGTCGCTCTGATGGGCTTTCTCGACGACCGACACCTGGATCCCGGCCTCTCGCAACGTCGCGGCCGTTCCGTCGGTCGCGACCACCGAGAATCCAAGATCCGCGAGCACACGGATCGGCTTCACCACCTGTGCCTGGTCGGCTCGCTTCACCGACACGAGCACTGTGCCGGCGGTGGGCAGACTGTTGCCCGCCTGGATCTGCGCTTTCGCGTAGGCGCGACCGAACGCCGAATCGATCCCCATCACTTCACCCGTGCTCTTCATCTCGGGACCGAGCAGCGTGTCGACACCGGGGAACTTGACGAAGGGGAACACGGCCTCCTTCACCGAGAAGTGCGGGGGCACGATCTCCTCCGTGAATCCGAGTTCTTCGAGGCTCTGGCCGGTCATCACCAGTGCGGCGAGCTTGGCAAGCGGTCGACCGATCGCCTTGGAGACGAAGGGAACCGTCCTCGAGGCGCGTGGGTTGACCTCGATCACGTACACGGCGCCGTCCTTCACCGCATATTGGATGTTCACCAGTCCGAGTACGCCCAGTTCGAGCGCCAGTCTGCGGGTCGAGTCGATGATCTCGTCGATCACGCTCTGCGCGAGCGAGTATGGGGGCAGCGAGCAGGCGCTGTCCCCGGAATGGACGCCCGCTTCCTCGATGTGCTCCATGATGCCGCCCACCACGACGCGCTTGCCGTCGCAGATCGCGTCGACGTCGACTTCGATCGCGTCGGCGAGGAAGCGATCCACCAGCACCGGATGCTCGGGCGACGCCTGGACGGCGAAGCGCATGTAATCGCTCAGGCCGGACTTGTCGCGGACGATCTGCATCGCGCGACCGCCGAGCACGTACGAGGGCCGCACCAACACCGGGTAGCCGATGCGATCGGCCACGGCCTCGGCCTCGGCGGCGCTGCGCGCCATTCCACCGGCGGGTCGCTTCAAGTCGAGCAATTCGAGCATCGCATCGAACCGCTCGCGATCCTCGGCGCGATCGATCGCATCCGGGGACGTGCCAATGATCGGCGCACCCGCGGCCTCGAGCGGGACGGCCAGTTTGAGGGGCGTCTGCCCGCCGAATTGCACGATGATCCCGGTCGGCTTCTCCTTGTGGACGATCTCCAGCACGTCCTCGAGCGTGAGCGGCTCGAAATACAACCGATCGCTCGTGTCGTAGTCGGTCGACACCGTTTCGGGGTTGCAGTTCACCATGATCGTCTCGAAGCCGGCTTCGCGCAGCGCGAACACGGCGTGGACGCAGCAGTAGTCGAACTCGATCCCCTGCCCGATCCGATTCGGCCCACCGCCGAGGATCATGATCTTCTTGCGATCCGTCGGCGCGGCCTCGCACTCGTCCTCGTAGGTGGAGTAGAGGTAGGGGGTCTGCGCCTCGAATTCGGCACCACACGTATCAACCCGTTTGTAGACCGGTCGGATCCCCAACCGGTGCCGCATCGCTCGCACGGCCGCCTCGTCGAGCTGCCAGAGTGCCGCGAGTCTGCGATCGGAGAATCCCATCGCCTTGGCTTCGCGCAGCCACTTCTCGCGAGCCTGTGGGTCGGCGCGGCGGAGATCCGCTTCGGCCAGCACGATCTCTTCGACGCGGCGCAGGAACCATGGATCGATCGAGGTTCGACGATGGAGATCCTCGACAGACACTCCGCGACGCATGGCCTCGGCGATCGCCCACGGCCGACCCGGGCGCGGGGTGTCGATCGACTTGAACAGACTCTTCTCGCCCTCCTCGCCGCCGGGCAATGCGGGTGCCTCGAGGCCGGCGTGGCCGATCTCGAGCGATCGGATCGCCTTCTGAAGGCTCTCCTTGAAGGTCCGTCCGATCGCCATCACCTCGCCGACGCTCTTCATCTGGGTCGTCAGCAGGTTGTCGGCGTTGGGAAACTTCTCGAACGTGAAACGCGGCACCTTGGTGACCACGTAGTCGATCGTCGGTTCGAAACTCGCCGGAGTCACGCGCGTGATGTCGTTGGCGACCTCATCGAGCGTGTAACCCACTGCGAGTTTCGCCGCGATCTTTGCGATCGGGAATCCCGTCGCCTTCGAGGCCAGGGCCGAGGATCTCGAAACCCGCGGGTTCATCTCGACCACGAAGAGAGTCCCCGAATCCGGATCGACGGCGAATTGGACGTTCGACCCACCGGTTTCGACTCCGATCTCCCGCATGATCGCCACCGCGGCGTCCCGCATCTCCTGGTACTCGCGATCGGTCAGGGTCTGGGCGGGCGCGACCGTGATCGAATCGCCGGTGTGCACACCCATCGGGTCGAAGTTCTCGATCGAACAGATGACCACGACGTTGTCCGCTTTGTCGCGCATCACTTCGAGCTCGAATTCCTTCCAACCGAGCACGCTCTGCTCGATCAGGCATTCGTGGGTCGGCGACTGGTCGAGCGCCCACTGCACGAGCGAATCGAAATCCGAGGCCACGTGACAGATGCTTCCACCCGTCCCGCCCATCGTGAAGCTCGGGCGGATGATCGCAGGAATGCCCGTCTCCTTGACGATCTGCCGGGCTTCCTCGAGCGTGTGTGCGACGCCGGCCTTCGGCACACGAAGCCCGATCCGGGCCATCGCTTCACGAAACAACTCGCGGTTCTCGGCTTTCTGGATCGCCGGAATGTCGGCCCCGATCAACTCGACTCCGTGTCGCTCGAGAACGCCCGCGTGCGCCAGCGCAATCGCGAGATTCAGCGCCGTCTGCCCCCCGATGGTGGGCAGCACCGCGTCGGGCTTCTCGGCCTGGATGATCTTCTCGACGGACTCGACCGTCATCGGCTCGATGTAGGTCGCGTCCGCCATCTCGGGGTCCGTCATGATCGTGGCGGGATTCGAATTCACCAGCACGACGCGGTAGCCCTCTTCGCGGAGGGCTTTGCAAGCCTGCGTGCCCGAGTAGTCGAACTCGCACGCCTGACCGATCACGATCGGACCGGAGCCGATCACGAGGATGCTTCGGATGTCGTTTCTCTTGGGCACTGGAGCGGCGTCCTCTCGATGCGTCCACTCGGGCCGCAGATCGTCTGACTGCAAGTCGGGCTGTCTAGCGGTCTGTCTCTCGCGCGATTCCGGCGCCCGTGACGCGCTCGCCCGCGACGTGGCGCTCGACCATCTTCCGGAAACGCCGGAAGAAGAAGTCGGCGTCGTGCGGTCCGGGCGAGGCCTCGGGGTGGTACTGCACGGAGAAGATCGGCTTCTCTTCGTGTGCGAGCCCCTCGACCGTTCCGTCGTTCAGGTTCACATGGGTCACGCACACGGGTTCACCGGCTCGATCGAGCGAATCCTTGTCGACCGCGTAACCGTGGTTCTCGGCACAGATCGCGACGCGTCCGGTAGCGAGGTCCTTGCCTGGCTGGTTCCCGCCATGGTGACCGAACTTGAGCTTGCGGGTCTCGCCACCGAGTGCGAGGCCGAGGATCTGGTGGCCCAGGCAGATTCCGAACAGCGGCTTGATCGAAGCCAGTTCGCGGACGGCGTCCCGGACTCCTTCCACCGCCGCCGGATCACCGGGACCATTCGAAAGGAAGATCGCATCGGGCCGAAGTGCGAGTGCCTCTGCGGCAGTGGTCTTCGCAGGCACCACAGTCACGCGAAAACCCTGCTCCACCAGAAGCCGCAGGATGTTCCGCTTGACGCCGAAGTCGTATGCGACGACGTGCAGGTCGCGGGTCGGCCGGGAGGTACGGGGCACCTGCCCGGTGATACCGGGCCAACGACCCTCCGTCCAGGTGTATGGAGCGCGGCACGTCACGTCGGCGACCAGATCGCGTCCATCGAGACCGGGCGCCTGCTTGGCGCGCGAAACCAGTTTTTTCGCGTCCTGCAGGCCGGGATCGGTGCTGAGCACGCCGACCTGCGCGCCGCCGTCGCGGATGCGACGCACGAGTGCACGTGTGTCGAGACCCGCGATCCCCGGCACCCCGTGCTCGCGCAAGTACTCGTCGAGCCTGCCCTCGGACCGCCAGTTGCTCGGCTCGTCGAGCAGTTCTTTCACGACGAAACCGGAGAGGAACGGACGCGTCGATTCGGCGTCTTCGGCGTTCACACCTACGTTTCCGATCTGCGTGTAGGTCATCGCCACGATCTGACCCGCGTACGACGGGTCGGTGATGATCTCCTGGTAGCCCGTCATGCTGGTGTTGAAGATCACCTCCCCGCTGCGAACGCCCTCTGCACCGAACGCCATGCCCCGGTACACCGTTCCGTCCGCCAACGCGAGCGCAGCCGGGCGCGAACTTCCGCCACCGAGCCGTCCCACTGTCCCATCCGCTCGTCCACTCGTCGTGCCGCTCATTCGAATCCACCGTCCATTCGGGTCCTGCGTTCGCTTCGATCCACACGACGCACCGGCCTGACATCGGGCCGACGCGCCGATCACTTCATGACTGCATCACTGCACGACGACACCGCGACGCGCCTGGTAGACGAGTCGACCGCCCACGAAGGTCGCCATGACGCGTCCGGTGAGGGTATGCCCCGCCCAGGGTGAGTTGCGGCTCTTCGAGAACCCGTCACCGGGTTCGTACACCCATTCTCCAGCGGGATCCACGATCACGACGTCCGCCGGGCTCCTGACGACCAGTGTGCCGCCCGGAATGGCGAAGATCCGCACCGGTGAGGTCGACATCCGACGCATCAACTCGAGAGGGGAGATCTCGCCGCAGCGAACCAGATCCATCACCACCGCGAAGGCGGTCTCGAGGCCGGTGACGCCACAGGGAGCGGCGGTGAATTCGACATCCTTCTCGTACACGGCGTGGGGTGCATGGTCGGTGGCCACGCAGTCGATGACCCCCTCGGCGAGCGCTCGGCGCACGAGTGCCACGTCGCGGGCAGTGCGCAGAGGCGGTGCCATCTTGGTGCTCGTGTCGAAGCCCGAGTTGGCTTCGTCCGTCAAGGTGAGGTGATGGGGCGTGACTTCAGCGGTCACCTGCAAGCCCTCTTCCTTCGCGCGCCGGATCAGCTCCACGCTGCCGCCGGCGGACACGTGCGCGATGTGGAGCCGCGCTCCCGTCATCCGGGCGAGCCGGATGTCGCGCGCGATGTGGATCTCCTCGGCTTCCACCGGATTGCCGGGAAGACCGAGCCTCGTCGACACGATCCCCTCGTTCATCACACCGTCGCACCGCAGCCCGCAGTCCTCGGCGTGCACGATCACGGGCACGCCCACGAGCGTCGAATATTCGAGTACGTGACGCATCACAGCCGCGTCCATGATGACTTCGCCGTCGTCGCTGAATCCGATCGCGCCGGCCTCGCGCAGTGCGACCATCTCGGTCATCACTTCGCCCTTCAGGCCGCGCGTCGCCGCAGCAATCGGATGGATTCGCGCTGGCGAATCCTTGGCGGCGCGGTCGAGGATGTACTTCGTGACGGACGGGTCATCGTTGACCGGACGCGTGTTGGCCATGCATGCCAGCGAAGTGAATCCACCCGCCACTGCGGCCCGGCCGCCGGACGCGAGATCCTCCTTGTACTCCTGACCGGGCTCGCGAAGATGGGTGTGCACGTCCACGAATCCGGGTGCCACCCAGTGACCGCTGGCTTCGACGATCTCGCAGTCGGTTGCGGGCAGGTCCCGCCCCACGGCGGCGATCAGACCGCCGTCGATCAGTACGTCCGCCACGCCGTCGTGATCGACCGACGGATCGAGGACTCGTCCACCCCGGATCAGCACTCGAGACAAAGCCCTACTCCCGGTGGAGCGCACTGGGGCGCCCTGCGATCAGATAGAGGAGCGCCATCCGGAGTGCGACGCCGTTGCGGACCTGATCGAGGATCACACTCGGACGATGGTCGGTGAGCTCATTCGAGAGCTCCACACCGCGATTGACCGGCCCCGGATGCATCACGATGGCGTCGGGTCTGGCGAACCGAAGCTTGGCGCGATCGAGCCCGAACACGGCGGAGTATTCACGCACGCTCGGGAAGAGTGCGCCGGCGAGCCGCTCCAGCTGGATCCGGAGCGCCATCACGACATCCGCGCCGTCGAGCACCTCGCGCAGCGACGTGAACGCTTTGACACCAAGGGACTCGATGCCGACCGGCAGCAGGGTCGGCGGCCCCGCCACCCGCACCTCGGCGCCGAGCTTCGTGAAGCCGTAGATGTTGGAGCGCGCGACCCGGGAGTGCGCGATATCGCCGATGATCGCGACCGTCAGCCCTTCGATCCGACCCTTCTCCTGCCGGACGGTGAGCATGTCGAGCAGTGCCTGGGTGGGATGCTCATGGGCGCCGTCGCCCGCGTTGATGACCGGAGCCTTGAGTTCGTCGGCGATGCGCTGGGGCACGCCCGCGACGCGGTGACGAACGATCACCACATCGGGATCCATCGCATCGAGGGTCTTGGCGGTGTCGAGCAGACTCTCCGCCTTGCTCAAGCTCGATGCCCCGGTCGAGAAGTTCACGACATCCGCCGCCAGCCGCTTTCCGGCGATCTCGAAGCTGGTCTGGGTCCGGGTGGAAGATTCGAAAAACAGATTGACGATGGTGCGGCCGCGCAACGTCGGCACCTTCTTCACGTCCCTCGTTCCGATCTCCTGCATCCGCTCGGCGGTTTCGAGGATCAGTTCGATCTGCTCTCTGTCCAGCTTCTCGATACCGAGTAGATCCTGACCGATCATCTCTGCTTCCCCGATCCGCCCTGGCCGTCACTCACGTCACGCGGCGGTGCCGCCTGTACGACGACTTCCATGCTGCCGCTCTCGTCGTCGCCGGTGAAACGCAGTTGAACGGTCTCGCCGGGTCGCGTCGGGATGTTCTTGCCGACGTAGTCGATCTTGATGGGCAACTCGCGATGTCCGCGGTCGACCAGCGCCACCACCCGGACCGAGCGCGGGCGGCCGAAGTCCATCAATGCGTCCATGGCGGCGCGGATCGTTCTCCCGGTGTTGACCACGTCCTCCACGAGTACGACCAGGCAATCGTCGACGGAAGACGGCATCTCGGTCAGACGAAGCCGGGGACGGATCCCGCGGCTCGCGAGATCGTCGCGATAGAGCGTGGTGTCGAGGATGCCGAGGGTCGGTTCGAGACCGCCGATCTCCCTCAGATTGACGGCGAGAATGCGACCGAGCGGCACGCCGCCATTGGGAATCGCGACGAGATAGAGACGCTCCTGGTCGCCGGTCGACTCGATGATCTCGTGCGCGATCCGCATCAGCGCACGACGGATCCGCAAGTCGTCGAGCACGATCCGCTCGGAAGCCGAAGCATCGGTCGGGATCACGCCTTCGGCAGGCGGCCTCGCCGGAACAGCTCCACTCTCACCGCGAAAAGTCTCGGCGGAAGCTGGTTTCCGACTCTGCGTCTGCGTCGGATCGGGAGGGGCATCGTTCGTCATTAACGCACCTTTGCCCGCCTCTCGGGACGGGCTTAAAAGGGGCTGTAAAGCGAGCGCAGTCTAACGCGGAGGCAGATGCCGTCAATCCAGCCGCTCGGGGAACCCGTCAGATCGGGGGTCGGGCTGCTGCTTCTTCCTCCGTCTGGCAGCGGACCCGATGGAAGATCCGGTCCCAGCGCTTGTCGGCCGACCACCAGTTCGCAGGATTGAAGAATTGCAGCGCGTTTCCGTTCACACTCCACGACCAGTACAGCACGAACGCCGGCCCCTTCATCTCTTCGAGACGCACGGTGCCCCACTTTCTGCTGTCGTTCGAATAGTCGCGGTTGTCGCCCATCATGAAATAGCGACCCTCGGGCACGACGAAGTCGGCGATCTGGAGCCCACCGAACGCGGGATCGTCGAGCACCTCGTGGATGCAGTCCGCCAGCGTCTCGCGCTTCACCTCGAGCATCCGGCCCAGCTCGTCGCGATGCTGCACACCCAGATCGATCTGCCCGGCCGGAACGCCGTTCACCGTCACGACACCCTGCCGCACGGAGATCGCGTCGCCGGGCATGCCGACGATGCGCTTGACGAAGTCGTCCCGCGGCAGATCCGGATACTGATCGGCGGGAACGATCTCGTCGATCCGACGGCCATCCCCCCGCGCCACTTCGAAGACGACCACGTCGCCGCGCTCTGGACTCCGGATCCCGGGCAGCCGCAGATCGGTGAACGGGATGCGAGGCCCGTACAGGAACTTGTTGACGAACAGATGATCGCCGATCAACAACGTCGGCAACATCGAACCCGACGGGATCCGGAACGGCTCGATGACGAATGCCCGGATCGCCAGCGCGATCGCGACCGCCAGTACCAGGGTTCCAACCTGATCCCAGAGTCTGCGGACGAGTGTCGGCTCCGGAACGTCCCGGAGCGATTCCGCCCGATCGTCGGAGTCTCCTCGATCCGGGCGACTCATTCGTCACCCAGCCTCAGCGCAGCGAGGAAGGCCTCCTGGGGGATCTCCACAGAGCCGACCATCTTCATGCGCTTCTTCCCTGCCTTCTGTTTCTCGAGAAGCTTCCTTTTTCGCGAGATGTCGCCACCGTAGCACTTGGCCAGCACGTTCTTGCGCATCGCCTTGACGGTCGTGCGCGCGATCACGCGGGTCCCGATCGCAGCCTGGATGGCCACGGGAAACTGCTGGCGCGGGATGTATTCCTTCAGTTTGCCGGCTAGTTCCGAGCCGCGAGATTGCGCGCGGTCGCGGTGGACGATCAGCGAAAGCGCATCCACCGGATCACCGTTGACCATGACGTCGAGTTTGACGAGATCGGCCGGCGCGAATCCGATGAGTTCGTAGTCGAATGAACCGTATCCGCGGGTTGCGCTCTTCAGCCTGTCGTGGAAATCGGTGACGACCTCACCGAGGGGCAACTCATAGCGGACCTGGACCCGCTCACCGTGAACCTTCATGTCGCGTTGGGTTCCTCGTCGGTCCTGACACAGCTTCATCACCGCACCGAGGTGGACGGACGGCACATGGATCGTCGCCGAGATCATCGGCTCTTCGACGCTCGCGATCTCACTGGCATCGGGCAACGCCGCAGGACTCTCGATCTCGAAAGGCTCACCGTTCCTGGGCACCACGCGATAGCGCACGGTCGGCGCGGTGGTGATCAGATTCAAGTTGTACTCGCGTTCGAGTCGTTCCTGGATGATCTCGGCGTGGAGGAAGCCCAGGAATCCACAGCGGAACCCGAAGCCGAGGGCGGCACTGGTCTCCGGTTCGTACTCGAAGGACGAATCGTTGAGGCGCAGTTTCTCGAGGGCAGCCTTCAGATCGTCGTATTCATCGGTATCCACGGGATAGAGACCGGAGAACACCATCGACTTCACGTTCCGGAAGCCCGGCAACGGATGCTCGGCAGGGCGATCGGCCAGCGTGATCGTATCCCCGATCTTCACATGGGAGAGCGTCTTGATGCCGGCGACCACCATCCCGACTTCGCCGACCCGTAGCTCCTCGACGCGCCGCGCGACCGGATCGATGACCGAAAGCTGCGTGATGTCGTGCAGTCCACCCGACATCATCATCTTGATCGAGTCTCGCGGCCTGAGCCGACCATCCATCACCCGCACCAGCAACACCACACCCACGTAGGGATCGAACCAGGAATCGAAGATCAGCGCCCGCGTCGGTGCATCGGCATCGCCGCCCGGAGGCGGGATCCGGTCGACAATGGCCTGCAACAGTTCGGGTATCCCCTGGCCCGTCTTCGCGGACACGGGAATGACGTCTGCCGCGTCGAGACCCACGACGTCTTCGATCTCCTGAGCGACCCGGTCCGGCTCGGCGGACGGGAGATCGATCTTGTTCACGACCGGCACGATCTCGAGATTGGCGTCCGACGCCAGATAGGCGTTGGCGAGAGTCTGCGCCTCGATTCCCTGGGCGGCGTCGACGACCAGCAGGGCTCCCTCGCACGCCGAGAGAGCGCGAGAGACTTCGTACGAAAAGTCGACGTGCCCGGGCGTGTCGATCAGGTTGAGCACGTAGTCCAGGCCGTCCGCGGCGCGGAACTTGAGCCGCACCGTCTGCGCCTTGATGGTGATGCCGCGCTCGCGCTCGATGTCCATGTTGTCGAGGAATTGATCCTGGCGATTGCGATCGTTCAGTGCACCGGTCGCATCGAGCAGCCGATCGGCGATCGTGCTCTTGCCATGGTCGATGTGGGCGATGATGCAGAAGTTGCGGATTCGCGAGCGGGCGACGTCGGTCACGAGGCGACCTCCCATGACCGGAGGATCGACGGAGTATGCAGATACGCGACAAGGGCCTCCCGCCAGGATCTGAGCGAAACGCCGATGCTGGCCGCCAGCGCGCAATCGAGCACCGAGTACGCCGGGCGGGGAGCCGGCAGGCCGAGTTCCGCGGTCGAGATCGGGTCGATTCGGAGATCGGAGTAGCCCGACTCCGAGAGGATCGTGCGTGCGAATTCGCACCAGGTCGTCTCGCCCGAGTTCGTGAGATGTACGATGCCGTGCACATGCTTTCCGGTATTTCCCGACTCGCGTGCGCCGCCAGATGCTCGCCCGGCCGAGTTGCCAGCGAGCGCGATCAATCCGCAAGCGAGGTCCACCGCATAGGTGGGTGATCCACGCTGATCATCGACGACTCGCAAAGGGCCGGTGAGTTCGCCGCGGCGACGAAGCGCCGCCTGATCCAGGATTGCCACGACGAAGTTCCTTCCGGGTCCGAACAGCCAGCTCGTGCGGACGACCATCGCCTCGGGCAAACGCGACAGCACACGCCGTTCGCCCTCCGCCTTGCTGCGTCCGTATTCACCTTGCGGTGCCACCGGAGTCGTCTCATCACACGGGGACGACGCCGTGCCATCGAACACATAGTCGGTCGAAACGTGGACGAGGCGCACACCCGCCGCCGCGCAGGCGTCCGCGAGCAGTCCCGGCCCGATGCCGTTTACCGCGAAGGCCCGCTCCGACTCGGATTCGCAGCGGTCCACCGCGGTGAAGGCCGCCGCGTTCACAAGCACGTCCGCGCCACCCGGCACCCGATCGAAGATCGACGAGACGTCGCGCGGGTTGGATATGTCGAGCTGTTCGCGCGAGAATGCAGCAGCCAGGATCTCGCGATCATCCGACCCGATGGCATCCACGAGGCACTGTCCCAGCTGCCCACCACTGCCCGTCACGACCCAGCGCAAGGCTGACTCCTCAATGCCTCGGTGAGAGCGGAAGCCGAACGCCCGATCGAAGGATCAGGTCGCTCATGGAAGACTCTCGCGAAGCACCCAGGTCGGAAGATTCTGCTCGACCTTGAGTCGCTGGGCCGTCTCGTCGGCCTCGAGCCTGCTCTTGATGGGACCGACTCGCACGCGCCAGCGGTCGTCGGCTTCGGGCGGTACGACCTGCACCGGGTAGCCGCTCGCACGCAAGCGGCCGGCGACGCTCTGCGCGGCTTGCGATTCCTGGAATGCACCGACCTGGATCGCGAAGCTTCCCGACGGATCCTCATCCGCCGCGATCGGCAGACGGACCGCACCGCTGGAGCCTTCCGTCGCAGCGCTCACGATCGCAGGCCCCGCCGCGGCGAACCGTGTGTTGCCATCCGGCGCGACGCTTCCGGCCCGCGGATCCGCAGGAGCCGCAACGGGCGGAAGTTCTCGTTCCGGCGGGTCGGCGGAGGGGCTGCCGGACTCGCGGCCGGTCTCGGCCTCTGCCAGCGGCCAGTCTGCCGACGTGCCTCCCGTACCGAGCGCCTCGTCTCCGGGATCGATCCCCTTGCCCACAGCCGACCATTCGATCTCCGTCGTCCGGCCGGCGACGTGGCCCACGACGAGTTCCGGCTCTTCGGAGATCACGCCGACGACGAGTCCCAGGGCGAAACCGCCCGCCACCAGGACCAGCACGCCGAACAGCGTCGAGAGCCAGCCCTGCCCGGCGACACGCCTCGAGTAACGGCCATCCGCTTCCATCACATCTGCTCCGGTGCGCTGACGCCGAGAAGTTCGAGACCCGCCGCGAGGACGTAGCGCATCGCGAGCACGAGGCCGAGTCGAGCCGCCGTCAACTCGGCGTCATCCGAGACCACCCGATGGTTGTCTCCATCCTGGAGATACGGATTCCAGAGGCCCGCGAGATCGCGAAGGTAGTAGGCGACATGATGAGGCTCGCGGGAGTCCGCGGCCCGCTGGACCATCTCCGGAAACCCACCGAGCTTTCGAACCAGCTCGATTTCTTCGGGCAGAGAGAGCCGCGCCGCATCCAGATCGTCCGGCCCCGGCATCCTGACACCGTCCGCATGGGCGCGGCGTTCGATGCCATGGGTCCGGGCATGGGCATATTGCACGTAGTAGGCCGGGTTCTTCCTCCAATTGCGATCGCGCGCGAGGTCCAGATCGAAGTCGAGATGGCCCTCGGGCTTGCGTTCGATCATGAAGAACCGGAACACATCCCGGCCGACTTGCTGGACGAGCTCGTCCACCGTGATGAAGGTGGCTTTCCGCGTCGACTGCTTGACCTTCTCGCCGCCACTCGTGATCGTGACGAACTGATGCATGACGAGTTCGATCTTCGAGCCATCGAGATCTAGAGCGTCCATCGCGGCACGGACGAACGGGAATTGTTCGATGTGATCCGCGCCCTGCACGTCCACTACGAGGTCGAAACCCCGCCGGAGCTTTTCGCGGTGATACGCGATGTCGGGCAGCAGGTACGTGGCTTCGCCCGAACTCTTGATCACGACGCGGTCGCGTTCGAGACCCAATCGTGTGGCGGCCAACCAGAGAGCGCCCTCGTTCTCGTAGACCAGCTCGCGACCTCGCAGATCCGCGACGACGCGATCGACGAGCCCGTCCTCGAACAACGACTTCTCGTTGGAATGGACATCGAAGTGGATCCCGATGGAATCCAACGTGGCGTTGATCTCGGCGAAGATCGTCTTCTGCGCCGTCTCGCGGAACTCGCCGTCGCCCGGCTCGTCGACTAGTGCCTCGCCTCGCACCTCGAGCAGCGATCGCGCGATGTCGCGGATGTAGTCCCCTTGATAGCCATCGCGGGGAAACGCAACGGGCAGCCCGTCGATCTCCGCGGGCCACGCTTGCGCCGGGTCCGCGAGCGCCAGCGGATCCGGAGGCGCCGCACGCCCGAGCAGCTCGAGATAGCGAGCTTTGACCGACTCGCCGAGCACCCGCATCTGACGTCCGCCGTCATTGAAGTAGTACTCGCGCGTGACCGCGTAGCCGACGTGATCGAGCAGCCGGGCGATGCAATCACCAAGCACGGCCTGTCGACCATGACCGGTGCTCAGTGGACCGGTCGGATTGGCCGAAACAAACTCGACCTGCACCCGCGCGCCGGCCCCGACTTCGCTCCGCCCGAACGCCGGACCGGCTCGCATGATCTCGCGTACCAGATTCTGCCAATTCGACGTCTGGAGTCGGAAGTTCAGGAAACCCGGACCCGCGATCTCAGCCGCCTCCAGCAGGCCTCCGGCGTCTCCCAGCCTCCCACGCAGATCCTCTGCGATCTCGCGAGGCTTGCGCCCAAGCCTCTTCGACAGCCCCATCGCGACGTTGCACGCGAAGTCTCCATGCTCGGACTGACGAGGCACTTCGAGCACCACGACCGGTGCTGCTCCTGCGTCGCCTGCATCGTCGAGGAGCGAGCGGATCGCAACCTCTACCTGCCGGGTGAGATCTTCCTTCATGACTACACGTACCGTTCTGGACCGATTTGCCGAGGGGCCATCAGTCCGTGGGGATCGGCTCCGCGAATCGGATGATCCGTTCGCCCGGGCGCGCGAGACCGAGTTCTTCGCGGATCGCCCGCTCCGTCGCGAACGGATCCCGCTCGAGCGCTTCGATTTCGCGCCTGAGCTCGTCGTCGCGGTTGGACAGGATCTCTTTCCGGGCATGCGACGCCGCCAGATCGTCCCTCAGCCTGAACCAAGCAGGCAGACCGGACTTCTGATCGAACACCACCAACGCGAGCCCTGCCGCAATCACTGCCGGGACGAGCCAGTACGCCCTCACCCACTCCCCCTGTGGACGACGTCTGTCAGAAATGGAGCTTACCGAAAAGCGGTGACTTCGCCCCGCTCTTCGCGCTGACCGCGCACTGGAACACGACCGAGACTCGCAAGATCGCGCGGCCGGTCACTGCATCAGGCGACGAATGCGTTCCAGATAATCCGGGTGATCCCAGTCCCGGGGCCCGACGTATCGTTCGACGATCACGCCTTGCCGATCGACCAGGATCGACTCGGGAAAGCCGGTCGTCTGGTAGAGACGTGCGACCGTCTGCTCGGGATCGAGCAGGATGGGGAAGCCGACCCCGAGACGCTCCTGGAAGGCGAGCACGTCCGTGGATGATCCGTCGACCGAGATGGCGACGAGTTCGAAGCCCTCGGGCGAGAGCGTCTCGTAGAGTCGCTGCATCGCGGGCATCTCATCTTCACAGGGCTTGCACCAGGTCGCCCAGAAATTGACGAGGGCGACTTGCCCGCGCAGTTCTGCCGAGTCGAATCGGCCACCCTCGAGCTTCTCGAGCCCGAAAGATGGCGCCAGGTCGCCGCGGCCGAGTGGAGGCTGGATCGGATCGCCCATCCAGACGAGGGCAACTGTGACCCCGACCAGTGCCAATCCCACCGCGTAACCGGTGACCGGGATCGAGGTACGCTCGCTCACCGCGACAGCCCTGTCACCGCGTCGTCGATCGGGAGAAACAGCCCGGTCGCCACTCTCATCGGACCGTCAGTCCGCAGCCGGTCCGGACTCGGATCGATCCACCAGTTCGATGATGGATACGGGAGCAGCATCGCCGGCACGTCGCCCGGCCTTGATGATCCTCGTATAGCCACCCGGCCGCTCCCGATACCGGTCGGCGAGCTCGCTGAAGAGCTTCGCAGTCACATCCTTGTCGCGAATCACGGCAAGGGCCTGTCGGCGAGCGTGGAGATCGCCACGCTTGCCGAGCGTGATCATGCGATCCGCCACGCCGCGCAACTCCTTCGCCTTCGCATCCGTCGTCTGGATCCGTTCGTGGTCCAGAAGGGAGGTCACCATGTTCCGGAGGAGTGCCTTCCGGTGCGAAGTGTTCCTGCTGAGTTTTCGTCCGCTGTTTCGATGACGCATTCGTCAGGCCTCGCGCTGCTCGCGCATCTTCTCGAGATCCTTGCGCTGCGGCAGGTTCTCGATGGGCGTTCCGAGTGAGAGCCCCATCGAAGCGAGCGTCTCCTTGATTTCGTTCAGCGACTTCCGGCCGAAGTTCTTCGTCTTCAGCATCTCGGCTTCGGTCCGCTGCACCAATTCACCGATGAACCGGATGTTGGCGTTCTGCAGGCAGTTGGCCGATCTCACCGACAGCTCGAGTTCGTCGACCGACTTGAAGAGACTCGGGTTCAGGGGCTCCGGTTCATCGGCTCGATGGATCGGAACCTCGTCCTGCTCTTCGAAGTTGATGAAGATCGTCGCCTGCTCCTTCAGGATCTTCGCCCCGTAGGCCAGCGCATCGGCGGGCTGAACGGCACCGTCCGTCCAGATCTCGAGGGTCAGGCGATCGAAATCCGTCTCGCGACCGACGCGGGCAGGCGTCACCGTGTAGTTGACTCGGCGGATCGGTGAGAAGACCGAGTCGATCGGAATCGTGCCGATCGGCATCTCTTCGGTCTTGTTGCGATCGGCGAGCACATACCCCTTGCCCGAGTTGACCGTTGCTTCGAGTTCGAAGTCCGCCTCGGCACTGAGCGTGCAGAGCTTGTGCTCGGGATTCATGATCTCGACGGTCTGATCGTCGGAGACCAGATCTCCGGCGGTCACGATGCCCGGCCCTGCCTTCCTGACACGTATCGTCTTCGGACCCTCCGAGTGCATTCGCAGCCGGACGTCCTTCAGATTCAGGATGATGTGGGTGACATCCTCCATGACGCCCGGAATGGTCGAGAACTCGTGAAGCACGCCGTTGATGCGCACGCTGGTGATCGCCGCTCCCTGCAGCGACGACAACAGGACGCGGCGCAACGCGTTGCCCAGCGTGGTTCCGAATCCGCGCTCGAGCGGCTCGCACGAGAAACGCCCATAACCGGTTTCGAGCGAATCATCTTCGACCTCGAGCCGGCGCGGTCGGATGAGAGAGCGCCAGTTGGCGGCAATCAGTTCCTGCTGCATCGGAACCCCCTTTGATTCAGTTCGTTGGCGTCGGGCCCTGGCCTCGGACGCATGAGTTTCTGTGGACTGATGGAGGACGACCCTCCGCCGCATCAGCCTCGAGCAGATCGATCAGCGTGAATAGAGTTCAACGATCAACTGTTCATCGATCGGCAGTGTGATGTCTTCACGGACGGGAAGCTGCTTGACGACGGATTGCTTCGACTCCTTGTCCACTTCGAGCCACTGCGGAACGCTCTTGCCTTCGAGTGCCTCGAGCGCACCCGACACGCGTTCGATCTTCGTCGAGCGCTCACGAAGCGATAGCTTCATCCCGGCCTTCACGAGCAGAGACGGCGTCTTCACCTTGTGACCGTCGATCCGGAAGTGACCGTGCTTGACTAGTTGCCTGGCTTCGGCGCGGGACGTCGCATACCCCGATCGAAAAACCACGTTGTCCAGGCGCCGCTCGAGCAGGATCAGCAGGTTTTCGCCCGCTCGACCCTTCATCGAAGAGGCTCTGTCGAAGGTGTCTCGGAATTGCTTCTCGAGCAGCCCATACATCCGCTTGACCACACCATTTACATAGAGAAGCGCAGTGCCCGAGGGCCGATCGTAAGTCAGAGCGACATGCTGATACACGCCTGCCTGTACGACGTTGTTGGGTGAAACAATTTGGTGGTCTGAAGCATCGTTGC
>JANOFF010000202.1:0-47283 GCA_031413515.1 bacterium
CAGGAACGCGGCAATCGTCAAGGCGTGGAACACCTCATGGAAGCCGAACCAGTCGGGCGCCGGATCGGGGCGCCTTCGGGCGTACACGACCCCACCGACGGTGTAGAGCATGCCGCCCGCGGCGATCAACGAAACGACCACACCACCGAATGCCCGCCAGAGATCGGGAAGAAAGATGATCGCGACCCAGCCCAGCCCGAGATAGGAAGCAACGGACAGCCAGCGGGGTGCGGTGTGCCAGAAAACCCGGATCATCAAGCCGACGAGCGCGATCGACCAGACCAGCATCAGGATCAGGCGCCCGGTCCGCGGGTCCGGCAAGGCTGCGCCAAACGGCGTGTAGCTGCCTGCGATGAAGAGATAGATGTTGGCGTGATCGATTCGCTGCAACAGGTCCTGTACGCGTGGGCCCCCGGCTCCAAGGTGGTAGGACGCGCTCACGGAGAACAACAGCACCGTCGTCGCCACATAGAGGGCCACGGCCATGCGCAGGGACTGGCTTGGCACGAGCACCAGCAGCCAAAGCCCCAGCACGAAAGCCAGAGGGCCCGCCCCGAAATGAAGCCAGCCACGTAGCTTGGGTTTCAAGTCGAGCTGATCGACCAACTTCTCGACGATGTCGGCGACGGCGTGATCCGCTTCCGTCGATGACGAGTTCTTGTCTGGATCAGCGCGCATGGATCCCCTATGGGACGAACCGATGATTCGAATCAGCGGAGCTGAGCGAACCCTGCATCAGCCCCGTGATCTGGCCTGCTCCGCGCCCGATGGACAGAATACGCGAAGTCGGACGTACGCTTCCTGGAGCCGCGTTCGATTCCCGCCGGCGCTCGTCGAAACATGGGTGAGTACTCTGAGCCAACCGGTCTTTCCTCGCGCGGATCGCACATCGCGATCGACGGGCGCGCCGGCGCGGCTTATGGTGGCGCTCGATGCAGCTGTACCGGAGCAACCGCGCGGAGGCGCTCGTCGAGGCACTGGCCCGCGTGGTCTCCGCGCCCGTCGCGGATCCGTTCGAGCCCGAGCGCATCGTCGTGCAGGGCCCGGGCATGGAGCGCTGGCTCGCCCAGGAGCTTTCGGGGCGGCTCGGCGTCTTCGCGAACGCGCAGTTTCCGTTTCCGAAGGCCTTCCTGCAGAGTGCGATCGGCGCGGTGCTCGGCGAGAGCGAAGAAGTCGGTGTCGCGTGGGAGCCCGAGAGCCTCGGCTGGACGATCGCCGATGTCCTGCCGGAGCTCGTCGGCCACGCGAGCTTCGGACAGATCCGCGGCTACCTGCAGGGTGAGGGTTCGGACGAGAAGCTGTTCGCGTTGGCCACGCGGATTGCCCGGACCTTCGACCACTATGCCGTGCATCGGCCCGAGATGGTGCTCGCCTGGGAGCGCGGCGACGACGGTGCGACGCTCGCCTGGTCGGGCCGCACGAGCGATTGGCAGCCGGTGCTCTGGCGCGCGATCGGCGAGCGCCAGGGACGCGGCCACTGGGCGGAGCGCGTCCGGCGCTTCGTCGCGGCGCTTGCGACCGCGAAGAAACCGCCCGTCGGTCTGCCGCCGCGCGCCTGTCTGTTCGGGCTCTCGACCCTGCCGCCGCTGTTCGTCTCGGCACTCGCCGCCGTCGCGCCCCACGTGGAGCTGCACTGCTTCGTGCTGAGTCCGTCGCGCGAGTACTGGGCCTCGATCCGCAGCGAGCGCGAGATCCTGCGCGAGCGGCGCCGGGTCGGTGCCGATCGACTCGACGAAGCGACCGATCTGCATCTCGAAGAGGGGCATACGCTGCTCGCCTCGCTCGGCCGGGTAGGGCGCGACTTCCAGCAGATCCTCGAGGAGCGGATCGATTATTACGAAAGCCCTGCCGCGGGCGCGCTCGGAGTGGACGCCGATCTCTATCGCGATCCCGCAGCGGACGACGAGACGCCGTCGCTCCTTCATCTTCTTCAGTCCGACATCCTCGCGCTTCGCAATCGCGGCGCGCGCGGCGTCGACGTGCCGCCGGCGGTGCTCGATCCGGGCGATCGCTCGATCTCGCTGCATGCCTGCCACGGCCCGATGCGCGAGGCCGAGGTGCTGCGCGATCAACTGCTCGATCTGTTCGCCAAGGATCCGACCCTCGAGCCCCACGACGTGATCGTGATGGCGCCCGAGGCCGCGAGCCGTGCGCCGTTCGTCGAAGCGGCATTCGCCGCCGAGGGCGAGACCGCGCTCGCGCTGCCGGTCCACGTGTCGGATCGCGGTGCACGGGCCAGCTTTCCGGTCGTCGAGGCGTGGAACCGCGTGATCGATCTGCTCGACGGTCGGCTCGCCGCCGGCGAAGTGCTCGAACTGCTGGGCCAGGAATGCATCCGCGCGCGCTTCGGCATCACGTCCGACGACGAAGAGCTGCTGCGCGCGTGGGTCGACGAGTCGGGGATCCGCTGGGCAATCGATGCGTCGCACCGCGAGCGCGAGGGGCAACCCGCAGCGGTCGAGAACACCTGGCAGTTCGGGCTCGATCGCCTGTTCGTCGGGATGGCGATCGAAGACGCGCCGGGCCGGCTGTTCGGGGGCGTGCGGCCGCAGACCGGCGTCGAGGGCAGCGAGAGCGAGGTGCTCGGCCGGCTCGCTGATTTCACGTCGCGGCTGTTCGCATTGCACGAGCGCGCGCGGGGCATGCGGCCGGTGGCCGCGTGGATCGGGCTCATGACAGACGTGCTCGAGCAGATGATCAACGACGATCCCGAACGCACCCACGAGCAGCAGCTGGTGCGGACAGGACTCGAAGGGCTCGCCCGCGCGACCGCGAGCGCCGGGCACGATCGGCCCGTCTCTCTTGCGGTGATGCGTGAGGCCCTCGACTCCTGGGTCTCGGCGGCTCGAACCCGAGGCGGATTCCTCACCGGGGCGATCACGTTCTGCGAGATGGTGCCGATGCGCAGCATCCCGTTTCGCGTCGTGTGTCTGCTCGGCCTCGACGACGATCGCTTTCCGCGGGTCGAGAGGCGCCCCGACTTCGATTTGATCGGCGCGCGGCGACGCGTCGGAGACCGCAGCTCGCGGGACGACGACCGGCAGTTGTTCCTCGAAGCGCTGCTGTCGGCCCGCGATCACCTGATCATCACGTACACCGGCGCGGACGTGCGCGACAACGAGGCCCGGCCTCCCTCGGTGGTGCTCGACGAATTGATCGATCACGTGGGCCGCGCATGCGTGCCCGCCGCCGATGAGGCCGCGGACGTCGAACGTCACGCCAAGGATCCGTGCGACTGGGCGCGTCGGCGTCTCGTCGTCACGCATCCCCTCAAGCCGTGGAGCCGCGCGTACTTCAGCGACGCGGACCCCGAGGCGCGGTTGTTCAGCTACTCCGACGCCTGGGCGCAGGCCGCGCGCCGGATCGCCGAACCGGGTACGGCGCCGACTCCGTTCGTGGCGGCGCCGCTCGTGGCACAAAGCGACGAAGATCGCTGCCTCCGACTCGAGGATCTGCAGCAGTACTTCGCCCATCCCGCGCGTTACTTCCTGCGCGATCGACTCGACGTGCGGCTGGCGAATGCAGAGGAGCAGGGGCCTGATCGCGAACCCCTCGATCTCGACGGGCTCGACGCGTACGGCGTTGGCGACGAACTGCTCGCGGTCGCGGTCGAGGGTGGCGATCCGGCGTGGACGCTCGGGTCGACCACGGGCTTGGGAATCCTTCCCCTCGGCGAGTCCGGTCGCACCGCACACGCCGAGGTCGTCGCTGCGGTGAATCGCCTGGCGGCGCGTGTGCGACGCGCGAGGTCCGGTGATCGGCTGCCGCCGCGAGATGTCGCTTGCGAAATCGCAGGCGTCCGGATCGAGGGCCGCTTCACGGATCTGTATTCCGGCGGCCTGGTCACGCAGCGCTTCGCGAAACTCGGCGAGCCGTCCGAACTCGAGGTCTGGATCGCGCACCTGCTGCTCTGCGCGACTGCCGGCGACATGGAACCGAAGGCGACCCATCTCATCGGTCGCCCGGGTGACGATCGCTGCAGCCACGTCCGTTTCGAGCCGGTCGAGGACGCCGCTGGCCGACTCGCCGATCTGATCGAGATCTTCCGGATGGGCACCTCACAACCGCTTCCGCTGTTTCCGCGGACTTCGCGAAAATTCGCGGCGAAGATCGTGAAGGCTGACGAAGATCACGATGAGCACGACGACGGGGACACCGGCAAGGACGGCGCGCTCTTCGACGCCTATCGACACTTCAGCGATCCGACCAGCTACCGACCGGAGAGCGCCGACCCGTACGTCCGCCAGTTGTTCGCAGACGTCGACCCGCTCGCTCCGAGCTATCGACCCGTCGGAATCGAATCGTCCGCCTACGGGTTCTGTGAGCTTGCGCTGCGTGTCTTCCGGCCACTTCTCGATCACCGCAAGGGGTTCAGGTGAAACCGATCGAGGTGCTGGATATACCGCTCGAAGGGACGCAGCTGATCGAGGCCAGCGCGGGCACCGGCAAGACGTTCACGATCGCACTCCTCTATGCACGACTCGTGATGGAGCGCGGGCTCCGGGCGGATCAGATCCTGGTCGTCACATATACCCGAGCGGCCGCTGCTGAACTCCGCGATCGCATCCGCAAGCGTCTGCAAGAAGCCGCACACGCGCTCGAGATGCTCCTCGCGACGGGCGAGCACGAGCGGCGCCCCCAGCACTCGAAGCTGCACGAGATAGTTGCGGCGAGCGCCCTGCGTGGGCGTGCCGAAGAAGAACTGGAACGCCTGCTCGACGCACTTCGGGGCTTCGACGAGGCCGCGATTTCGACCATCCACGGATTCTGCGAGCGCGTGCTCGACGAGAATGCGTTCGAGAGCGGTGTGGCATTCGACACCGAACTGGTCGCTGATCAGCGCGCGTTGGTCGACGATGTCGTAGCCGATTTCTGGACGCGCTCGCTGTACGACGCCGAGCCCGAGTTCGTGAGCTGGCTGCGAGCCGCGACGAGTGCCGGCCAGAAGATCCGCCCTCGGCTCCTGGCTGCGTTGGCAGAGACTGTCGCGCAGCAACCCCGTGTAGTCGTCCGACCCGAGTCGGTGCCGGATCCGGGTGAAGCAGATCTCGAAGTCCGGCGCGTGGCGATCGAGCGGGTTCGCGAGCTGTGGGAGCGGAGCGGCCCTGACATCCTGGAGAGCTTGGTGGTCGCAGCCGACCAGGGAATCCTCCACAAGAAGAAATTCGACCCCAAGACACTGCGCGAGCGGTTCGCCGCGGAGATCGAGGAGTTCTTCGACCATCCAGTCGTCGGTTCGACTCGCGACAAGAAGGGCAAGAACAAGGGGCCGTCGCGGATCACTCGCGAGGCGATCGAGACCGGCTCCAACAAGGGCAAAGTACCGCCCGTCGATCCCTTGTTCGATGCGGCCATGGAGCTTGTCGCCGCCGACGCGCAATGCGCGGAGGTCTACGCCAAACGCTGGATCCGGCTGCAACTCGAGCTGATCGCGACGATGCGCCGCGAACTCGCGCGCCGAAGGCAGGTGTCGCGCACGCGTTCATTCGATGACCTGCTCACGGTGCTCGCCGATGCGCTCGAAGGTCCGGTTGGTCCGGAACTCGCCGCTCGCATCCGGGCCCGCTTCCCAGCCGCCTTGATCGACGAGTTCCAGGACACGGATCCCGTCCAGTACGCGATCTTCCGGACCGTCTGGCACACCGGGGCCACTCCGTTCTTCTTGATCGGCGATCCCAAGCAGGCCATATACGCATTCCGTGGTGCGGACGTCTTCGCCTACATGCGGGCCAAGTCCGACGCCGGGGCCGACACGATCGGTCTCGATTGCAACTGGCGCTCGGATCCCAGCGTCGTCGGTGGGGTCAACACGCTGTTCCGCCGCTCCGCTACGCCCTTTCTGTTCGATGCCATTCCCTTCCACGAGGCAAGGCCGGCTCCCGGTGCGCTGGAGCGGTTGAACACCGGCGAGGTCGGCGCGGGTCTGCGGATCCTGTTGGCGACCCGTGAGGATCCCGATGAGAAGGCGATCGGCAAGGGGCCAGCACGCGCGCGCGTGTCGGCGGCGGTCGCCGAGGAGATTGCAGCGCTGCTCGATTCTGGTGCATCGATCGAGGAACGAGCTGTCACTGGCGAGTCGATCGAGGTACGGGCTCTCGAAGCCTCGGACATCGCAGTGCTCTGTTCGACCCACGCAGAAGCGCAGCGGGTGCGCGAGCACCTCGGTCGCTGTGGCGTGGCCAGCGTGATGCAGACGCGACAGAGCGTGTTCGAGACCGACGAGGCTGCAGCGCTCGAGCGTATCCTTGCGGCCGCGGCCGAACCGTCGCATGTCCCCGCGCTTCGTGCTGCGATCACCACGACCTGGGTGGGAGTGGATGCGGCGGGACTCCAGGCGATCGATGCCGATCCCTCCGGACTCGACCCCTGGTTCGAGGCGGCGGCGGGCTGGAACGCGCGACTCAGAGCCTCCGGCATGCTGGGTCTCGTCGAATCGATCCTGCACGAGCACGGATCTCGGGAGCGGTTGCTCGCCGATGCGGGCGGCGAGCGGCGACTCACCAATCTGTTTCACCTGGCGGAGTTGATGCCGACGTCAGCGGGCACGTCCACTGGCACGTCGAGTACGTCGCCCCGCGCTCTGTTGCACTGGCTCGAACGCATGCGTCGCGACGCCGCCGCCCGGGCCGAGGACGCTGGCGACGATGCGCTGATCCGGCTGGAGAGCGACGCGCAGGCGGTGCAGATCGTCACCATCCACAGCAGCAAGGGCCTGCAGTACGGGATCGTGTACTGCCCGTTTCTCTGGGATGCGCGCGGGCTCTCCTCGCGTGATCGGGAATGGGTGAAGTTCCACGATCCCGACGAGGCCCATCGCCTGACCCTCGACCTCGGGTCACCCGACCGCGACGAGGCGCTGCAGCACGCGAAGTACGAGTCCTTCGCCGAATCACTGCGCATCCTGTATGTCGCGCTGACACGCGCCATCCATCGCGTGGTTGTGGTGTGGGGTCCCATCAAAGGCGCGGGCGGATCGGCGCTCGGTGCGTTGCTGCATCCGCTGCCCGATTGGAATCTGCGGATCGCAGAGCGCGACGGGAGTCTCGCCGAAGCGTGTCAGAAGCGTTTCAAAGAACTCTCCGAGGAGGACCTGAAGGCTGAACTCGACGATGTCGTGGCGGCGTCGAGGGGTTCTGTGTCGGTCGGTCCGCTGCGCGAAGCGAGCCTGACGCGCCGATTGCGTCCAGGTTCGCGCGAGGTGCTCCACGACGCGCGAATCCTCGGCCGTCGCATTCTGCGCCAGCGTCGAGTCGCGAGCTTCTCGGCCCTGATCGCCGACGCCGAGCGCGCCGATGCGATCCCCGCGTTCGTCGAGGCGAGATCGTCGGACGATCATCCGAGAGCGGCCGGGCGCGACTACGACGCATCGCCGTTGCTCGCGGACGGCGAGCCTCTCTTCGCCGAACCTTCGATCGATGCCGCGCAAACCGAGGCGAGCCGGATCGTTCCCCTGCACGCCTTTCCCGCCGGCGCGGGGCCCGGCACGATGATCCACCACGTCTTCGAACATCTCGACTTCAGCGATCGATCGCCCGCAGCGCTGTCGGCCTGTGTGCGCGAAGCGCTGGCCCGCTTCGGCATGCCGATGTCGCTCGCTGCTTCGCTCGTGACGGGACTTCGCGCCGCCCTCGACACCCCGCTCGGCGGTCCGCTCGGCAAATTCTCGCTCGCCGCTCTCGACCGCCGTGACCGGATCGACGAGCTGGAGTTCACGCTGCCGGTCGCGCTCGGCGGAGCGCAGCGGCTTTCGCCGGGCCGTCTCGCCGATGCCTTTGCCCGGCACGCCGAACTGCCGAGCGTGCGCGACTATGCGGCGCGTGTCCGGAGTCTTGGCTTTCGCGAGCTGGCGGGGCACCTGCGCGGCTTCATCGATCTGGTGTTCCGCCACGACGGGCGCTTCTATCTGGCCGACTACAAATCGAATCACCTCGGCCCGAGCTTCGACGACTATGCCCCCGCGATCCTCGATCCCGTGATGCCGCAGAACGACTACACGCTGCAGTACCACCTCTACAGCCTGGCCCTGCATCGGTTCCTGTCGACGCGCGTGCCCGGCTACTCGTACGCCGAGCACTTCGGCGGCGTCTACTACCTGTTCGTGCGCGGCATGCAGCCGCAGGGTACGAGCGGGCAGGGCGTGTTCCACGATCGTCCGTCCGAGGCGCTCGTCGATGCACTGTCGCGCGCGATCGGCGATGTCGACGGGCACGCGTCCGCGGAGGCGCGAGCATGACACCGTCCGCGGTCCCGAGCCTCGCTGTGTTGCTCGATGCCGGCCTCGTCTCGGGCCTCGATGTGCAAGCGGCCCGGACCTGGGCCCGGATCGGCGGTGAAACTCGCGACGACGTGATCGCGGCCGCGGCGCTCGCGAGTCGGGCCGTCGCGGCGGGGCACGTCGCACTGGCGCTCGATCGCATCGCCGAGCAGCTCGCGTCGGGGACCGTCCATGAAGCCGCGCCCGGTGCGCCGGCGATCGACTGGCCCGACGTCGCTGTCTGGACCGCCGCGCTGGCGTCGAGCCCGATCGTGCATCCGCAGGTCGATGCTCGCAGTGCGCCCGCAGAAGCCGTGCGGCCATTGGTCATCGATGCGGAAGGCCGCCTGTATCTGCGCCGTTACTGGGACCATCAGGAGCGCCTCGCCGCGGCGATTCGCGCGCGCATCGAGCACGACGTCGAGATCGCGCCGGATGCAGCGTGCCTAGCCGATGGATTGGCGCGCTTGTTTCCGGAGGAGGCGCGGGATGGCGTCGATCCCGAAGCAGAGAGCGAGCCCGACCTGCAGCGACTCGCCGCGGAGGGCGCACTGCGATCGCGCTTCTTCGTGATCTCGGGAGGGCCGGGCACCGGCAAGACGTCGACGGTGGTGAAGATCCTGGCGTTGCTGGTCGAACAGGCGCAGGTGCGGGGCGACGCAGCGCCGCGCATCCTGTTGCTGGCTCCCACCGGCAAGGCGGCTGCGCATCTGCAGAACTCGATCGCGCAGAGGGCCACGTCGCTCGACTGTCCGTCCGAGGTGCGGGCCGCGATCCCGACACTCGCGAGCACCGTCCATCGCGCGCTGGGCGCGGGCGGTCGACCGACCCGCTATCGCCGAAACGCCGAGCACCCGCTCGAGGCCGACGTCGTGATCGTCGACGAGGCCTCGATGGTCGACCTCGCGCTGATGTCGCGGCTGGTCGACGCGCTGCCCGCGCCCGCGCGCTTGATCCTGCTCGGCGATCGCGATCAGCTCGCGTCGGTCGAAGCGGGCGCGGTGCTCGGCGACATCGCAGGCGAGGATGAAGGCATCGCGGCGCACGCCGCACCGGCGCCGCGCCCCGTCGTGCATCTGCGCAAGAGCCACCGATTCGCGGCGAGCAGCGACCTCGGTGCGCTGGTGCGCGCCGTCCATGCGGGCGACGCCGAGGCGGTGATCGAGTTGTTGGACGATCCCGCGCATTCGAGCGTGCGCCGCCTCGAACCCACGGCGAGTGACGCGCTGCTCGAAGAACTGCGCGCCGGCTACACGGGCTTCGCCTCGGCGAAGTCACCGGCCGAGCGTCTCGACGCCCTCGATCGCTACCGCGTGCTGTGCGCCCATCGACGCGGCCCGTTCGGCGTGGCGGTCCACAACGCGCGGGTCGAACGTTGGCTCGCCGATCAGGGCGTGATCGATCCGAGCGAGGCGTGGTACGCGGGACGCCCGATCGGGCTTTCGCGCAACGACCATGCGGCGGGTCTCTACAACGGCGATGTGGGCCTGGTCGGTCGGCCGCCGCAGCCAGACGACGCCGGCCTTCGCGTGTTGTTCCGCACGCCGGACGGTCGCGATCGCTGGATCTCGCCGCTGCGCGTCTGCGCGGCCGAGACCGTCTTCGCGATGACGATCCACAAGAGCCAGGGCTCGGAGTTCGACGCGGTGCTGGTGGTGCTGCCCGACGAACCCTCGCCGATCGTCAGCCGCGAGCTGCTCTACACGGCGGTGAGCCGCGCGCGTCGTGATGTGTGCGTGCGCGCGAGCCACGAGGTGATCCGCGACGCGCTGGCACGAAGAGTCGAGCGCGCGTCTGGCCTGCGGCAGGCGATCTGGGGTCGGTAGAGGGGGGGCCGCCGCGCCGCGCCTCCCGTGCTCGGCCGGAGTGCTCTCAGAAGCGGTAGGCGAATCCCGCGCTGAGGGAGAAGTAATAGACGTTGGACTGCACCGTGGTCGCACCGGCCGTCGACGGGAGCGTGAAGTCTGCGGTGTTGAGGACGGCGGTCCCCTCGGTGTTCAGGACGAGATGCTCCGTCAGGTAGATGTCGATACCGGCACCTCCGCGAAAAGCGAAGCCCGTGTCCGAAGCATCGACGAGCAGCGTGCTCGGCGCGAAGTCGATGTCCCAGCTCGTCATGCCGATACCGGCCAGCGCGTAGGGCTGGACGCGCCAGGTCGGCAGGATGAGCTTCAGGTTCCCAGTCAGCACGTCGGGCTCGTAGGTGCCGATCGGGCCGATCGCGGGCCCCGAGATGTCGATGCCATCGAGCCATTCGTACTGGGCCTCGATCGCGAGGAAGCTCAGCAGCCGGTAGCCCGCGCGGACGTTGAAGCCCCACGAGTCCGAGTAGTCGAGGGGCACGGCCGCGAAGCCGGCCGCGCTGTAGATCTCGGTCTGGAACAGGTCGAACGCATACGTGGCATTGGCACCCACATAGGCACCACGTCGACCGAACTCATTGGCCTGAACGCTGCCCCCGGCGACCAGCATCGACAGCACGCACGCGAACGAAACGATTCGGATGGAGCGCATTGCGACATTCCCCCAATGTTGTGGATCGATTGACCGCATCGAAGGCAGCTTCGCATGGCAAGCCGGCCGGGAACATCCTCGGATGCCATTGGATCCCGTGACGAAACCAGGGGGATTCAGGCGGCTCGGCAACGAGCCAGCCCGACGCTTGTCCCAACGCGTGTCGATCCACACCTGCGTCGTTGTGCCGGCACGGCGGACACGCACGATGAAGCCCCAGCTACGGGGCTCGATCTACCGAGATCCGAGGATTCCGCTCGCGGGCGTTCCGGCGCATTCTGCTCGGATGCAAACCTCCCCTGTTCGTGCTCTGCTCTCGACCGCCCCCGCCCCCGCCCCCGCCCCCGCCCCCGCCTGCGATCTTGCCCGACCTCACAAGCGCGGGGTGTTCGCGGGCATGACCGGTCGCTCGACTCCGATGCTCAGGTTGTACGAGCTGATCGAGCGCGTCGCGCCGACCACCGCCTGCGTACTGATCAGCGGCGAAAGCGGAACCGGGAAGGAGCTCGTCGCCGGCGCCATCCACGAACTGAGCGCGCGCCGCCGCGCCGTCTTCCTTCCGGTGAACTGCGGCGCGGTGTCATCGACCCTGTTCGAAAGCGAACTCTTCGGTCACGAGCGTGGCAGCTTCACTGGCGCGGATCGCCGGCGCATCGGCTACTTCGAGCGGGCTTCGGGCGGGACGCTGCTGCTCGACGAGGTGACGGAGATGTCGCTCGACCTGCAGGCGAAGCTGCTCCGGGTTCTGGAAACCGGAGCACTGATGCGCGTCGGCAGCAGCGATCCCGTCCAGCTCGACGTCCGGATCGTTGCCACCACCAACCGGGATCCCCGGCAGGCGGTCGAGGAAGGACGACTGCGGGAGGATCTCTTCTACCGCCTGAACGTCTTCCCGATCGACATGCCCCCTCTCCGCAGCCGTGGGGACGACGTCTCCGTGCTCGCGCAGCACTTCCTGGCGGAGTTGAACCGCCAGACAGGCTCGGCCAAGCGCTGGGGGACCGGAGTGCTCGAGCGGCTGAACGAGATGAACTGGCCGGGGAACGTGCGAGAACTCCGAAGCGCAGTGGAGCGAGCCTTCATTCTCAGTGATGTCGAGCTGCAGGCCGAAGCGTTCTGCGAGCCGAGCGCCGCGAGGCGCAATGTCGGAGCCACTCCGCTCGCACGGGCGACAGTGGGGACCTCCATCGCCGCGGCGGAACAGGAACTGATCCTCGCCACGCTCGAGCGGCTGGGCGGCAGGAAGCCGGAGGCGGCCAAGGTCCTGGGGATCAGCCTCAAGACGCTCTACAGCCGCGTCAACATGTACCGGGCGCGTGGTTGAGCACATGGGCTGGGCGAGTCGACTCGTCCACACCTCGAGCGACGCGCGAACCCTCGGTCTGGACGCGCCAGTTACCGCGATCCGAGGATGTACCTCGCCGATGGCGAGTGCGACCCTGCGAGATCACGATCACTGCAACGCGAAGGATCAGGGGCGAGTTCGCTCCACCCGGTCACGGGCGATCCCCGGCGACGGCAGCGACATCAGGAGATGACATGACAGACTCGAGAATGGAAATCCAGGCAGCATCACCGGTCTCCTCCGGCCACAACGGCGGAATGCCCGAGTTCGACAAGGCACGTTCGACGACGAGCGCAGCGCAGGGCGCCAGCCATGGGACCGAATCGCCGAGCCACAGCGCGAAGCCCGCGGTCGATCGCCTGACCGTCAGTGCGCACGAAACCGTGGACAAGATCTCGAACGTTGCGAGCCACGCCGTCGAGACGCTCGGTCTCAAGGGCGAGCAGATCGGCGATGCCGAGAAGCGACTGATCGCGGGCACGCGCAAGTATGTCCAGGACCACCCGGTGGCCTCGGTCGGGATTGCGCTCGTCACCGGCTACGCGCTCAGCCGCGTCTTCGCCACTCGCTAGGAATCGCAGCGTGGCATCCACAGTCGTAGCGAGTTCGAGCACGACCGAAGCGGCCGGCGACCCCGCTGTGCACTCCTCCGATCTGTTCGGCGATGCCGTCCTGCTCAGCCACGAGCTGCGGGCGGCACTCCACGACCAGCTGCGTCTCGTAAGCTACGAGACGCAGCTCGCCGGGCGGAGTCTCGTGAAGATGGTGGTGGCCGCCGTCGCGGTCGGCGTGTTGGTGGTTTCGGCGTGGCTCGGATTGATGGCCTCGGGCGCGCTGGCGCTGGTCGGCCTCGGACTCGGACCGCCGGTCGTGCTGCTCATCCTCGCCGCGCTGAACCTGCTCGCGGCGCTGGTCCCCTGCGAGGTGATCCGTCGCAGGAGTCGCGACCTGGGTTTCCCCGTGACGCTTCGTACGTTGCGGCCCGGGTCGTCGCGCCGCGACGACCTGAGCGACGACGAGAGGAAGGCCGCATGAGCGCAGTAGAAGTACGCGCAGGATCGATGCCGCTCGAGAACAGGATCCACGCCACCGAAGAGCGGCTCCTCGAACGCCGCCAGCGGATCGGCACGGTGGCGACGGGACTGCGACGAGACGTCCGCGCGCGCATGGTTTCGCCGGGTGTGCTCGCTGCATCCTTCGGACTCGGTGTGCTCCTCGAGCGGACAAACCGTCGCCGAACTTGGTCGCTGACGAGGCTGCTCATGGCCGCGCGCCTCGGCCGATCGCTCGTGACGAGCGTGTCGTCGTGGCGGAGGGCCGGAGGCCAGGCAGCGACGCCCGACGAGCCAAGCCTCTAGAGCACGAGATCGAGCGTACGTACGCTGGAGAAGCGCGTCGCGACGTCGGGCCAGTCCACGAGCTTCCAGAACGCTTCCACCCAGTTCCCCTTGAGGTTCTCGTGCTGGAGGTAATAGGCGTGCTCCCACATGTCGAGCACGAGCAGCGGCACCGTGCCGTTCCCGATGTTTCCCTGGTGGTCATGGATCTGCTCGACGACGAGCCTGCCCCCGAGCGGTTCCCAGCCGAGAGCACCCCAGCCGGATCCCTGGACGTTCATCGCCGCCTCGGTGAGCTGGCGCTCGAGGCCCTTGAAGGAGCCGAAGAACTCCGTCACGGCGACCGCCAGCTCTCCATCCGGCTGCCCGCCGCCCTGTGGGCTCAGGTTCTTCCACAAGAGTGAGTGGAGGACGTGCCCCGACAAGTGGAACGCCAGGTTCTTCTGCAGCTGGTTGATGGCGGCGAAGTCTTCCTTGATGCGCGCCTCGCCGAGCTTCTCGAGCGTGACATTCGCACCCGTCACGTAGCTGGCATGGTGCTCGTCGTGGTGGAGCTGAAGGAGCCTCGCCGAGTAGTGCGGCTCGAGGGCGGCGTAGTCGTACGGAAGCTCGGGAAGCGTGTACCTCAACTCGAACTCCCGCTATCCGTTGAGGGCAGAGCGGCCTTGAATGATGCGGACCACGACGACTATGACGGCGATCACGAGCAGGGCGTGGATGAGGCCTCCCATCGTGTAGGAGGTGACGAGACCGAGAAGCCACAGCACGACCAGGATGATGACGACGGTTTCGAGCATGGTTGATTCTCCCAGGTTGAAGGCTGCCGATCGCCCCATCCTACGCCCGCGCGGCAGCCGGCGATATCACCAGGAACGGGGAATGCTCGGCCCGAAGCCGACGATTCCGATCTCGGGTGTCGGATGCCGACGTCGCGGATGGCGTCAGCGACCGAGCTGGATCGTGCCGCTCTCGATCAGCTGGCCGCCCGCTACGGCAGAGTCCATCCGCGCGTTGTACGTGACCATACCGGCATTGCCGAAACAGAGACTGACACTTTGATTCGGCTCGATGGTCGCGATCTCCTGCTGGCCCCCGAAGAAGCTGGCGAATCCCACCTGGCAGGTGACGTCGTCCAGGGCTTTGCCGAGGAACTCGAGCGACACGGACTCGCTGCGGTGATTCACCCAGCGGATCTCGTCACCCGGCTGGGCGCGTAGATAGGTCGGGGTCATGTGCTCTTCGATCTTCACATCGTGGATCATTCCGGTCCGCGACGTGGTCGCGACCCCGGCGCAGCCGGTGCTCACCACCAGCGCGGTCCAAAAGCTCAACGATCTGATCATGGACATGTTGCCCTTCTCCTCTTGTTGTGATTCCTGATGGCTGGCGGCAATGCGAGGGGCCGAAGGTCACGATTCCGGGTCCGGACGTCGCCTCGATCGATCAGCCGACCGTCAGCCCCGAGACACCCGCCAGGACTCCGAAGATTTGCAGCAGCCAGAGCACGACGGCGATCACGACGACGCCATTCATGATGTTCTTGATTTTCGAGTCCATCGGGATGTACGTGTTGACGAGCCACAACAACACGCCGATCACGATCAAGGTCATGACGAGTTGGACGAGCGGCATGGCAGTTCGATCCTCCTGGAGGAAGGTGTCGGAAATTCGGTATCAGGCGCGGACCACCGCGCCGGACGTTTGCCGCACACGCCGTGCTGCAGCGGCCGCGACCAGGAGCCCGCTGGCGAAGAGCACCGCGCCGGTCGGCTCCGGAACTGCCGCCACGCCGGTACCGCGATCGTGCGCGGAACCGGGCGACGTCATGACGAGATCGGGCTTCGCAGACGACGTCCATTCGATCCGGGTGCGCAGGCCTCGCGGAAGGCTGTCTCGCTTGGCGAGGCCCGGCGGAAGCTCCGAAACCGGCAAGTGGTGGGATACGCCGTACCACCGACCGCGGGGCGCGATCGGCGCCAGCTCGAGCGACGGCAGGCCGCGAGCGTCGGTCCTGGCCGGCGCGCTGATGTCGACTCGGCAGGAACTCTCGAAGCAGGGAAGGGCTGCTGCCGGACCAGCGAGGAGCGGCAGAGCGAGGGTCAGGATCCAGACGGGCCGTACGGACATGGGGTGTTTCCTCAGAATATGTGGGTGTGTCCGCGTCGATGACGCGTGTTCGAGCGGTCTCTTCCACGACGGCCCAGATCGAACGATCGATCGACGACTCTCCATCCATCGACCGAACGACCGATCCGATCTGGGCCCAGTGGGATCGCCGGATGTCACGCGAGACAGTGGGGCTGCCTCACGACGAGACCCGGCGACACCGCCGCTCCTCAGCTGGATTTTTTTCCGGAGGTCGACTTCGTCAGGGGCTCGACGATCTTGTCGATCACCTTCTCCGTGGTCTGCTTGATCTTGCCGACGGTCTGATCGAGCTGTCCCTCTCGCTTCAGATCCTTGTCGCCGATCAGGCTACCTGCCGCTTCCTTCACTCTTCCCTTCACTTCTTCCATTTTTCCACTCGACATGTCGATCTCCTTCGTGGTGACGGCTGACAGAGGCAGTCACGACTCGACCTGGTCGTGCCCGCCGTCAGCTCGTTGTCCGGAACGGGTTTTCGCTACTGGACCTTCACCGGGGCGATCGTGAGATCGCCGATTACTGAACGCACACCGTCGGTGTTCCGAGCCAGCGTGAGCGCGGTCAGCCGGTCCGCCTGACTGTCGACCGAGCCGGTGAGGCGCGCGACACCCCCTGCCACCTGCACATCGATGCTCGAGTCGGAAAGCTCCTTGCGACCCTTCAAGGTCTTCTCGATGGAGCTCTTCGACTGCTCGTCCTGGTGCTCCACGGCTGCAGCGGTCTTCTGCGAGACGACCTGGAGCTCGTTCTCGACGCCCTGCACACCCTCGACCTTGTGGGCCTCGGTCGCGGCCGCACGTCGCGTGGCTTCGGTCGGCACTGTGCCGAACAGCGTCACGATGCCAGCCGTCGTGTCCACGTTGATGTCACGCGCCGGCGTATCGTTGTTCGCGATCAGCCGCACCTTCACCGCGCTGGTGACCCACGCGTCCTTTGCCGCCGAAGCGATCGGTGACTTCGGATCGGTGTCTGCGTCGAGCCAGATCTCGTTGTCGGCCAGGGTGTCCGGGCTCTCGATCTCGCTGGCGACCTGCTTCACGCCGGGGACAGCGCGCGCAACGGTGAGGGCGCGCAGATGCGCGCTCAACGTGTTCGCCTTGCCCTGCAGAAGCACGACACCCTTGTTCACCGACTTCGCCGTGATCTTGTTGTCGCGCAAGGCGGGGTCGGCGGCAAGACTCCTGTCGACGGCTGCCAGCAGCGCGGCGTCATCGACGGCTGCCGTGTCCTGGCGCTTCTTCGCGACGACCTGAAGCAGGTTCCGAAGGTCGTGCACGCCGGATACGCTGCGTGCCGCTTTTTCGGCTCGAGCCTTCTCGTCTGCGCTCGAGACGGTTCCGGCGAGTGTGACCCGGCCACTCATCGTGTCGACGTTGATCGCGGTTGCGCTCACGTCGTCGGCCATGAGCAGGGCCATCTTGACCTTGGTGGTGACCCAGGGATCCGAGGTGTCCGCCGCACTCGCAGTGCCGGACATGCTCGCGCTGACGAGCACGAGCGTGGCCCCGAGCGCCAACTGGTGACGACGGCGCTTCGTCGTCATCCCGTTCGCGACGAGCATCGTCGCCATCGAAACCAGAACGATCCAAACAAAGACTGTCATGCGATCTCTCCTGTTCATTCGGCCTCGTCGACGGGGGAGTGGTGCTTGGCGACGGACTGCTCAGCCGATTCGATCCAGTGGGTCCCCGAGCTGTTCAGCGCGGGGGCCTGCTCGACGGAGGGCAAGCTAGTCGCGCTCGGTGTACGCAGGTATGCGTAGATCCGGGGGGAACGTGCGAATAAGGCACGGATTGACTGCGCGCACGGTCCAGACGCAGAAGGAGCAGGACGCTTCCTGCCGAACCCTGGTCGCTCGACGAGCTGATCCAGGTTGCCGGCTGGTCGACCACGTGCGCCGCGCCGACCGAACTTGCAGCCAGCTGAGGCTCCGCCTTCGAACGCGATGGTGTGATCTCCTTCGAATCCACAGGTTCGTCGCGTGATCTACCCGGATCTTGGGATGATCGAGCTTCGTCGACACGGCTCAGAGAGTTGACGGTTTGCTAGCTTCGCAAAGTGACCAAGAACAGAGGAACGTCTCGCACTTCGCGTACCTCCGGCAAGAAGCGAACGCTCGACCCTCCCGACGCAGGTGCGAGCACGTCACCGCCGGAGGTTCGAGCGGCGGAGTCTCGTCAGCCCGTGGCCGTCCGCGCTCCGCCGAACACGGCGCTCATGATCGTCGGAATCGGGGGCTCGGCTGGTTCTCTCTCGCCGCTGCGCGCGCTCGTCGCCGCGCTCCCCACCGACGGCGGCATGGCCTTCGTCGTCGTGAGCCACCAGGCGCCGACCGGCCAGAGCTTGCTCCCCGAGATCCTCGCGAAGTGCACCGCGATGCCGGTGCACGAGATCGGCGCGGACACGCGCCTCGAACCGAACCACCTCTACGTCGAGCCGCGCGGGCAAAGCGTTGCGATTCGACGTGGGATGCTGACCCTCGAGCCGGTTGCTCCGCGAGGCATTCCGCACCGGCCGATCGATCTCTTCTTTCGTTCGCTGGCCCGTGATCAGGGCAATCTGGCCGCCGGCATCGTGCTCTCCGGAACCGGAACCGACGGCACGCTCGGCCTCGCGGCGATCCGTGCCGCGGCCGGGCTCGCGTTGGTCCAGGATCCCGCCACGGCCGAGTTCGACGGCATGCCGATCAGCGCAATCCGCGCGCACGCCGTCGACTACGTGACGTCGCCGGCGGAGATGCCGGGACGACTGCTCGCCCATCGCAAGGAGTTCGAGTCGCGCGCGCGCCCCGACGCCGAGCCCGCGCTCGCCGACCAGGAGATCGAACGGATCCTCACCGTCATGCGCCGGCAGGGTGGGCACGACTTCTCCGAGTACCGACTCGGCACGCTGGTCCGCCGGATCGAGCGACGAATGCATCTCCTCGGGATCGACGGTTTCGACGACTACGCGCGCTATCTCGAGCAGAGCAACGCCGAGATCGATGCGCTCTGGCACGACTGGCTGATCGGCGTCAGCGGCTTCTTCCGCGACCCCGAGATATTCGCGTCGCTCGAGAGGGCGCTTCCCGAGTTGATCGCCGGACGTGCCGAAGGCTCGGTGCTGCGGATCTGGGTGCCAGCCTGTGCAACCGGAGAAGAGGCGTATTCGCTGGTCATCCTGCTGCTCGAAGTCATCGATCGGATGGCGAAGCACATCGAGATCCAGCTGTTCGCCACCGATCCCAACCCGACCGCGATCCAGGTGGCGCGCGCAGGGCGTTACCCCGACGGCATCGACGCAGACGTCGGGGCAGCGCGTCTCGAGCGGTTCTTCGTTCGAGAGGACGGCTTCTATCGGATCCGGAAGGAGCTTCGGGACGTCGTGGTGTTCGCTGTGCAGGACGCGCTGCACGACCCGCCCTTCACTCGCGTGGATCTCGTGTCGTGCCGCAACCTGCTGATCTACCTCGAGCCGAGCGCGCAACGGCGCCTGCTCGGTAGTTTCCACTACAGCCTGAATCCTCGAGGACTCCTGCTGCTCGGTTCCTCCGAGAGCATCAGCGGTTCCGAATCCTACTTCGTGCCGTCCGATGGGCAGTCGAAGATCTTCCGGCGGAACGACTCGACGCCCCCGCAGCCGACGCTGCGTTGGTCGGCCGTCCACGGCGTGAATCGCGACTCCCCAGGCAGCGCCCGCGCAACCTCGCCGAAGAGCGACCTGGCCGGTCCGCTGCGCCGGGTGCTGGCCGAGCGCTTCGGTCCGCCGACCGTGCTCGTCGACGAGCGTGGACAGGTGCAGCAGGTCCACGGGCGAGTCGGTGACTACCTCGAGCTGCCGCCCGGGCGCATCAATGTGAACGTCGTCGACATGGCGCGCGACGGTCTGCGCGCCCAACTCGCCTCGGCGCTGCAAGAGGCGATCGAGGCGGACGGCGTGGTCGCCGAACGCACCGTTCGCAGGCGGGTCGACGGCAACCGCTTGACCTTCCGCCTGAAGGTGGCGCGACTCCACGAACCCGGGCTCGCGTCACGGCTGTTCCTCGTGTCGTTCGAGCCGCTCGATCGAGGCACCAGGAAGCACGTCCGCAAGGGCGAGTCGGCCGAGGGGACGGCGGCGCTCGACACGGGGCGCAGTCTCGACCAGGAGCTGCGGGACACACAGTACGACCTGCAGGCCAACATCGACGAGCTCCGGGCAGCGAACGAGGAGCTGGCCTCCGCGAACGAGGAGGCGCAGTCGGCGAACGAGGAGCTCCAGAGCGCGAACGAGGAACTGCAGACCGCCAAGGAGGAGACACAGTCGCTGAACGAAGAACTCCACACCGTGAACGCCGAGCTGACGCTCAAGCTCGAGACCTTCGAGCGCGCGACCGACGACATGCTGAACCTGATGAACAACATCGAGGTCGCCACCATCTTCCTCGACGACAAGCTGCGGGTGATGCGCTTCACCCCGCAGGCACGGAGCGTCGCGCACCTGATCGACGCGGACGTCGGACGGCCGCTCGCCGACCTGGCGACGTTGGTCAACTACCCCGAACTGCTGGCCGACGCGGCGAACGTGCTCGCAACCCTGCACGCATCCGAGAAGCAGGCATCCGCGGCCGACGGAAGCTGGTATCTCGTGCGGATCCGGCCCTATCGCACCGCACGGAACACGGTCGAAGGCGTGGTCATCACTTTCTTCGACATCACGGACACGAAGCGCACCGGTCGCCTCGAGGCAGCGCGCCTGCTGGCGGAGTCGATCGTGGATGCTGTGCGCGAGCCCTTCCTGGTGCTGGACGCGGGGCTCCACGTCGTCCGCGCGAATCACGCCTACTACGAGGCGTTCCAGGCCGAGCCGGTGCACACCGAGGGACGCCTGATCGGGGATCTCGGGAGCCACGAGTGGATCATCCCGACGCTGCGGGAAAGACTGGAGAAAGCGCTGAACGACGGAACTGGCTTCGACGACTTCGAGGTCGAGTGCGAGTTCCCCGGGCTCGGTCGACGCAGGCTGCTGCTGAATGCGCGCCCGGTGTCGCCGCTGCAAGACACCGTCGCAGAGCTGGTGCTGCTCGGGATCCAGGATCTGGGTGGGTCGGCGCCGGAGATCTCGGGACCCGAACGGGAGAGCCGATGAGTTCGGAAACGCGCGCCACGGCTCCGACCGCTCCCCTCCGCGTCGCCGCCGAGCGCCGGATGGCGGACAGCACACCGATCGATCTGTCCGCCCTCACCCCGGACGAGATCCAGGCCCTCGTCTACGAGCTCGAGGTCCACAAGATCGAGCTGAAGATCCAGAACGAGCAGCTGTCGAACACACAGCATGCGGCGGAGGAGTCGTCGCTGCGGTACCAACGTCTCTACGATTCCGCACCGATCGGCTACCTGACCCTCGATCCGGACGGCGTGATCGTCGAGGCCAACCGCTCGATTGCGCAGACCCTCGGCAGCCCGCGTGCGCAGCTGGTCGGCACGAAGCTCTCGGCGTTCGTGGCGGCTCACTGCCAGGATCGCTGGCACTTCGCGCGACGCGACATGATGGACGGTCGAGCGCGCCTGGACGTGACGCTGGCGATCGTGTCGGCCGACAGACGTGCGGTCGACATGCAGGTGGTGGGCACCACCGTCAGCGAGAAGGCCATCGGGTCGAGGCAGGTCCAGCTCGCGTTGATCGACGTGACGGAAATGCACAGGACGGAGCGTGCCCTGCAAGCCGCCCTGACCGCGGCCTCGGTGGCCGAGGAGCGCGAGCGACGCAAGCTGGCCGCCGATCTGCACGACGACGCAGGCCAGTTGCTCGCGCTGGCATCGATCAAGCTGCACGCGCTCGGTGAAGTCAGCGAGGTCGATCGCGCGGGCCGGATCGGCGAGCTGACCGCGCTGCTCGACGAGATCCGCACACGGATCTCGTCGTTGAGCTTCCAGCTGAGCCCGCCACTGCTCCACGACGTCGGCCTGGTCGCGGCCGTCCAGTGGCTCGCCGAGCAACTCGAAGAGAGCCACGGCCTCAGCGTGAAGATCGTCCAGGAGCAGGAGATCGAGCTCGACGAGGTTTCCCGCATCACCTTCTATCGCGCGATTCGCGAGCTGCTGCTGAACGTGGTGAAGCATGCGGGTGTCAAGCAGGCACGGCTGCGGATCTCGCGCGAAGGAACGATGACGCGCATCGCCGTCGAGGACAGCGGGGTCGGCATGCCCCCGCGAGGCAAGCGTCGCGGCTTCGGCCTGATGGCGCTGCGCGAGCGCGTCGAGCAGCTCGGTGGATCGCTCGATACACACATGACGCCGGGCACCGGCACCACGGTCGTGGTCAGTCTGCCGTCGCCCGTGTCCGATTGATTCGAGGAGGGAAGCAACGATGACCCGGATCCTGCTGGTGGATGATCACGAGTTGATGCGAGAGGGACTGCGCTCGATCCTAAAGGACGAGCAAGACGTCGAGATCGTGGGCGAGGCCTCGAGTGGTCGCGATGCGGTGACGCTCACGCGAACGCTCGCGCCGGACATCGTATTCATGGACGTCGCCATGAAGGATCTGAACGGAATCGACGCCACCCGACAGATTCGCGGCGAGTTCCCCGCGGTCCAGGTGATCGCGCTCTCGAGCCATTCAGACAGCCGCTATGTGCAAGCCATGCTCGACGCCGGGGCCTGCGGCTACGTGCTCAAAGCCAACGCCTACGCGGACCTCCGTCGAGCGCTGCAAGCCGCGCGACAGGGCAAGAGCTACCTCTGCTCCGACGTCACGCGAGCCGTGGTGGACGCTTCGCTGGTCGGACTCGGCAGCGAACCGGAGTCTGCCGTGGTGCTCTCCGATCGTGAGAGGGAGGTTCTCCAGCTGCTGGCTGAAGGTCTCTCGTCGCCGCAGATCGGCAAGCGCCTCTTCATCGCCACCAGCACAGTCGAGTCACACCGGCGCAGCATCATGCGCAAGCTCGACATGCACAACGTGGCGGATCTGACCAAGTGGGCGATCCGCGAGGGCCTGACCCAGCTCGAAGCCTGAACCCGCCAGCGAGCGATGGGGACGGGGCGTTCAGCCTGCGACTTCGCACGTCGACCGAGCCCGACCTGCAACGACTCGCCGAGCTGAGTGCCCTGCACGCCGGACGGTCGCGATCGCCGGATCTCGCCCCTGCGCGTCCAGCGCAGCAATTGCGGCGCTCGCGCGTCTCGGGCACAGTCGCGGAGTGGAGCAAGATGCCCCCTCGCCGGATCAACTGGAAGTGCTCCGGAGATTGAGCCCCGAGGAGCGTTACCGAGCCTCCCGAGCGCTCTACTGGTCGCTGCGGCGACACAAGGCGGCTTTCCTGCGCAGTCTGCACGGTGACTGGAGCGAGGAGCAGATCGCGGCAGAGGTCTGTCGGATCTTCCGGGATGCCCGAACCTGACCTGATCGTGCATCGCGGAGGAGCAGCGAAGAACAGGCGCGGGATGGATCGCCCCGGATCACGCCTCCACAGTGTGTTGCTCGTCGTCTGCGTGCTCGCGCAGATCGGCGGTTGTCGTGATGCGATGGACGAGCATCCGCGCCCCATTTCGTTCCCTGCTTCCGGCAGGCTCGTCCTGAACGGCGTCACGATCGTCGACACGCTCGACGGAAGTCTCACTCCCGAGATGAGCATCGTTGCCGAGGCGGGCAAGATCATCCGGATCGCAGCGACCGGCAGCCTTGCGCCCGATCCCTCCGCGCAATCGATCGACGCGACGGGCCAGTTCGTGGTGCCCGGCTATCTCGACATGCACGTGCATGCGCTCGGTGAGGGCGATCCGACTGACGCGCTGGCGTTGATGCTGGCCAACGGCATCACGGGCTTTCGCCAGATGCGGGGAACGGCCGAGTTGCTTGCGCGGCGACGCGCCGGAACGCTTGCGCAGACGCTCGACGAACCGGCGCTGCTCGCCCTGCCGGGCGAGGTGCTGACGCCGTTCAACACCGGCGATCCGACGCAGGCCGCCGAGGTGGTTCGTGCACAGCAGGAGCAGGGAGCGGATTTCATCAAGGTCGCTCTCGCGACGAGCGATGTGTTCTCGGCGCTGCTCGCCGAGGCGCGGCGGATCGGGATCCCGCTGGCGGGCCACGTCCCCTTCGACGTCGATGTCGTCTCGGCCTCGGATCAGGGAATCAAGTCGATCGAGCACCTCGGCCCGGCCAACGGGATCCTCGTCGCATGCTCGACGGACGAAGCCAGCCTCAGGCAGAGCGCCCCGAGGCTTCCCTCACTCTTGATGGAGCCTCCGTTCGCGATCCCGTTCGCGGACGCGCTCACCCGCTACCTGCTCGACGACGTCATCATCAATCCAGCCGCGCAGACTAATGCCGTCGAACTCGCCCGGATCCGGCGGATGCTCGACACGTACAGCGAAGAAAAGTGCCGCGAGATCGCGGCGCGCTTCGTCGCAAACGGCACCTGGCAGGTCCCGACGCTGATCCGGATCCGCTCATCGCAGCTGGCGTTCGAGCCCGAGTTCCGGAACGACCCGGACCTGCGCTACGTGGGTGCGTCGACCCGCGACTCGTGGGAGAGAGTGACGCAGAAGTTCGAAGCGAAGCTCTCGTCGAAGGATCGGCAGATCCTCCGTGACGCCTATGCGCTCGATCTCGAACTGGTGCACGTTCTCGATGCAGAGGGGGTGAAGATGCTGGCGGGCAGTGACGCGGTGGGTGCCGGTTGGCTCGTGCCGGGCTTCTCGCTGCATCACGAGTTCGATGAACTCGCGAAGGCGGAGCTCTCGCCGCTGCGGGTGCTCCAGATGGCGACGATCCGCGGCGCCGAGTTCCTCGGACAGACGTCGAGTCTCGGCCGTGTCGAAGCGGGCAAGAACGCGGATCTCGTGCTGCTCGACGCGAACCCGATCGAGAGCGTGCAGAACCTGCACCGGATCCGTGCGGTCGTACGAGCCGGCTTCCATCGTGATCGGACATATCTGGATGCGCTGATGAAACAAGTAGAGTCGCGAGCGGCGGCCAGTTCGAACGACTGACGAAAGAGGAGAGACCGATGGGACATGGAATCGAGTTGGATTCGCGATCCGAGATTGCCGCCCTGATCCACGACTGGGCGTTCTACCGGGATCAGCAGTCCTGGCACGAACTGCTCGGGACCTTCCACGAAGACGGACGAATCTCGATCAGCTGGTTCGACGGCGCCTTCGCAGCTTTCGTAGAAGCGTCGAAGATGCTGGCGAAGAACTCCGACTCGATTCTGAAGCACTCGCTCGGCGTGCCGAGAATCGGGGTGTCGGGCAATCGCGCGATCTCGGAAGTCGACGTGATCATCCGCGTCCGCGCGAAGACCCAGCTCGGCGAGGTCGACACGACCTCGTTCGCGCGCTTCCACGACCGCGTCGAGCGGCGAAACGGCGCGTGGAAGCTGCTCGAACGGACTGCGATCTACGAGAAGGATCGCGCCGATCCCGTCTCGATGCCGGTCCTCCCGGAGGCGTTCTTCGAGGGACTCGACCAGTACCCGACGCAGGTCCGGTTTCTGGCGAGCAGTATCGCGAAGGTTGGAGCATCGCTGTCGAAGACGATCGTGTTCGACCGGAGCGAGGCCGCGAAGGCGCTGTACCAACGGGGCAGGACATGGCTCGGGGGGTGAACGGTGGTGGCTGACGAGCGCGGTTGGACATCGCACGGCGGCCCGGACACGGCCATGAACTGCACGCACGGGTTGGACCGCGGGCGCCTGGCGGTCCGGAGATCGATCGACAGGTGGTGAGAACGACGCCAATCCCCGCCTCCCGTTATGCGACTGCGTGCCGGATATCGTCGCCGGAATAAGAGACGGGTCGTGGTAGGCTGGATCGAAACAACCAGGGATCTCGAAGCCTTGCGCTCGGTCGGGTGACTGTCAGATCGGGCGTTATGCGGCTCCCGGACGGTCCGGGCGGAGCGGGGCGGGCAGGTCCATTGGGAGTTAGGCGGCCGCGATGCTTTGGCGACGCATCCTCGTCGGCGTTCTAGTCGCCCCAGTCGCTGTCATCTTGGCGATCGTCGGTTTCGTCGTTCTCAGCTCAAAGGACGACCGTGTAACCGACGGAGCCGCGTACGGCTTCGTTGTCGGTGAATCTGCGCAGCAATCCTACGATCGAGCTCTAGAGCTAGAACGTCGCGGCAAGATTGCCGAGTTCAGGCTCGGCCACGGTTCCAGCGCGTTCCTCATGGACCCAGCTCAGCACGATGTTCTCAACTATCCGAAATGGGTGATGGTGGTCGGTCCCGACTGGTGGGTGAACGACATCTACTTGACCTTCGACGATCGCCGACTCGTCGAGATCCGACGTGTTCGTGTTTGTTGTGAAGGTCCGTGACCTCACCTCAGGGCCGCCTAACAAGCCGTTGCAGCGGGCGTGGCAACGCTGTGCCGATATCGCTCGTGGTAGAATCGCGAAGTCCCAGGCTTCGGCCGGCGCGGTGCAAGGTTGTGCCACGCCGCTGAACGCCGATCCGTTAGACGGCCAGAACGGAGCGCATCGATGGACCTTCGTTCCGAGGTACTCGCCCGAGTACGAGCTGAGTTGGGGTCCCTCACGCCGATCCCGGGGGAGCGTTCGATCTACCGCTGCGGCAAGGCGCGGCTCAATGTCCGATCAGCGTCTCAAAAGAACGGCGACAAGTACTGGTTCGACGTCACCCCGAGCTTCTACGAGCGGCGGAAGGTGGACTATTTCCTCTATGGCTGTGGTAGCGCGCAGAAGATCTACGTCTTTCCGGTGGCCGAGTTCGCTGAGATGATCAAGGGCGCAAGCCTCGGCGGTCAGAAGCAAGTTCCCAACTTCACCATCTACCTAGACCGCCACGAGTTCGAGCCCGCAGGAATGGCGAACAGTACGCATGAAATCCGCCGATTCCTCAACGCCTTTTCGATCGTGCAGCGGTGAGCTGGCCGTCTAACAAGCCGCTGAAGCTGACGGCCGCGGGCCTCAGCCGCGCGGTTGGCCGTGCTCGACACGCGGAGTGGTAGCATCATGCGCGGCCGCAGCTTAGCGGCCATCCGTTAGACGGCAGAGCGAGACATGTGGGCGAAGCCGAGTGGTCGATCCGGTCTCAGAGTTCGAGGCCACCGAGGCCATTCGGTGGTCCGCGGAGCGTTGTTACGATTCGCGTCGTGGCTTCGGTCTGAGTACGACTTCCCAGTCAGGGTCCCAGTCTACCTTTCTCCGCACCCGCGACTCACGACTCTCCATGGTGAGACGGTCACGGCCTCATTCTTTGCACCATGGCAGCCCGACGAAGAGCCCTACATTCGCGTTGCGACCGGCGACTACCGAGCCGAGCGCGCCGCGCATGGCCGCGACAACGCTCTCGCTAGCTACCTCCATTCGCTGGCTCACGAGGTCATCCACTATCAACAGTGGCTCCACTCCGGCGAGATCAGCGAGCGAGGCGTCGTGGTGCGGGCTCGACGCATGGTCGCGAAGTATTCCACCACGGTTCGCCACCCTTGAGTCAACTGCCGTCTAACAAGCCGATGAAGCGAACGTTGAATAGCTCGGTTCAATTCTCGGCTGTACTGTCTGGCTTCAATCTTCTCAGGCTCAGCGATCTCGGCGGCCCTATTCAACGCCGCTTATCGCCGATCCGTTAGACGGCAGGCTCCGTGACTCAGATCTGTTGTCCAATCTGCAACGCCGACATGGTCGTCGAGTCCCACGCCGGCGTTGAACTCGACCGGTGCTGCAGCTGCGGCGGTCTGTGGTTCGACCGAGGTGAACTGGCGCGAGTTCTCAAGCGCGTGAGGTATCGCACGGGGTTCCGCGCCGACCGAACTGCGCGGCAACCACTCACCGTCGTCTCGAGTCCCCAGTGTCCAAAGTGCAATGCGTCGTCGCTTGGCCCAGGGCAGATGTGGTCGCTCAATGCGATTCGCTGCCGCAAGTGCGACGGGTTCCTATTTCCTGCGGCGTCCCTTCAAGATCTGGCCGAACGCCCCCTTCGCCCCGAGCCGAGCACAATCCATGACACCATCGTCTGGGGTCCGTTCTATGCGCTGATCGCTCGTGTCGCGAGAATGGTGACCCGCGGCCTCCCGGGGTGACGCCCGCCGTCTAACATGGCGTTGCAGCGGACCAGGGACAGCTCGTTTCAATTGACCCGCTGTGCCGTCTGGCGTCATACTGCTCGTCGGGGTCGGCATCGGTCAGCACTGTTCCTGGCCGCTGAACGCCGATCCGTTGGGCGGCATCAAGCGTGGTGACTACGACATGCGACGGCTGACCAAGGTCCTTGGCGTGGCCGGCGGCGTGGCCGTCGCCGGAATCGGCTGGTGTTCCTACACCGAGCCAGGGAGAATGGTCCGCTCCATCCTCGAGATCGAGAGGATTCCGGCATCAGCGCACAACCTTGAGTGCCGATCCCCTTTCACGACGGACGTCTTGTCCCACTGCTACCTCGAAATCGATCCGGCTGATTTCGAGGCCCTGCTTACGGGCTGGTCCTTCCGCGAGAGTCCCAGGTCCGGGAGTTCACATCGCGCGGGCATCGCTTGGCCAGGCCTCGGCGATGAATTCGAGATCGCGATTCAGTACGCCATCAACCCGCCCGAGTTCGAACACGGTGGTCAGATTACGGTCGTCGCCGATGCATCGCGGTCCAGGGTTATCGTGGATCTCTACATCGAGTGATGCCAACCAACAAGGCACTGCAGCTGACCGGGCCAGAGCGAGTTTCAATCGACCTTTGATAGTGTTTGGCATAGAAACTTGGGCGCTTCGGTCAGCCATCGGCGGCGGGCCCGGCAGCTGAGCGCCGATACGTTATGCGGCACCACGAAACGCCATGCCGACCCATTGTTGCGCGACAATGACCGAATTCGCCGAGTCGGTGTGCGATCAGCATTCCGACCTCGGAGAATGCCCTGACTCCCTGATTTCATATTCGCTCCGCTTTGACGAATACGGAATCGCCCTCAATGACGGCGGTAGCGCTCGTGTCGCGATCGCTTTCTGTCCCTTCTGCGGGATGAGACTTCCCGAATCGAAGCGAGATAGATGGTTTGATGAACTTGAGCAACGCGGCATCTCCGATCCGACCGTTGAGACCATCCCCGTCGATTTCCAATCAGACAAATGGTGGCGAAAGCTTTAATGTTGGCAGGCCGCCGCATAACAGAACGCTGCAGACGGACGAGCCCGCGCTGAGGCCGGCTTGACCAGCGCCGCCCAAACCGGCCTTCGGCCGGAGGTCGGCTTGTGCGTCCTGGCGGCGATCGCTGTACTCTCGGCGAGAACTTCTGGCGCGGACTTGCCGCTGAGCATTGATCCGTTGGGCGGCGTGAGCGACATGCGGTGCCTGTTCGCAGCAATCGTTGCCGGCGCGGTAGCCTTCGCGGTGCCTGCCAAACCCCTGCGCGCCAACGATGATTCGGCCGTCGCCGAGCTTCGCTCGTTCATCTCCGTGCCGGTTGACGCCCGGCTCGATGCCGCCCTGGCAGCTCGAGATCACCGATTCCTTGGCGTCTACGGTTACGCGCTCGAAGTGCCCGGCGTTCCTCAGAGCGAATCAGCTCGCATCTCCAGCAATGGAGTGCTCGCCATCCCCGGTACATCCGACGCCCTCGTTTCAGAAGAGCACGGTGGACTAAACGAGCGAGCACGAGCGTACGCCGCGGAGTACAACACCCTGCTTCTTGGTCGCCTGAAGCGAATGCCGTGAGGCACGCCGCCCAACAAGCCGCTGCACTTGACGGCCGCGGGCTTCAGCAAGGTCGGTGCGCTTCCGCCCTCGCGCTTCGTGGTAGTCTGCACGCGCGGCCGCAAGTGAGCGGCCATCCGTCAGCTGGCGAGAGGTCGAGGTGAGCGCTGCGCTGTATCTCCTCTTCGCTGCGTCGGTACCTGATTTCGACGATGGGTCAGAGCACGTTCTGCTCGACCGCGACCTAAGCACTCGCGATAACAAGCCAATCGATCCAGATCGCCTCGAGTTCGTCTCAACCGCGGTTGCCGCACGCGAACACAGCGACACTGTTGCTGCCGCCATTGCGCAATGGTTCTCGGAGCTCGGCGCCTCAGGCGTCCAACTGGAACTCATCGCGAGCGATCCATTTGAAATGTCGCCGAACCAACGATCTCGCTTCGATGCGCTCGAACCTGGTGCCTGGAGCGTCAATACGGCCTTCGTTGCCTTCTGCCGAGATTCGGCTGCGGCACGCGACGAAGCTCGCTCTCTCGTGGTTGGCTCCGCGTTGCTCGGCCAGTAGAACGCTCGCCAGCTAACAAGCAACCGTGACCAATTCCCATCTATAGGCTGACGCCAGCCAGCCGGGCGTTCCGGGGTCGGGTAGCCTCCATTCATTCAGCTCCTGTGGCTTCGGCGAACAAGGTCAGCACTGGCTGGTGCATCTGAACGTCCATCCGTGACCCGGCACAGGAGCCACCGTGCTCGACGAGTCGATCCAACTTTGCTCCTTGGGATGATTCGTGGCCGAGACTTGCGTCCGCTGAGTGTTCTCGCGTCGCTGATGCGCTTTCCCTGCCACCGCGCCAGATCGAACACATCGGCAGCACTGCCGTCGAGGGGCTGCTGTCGAAGTCGATTCTCGACATTCAAGTCGGGTGCCTGCGATTCCCTCCGTCCGCAGGCACGCTCGCGGCACTCGCGCAGTGCGGCTACACCGGTCACGGCGAGGCTGGTGTTCGAGGCCGCTGGTACTTCACGGCTCGCGGGGCCACTTGCTTCAATGTCCACGTCGTGCAGTTCGACGGCGATCACTGGCGCAACAATCTCCTGCTGCGGCAATACCTGCGCACGTCGGTCGACGCCCGTGAGCGCTACGCAACTGCCAAGCTTGCAGCCGTGAGTGCGGGCGCGAGCAACCTGGTCGCCTACTCGGGCGCCAAGGCAGCATGCGTCGAGCAACTCCTCGCCGAGGCGCGGGTCGAATTGCTTCCCGACGTCAGCCCCTCAGCACGATCGTGGGGCGGCGCGAGGGAAGGGAGAGGGGATCTGTAGCGACGACTCGTCTTCAACCTCGAATTGGCAGTGAGCGGCCTGGGGATGCTCGGCCACCTGAAGCCTGAGAGGAAGGCTTCGGAGAGGAAGGAAGCCACGAAGAACAGTCCCTTCAGCGAAGAGCAGAGGGTCAAGATCCCGCGCAAGGTCGAGATCCTCGTCGTCTGTGGCGCGTCTGCGTCGGAGACCACGGCGCGAGTGTTAGTGTGCGGTCGGCGCGTCGCCGGTGGGGCGATGAGAACGGCATGCGAACGGAGAGCGCGATGGCTGAGCACGTGATTCGCTCCGAGGACTCGACGCTCGCGCTCGCCGATGAACTCGAGGACCGCATCTACGAATTCAACGTGCGCTCGACCGGCGTTGCGGATGGGCGCGGGCTCGCGCTCACCGTGCGCGACAACGACGGCCGCATCGTGGCCGCTGCGCTCGGTCACACGTGGGGTGGCACCTGCGAACTCAAGCAGGTCTGGGTCGACGAGCCGCTGCGCCGTCGCGGTCTCGGCCGCGAACTTGTACTGGGCGCCATCGCCGAGGCCGAGGCCGAGGCGCGCGGCTGCACACAGCTGTTGCTGGCGACGCACAGCTTCCAGGCGCCGCGCTTCTACGAGAAGCTCGGCTTCCGTGAGTTGTTCCGGCTCGACGACTACCCGCGCGGCCACGCCGAGATCTGGCTGCTGCGCGCGCTCACGCCCCGCTGACCTGCCTGGGGCCCGTCGAGCGGAGAAGTACAACGCGGACCGGCTGCACGGACCCACGTCAGGTCCGGACGGATCGGGTCCGCCACTGGGTGGGGGCCGAGTCGAGGTACCCGTCACCAGTCGCGTGCTCGACAGCCGACTCTGGCACTGCACGCGTCATGCGAACGGTTTCCGCGATCTCCGCGTATGGCCGGGTTGATTCAGAGACGAGGTGGTGGCCGCTCTCGATCTCCCTTGCCCCGGCCGACTCGAGAGAGGCTCGAACCAGCGGCCTTGCTAGGATGAGTTCCATGCAGACCAAAGAAGCCGTCCGAGCCCTGCTCGATCGCCTCCCCGACGACTGCAGTCTCGAGGATGTCCTTTACCATCTATACGTGGTTCAACAGATCGAACTCGGTCTGGCCGACGCAGATGCCGGACGGGTCATCCCGCATGAGAAGGTCGTTCAAGAACTCGAGCGCAAATGGACTCTCGGCGCCGAGTAGTCTGGTCGAGTTCAGCCCTGGCGGCGCTTGATGAAGTTCTTGCGTTCATCGCTGCCGACTCGATCCAAGGGGCCGCGTCTGTGGCGCGAGCTGCCCTCGAGAGTGCCGGGTCTCTCGCGACTCTCGCCGAGCGAGGCCGGATCGTTCCGGAGATCGGTCGCGCAACGATCCGCGAAATATTCCTGTTCCGATATCGACTCATCTATCGGGTCGGATCAGGCCAGGTGACCGTGATCGCATTCCTGCATGGAGCTCGGGATTTTGACCGGTGGCGGCGAGAGTTCGCTGCCGAATAGCCTGTCTTCGATCGATTTCGACCTCCGCTGACCTTTGTCCTGCGCGAGGTGCCGCGCGCCATCGCGCTTCTCGACACAGCTGCTCATTTTTGGCCGCGGTGCACACCGGTCGCGCACTGGGGATCAGCCGAGCCGCCCGCCGAAGTCCTACTGCGTCTGCGGCTCTACCCATCCCGCTGGCGGAAGATCGCGCGGGCGCCGATCGCGGTGCCGAGAATCACGAGCAGCGATCCGAGCAGCGTCGGCAGGCCCGGGATCTCGCCGAAGAAGAGGACGCCCCAGAGTGTCGCGAACGCGATCTGCACGTACGAGATGGCCATCGCGCGGCCGGCGGGTTCGAGCGCGAGTCCGCGTGTCAGGCACACCTGTCCGATCTGGGCGAGCACACCGACGCCGAGCAGCACGAGCCACTCCGAGCCTTCGGGCCAGACTCCCTGGGCGATCGTCGTGGGCAGCGACGCCGGCAGCGACACCAGCGGGAACCACAGCACGATCACCAGCGGCTGCTCGGTGCGCGAGAGTTCTCGCACGCCCACATAGGCGACGGCGGTGAGGAGCGCGCCCGCGAGCGCCGCGGCGACGCCGAGGGGATCGAGCGTCGCGGCCGCGTTCAGAGGCTCGAGCGCCGCGGCGCCCGAGTCGAACCAATCGAACCGATCGAACAGAAAGGCGGGCCACGTCACCAGAAGCACGCCCGCGGTCCCGAAGAACACCGAGGCGGCCAGCGAGCGATCGGCGCGTTCGCCGAGCACCACGGCGGCCAGCAGCGCCGTGAAGACCGGATGCAGGTACTGGATCATGGTGGCCTCGGCGAGGGGCAGCACCGTCACCGCATAGAAGCCACACGAGAGCGCCGCGTAGCCCCAGAGGCCGCGTGCGAACAGCAGCCAGCGCCGGTTGCCCAGCGTGGCGACCCCGGCGCGCCGCATCATCGCGACAGACATCACGAGTGCGACGACCGAGCGCGCGAACACCAGCTCCTGCGAAGACAGACGCGTGCCGGCGTGCTTCACGAGCGCACTCATCAAGCTGAACGCGAGCGCGGTCCCCAACATGAAACGCACGCCGAGGGGGATCCGCGACCACATGCGCGGCGACGATAGCGGCAATGCGAGCGACACGACTCGATGCGAGACGCAGGCCGAAGTGCCGATCCGGATCTCTCTAACCCCAATGCGCCTTCGGCCTGATGCGTGATCGTCGCGTCGCCCGTCTGGACGGCGGTCATGCCGGATCATCGATTGCGCAGCGGCCCGCCGCTCCGACCCGCGCTATACCCCTGCGGATACAGCGAAGGAGCACCCATGCAGGAGCACAGTCAGATCTTCGTCGGCGGCAAGCTGATCGACTCCAGCACGAAGAGCCGCATCGACGTCGTCTCTCCGAACACCGAGGAGGTGATCGGCCGCGTGCCCGACGCCACGCCGGCCGACGTGGACCGCGCCGTCGCCGCTGCACGCGAGGCGTTCGACAAGGGCCCGTTCCCGCACTGGAGCCCCGAAGAGCGCGCGAACGGGATCAACCGGCTGTCCGAGGCGCTGAAGAAGCGCGGCGAGGACCTCGCGAGCACGATCTCGTCCGAGAACGGCTGCCCGATCTCGATTTCGCTCGGCGTGCAGGTGCTGTCGTCGACGATGGTGCTCGACATCAACGCGGGCTTCGCGCGCAGCTTCAATTTCGACGAGACCCGCCGGGGCCTGATGGGCCAGCCGGTGCGCGTTCGCCGCGTGCCCGTCGGTGTTTGCGCGGCGATCGTGCCGTGGAACGTGCCGCTCTACGTGATCGCGATGAAGCTCGGCCCGGCGCTCGCGGCGGGCTGCACGGTGATCGTCAAGGCCGCGCCCGAGACCGGCCTCGACCCGTACCTGCTGATGGACGCCGCGCAGGAGGCGGGCCTGCCGCCCGGTGTCCTCAACGTGCTCAGCGCCGGACGCGCGACGAGCGAGTACCTGGTGAAGCACCCCGGTGTGGACAAGGTGAGTTTCACGGGCAGCACCGCGACCGGGTCGCGCATCGGCGCGTTGTGTGGCGAGCAGATCAAGCGCTGCACGCTCGAACTCGGTGGCAAGAGCGCCGGGATCGTGCTCGAAGACGTGAACCTCGCGGCGGCCGTGCCGCAGATGCTCGGCGCGGGTCTCCTCAACAATGGCCAGGCCTGTGCGGCGCAGACGCGCTTCCTGGCGCCGCGCAGCCGCTACAAAGAAGTCGTGGACGCGATGGCGGCCGGCATGGCGGCGATGAAGGTGGGCAACTCGCTCGATCCGGCCACGCAGATCGGGCCGGTCGTCGCGAAGCGCCAGCGCGACAAGATCCTCGGCTACCTCGCTGCAGGAAAGACGGCCGGGGCCAAGGTGGCGACGGGCGGCGGCGCACCGCAGGGCAAAGGCTGGTTCATCGATCCGACGCTGTTCTACGACGTGAGCAACCAGATGACGATCGCGCGCGAGGAGATCTTCGGCCCGGTGCTCGTCGTGATCCCCTACGACGGCGAAGAGCAGGCGATCGCGATCGCGAACGACTCGGACTTCGGGCTCGGCGGCGGCGTCTGGTGCGGCGATACCGCACACGGCGTCGAAGTCGCGGCGAAGATCCGCACCGGCACGATCACCGTGAACACGGCGATGCTGGTCGACATGAACAGCCCGTTCGGCGGATTCAAGAAGAGCGGCATCGGCCGCGAGTGCGGGCCGGAAGGCATCGCGCCCTACACCGAGTACCAGTCGATCATCCAAGCCGCCGGCTGAGCTGACGTCACCCGCTACTTGCGCTCGAAGCCTTTCGGGAAGGGGAAGCCGGTGCTGTGTTCGATCACGGCGAACTGGCTCGGGTGCAGGTAGGCGAGCAGCGGCTGCTCGTGAACCAGTTGGCCATCACGGACTTCGCCGCCGCGCAGGGCGGTCCGGTCCGCGCAGGCGGCGACGATGCGCCCGATCAGCAGGCCCTCCTCGCCGAAGCCCTCGACGACACGATCCAGCTCGCACTCGAGATAGAGACGGCATCCCGCCACCAGCATGCCTTCGACCCGCTGGGCAGGGATCTTCGGCAAGGCGCGCAGCGCCTTCTTCTCGCCGTCTTCGCAGCGCGGACTGGCGGCCGCGCTCGTCATCGCGATCTGCCGTGGCCCCGGCCAACTCACCGTGAACGCACGCTCGCGAACCGTGTTGCGCCAGGTGGCATGGTTCGGTCGGCACACGAAGCCGAAGTGGGCGGGCAGCGCGAAGACGCGATGCTTCGGCGCGAAGTCGTAGCTGCCGTCGTTCTCGAGGGAGCCGATCAGCACGAGGGGTGACGGCACGAAGACGTGCTCCCAGAGTTCGTCGTCGATCTTGAGCGAGACCAGTTCGGACATGGACAACCTCCCGTCGGATGAGCGGCCGGATTGGCCGGCCGTGATTCGCGCCGATGCACTCGCTCCGCCTGGAGACTGCAAACCCCGCGCCGGGGCGTGCCGGTCGTGACGAGCGCGAGATCGGATCGCGTGGGACGCGCCGCCCCAGGATCTGGCGCGGGTTGTCCCGAACGGGCAGGATCCGCCTGCCCGCCAGGCCGGCGGCGTCCGGATCACCCGGTTCCGCGTTGCGGGAGAATGCGAAATAATGAAGGCGTTCAAATGGCTCCCGATCGCTCTCGTGGCCTACGTTGGGATCGTCGTCGCGTTCGAGTTGCTGGTCGTGACGATGGGGAAGAGGCAAGCCGATAGTGGCGTCGGCATCGATGAGAGCTGGCTGGTGATCACGACATCGGGTGCCGACGGAGCCGAAGATACGGTCGTGGCGGGCGTGGAGAGCGATGGTCGCCTGTACGTTTCGACCAACCATTGGCCCCGTGGCTGGTACGACCGGGCCGTCGAGAATCCGGACATCGAGGTCACTCGCGCGGGCCAGCGCCTTGCGTATCGAGCGGTGCCGGTCGCAGGGGCAGAACACGCGCGGATCTCGCAGGACTACGGGCTTCCCTGGTGGATCCGGCTCCTGGCCGGCTTTCCGCCGAGATCCTTCCTGCGACTGGACGCCGCCTCACGTTCATGACGGCTTTGTTCCGTACCCACGTCGACCGCCGCCTCGCCGACCGGATCGCCAACTCGAACGCGAAGCACGACGTCCGCACAGCCGGTGGGGGAAGGGTCGGTGTAGGAGTGGGCTTCGACAGAACCGACCCATCCCCCACCGGCTGCAGCACGCCCGTCGCGTTGCACCGGGCTTCAGGTCACCTTGGTCTTGGCATTCCGATCGATGTACGCCTGCAGGACCCGCACCACGTCCGCCGCCTTCTGCAACCGATTCGCCGGATCCTTCTCGATCAGCCGCAGGATCAGCTCGGCCATCGGCGCCGGCAGCGAGGCGTTGAATTCTCGCGGGTCGGGGGGCGGCGTCTGGCGGTGGTGGTGGGCGACGTCGCCTTCGGTGAAGGGCAGGCTGCCGCTGGCCAGCTGGTACAGCGTGATGCCGAGCGAGTACAGATCTGCACGGTGATCGATCTCGCCTCCCGCCGCCTGCTCGGGAGCGAGATAGAAGGGCGTGCCCCCGATCACCGTGGCGCCCTTGCGCGCCTCCTCGACCATCTTCGCCAAGCCGAAGTCCATGATCTTGACGATCTTCTCCTTGGTCAAGAAGAGGTTCGCGGGCTTGATGTCGCGGTGGATGATCTTGTTGCGGTGTGCGAAGTGCAGGCCGGTCGCGATCTGGATACCGAGCTGGGCGACCACCATCGGGGGCAGCGCACCGTGCTTCTTGATCACCGCGTCGAGCGGCGAGCCCTGCAGCAGTTCCATGGTGATGAAGTACTGACCACCCGCCATGCCGGCGTCGTAGACGGTCACGATGTTCGGGTGGTTGAGGGCCGCCGCCGAGCGCGCTTCGCGCTCGAAGAACTTCACGGCGGCCGGATGCTGCGAGAGGTTCTCGGGCAGTCGCTTCAGCGCCACCATCCGACCGAGCTGCTTGTCCTTCGCCTTGTAGACGACCCCCATGCCGCCGGCGCCGATCTGTCCCAGCAGTTCGTAGCGGGCGTCGATCGAGGTCTGTGACTGCGGGACGGCCACCGTCGGGCCGGTCTGGCCGGTTGCAGCGGGCTGACTGGAGACGCGGGTGCGCTCGCTCTCGGCCGCGGTCAATCGCTGCTTCAGTTCGGTGATGCGCCGATCGACGCCGCGAAAGTTGATGTCCTCGCGACGTACCGAGGACAGCACCTCGATCGCGTCGGCGAGACGATTGACGTCTTCGAGCATGCGGCCGTAGCGTTCGCGCAGTTCGAGGGGCAGCGAGTCGAGTCCGCTCACTTCGCGGGCCTCGTCGAACTTCTCGAGCGCGAAGTCGCGGTTGCCCTGTTCGGCGAGGATCTCGCCGAGCATGCGGCAGGAGTCGCCGTACTGCGGGTGCCGCGAGTCGACCTGTTGCAGGTTCTGGATCGCGCGTCCGACTTCGCCCTGTTCGATCGACATCCGCCCGGCTTCGAAGAACTCGCCACTGCGCTCGAGCAGGGTGAGCACCTTGCCGACGTCGCCGAGCTGCCGGTAGCACTCGATCGCGTTCTCGAATTCGAAGGCGGCCTCCCAGGCACGGGCCGCGGCCTGGACATCACCGGACTTCTGGTGGACTTCGGCCGCTCGGGCGAACTCGCCGGCCTCTTCATAGAGGGCCGCAGAGCCCGAGCTGCCGCTGCGGGCGAGGATGTCGGCTGCGGCGGTGACTTCGCCGAGCTGTTCGAGCAGCTTCGACGCCGCCTTGGCGTCGCCGCGAAGCTCATGGGCGCGCGCCTGCATGCGGGTCGCGAGCGGGTCCTGCCCCGCGGCACGCAGCGCGACAGCGGTCATTTCGAAGTTGCCTTCGAGGAAGGGTCCGACCGCTTCGATGCAGTCCTTGAAGAGGAGGCCCTCCTCGTTGGCGAGGTCGATCGTGAGCGGCATGGCGTCGAAGCTGTCGATCTTGATGTCGCGTTCGGTGGCGCGATCGCGCGCACCGACCACCAGCGTGTGATTGCCCTTGGGCAGATACAGGAAGGCGCTGCCTTTGCTCGTGAAGCGGACCGAAGTCCGATCGCCGCGCCGCGCCACCTGAGCACCATTCAACACGTCCTTGCCGTAGTAGACCATCACCTCGACCGCGCAGTCCTTCGGTTCGAGATCGAAGCGCACTTCGCCGGTGCGTCCGCGGGTCACGGCGACCGTCCTCTCCTCGAGGAAGTCGCCGATCAGCTGCTCGGAGACCGAGTGGTACAGCGGGCCGTGGAGCGTGACGTAGTAGGGAGCCTTGCGGGCGGCCACCCAGTTGAATTCCATCCGGCCGCCGCGCTTCAGCGGACGTTCCTTGCGGCCGAGAGCTCGTAGTTTCTGGTTGAACTGTCCGACCGCGTCGCCCTTGTTGGCGACCGACTTCGAGTCGACTTTGCGTGGCCGGCGGGTGAGCGAGATGCTGAAGAGCGCGCGCGTGTCTTTCGGCAGTTTGACCCGGACGTCGATCTTCCCGTAGCCGCGGATCAGCGGACGCGCGAGCAGCGAGACGATCACGAGCCAGACGCCGGCGGCCTTGTAGTTCCAGTCGGTCAGGGACGCTTCGGCGTCGGCCACGCACGCCTCATTGGTGAGGATCTGCACCGTCTCGGGGTTCTGACCGGACAGGCGTCGGACTTCGACGTGCAGCTGATCGGGTGAATCGCAGCGGGAGCGCGTCAGCAGATCGCCGCGTTCCACTACGGCGACGAATACGACACTCGTGTCGAGACGGGTGTTCAGCGCCGCGACCGCTGCGGCGTCCAGCGACACCGGATCCTCGAACAGCACGAGCTGGTCGCGGGTGTGGATCATCCACTCGTCGAACAGCGGGTCCTTCATCCGGTCGTAGAGCGGGTCGATGGCCCGGGCGAGACCGGCCTCGAGGGCTGCGACGTCCACCGTGCGCGGCATCAACCAATCGAGCACGCGGCTCTTCCAACGCATCGCATGGCGGGCGGGTAGCAACACCGCGCGATCGTGACCGGTCGGCGCGATGCCGAAGCTCGACACCAGGGCATCGAGATACTGCAGCTGGCCTTCCGGGCTGCTCGGTGCGGCCGGTGGCTCGGTGCTCGCGCGGGGAGCGACGAGGGCCTCGGTCCCCCCGAGCATCTCGACGATCTGAAGCTGGCGCGCAGCGTCTTCGCCCCGCTGCTGCTCTCCATAGAGCGCCGCGAGATCCCTGCGCAGCACGACGGCCGTCGGGTCTCCCCGAACGGCGCGTTCGAGGGTGGCCTCTGCGTCGGCCGGGCGGGACAGTTCGCGCTGGATGGCGGCCAGCTCGCGCAGCCCGGCGGTCGTGGCCCCGCCGTGATGCTCGGCGACCTCGAGATGCGAGATCGCCGATTCGAGTTCGCCCTGCTGGTGCAGCACGCGCGCGAGGGTGCGGTGTGCGCCCGAGTCGACGGGGGCGAGCGTCACGACTTTCTCGAGCAGCTGGCGCGCTTCTGCGAGCCGACTCGTCTCGCCGTACAGGGCGCCGAGTTCGCCGAGCGTCGTCGCGTCTTCGCGATCGATCTCGAGGGCCCTCTTGTACGAGAGCTCTGCGCCCGCGGTGTCGCGCAGGCCGATCAGGGCCTGGGCCTCTCCGCGCAACAGCCCGGCGGTCGGCGGTGCCACCGCGATGGCACCGCGGTAGCTCTCGAGCGCGCCGGCGTGCTCACCGAGCGTCAGTTGCAGCTGGCCCGCGCGCTCGAGGGCGACGGGCGCGACGAGCGGATCGAGCGCGATCGCCTCCTTCCAGTGGGTCATCGAGGCGGTGAGGTCGAGATCGCTCTGCGTCTTCTCGGCCGCCACCAGATGGGCGGCTGCGCGGGACGCGGGATCGAGTTCGGGGATGCGCGTCATCAGCTCGGCCACGCCGCTCGGATCCTGCGAGAGACTGCGTGCCCGATCGAACGCGGCCTGCGCACCACCCGGGTCCTGTGCGCCGGACAGAGCCTGGCCAAGGCCGAGGAGCGGTTCGAAGCGTTCGGGCGCAGCGGCGACCGCGCGCTCGAAATAGGCGCGTGCTTCGTGGGGCTTGCCGCGGGCCAGATGGATCTCGCCGGCCACGATCAGCACGTCGACATCGGGCTTCTCGTGATAGAGCTGCTCGGAGGCCTCGCGCAGGATCGATCGCCAGGCGATCTCGGCCTCGCCGCGGGCGGCCTGCAATCTTGCCTGTTCGAGCCGCGGCAACGCGGGGTCGGCAGCGGCTCGCTCGATCTCGTCGCGGATCCGTCCGCCGTCCGGCGTGGCGTCGTCACGGATCGCGAGCCACGCGCGTGCCAGCGCGCCGCGATCGAGCGACGCGAGGGCGTCCGCGCGGTGCGACAGCGACCCGAGCGTGAAGGGCGCGGAGATCGGCGCCTTCGGTGTGGCGAGTCCGAGTGTCGGGATGATCCGTTCGAGGGCCGTCAACGCGCTCTTCGACATGGAGCTGGCGGGACCGACCGCACGCCCGGCGCCGTCGAGCTGACCGCCCGTCGCGCGGTGGACGCGGAGCAGCACGTCGACGCGACCATCTTCGAGCGCGAGGTCGATCAGCACCACGCGCTCGATGCCGAGCTGCTCGGCAATCGCCAGGATCTCGCGCGTGCTCTTCGCGGCAGCGGCGGTTTGACCGGCCGCTCCCCCGAAAGCGCTGCGCACTTCGCGGCCGCTGCGCACCGCCACGCCCGATTCAGTGAGACGACTCTCGACCCACAGCGCGAAGCCCGCTGCGAGGGCCGAGAGCTCCGGCTGAGTCTGGGCCGGAACCACGACCACCGAAGCCGACTCCGCGGCCGGGTCGGTCGATGCCGTCGCGACCTGCGGCGCGAGAGAGAGCGACAAGAAGAGAAGTTGAGCGAGGCAGGCGAGAGTGATCCCGGCCCCCGGTCGCATGATCGGTGCTGTCGAATTCGTGGAGAACGTCATCGCCCGATACGATCGGACGTGCGGCGCGATGCGTTGAGCGACTTCTGCACGGTTGCCGGGTCCTGTTCGAGACCCGCCTGGACGGGCGGATCCGAGGCGACAGCCGGAACGGGCTGCTAGCCTGCCCCGCGATGCAGATTCGCCCCGCCACACCCGTCCGTCTTGTCACTTCCGTCACACCCGAGTGTCTGAGCGTGCCCCGACCGGGGCAGCGTTCCGTTTGACCCGTCGTCCGCATCCCGCAGCAGCGAGCGGCGCTTCGTCCGGCTCCGGAGCCGCTGAAGACGTGCGCCTGGTCGTGGCACATTACGGTGTCGAGGTCGTGGTGCGTGCCCCCGACGGAACACGCAGCCGACTCGCGGTCCCGCGCGATTGCAGCCTGCTCGTCGGCGATCGCGTGCGACTGGAATCCGGCGGGCCGGTGGTCCTCGAGTCCGAGCGCGTGCTGCGCCGTCGGGATCGCCGCGGCCGCACGCGCTCGGTGGCCGCCAACCTCGACGTGGTGGGAATCGTGCTGGCACCGATCCCCCACACCCCGGACGCATTCGTCGACCGCGCGCTGGTCGGCGCGCGCGCGGCGGGGATCGCGCCCCTGCTCGTGATCAACAAGTCCGACCTGCCCGGTGCGGCGGAGCTGGCCTCGCGGATGCGCGCCGACTTCCCCGATGTCGAGCCGGTCTTCGAAGTCTCGGCGGGTCGCGGCACCGGGCTCGCCGCACTGTCGGATCACCTCGCGCGCGGGCTCCGCGGGGTCTTCGTGGGTGTCTCGGGCGTGGGCAAGAGTTCGCTGGTGAACGCGCTCGTCGGCGATCCATCGCTCGCCGTCGGCGAGATCAATCCGGTCAGCGGACTCGGGCGCCACATCACGTCGAACGCGACTCTGCACAGCCTGCCGGGCGGCGGCGAGTGGATCGATACGCCGGGCTTTCGCGACTTTGGTCCGGTCACGGTGACGAGTCTGGATCTCGCGCGCTTCTTCCCCGGATTCGAGGCCGCCCTCGAGGCCGGATGCCATTACCGCGACTGTCGGCATCGCGTCGAACCCGGCTGTTCGGTGATCGCGGCCGTCGAATCGGGCAGGATCCCGGCGGCGCGCCACGCCGCCTATCTCGCTCTGCTCGAAGAACTCGAACAGGCCGAGAAGGTCGCGCGCGGCTACTGACGAGCGAGTCGGCATCGGACACGGCCCGCGCCGAGCCTCGGGTCAGTCGTCGCTCGTGTGGCGCATGCCTTCCGGAGCGTCCGCGTCGAGTGCCGGCTCGTCAGGGGATTCGAAGCTGATGCGCCCGATCTCGCCGCCCCGCAGTTCACGCAGCAGGGTTTCGGAGGCACGGTCGAGATCGACCCGATTGCCGCGCTGCAGGAATCCGCGCCGCCGCCCGATCGCGTCGAGGATCGCCATCGGATCGGAGGGCAGCTCGGCGAGTCCGTAGCGCGCCGCGAGGGCGGCCGGATAGTCGGCGGCCAGGAACTTCGCCGCGAAGGCGGCCACGTCGATCAGCTCGAAGGCGGTGTCGCGGATCGCGCCCGAGGCGGCGAGCCGGTACGCGCCGCGCTGGTCGGCGAGCTTCGGCCACAGCACGCCCGGCGTGTCGGACAGGCTCACGCGCTCGTCGAGCTGGAAGCGCTGCTGGTGCTGGGTCACCGCGGGTCGGTCGGCGACCTTGGCGATGCGCCGACCCATCAGCGTGTTGATCAGCGTGGACTTCCCGACGTTCGGGATGCCGACGATGATGCAGCGCACCGTCTTGCCGGGGCCGTGGCGATGCGGCGCCAGGCTGCGACAGCGCCCCGGCACCCCCTTCACGCTGTGGTGATCCTCGGCTTTGACGGCCAACGTCGCGGTCGCCCGCTCGCGCGCAATGTGGGCGAGCCATGCCTCGGTCCGCACCGGATCGGCCAGATCGCTCTTGTTCAGCAGCGTGAGACAGGGCTTGTCGCCCCGCAGCTCTTCGAGCATCGGATTCCGGCTCGAACCGGGCAACCGCGCGTCGAGCACCTCGATCACGACGTCGACCTTCGCAATGGCGGTCGCCAGTTCGCGGCGCGCCTTGTTCATGTGTCCGGGGAACCAGTTGATCGTCATGGGTTCGTGCCGGTGGGAGCGAAGGGGTCGGGGAATCGAGCGGTCGGCCAGCATAGCGGCCCGTCCCACGCGTCGAGGCCATTCCGGCCGCGCCCCGGCGACGTTACTCTGCGCGGGTCGCGGGGTCGGCCGGGGGGACGAGACGTGAACACGGTGGCAAGCGGTGTGGACGGGCGCGAATCCGACGGGATCGACGCGGGTCCGAAGCATGTCTGAGTCGATTCGCGAGTTGCTCGCGCGCGAAACGAGTGGTGTCGACGTGAGCGTGCGTGGCTGGCTCCGCACCGCGCGCCACGGCAAGGAGTTGTCGTTCCTCGAAGTCCACGATGGCTCGTGCTTCGCGGGCATCCAGGTCGTGGCCGGACCCGATTGCGAAGGCTTCGAGACCGACGTGCGGGGCCTCGGCACGGGCTGCGCGGTGGAGGTGACAGGGCAGCTCGTCGACTCGCCGGGCAAGGGGCAGCGCTTCGAGATCCACGCACGGCAGGTGCGGCTGGTCGGCGGCGTCGGCGACGATTATCCGCTGCAGAAGAAGCGCCACAGCTTCGAGTTCCTGCGCACGATCGCGCATCTGCGCCCGCGCACGAACACGATCGGCGCGGTGCTGCGGGTGCGCGACGCGGCGTCGCGCGCGATCCACGGGTTCTTCCACGAGCGCGGCTTCATCCAGCTGCACTCCCCGGTCATCACGCTGTCCGATGCCGAGGGGGCGGGTGAGATGTTCCGCGTGTCGACGCTCGATCCCGATGCGCCGCCGCGCGGTCCGGACGGACGCGTCGACCATGCGCAGGATTTCTTCGGCGCGCCCACCTTCCTCACGGTCTCGGGGCAGCTCGAGGCCGAGATCGGCGCGCTCTCGATGTCGCGGGTCTACACCTTCGGGCCGACGTTCCGGGCGGAGAACTCGAATACCAGTCGGCATCTCGCCGAGTTCTGGATGGTCGAGCCCGAGGCGGCCTTCTGCGAACTCGATGGGCTCGCCGAGCTGGCAGAGGCGTTCCTCAAGCAGGTCTTCAGCCGGGTACGCGAAGACTGCGCGGATGATCTGGCGTTCTTCGACGAGCGGATCGACGACAAGGTCCTGTCGACGATCGCCCACGTGATCGACGAGCCCTTCGAGCGGATCCGCTACGACGACGCGGTCTCGATCCTCGAGGCCTCGGGGCGGGCCTTCGAGTTTCCCGTGCGCTGGGGGATCGATCTGCAGAGCGAGCACGAGCGATTCCTCACCGAGGAACACTTCGGCAAGCCGTTGATCGTCACCGACTATCCGCGCGGCATCAAGGCGTTCTACATGTACCTGAACGACGACGAGCGCACGGTGCGGGCCATGGACGTGCTGGTGCCGCGGATCGGCGAGATCATCGGGGGCTCGCAGCGCGAGCATCGGCTCGACGTGCTGAAGCGACGCCTCGCCGAGAACGGCCTGCCCGAGGACCGCTACTGGTGGTATCTCGACCTGCGCCGCCACGGCTCGGTCCCCCACGCGGGCTTCGGCCTCGGCTTCGAGCGGCTCGTGCAGTTCATGACGGGCATGGCGAACATCCGCGACGTGATCCCGTTTCCGCGGGTGCCGGGGAACGCGGAGTTCTGAGCGCGGTGGAACGGGACCGAGCGGGTCTCGGCGACCCTGCGCTACTCGCCGGTGCCGAGACCGAGGTTCTCGCGCGCCCAGAGATCGAGGCGCCGATTCATGCGGTCGAGCAGCCCGTTCAGGTGCTGCCATTCTTCGTCCTGCTGCTTCCGGGTCGCCGAACACTCGAGCAGCTGTTCGAGCCGCTGCTTGCGACCTCGCGGGGTCAGGCGCTCGCCACGCCGGGACCCGCTGGCCACCCTCAGTTCGTCGTCGACGAACTGGCGCTCGAGTTCGACGTACTCGCGTTCACTGCGTCGGCGGAGGGCCGCGAGCCGATTGAGCCGCGCGACCACGCCGTCATAGTGGCGCTCTGCGCCGGGACCGTTCGGATCGAATCGCGGGATCAGCGGGACGACGGTTGCGCTCATCGGAATTCTCCTCGCGACAGCCGCCTCGGGGGCCTCGCCGGGGCCCGCTCGATCGGGCGCTCGTCCGAGTGGAAATGCAACGCGTGTGCCGAAGTCCCAGTGCGCGCACGCGGCACGCCGCGATGTCGACCGGGCTCGTACCAGCCGGGTCGGCGGTTGCTCTGCGCCATCGCTGGCTGAAACGCACCGGCCGGCCGACGCGACGAATGTGAAGGGACGCGACTCGGGCGCCACAGACGAAGTCGTCGAGTTCACGAAAGCCCATCGCGACGAGTGCCTGACAGATCTGCCCACGCGGTCCCGCGCCCGCCACGCTGACCACGATCGGACACTCGACGAAGGCATCGCGGCGGATGTCGTCGACGACCACGCATTCCCAACGCTCTTCGGTCTGTCGTGTGAGACTGCGAAAACAGACGGGCAGGGTGGCGGCCGCGTCACGGACCGGCAGCAGGATGCTGACGCGGGGTGTCGGCGGCTCGAACTTCGAGGTCATCACTCTCGTGTAGAGTACCGATCGAGCGACCGTGGATCTGTATCCAGCGGTTCATCGAGCGACCGGGCGTGTCGAGAAGCGAGCCGCAACGACGAACGGGGTCCAGGCGTGGCCGACGAACTCAAGGGTATTGCCGACCGGGTGAAGCGCTGGCGGCTCGACGCCGGCCTGACCCTGCAGGCTGTTTCGGAACGCTCGGGCGTGTCGGCGAGCACGGTCCACAAGATCGAGAACCTGCAGACGGTTCCCACGATCTCCGTGCTGCTCAAGCTGGCCCACGGGCTCGGGCGCCAGCCCCACGAGTTGTTCGGCGATGTGGATGCCACACCGCGCGTGGCCGCGATGCTGCGCGCCGAGGACCGCGATGAACTGTCGACCCGTCCCGGCGCAGTGCTCGAGCGCGTGGCCGGTGGCATCGATCACGCCGACATCAACGTCTGGCGGGTCACCCATCCACCGGATCACGGATCCCGGGCCGCACCGGATTCTCCCGCGCTGTCGTATCACGGCGAGGTCGTGATCCTGGTCGACGTCGGTCGGCTGCACGTGACGGTCGGCGATGAAGAATACGACCTCGGGCCCGGTGACACGTTGCATTTCAAGACCAAGACGCCGCATTTCTGGCACAACCGTGGCTCCGAGAAGGTGAGCGCCTACTTCTTCGGCACCACCCCGGTCCTCAGTTCGCGCCGACGCGGCTGAGCGCGGCGCGCTCAGCGGGCGAAGATCGGGCTCGACCAGGCCGCGCCGCCATCGAGCTGGACGACGCGCACATAGTGGTATTCGCCCGGCTGGAGCCTCGGGATCTCGCGCCGCTCGTGGAACACGAGGCTTCCCTCACCGGCGATCGTCGCGACGTGGCCCGAGCGGATCAGGTCGATGCGCTCGATCGGCGCGTTCGCCTCGACGTCGATCTCGAGGCTCTGCGTGTCGGGATCTCCCTCGCTCGTCGTGATCAGCGAGCCCATCGGCCGCTCGCCGAGCCGCACGCGCAGCCAGATGCGCGGTCCGTTGGTCGCGTAGACGCGACGCGCCCGCAACGCCTCGAGCACGTCCGCCCGCGTCAGGGACTCGCTCAGGATCGCGGCGAGTCCGCCCGCGCCACCCGGGTCGGAGAGCTGCACGAGCCCGGGATGGCCGTCGTGGCTGTCGCCGCTGCCGATGAAGCCGAGCCGGTAGCCCGCCCCGACTGCGTCGCGGACGTAGTTGCCGGGCACGGGGTCGTAGATCGGCTTCGGAGAATCCGCTGCCTCGCTGCTGCCGTGCACCGACGCGATCTCGGTCACAGGCTCGAGGATGGGATCGGGCGGAAACAGCCAGTTCGTCGAGACCGGCCCTCCCGCCGAGTGATGGGCGAACGTCAGGGCCGACTGACCGCGCAGCCCTTCCCACAGGTCGGCCGGAGTCTGGTAGCGCGGGTCGAGGCTCGACAGGACTTCGCCGCTGTGGACCTCGTCGAAATACAGCACGTGGCGATGTCCGTGCAGCCAGTTCGTCCACTCGTAGCCGAGCAACGTGACGAATCGGCCCGGTTGATGGAATCGATCGACACTGTCGCGGATCGACTGCCAGGCAGCGGGCCGCGCGTCCAGCGCTTCCATCCCCCAGTGGTCGTGATCGGTCAGGGCGCTCACGTCGAGCGCGGCCACGTCGCGCGCATAGCGGTAGTACTGGTCCGGCGTGCCGGTTCCATCCGAGAGCTGCGAGTGGCCGTGCAGATCGCCCCACAAAACGCGTTCGAGGCCCGCCTCGACGCGGATCGGATTCGATGTCGCAGAGAGGCCCGCGAGGTCACCCGTTCCGCGCACGCT
>JANOFF010000203.1:0-9979 GCA_031413515.1 bacterium
GTCTTCGCACTGGTACCGCCGTAGCGCGACGACCGCAAGTACAGGCCGCGCAGGCCAGCGGCCAGCGACCGTACCGGCGGCGGCATGCGGTGGTAGAGCCGAAGGGTTGCGTCGTTCACTGGTGTTTCGGTGCCGTCACAACACCACCGCAGGTGCCGAGGTTACGGAAGGCCAAGCGCCAGGCTGGGTATGCGCCGCAAGTTGCAGCGTGCGATCGACGAATCGCCTGGTTTCGGCTTGGGTGCGGGTGGAGAAGTCGACGCAGGCGTCGATGAAACGCAACAGCTCCTCCGGGTCAGCGGCGAAGTCGGTTCGGGAGTCGCCGCACGGCTCACAGATGAACAGCCCCGAGGTGATACTGCAGAAGAGCGCCACCGTGGCCACCGTGGTCTGCACCTGATGGGGCGGATTCAGGATGACCATGGTGGAGAAGTCAGCCATCAGATACAGCAGGGGCGCAAGATGTGACCCTTCGACGCTTACGACCACGCTGGCCCCGCTACAGGCCGCCATGAGTTGTTGCGCGGTGCTGGAGGCGACGTCGACCGTCGTGAATCCCTGCGCCTCGAGGCGCGCTCGCACGTCGGCTTCGTTGACGAGGATCCGGCGCGCACCGGACGCCCCGCGGCTCAGAAACACACGGTCGTGTCCTTTGGGCAGCAGCGAGATGCGGGCACGCAGCATGTGGTAGCGACGGGTCTTGTCGGGATTCTGGCCGGCATCGTCGATGACCAGCAACTTGCGAAACACCGCGGCCCCGTAGCGCGCGGGCGCCACGACCGAGAGCGCTTCTCGAAACGCAGCTTCGTGCCGATAGAGCGCGCGGCGGTGCCCGACCGCAGGCGCGAATGGCTCGGCCAGCAACTGGAGCGGGAGATCGTCCTCGAGCCAGTGCCCCCACCACGTGGACCCCAGGGAGGTCGACGCCAACGCCGCCTCGTCGATCTCGGCGGCGGGCCCCATGGGATTGAGTCCGATGCGCTTGCGGGCGTTGAAGGCGCGCAAGTCGTGCCGATACCCCCGGCAATAGACGGACCCGTCCAGCAGCGTGGCGTCGTGGAGCCAATGCGCCACGACCGGCCTGAAGACGAACATCTTTCTCCTGAGGAAGTGCGTGATCGTGTGCTCGGCGGTGTATTGGGCCGCACCGCGAATGCGCGGCACGTGCGACTCCCACACAAACGGCGTGATCGCTGGCACCTCGGCGGCATCACACAGGGTGTAACTGCGGGTCGCGGCCTGCGCCAACTGCACGTAGGAGCGCCCAGCCGCGCGGGCGACGCCGTACGCCAGGGCCCGCAACAGCGCGCGGGGACGCACCGTCGAGAAGGCCTTCGGGCCGTCGTCAGTAGACGTCATCGCTACTGGGCATCCCAAGGCAAGGCATGCGCGTTGTCCGCACGACGTGGCAGCACGACAAAGGCCGCGAACTCCGGCGCCAGGTTCGATGCACCCTCGTGCGTCTGCGCGGACGCCATCTCGTGGAGGGGCAGCGCGATCGCCTCTCCGTCGTAGGTGCTGCTCAACAACGGCGGTCCGAAATAGTCGCGCACGTCGCGAATCTCAAATGCCTCACCCGGGCGCAGGCCAAGGCTTGAGAGATCCAGGCGCGGGCTCCACCGCCGGCCCCAGTTGAAGAGCGCGACGTGTCCGCGTCCACGGACATAGCGGTTCGGTCGAACGAAGGCCCGTCCGGTAGTGGGAGGTTCGCCAGTGTACTCGTTGTCCGGAAAGCGAAGCCGCATCGCGGTGTCGATCTGGCCCACGAACTGGTTGTCGGTCACGGCCGTGTCGGTGCAGTTGGTCACGACCAAGGACACGCCGCCGGCCAGGTAGTTGCCGCGGACGACGGCGTCCGAGCAGCCGTCGAGGTAGCCGAGATCGGCGTTCCGTCCGACGCTTGTCCACGGGTAGTAGCCGTAATTGGCGAGCAAGACTGGGTGTCTGGCCACCCGGCGTCCACCCACGAGGAAGTTGGCCTTCGGGCCGCTGACCGTCGACCGCGATCCGTGGTCGAACGCGATGTTGCCTTCAAAATACAGGTTGTTGATCTCGCCGCCCTCCGTGTAGGCGTGCACGCCGAAGCTGCGACCATCGAACAACAGGTTGTCGACGACGTGCTTCGTGAGCACGTTGTTCTGGATGTAGATCGAGTGCCCGTGTCCGCGATCCTGGCCGTCCCACCCGACCTCGAAGATCAGATTCCCGTAGAGCTCGGCCTCGAGTGCCGGAGTCCACACCCCAAGGCCGTTGCCGGTATGGTGCACCACGAGATTGATGAACTTCGTGTACGGCCCGAACACGTCGACGCCTGTACCTTTGACCTGGCCTGCCTGGTCCGGCGTCGAATTCGTCACCTCGAAGCCCCAATAGACCGTGTACGAGCCATCCACCCGCAGCACGGCGAGATTCGAGTCCCTGGCGCCATCGAGGATGGCGCGGTCTCCCGGAAACTGGGCCACCACGATGAGGGCGTCGGCCGTGCCGGCCAGTTCGCTGCGGAAGTTACCCTCGTAGGTTCCGCCCCTCAGCCACAGCAGGTCTCCCGGACGGACAGGGCCATCCGCAGACAACGCAGTGGCCAGATCAAGCGGTTGCGTCTTGGAACCCATGTTGCTGGGACGGCCAGTAGGCGACGCGAAGTACACTTTGTTATAAGCGGCCGTCGCCCACGGTCGGAGCGAGGCTACCGCGGGAACCGCGGGATCAGTGCGGCCCGTCGCGGCGGTTCGCTCGACACGGGCCAGGTGCACGAGCAGGAACAGAACCGGGGCGACCAGGAGCGCAGTGAAAAGGCCAGAGCGATGACGCAAGACAATACCTCAGGCGGCCGACGACTGGCGTCGGCGCAGCACGAGACGCCGTGAGGGCTGATCCTCAACCCGCTCGATCCGTCGTGCGGATCCCTTCGCCGCATAGGCGAACACGCAGCAGCTCAACCCGTACATGAACGAGGGCGCTACAGTCCGCATGGCCGAGTTCACCATGAACAGCAGGCTCCATGCGAAGGCGGATGCCACCAGCGCCTTCGCGTGCGGCGACGGCGCGCGATAGATGTTGCGTAGACCGAGGCTGACCAGCAGCCCGATGGCGACGGCCCCGAAGAAGCCGTGTTCCGCGAGCAGGCGGGTGAACTCGGTGTGAGAGGCGACGCCATTCCGATGGTGCCGGGGCGACATCCCAGGCCCGACGCCGAGCACGGGGCTGCGCATCCACAGGTCGATGTCTTCCGAGCCGAGTTCATCGCGGCGGCTCAGTCCGGTCTCGCCGTAGCGCACCGCCAGATTGCCGCCCGTGAAGTTCACCAGGGCAGGCCAAATGATGAAGTAGCCGAGGGTCACGAGAAGTGGTAACACCAGGACCAGCTTCTTGCGTGCGTCGGCGTCGAGCACCAGGAAGGCGAGGGCGACTGCCGCCGAGACCGACGCGCCCAGCATGCCGCCGCGGGAGAACGTCAGGGCGCACTGCGAGGCCAACCACAGCATCAGCAGAAACAGGACGGTCCGAGCGGGCCAACGAACGTCGCGGGCGAGCAGGCACCAGAAGCAGGACAGGGCGCCCAAGCCGAGCGCCAGGGACACCTGGTTGGGTCCGAAGCCGCCGCTGGTCGCAAAATTGGATTCGAACGTGAACTCCAGATGCTCCGCCGTGACGATGTTGAAGACCACGATCGATCCGATGGCGACAACCGGAGCCACGAGGAGCAGGAACACCCGCAACACCATGGCGGGCGAGAGTTCGATGCGGGAAAAGAATGCTGCGCTGACGGCGAGAGACAAGGGGCCCGACAGATTGAAGCTCAGCATCCCTCTGAGGGCCGAGGGTATCGCCTCGTTGATGGTGATGGCGGCAGAGGGCAACAGCAGCGCGAAGCACAGGGCTGGCGCGAGCAGGCTCTTCAGGCCAAACCGGTTGACGAGTGCTGCTGAGAACACGACAACGAGGCCGTACTTCGCGGACTCCCATGGCAATGCGTCGGTGACCATTCGCCACAGCACCTCGGATCCCACCATGTACGCGGCCACGTACGCAACCCGGTCGGAGCGGCTCGCATCCAACGCCCACCAGCACCCGAGCAGGATCGCGAAGGTGCCCTGAACGAACACCACGATCGACTGCGACTGCATCCACAGCCCAAGCGGCGCATGGAGGGCGATGAACACCAGCCACCAGGCCTGCTCTTTGGCAGACAACGGCCGGCTGACGGGCATGGCCACGACATGGTGTGCCGCGGCGCCGGGTGGAGCCGCCGAGAGCAGGACTGCTGGGTTCAGTCGTGATGTGAACATGGTACGAAGGGCCCTTACGTCAGAGTCCGACGAACCCCCGCAGCTTGGCGATCAGCGAAGACATCGTCGACGGCGCTACATTGCCGCTCGTCAGGAGAAAGACGGCGAACTCCGGCGCCGTATGCGGCGGCGTCGGCTGCCAGCCAATCACGGGCGCCGGCGCCAATCCGTCGAGCGGGATGGTGATGGTGCTACCCGAGTAGGTGCCGGAGGCGATGGGTCCGGCGCTCAGGTTTCTCACGTCGCGGAGCTCGAAGGCAGCGCCCGGTAGGAGTTGGGCGGCGGAGAGATCGACGCGGACTTCCTCGGTGTGCTCCCAGTTATAGACACTCACGTGCGCGCGTCCGGGCGCGTACCGATTCGGTCGGACGAACGTCTTGGTCACCGTTGGCGACACGGCGGCGAAGTCGTTGCCTGAGTACTGCGCAGCCAGCTCAGATTGCGGCACGATGGTCTTGCCGACGATTCCGCGCGTGCCGCCGATCAGGACGTTCCCTCGCAGCTCTCCAGCGCAGTTCACCAATTGCGTGGCATAGCCGCCGCGCGACACCGAGAAATAGTTATTGCTCATCACGAGGCCGTCACACCCAGCCTCGTAGCCGAGGTTGTTCCCGGCGCCCGGGCTGTCGTAGGTGTAGTTGTCCTTCAGCACCGGTCTCTGCGCGATGCGATGGCCGCCGAACAGGATGCTGAAGTCGCCTGCCGTGATGCCATTGTTGGCGACGACATTGCCTTCGAGTTGGATGTCGTCCAAGTAGCCTTCGTCGGAGGCGTAGGCTTGGATGCCAATGCCGAACTGGCCGAACACGACGTTGTCGGTGATCCGGCGGACGCCCGTCTTGTTCTGGGTGTAGATGCCAGGCCCGCGCGCACCGTCCGGCCGGACCATACCGTTGTAGTAGATGATGTTGCCGTAGGCCTCTGCATCGACGGCATCGCTCCCCATCCCGATGCCACTGCCGGAGTCGTGAATGATCAAATTGACCAGTTTGACGTTGGTGCCGTGGACGTCAATGGCCGACGCCCGGTTGAGTTCGGGCCCCGACCGCCGGGCATCCGAGTTCGTCATTTCGAAATCCCGGTAGACCGTCCACGCACCGTTCAAGGTGAGCGTCGAACCCACGGCCTGCGCGCCGTCGATTACCGCCTGTTCGCCAGGCATCGAGCGCACCGTAATCGGTGCGTTGTCCTCCCCGGTGAGCACGCTCGTCGTTGCGGAAACGCGGTAGGTGCCGCCCCGCAACCAGACGGTTCCACCCGGGCGAATCGGGTTCGTGGCCGACAGGGCGGTCTTCAGGTCGTAGGGGCGCTCCTTGCTTCCGTCGCCGCCGCTCCAACCTCCGGGTGCCGCGTAGATGGCCTTGGTTGGGTCTTCCGGTGCGCTCACCGGTCCGCCGCTGCTGCAGGCCAGCGTCGTGAGTAGCACCGCCGCGAGGCTGCACCAAGTGAACGGCCGCAGGTTGGCGATCGCATGCGGTGCAGCCGACCGCGCACCCGGCACGGTTGGGCACGATGCAAGCGTTCCGCGTGCGTTTGATCCCGACGTCAATTTGTCCATGTCTGCAAGTCTTTCAAATGCGATCGGTTTCGTCGTGCTCGTCGCGGGTTCAGTTCTGCCGCGCGACCGTGTCGTACACCTGTGTGATGCGCTCGATGACCGAGTCTCTGCCGTAGCGCTCGACGACGCGTTGCCGCAGGCGACGTCCCAGATCCGACCGCGTGGCGCTGGAAGCCAGGAGCCGACTCAAGCCGGCGGCCAGGGCCTCCGGCTGCCCGGCGGGTACCAACACGCCAGCCCGCCCGGCGTCCAAGACCTCAGCACATTGTCCAACATCGGTGGTCACCGTCGCCAGTCCCGCGAGACCGTACTCGACGAGCGCCAGGGGAAACCCCTCCCCGATCGAACTGAGGACCCCGACGTCACACTGACTCAGGATGCCGGCGACATCCGTTCGCTCGCCCAGCAGCGTCACGTGAGCAGCGAGCCCCAGCCCGCTGATGCTGTTGCGCACGACCTGCGAGTAGGCCGGGTCCGCTTCCCGGCCAACCAGCAGCAGGTGGGCATCCGGCGCCTCGCGAATGACGATGGCCAGGGCCTCGAGCAGGTCGACGTGAGCCTTCTGGGGCCGCAGATTGGCCACACACACGATGCGTCGTCCGCGGGTGCCGGGAAGACCCGGCGCCGGCCCTGGCTGGTGGTCCGACACGAAGTTCGGCACATACCAGACGCGATCGGGCGAGACCTTGAGCTCGGTTCTGGCCCAGTCGGCGAGGAACTCGTTCACCGAAATCACGCCCGCCACGCGCCGTGCGGCATAGCGATAGAGTCGTGCTGCCCGCGGGGCGTGCTGCTGATGACCACAGTGGTCGTGCCACACGACCACCGGATAGGGAGGACAGAATGACGCGCCGACAGCGGTGAAGAGCGCGGTCGCGTGGGCGTGAACGATGCGGACGTTGTGCGTCTTGATGAACCCCCGCAGTCGGAGGAGCGCCGGGATGTCAACCGTGCGCCGGCGGGCGAGGCTCAGGTGCTTGACATCGGGTCTCAGGAGAGCCGCCAGCGGCCCGTCGCGACGGGTGGTACAGATCGAGACGTCGAACCGGTCCTTGGGCAGCGCGTTGACCACGTTGACCGCCACGCGTTCGGTGCCCCCAGGCTCGAGCGTGTCCGTCATGTGCAGAACGCCGATCCGCGACGCCCGTGGCGTGGTCACGGATTCTCCCCGACTGGACGGGCCTGGGGCGCGACAGCCCCGTGAAAGGCCGGTACTTGCCACCGACTCGCCAGCAACTCCGCGAGGGCGCTACGCAGCCCATCGAGCGAGAACTGACGGGCCCAGGCCGACGCGGCACGCATGGCGGGAAGGTGGCGGTCCGGGTCCGCCGCCATGTCCGCGAGCGCCCCGGCGATTTCCTCGGGAGTACCGGTGGGCAGCAGCACGCCGCGGCCCGTCAGCATGCGCGGTACCTGCCCATGCGCCACCCCGATGCAGAGCAGGCCGTGGCACATCCCTTCGGCGATCACCTTGGGCCAGCCCTCTGAATGTTGCGACGGCAGAACCAGCGCATGCGCCCACTCGAACCAGCGCAGGGATTCGTCGTAGGGCAGGGCGCCAACGAAGGTCACGGTGCCCCCGGCGACGAGGTCGCGGGCCTTCGCGCGCAACACCGTACCTTGTGGGCCATCACCGACGATCACCAGTTCAATGGCCACGCCCTCCGCGACCAGGAGTGTGACGGCGTCAAGCAGCGCGTCGACGCGCTTGCGGGTCTCCAACGTTCCCGAGAACAGCACACGCAGGGGGCGTCCAATCCGCTTGACGGCCGCGACCTGCACGGCGCGGTCGACCTGTGCCGTGGTCATCATCGACGTGAAGAACGGCACCACATGCGGCGCCTGGTCAGGCCAGTCCCCGTAGACGGTCACCGGGCCGCGCCACCAGCTCGAGCGGAGCAGGAAGCGTTGCAGGCGCGTCGGGATCGACTCGCCGTCATAGCCGTTCCATTGGCCCGCGTACTTGGCGACCAGATAGCGTGAGAACAACGGGGCGACCGCCGCGCCGATGAGGCCCAGATTGCCCGGGCACCGCACGTGCACGGCGTCGGCGTGACGCATGGCCCGAGCAAGGCTCAGCGCCCACAAGGGAATGGCCGGCAGCAGGCCGAGTTTGGCCAGGACCGTGTCGCCGCCAGCGTCACGTAGCGGCCAGATCGAGATGTTCGATCGCGTGAATGGCACCGCAGCGCCGGGACAAGCCGCCCGGCGGAGAGGAGCGGCGATGACGACGGTCTCGAACAGATCCGCCCAGATGTCGATCTCTCTCGCGTAAGGCCCATAGGCCGCCAATCGTCCCTCGTGCTCGTAGTGATGCACATGCGACACGATCAGCAAGCGTTTCGGCCCCCCCGCGGTCATTGCCGGTCGATGACCCAGGTCACCGTCGGATGCAGAATGGCCGTGTCGGCGACACCAGATTTGCCCTCCACATCGATGGTCGCCTTGTCCGTAACGTAGCGAGTGGATCCGAATTCGCCAGACGTCTGAACCTTGAACCAGAGCGCGTAGAGTCCAGGACTCAGCCACAGTGGCGGGAAGCGCGTGCGGATGCTGTAGGTGCCAGGCGAGACCCCGACCAGCCCGAGGTCGGTGTGGCTCTCACGCAGGACGAAGACCTCGCGCCCGAACATGTCCACGAGATGGCAGTAGAGGGTGAAGCCGACGGTGGCTTCGCTGAAGGTCAGCGTGGTCGAGGCCTCGAACTCCTTCGCCTGTGCGATCGTGCCACCGCCGTCGCACACGACCGAGACGCGGCCGAAGCCCGCACTCGACGGCGCGTCGCCGTCCGACGGTGCCTCGAACTCGAGCGCGCCGATCAATCGATAGTAGGCGGCCATGGCCTCGCCGACGTCGCCCACGGCCTGCACGCGGCCCTTTTCCAGCACGATGCCCTTGGTGCACATCGAGCGGATCGCCCCCATGTTGTGGCTGACGAACAGCACGGTCCGGCCTTCCTCAGCGACGCTCCCAAGCTTGCCCAGGCATTTCTTCTGAAACGTGGCGTCGCCGACCGCGAGCACTTCGTCGACCAGGAGAATCTCCGGCTCCAAGTGCGCCGCCACCGCGAAGGCCAGGCGCAGATACATGCCACTCGAATAGCGCTTGACCGGCGTGTCGATGAACTGATCGACCTCGGCGAACGCGACGATCTCGTCGAACTTGCGCTGGATCTCGGTCTTGCGCATGCCGAGGATGGCGCCATTCAGAAAGATGTTCTCGCGCCCGGTCAGCTCATTGTGAAAGCCCGTGCCCACCTCGAGCAGCGACCCCACCCGACCGTGCACGTCGGCATAGCCAGTGGTGGGCTCGGTGATCTTCGACAGGAGCTTGAGCAGCGTGCTCTTGCCGGCGCCGTTCCGGCCGATGACGCCGACCACGTCACCTTGCTCGACGTCGAACGAGGCGTCCTGGAGGGCCCACACCAGCGTCTGTTGCCGCTTGGCCCGGGCCGCATCACCATTGCTGAAAGCGGAACGCACGGCGCGCAGAGGGGCCATGCTCAGCTGCGTGATGCTGTCGCGCAGCGTCCGATACCGCTCGCGTTGAGCGCCAATGCGATATTGCTTGGAAAGACCTTCCGCTTTGATTGCAATCGCCATGGCTACGCTCGACTCGTCGCGGGCTGGCTGGCCTGCACACGCGCGTCGCGAGCGATGGCGCCACTGCGGGCGATGTTTTGCAGCGCCTCGAGAATCCGTCCAGTCGAACTGCCGAGCGGTCCTGACACCTCCAGGTCGACCAGCCGCTGGCGACCCTCGCGGTCGGTGTCAGGGTAAGCCAGATAAAGGTTCACGAAGTCAGCGAGTTGGTCAGCCGTGCGCGCGAACCGGCTGCCACCGGTCTGCTCGACGGGACGATAGTGGTCGAACTGCATGCAGAATTCGTAGGCCGGCATGCCGAAGACCGGCGGGGCGGCGACGTCGAACGCGGAGTTGATCACCGGCTTGCCGTTCACGGCGAAGTCGAGGCTCATGGTCGAACCGAAGTTGATGTTGAGATCCGAGTGCCGCGTGAGATTGGCCAGAAACTGCACGTCGTCGGCCGGCGGCAACACGTGGTCCCAACCCGGAAGTTGACTCGACCACCCGGGATGGACGTAAATTAGTTCGGGGAAGTTGCGGCGCACTTC
>JANOFF010000204.1:0-23999 GCA_031413515.1 bacterium
TCGTCTCCGTCCAGGTCGATGGTCGGGATCTCGTGGCGCTCGCTCCAGTAGTCCTGGGTGTGCTGCCACTCGCGCTTGGCGCCGCGCTGCGGCAACAGGTGCATGCTGCGCATCAGGTAGTTGGGGTTGAAGTTCTCCGGATCCATCCACGGCAGCAGCGGCATGTCGCGGTCCTCGGGGCGCAGTGCCACCGAAACGCGCCGGGCTCCGAGCGCTTCCATGTGCTGGAGCAGGCGGCACACGAAGTCGCCCAGCAGGTCGACGCGCAGCGTCCAGCTGGCGCGGAAGTAGCCGAAGATCCAGAGCATGTTGGGTACGCCGGTGAACATCATGCCGCGGTAGGTGACGGTCTTCGCGAAGTCGAGCGGTCGGCCGTCGATCGTGATGTCGATGTCGCCGAGCACGCTCAGGTTGAAACCCGTCGCCGTGATGATGATGTCGGCATCGAGCTTCTCACCCGACCGGAGCAGCAGGCCGGACTTCGTGAAACGTTCGATCTCGTCGGTCACGATCGACGCCTTGCCCGACGCGATGCCCTTGAAGACGTCGCCATCCGGCACGAAGGCGATGCGTTGCTGCCAGGGTCGATAGCGCGGGGTGAAGTGCGTCTCGACGTCGAAGTCGGGGCCGAGGTAGTCGCGCACCGCGCCGATCAACTGCTGCTTGGCGAGCTCCGGATACTCGAGGGCGAGCTTGGTGAGCTCCGCCTGATCGTGGAGGATCTTCCGCCGCGTGATCTCGTGGATCCACGATTCGTCGATGTCGAGGGCTCGCAGCTGATCGGCCAGGTCGTTCTCGTTGCGGCCCGGGATGAAGTAGGTGGGCGAGCGCTGCAGCATCGTGACGTGGGCGGTCTCGCCGGCGATCGCGGGCACCAGCGTCGCCGCCGTCGCGCCGGATCCGATCACGACGACATTCTTGCCCTTGTAGTCGAGATCCTCGGGCCAGGTCTGCGGGTGGACGATCTGCCCCTCGAAGTCGTCCATCCCCGGCCACTCGGGCGTATGGCCCTCGGCGTGACGGTAGTAGCCCTGACACATCCACAGGAAGTTCGCCTCGATGCGAAAGGGCTCACCGCTGTCGCTTCGCACGCCTTCGATCGTCCAGAGGTTCTCCGCGCTCGACCAGCTCGCCCGCGCGATCGTGTGCCGATAGCGGATGTGCCGGCCGAGGTCGTTCTCGTCGATCACCTCGCCCATGTAGCGGAGGATCTGATCCGCGGTGGCGATCGGCGGCCCGGTCCACGGCTTGAAGCGATAGCCGAAGGTGTACAGGTCGCTGTCCGAGCGGATGCCGGGGTAGGTGTGCATCCGCCAGGTGCCGCCGAAGTTCTCGAGCCCTTCGAGGACGACGAAGGTCTTCGAGGGGCATTGCTCGCGCAGGTGATAGGCCGCGCCGACCCCCGAGATGCCCGCCCCCACGATCAGTACGTCGAAGCGCTCGGTCGTCGGCCCGGAGGTCGCTTTGCGGATCGGATCTGGATTCTTCGCGGACACGGGGCCCTCCTTCTGTTCTCGCGGGTCTGCCCGGAATTGAGCAAGTGCCGTACCACGATCCTCGTGCCAGAGAGCGGATCCGGGACGCGCACGGTGCGGCCCGGCGCCCCCGTCCGAGGGAGCCCTTGTGGCGACCCGCCCCGGCGCGTCGGTCGGGTCCGGTCTCGGCGACGGGCCGGGGGGCCGCCGTTATGCTCCGGCCGCGGTCGGCGTCGGCGGGCCAGAGAGCCGCAACGTTCCGCGATCATCCACCCCCATCGAGTACGAGCGAGGAGTCGAAGAAATGGGTCATACGTTCCTGTCCGATAGCTGGTTCGACGAGGCCGAGCGCATCCGCGCCGAGGTTGATCCCGCGGTTCCCGACGCGATCAAGAACCTCGTGATCAATCTCGTCGTGACGAATGGACCGACCGGCGACATCGAGGCGCGCATCGACGCGGGTCGCTTCACCAAGGGTCTGGCCGCGAATGCGCCGACCAAACTGACGGTCCCCTACGACGTCGCCCGGAAGATGTTCATCGAGCAGGACCCGAACGCGTCGATGCAGGCCTTCATGAGCGGCCAGATCAAGGTCGAAGGCGACATGACGAAATTGATGGCGATGCAGGCCGGCGGTCCGCCGAGCGAGGCACAGAAGAAAGTGTCGGACGCCATCACGAAGATGACGGCCTGACGGACGTGGCGCTGGCGCGGGCATCGGCTGCCCGCGCCTCCGCCCGCTTCATCACCTGCGCGAACGGCACTGCGGCGAAACATCCGAACTCGACATGCCGGGCCAGCTTCGTGCGGCTGAGCAGCGGGGACGTGACACCGCACAGGAACCTCGCGAACACGCGCGCGGATCGGCGAGTTCCAGGTGTTGCGCGGGCAGAGCCGCAACACGCCTCCACGTCGCCTCGTCCAGATCCGTCGCCGTCGCGGGCGCCAGTCGGATCGGGCCGCCGAGGCAATGCTCGCAGTGTCCGCAGGGCAGCGTCGGTTCGCGGTCGGAGTAGTGGCGGCTGAGGGTCTGCGCCTGGCAGGCGTCCTGTGTGGCGAGGTCGAGGACCGCATCTAGCCGCGCCAGTTCCGCGCGCTCGCGCAACAGCGCGCGCTGGTAGAGGGCATCGGCCAGTGCGTCGAGATCCGCGCCTCGCAGCCGGCGATAGGGATGCAGCACACCCTCCGCCTTCAATTCGACCAGCTGTTCGTTGGCGAGCCAGTCGAGGGCGCGCACGATGCGATCGCGGGGGGTGTCGAGCTGCGCGGCGAGCTTGGCGGCGTCGACCGTGTACCAGACCCGCGCCTTCTGGCTGGCTGCGAGCAGTCGTTGCATGAACTCGCGCGGCTCTCCGGTCAGTCTCGCGAGGATCGCGCCCTCGTCCTCGATGGGCCGAAAACGGAAGCGGCCGTAGATCGGGGTCAGTGCCTCGACGTAGCCCTCGAGTTCGAGGTACGTGAGCAGAGTGCGGACGACCAGCGGACGCACGTCGTGGGCGTTGCCGATCTGGGTCAGTGCGACCGCGATCGTCTCGTCGCGCCCGTCGAGCAGCTCGCCGATCAGGCTCCGGATCGAGGCGCGCGTCGGTGTGTCGCCGTGGACGAAGTTCTGCAGCACCGGGATGTCGTCCAGGCAGAGCTGCAGCTCGCAGTGGGCGGGCAGGCCGTCGCGTCCCGCACGACCGATCTCCTGTGCATAGTGGTCGAGGCTCTTCGGCGGGTTGTAGTGGACGACGCCGCGGATGTCGGGCTTGTCGATCCCCATCCCGAACGCGATGGTGGCCACGACGATCATCCGGTCCGACGCGAGGAAGGCATCCTGCACGGCCGCGCGTCGATCGTTCTCGAGGCCGGCGTGGTAGGGCTGTGCGTCGAATCCGGCGCGGGCGAGCAGCGAGGCGAGTCGCTCCGCGCTGCGCTGCAGCGTCACGTAGACGATGGTCGGCCCCGCCGGCCGCGCGCGGAGCGCCCCGATCAGCTGCTCGTCCCGATCTTCGGCGCGGACCGGCGTGAACCGCAACGAGAGGTTCTCGCGGTAGAAGCGGGTGCGGATCGCATTGGCGGGCGCGATCGCGAAGCTCTGGCAGATGTCTTCGAGCACGCGCTCGGTCGCGGTGGCGGTCAGTGCGAGCACCGCACGCGCACCGATCGTCCGGGCGACGCCGGCGAGCTTCAGGTAGTCGGGCCTGAAGTTGTGTCCCCACTCGGAGATGCAGTGGGCTTCGTCGACGGCGAACAGCGCGACCTTCAGCTCGGCGATCGAGGCCCGGAACCGCTCGTTGTCGAAGCGCTCGGGCGCCACGTAGAGAAGGCGTACGCGACCCCCGCGCAGGTCGTCCATCAGGCTGCGGTGCTGCTCGGCGTCGAGGCTCGAATCGAGGCGGCGCGCCTCGATGCCGCGTTCGGCGAGCGCGTCGATCTGATCCTTCATCAGCGCGATCAGCGGCGAAACGACCAGCGTCAGCCCATCGAGCAGCAGCGCCGGCAGCTGGTAGCAGATCGACTTGCCGCCACCGGTCGGGAAGACGGCTGCCGCGGAGTCCCCGGCCAGCAGTCGCGTGATCACCTCGCGCTGTCCGGGATGGAAGCTCCGGTGGCCGAAGTGTCGCGCCAACAGATCTTCGAGAGGCGCGCGGGTCGTGGACCCATCGGCCGGTTCGCTGGGTGTCGGCATCGGGGTGACATCCTGTGCAGAGCGGAGAGAGGGACGATCGCTGACGGGTTCGCGCTGTACTTATGCTAGACCCCAGCGCGTTGCGACGGTGAACGCAGATCTCTCTGCGAATCCACCGAACCAGGACAGAGGAATCCGATCAGCCATGGCAGCCCGCAAGAAGACGACGACGAAGAAGACGACCGCGAAGACGGCGAGCAAGAAGGCCACGAAGAAGGCGACGACCAGCAAGAAGTCGACCAGCAAGAAGCCGGCCGCCAGGACCACGAAGAAAGCGCCCCGGAAGTCGGCGAAGAAGCCGTCCAGGCCGGTCGCCCGGAAGGCCCCGACGACGAGCGCGAAGAAGGCCTCTGCCAAGGCTCCCGCCGCGGGCAGCGGCGAGGTCGTCTACACCGACGTCCTGCGCGAATCCCTGACGGCGTGGTTCGGCAAGAACTGATCGCAGCCACCGCCCGCTCCCGCCCTGCGAGCGAACTCGTTCGAGGACCGCGGGACGCCAGCGATCAGACGGTCGACGCGGATCTCACGACCAGCAGCGCGAAGGTCAGACCCGTCATCGCCAGCGCGAAGGTGCCCACGAGCCAGCGTAGGAAGATCTTCGACGCGGACCCTGCGGGCTCGACTCCGGCCGCGACCTCGTCGCGGGCCGTCGCGTCGAGCCCGAAGAGTTGAAGGTCGGATGCGGTCAGGCTGGACTGGGCCATGGAAATATCCTCCGCTCGGGTAGTGGTCCGCCGGCAGAAGATGTGTCGGAGTTTTTCTCGCCCGTGAAATAAGGAGGGTCCCGTACCTGCGCCCCGGCGGGACCCTTCAGCCCCCCGGCCCGGGGTCTTCGCCCGGCGCGGCCAGCGCGAACAGTGCGTCGGCGACCGCGTCCTTGTGGTCGAGCATCAGCACTTTCGCGCTGCTGCCGTCGCCGGACAGCATGGCGCCGATCCGCTGCGAGTCGGCGTCCAACCGGATCACGAGCAGGCGCCCGCCGTGCAGTCGTGCGAGGGATTCGACGCGGCGGTAGAGCCGCTCGGCGCCATCGTCGGCGAGCAGGATCAGCCGCGAGATGCGCTGGCCGCGTTCGACGCCAGCCCGGCGATCCGCCTCGGCCAGACCGCGCGACTCGGCGGCGAGCTTTTCCTCGACGTTCTCGAGGCCCCGGGTGATCCGCCTTGCGATGTGGGCCCCCTTCAACGCCCGGGAAAGCCGTTCGCCCATTTCGATCAGCGGGACGCGCATCCTACCGCCGCTCCAGAGGCCGGTCGATCTCGCGCCGAGCGCCGCCGCGATCGACGCGGCGCGCGGATCGGCCTCGATCCGCTTGGGGAGCCGCGTCACTGCATCGTCTGCTTCCGTAGTCATGGACGGCGAGTTTCGGCCCGTCTCGAGACCGGCGCCATCCGGCTTCCGGCGGCAGTCGTGCTAACCCTTGTCGCCGCCGCCGGGACCCCGCTGTTCTCGCGGTTCCGGTCGAGCGACGGAACGCTCTCGGCAGATCGCGGGTGATCAGGGGTTGCCGCGCCGATCCTGGGCGGTTCCGGGGAAACGAGAGTCCCACCGATGCGCATGCCCGACAGCCTCGCCGCCCTGGTCGACTACGGGATCATCCAGGAAGTCGTCCGGCCGCTGATGAGCGGCAAGGAGGCTCAGGTCTATCTGGTGATCTGCGAGGGCACGGAGCGGGTCGCCAAGGTCTACAAGGAAGCGCAGGCGCGCACGTTCAAACATCGCGCCGAGTACACCGAAGGCCGCAAGACCCGCAACAGCCGCGACCAGCGGGCGATCAGCAAACGCAGCCGCCACGGTCGCGCGCAGGACGAGGCGGCCTGGCGCTCGACCGAAGTCGACATGATCCATCGCCTGCGCGACGCCGGCGTGCGCGTCCCCGAGCCCCACCAGTTCATCGACGGGGTGCTCGTCATGGAGCTGGTCAAGGATGCCGCGGGCAATCCCGCGCCGCGCCTCGGCGACCTGAGCTTCGAGCCCGAGGAAGCCGAACGGATCTACCACGAACTGATCGTGCAGGTGACCCGGATGCTGTGCGCGGGCGTGGTGCACGGCGATCTATCGGAGTTCAACGTGCTGATGGGCGTCGAGGGACCGACGCTGATCGACTTCCCCCAGTCGATCGACCCCGCACGAAATCAGAACGCGCGCGCGCTGCTGATCCGCGATGTCGACAACCTGCATCGATTTCTCGCGCGATTCGCCCCGCACGCGCGGCGCCCGCTCTTCGCACAGGAGATGTGGCAGCTCTATCAGGCGAACAAACTGACCGCGACCAGCAAGCTCACGGGCAGCTACCGCGCGCCGGACGCCAAGGTCGATACGAGCGACGTGCTCGCCGTGATCGGCGAGGTCGACGAGGAGCAGCGCAAACGCCATGCCGTGCGCGAGGATGACGACGACTTCATCCCGCTGCCCCGCAAGCCGCTGAGAACAGTGGTGGATCTGACCAGCGAAGCGCCGCGAGTCCGGAAGCCGCGGCCGGCGCCTGCCCAGCGCGACGCGAATTCCCGATCCGAGGGCGCGGCCAGGAAGCGCGCGCGCCCCCGCAAGCCGGGTGCGGCATCCCACTCCGGCGCATCTCCGGACTCGCGGGCCCACGGCGCGGGACCGGGCCGAGCCGCGAACCCGACTCGACGTTCCGAACCGGTCGCGGGCGCGGGGGCAGATGCGCGCCCGGATTCCGGGGCCGCAGGCCGGGGCCGCGCCGACGACCGGAACTCGCGGAGACGAGGCTCGCGGCGCAAGCGCGCCGGTGCTCCGAACGATCGGCTGGCGGGTCCGTCGCGCGTGGCGGGCGAACGTCCGAGCGAGACGAAACCGGTCGCGGATTCGCGCACGGCGAGGGCAGAGACGCCGACGAGCACGGCACCGCGCCCGGCCCGACGCCGAGCGCGGCGCCGGCGACGCCCGGGCGCGCGCCAGTCGGATCCGTCGAACGCCTGAGTCAGGAGAGCCACGAGGCCGCGTTCGGTTGGCGTGCCGACCCCGTGCCAGTCGTCGTTCAGTCGTCGATGTTCGTCGCTTCGCGCTGCGCCGCCTCGAAGCGGACGATCCGTGCCTCGATCTCCGCCGCGAGCTGGCGATCGCCGCGGGCCCGCGCCAGCGCGAACGCGTGCCGGGCCGTCCGTTCGGCGTCGGCGAAATCGTGCTGCGCGGCCCGGACGATCGCGAGGGTCTCGTGGAAGTACGGATTCTGTTTCCCGATCGCGACCGCGCGCTCGGCCAGACCTCGCGCCTCTGCGACGCGCTCGGCGTCGTCTGCGTGGGAGATCGCCAGGCTGCGGGCCAGTCGGTTCATCGCACCGGCGTGTTCCGGATCGACTTCCAGGGTCCGGCGATAGGCCGCGATGGCCGGATCGGTTTCGCCGGCGAACTCGTGCGCCGCACCGAGGCTGATCCAGGCGACGGGGCTGTCCCGCCCGATCCAGGCGAGATTGCGCACCGCGCGCTCGAGTCGCGCGACGTCGTCCGCGCGCGTCATTCCGAATGCGAGCTCCCAGGTGTGGACGAGCGGAACCACCACGCACACGCTGCCGACCACCCAGACCGTCCGGCGGAACCACGCCGATCGCTTCTCGGCTTCGCCCGCATCGTCGTCGTCTGCGCCCGAGCGGAGCAGCACGCGCGCCACGCGTCCGTCTCGCAGCTTCCAGATCGCACCGTCCAGGATGAAGTGGTGCAGGTTCACGACCGAGAACACCAGCGAGGCCAGGCCGACCGACCAGCTGACGCTCCCGAGCAGAGCCGGCATGAAGAGGAGGCCGGGAACCACGATGGCCGCGCTGCCCGCGAGCAGTGACTTGGCGAGGAACGGCGTGGCCGCATGATGGGGCTGGCTGCGGCGCGCGTAGTAGGTGCTGACCCAGAGATACTGGGCGGAGTGCGCGGTGGAGATCCAGATGGCGGCAAACGGAAGCGCCGAGGCGGGCACGTCCCCGGTCAGCTGCATGCCGGCCGGCACCACGAACCAGAGTGCCGAGGCCAGCACCAGCAGGGCGACGGGCAGCAGGCTCCGCCACGGCGCCACGCGCGCGAGCAGAGCGCCCGCGACCCCCAGGCAGCCGAGATAGGCGAGCGCGACGCCACCGAACGCGATCCCGGCGGGCCGCCGCGGAAGGTCGAGACTGAGCACGCGATACGAATCCGAGAGGGCGTTCGCGCCGGCCGCGAAGACCGTGCTCGAGGCTTCGACGTTGAGCGCCAGGAACGCCATCACGAAGGCCAGGAAGAAGGACGTTCGCAGCAGGCTCCGGGCGAGGGGCGGGATCTCGGCACCGCCGCGCCGCATGAACATCACCGCCAGCCCGAAGTTCTGTCCCGAGAAGTGCCACGGGCTCCACGACACATACAGGGTGATCAGCGCCGAACCCACCAAGGGACTGCGCAGGCCGGCCATGAACGCGGCGATCATGCCGAGCGTCACCCAGACCGTGAAGAACGCATAGCGTCGCCTATCGGCGCGCTGCTCGTAGACACGAACCAGTGTCGCGCCGTAGTGCGGGGTGTTGATGAACGTGGAGAAGAGGCCGATCCAGAGGATCGACCACTCGGCGATGCCGGTCGTGCGCGTCAGACCGATGAACAACGGAACCGTCAGGACGTACAGCAGCCCGCAGCCGATCCCGAGGTCCAGCACCGGCCCGAAGAGCCAGGGCGAGACGGGCGAGACACCCGTCGTGGTCGGCGCCATGCCGGTCGATAGGCTGTGTGACGGCTGCTGGGTCACGCCAGCTGCTCGAACAGTGTCTGCTCGAGATCCGCGACTCGCGTGGCCAGACGCGCCGCCTCCGACCAGGCGGGATGCCGGGCGTCGCCCTCCGCGACTTCGCCGAGCAGCGCCGAGATGCGCGTCCAACCATCGGCGGCCTCGCGGGCGAGCGCCGATGCCTTCTCGGGCACGAGCTTCGGGTCGATGCTCCGCGCCCAGTCGAGGAAGCCGGCGTAGAGCCTGCGGAAGTTGCCCCCGCCGTTGCCGAACTTCTCGAGACTGCGCCCGTTGAAGCTCGCCAACCACGCCGCGTCCTCGCGCTCGGCCCACTTCGGCAGCGAATCCGCGAAGCGGCGGATCCCGGCGATGCCCGTCGCGTGCGCGCGCATCCCCGACAGATCGATCCCGCCGCCAGCGGCCGTCTCGTCGCCGGGCTGCAGCGACTGCGCCGGTCCGGAGTCCGCCCCGCCGAGCATGCGCGTCGCGCACAGTCGCGTGGCGACACGCGCGGCCTCGGCGAGGCTTCGGCCGACGTCGGTGCCGTGGAAGCGTCCCCACAGATTCTGGGTCGAGAGGCCCTCCGGTGGATTCCGGCTCTTCATCAGGCCCGCGTAGGAGCAGGCCTCGACGACCGGGCGGATGCGATCGGCGATGAAGGCCTTCTCGGTCGCATCATCGAAGCCGAGCAGCACGAAGCGGTGCGCCGGAAAGTGCACCTTGTACTCGCGATAGTCGAGATACAGGATGTCGCCGCTCAACATCGTGGGTCGCCCGGCGAGCACTTCTGCGCGCGCGATCTGCCACGCTTCGTCGTCGTCGGCCTCTGGTCGTTCGCGGTAGTCGATGGCGAGATTCCGGCCGACGTCGGCCTCCATGCTGCCGGTGCGCCCGAAGACGCCGATCTTCGGATCCATTCCGTCGTTCTCGAGGTAGAGACAGTCGACGCCGGCACCGAGGCCGAAGATCGCGGCCTCGGGCAGTTCGAGTCCGCAGTAGTGCTTGAGCAGCCCGCGCAGCGACGCGCTGCCGCAGTGCTCGCCCGGAAAGATCTCGTAGCCCTCGATCAGCGTCTTCATGCCTGCCCCTTCATGCCCGGTACAGCCCGCGCCCCGTGATCAGCGGAAGATCCGTGGCGCGCAGCATGCCGGGTGCGTGTTCGACCACGGCGGGGATCGCGTTCACGATGCGCGTCGCCGTCAGGATGACGCCTCCGACCGCGTGATCGCCGTGTCGGTCTTCCATGTGGAGCGACACTTCCATGCGGGGCTCGCCCTCGATCGTCAACCGGTAGCCCCGGCCCTGCGGCCAGTCGGGCGCGATGTCGTCGCACATCCGCGTCACGTGCTCGACCACGAGGGCATCGCGACCTCCGACGATGCCCTGCACCTCGAAGCGAAGGGCCGCGCTGGTGCCCTGCTTGATCGACCCGTAGGCGAGTTCGAGGTCGCGCGCGGCCGGCCTCCGCTCGTGCTTCTCGCGGATCTCTTCGAGTTCGACACCGAGGCCGTGGGCCAGCGCGCGGATCGTCCCACCCCAGGCCAGCGACAGCACGCCCGGTTGCAGCAGAAACGGAGTCGCGTCGAGGGGCTGACCGAATCCCATCACGTTCATCACGGTGTCGCCCTGGTCATAGGTGGCGTAGTTGACGATCTCCTGGACGCGTACGCGGGACCAATGCTCGGACAGCCCGGTCAACATCAGCGGCAGGGCGTCGTTGGCGAAGCCCGGGTCGATGCCCGAAGTGAAGAAGCTGACGCCACCCGCCGCACAGGCCTCGCGGAGCGGATCGACGAAGGGCGGCAGCGGGGTCTCGGGATCGACCAGCATCACCATCGAACACGACACGACGTTGATGCCGGCGCGCAGCACGGCGCTCATGTCGTGGACCGCATCCAGCATGCGGCTGCCCGCGTCGGCCGTGTAGCAGACACAATCGGCGCCGGCGTCGAGCAGGCTCTGCCAGTCGTCGGTGGCGCGGATGCCGGTCGGCGTGTCGAGGCCGCAGAGTTCGGCGGCGTCCCGACCGACTTTCTTCGGATTGCTGACGACCAGACCGACGAGTTCGAGTTCGGGATGACCGATGATCGCGCGGAGCGCGTAGCGGCCCACATTGCCCGTGCTCCACTGGATGACCCGATAGCTCACGGCGGCTGCCTCCGGCTTGCGAAAGGAAGCTCGATGCTAGCCGAGCAACGGGAGCCGGACGGGAGGGGTTGGACCGTGGATGGAACTCGACGCGGGACTCGTGCCGGGGAACAGACCCCCGCGGAGCGGGATCCGGCTCGATCGGCCGCCGTTGATGCGATTCCGGGGATGGCTTCCGGAAACGGCGATCTGCTCGATCGGAGATCTTCACTCCGCGGGGGTGGCGCCGTGGATGCGGACGGCCCAGCTCCTCGCTGCTGAATCGAACGGACCAACCCTGCCCGTTCGAGTCGACCCCATCGCGGTGCATGATGCGTGCCACGCACGAGATCACGGGTGGACGACCTCGTGGAGCCGGATGTCCGCCGCACAGGACAACCCTCGAGAGGGCTGTCTGCTCTCGCGGATCGGCGGCCGGCTAGTGGCGCTCGATGTCGAGTCCCTTGATGAGCGTGTAGAGGTGTGAGCGCGCGAGATCGAGCCGACGGGCCGTCTCGGACACGTTCCAGTCACAGCGCTCGAGGGCCTGCACGAGGTATCCGCGCTGGAAGTGCCGCGTGGCTTCCTGGAAGCTCAGCAGGCTGTCCGAGTCCTGAGTGCGGCTCGTGTCCGCCGAGGGAAAGACATGGTGCGCTTCGACCACCGCCGAACCCGCACCGGCCGCGCGGATCGCCCCCGCCTCGATGGTGTTCTCGAGCTGACGCACGTTGCCCACCCATTCGGCGGTCTCGATCGCGACGCGCGCGCCCGACGACAAGCTGAGTGCGCCGAGCTGATGGCGCTCTGCAAAGCGCGCCGTGAAGAACTGGGCGAGCAGTTCGACGTCACCCCGGCGTTCGGCCAGACTCGGCATCCGGATGGGCATCACGCAGAGGCGGTAGTAGAGATCCTCGCGAAAGCGACCCTCCTTCACCGCGCGGGCGAGATCGGTGTTCGTCGCGGCGATCAAGCGGATGTCGGCGGTCTGGGGCTGGTTCGAACCCAGCGCGTAGTAGGTGCCCGACTGCACGACCTCGAGCAGCGCCGCCTGGACGTCGGCGGACAGCTCGCCGATCTCGTCGAGCAACAGTGTCCCGCCCTTGGCGGCGGCGACTTTGCCCTTGCGGGAGCGATCCGCAGAGGAGTGCGCGCCCGCTTCTGCGCCGAACAGCTCGCTCTCGATCAATCCGTCGGGCAGCGCGCCACAGTTGACTTCGACCATCGGGCCGGCCGCGCGACGGCTGTTGCGGTGGATGACCCGCGCAAGGGCGCTCTTGCCCGTACCCGAGGGCCCCGTGAGCAGCACCGTGACATCCCACGGTGCCGCGAGGATCGCCTGTTCGAGGGCCGTGGCGAGGGCCGGGCTCCTGCCCACGATCCCTTCGAGATCGGCGCGTTGACGGAGCGCCGCGACCGCGTCGCTGCCGACGCGCGAGCGTTCGTTGACGAGCACGAGCTCGGTGAAGGGCGTGAGACGCAGCGCGAGCAGTTCGGCGAGATCCCGATCCTCGTCGGTGAACGGCCCCGGTCGATGCCGCTGCTGCAGATACAGGACACCCCGGGTTCCTGCGCCCACCATCGGCGAGCAGATCACCGCCTCGATGCGGGCGCGCCGCACGCTCTCGCGCGTGCTGAAGCGCTCGTCGAGCGCCGCGTCCGCGGTGGCGATCGTCTTCCCGGTGGCGAGCGACTGCGCGATGATGCCGCGCGAGATGACCGACCGGACGTGCGCCACTTCGTCCGAGCTGAATCCCACGGCATGCGACCACTGCAGCGTGCCGTCGACATCACCGATCTCCAGGTAGCCCTGGCTCACCTGCAGCGCGTCGACGACGAGCGCGAGCGCCTCCTCGAGAAACGGTTCGGCGTCGCGACTGTCGGCGAGGCCGAGCAGCCGCTGGAAGAGATCTCGCTCGCGCAGGGCGCGTTCGATCTTCTGTTCAGCTCCCACGTGGGAACACTAGCCGCGATGCGTCGATCCGATCACGTGGGCCACACGGGTCGGATCCTCGCGCGAACCGGGTGCGGGCATGGCGGCTCGATGAGTCGAGCCGAAATCGTCCTGCAGAGCAGACACCCGGCCGCCCTCCTGGTCTGCTGCTCAGGACACTGCTGCGATCAACTCGGCGACGTGCGTGCCGCATGGCGGGCGGCGCCGGCATCGGCCTTGCAGACCGTCACTCGAACGAGTGCATCTGTCGGATGCCCGATCACAGCGCGGACACCGGACGCGCGATGGCCGGTCCGACCAACTGAAGCAGACGGATCATCCGGAGGTCGGGGGACTGACATGGCGAGCTGGCCCGACATCCCGCGCAATCCCGCCCTACGCGATTCGCTCGACGGTCTCGTCAGCGCGCCGCTGATCCGGATCGGCACTCTGGTCCTCGATCCGGATAATCTGGAACTGACCGACGGCGATCGGACCGAGGTGCTGCGACCGCTGCCGGCGGCGCTGCTCTTCCATCTGCTGCGACAGAGGCACAGGATCGTGCCGAAGGACGAGTTGCACCGGGCACTGTGGCCGGACACGTCGGTGAGCGACGCCGCACTGGCCTCGGCGGTGCGCGATCTGCGCCGGCTGCTCGATGACGATGGCGAGAATCAGCAGATCGTCCGGACGTTCCGCGGACGCGGCTACCGGCTGGTGGCGCCCGTCTCGTTCGATTCGCGCACACCCGCGTCGCGCGACTTGCCCGGGTCGATCGCGGCGCTGTCGGCATCCGTGCCGGCTTTCGTCGGTCGCGAGCTCGAGATCGCGCGATTCGCCCGGATTCGTGCAGAGGCCGCCGATCGGCGCGGAGGGATTCTGCTGATCGAGTCGGACTCGGGCGGGGGTCGAACGGCGCTGCTCTCGGAGTTTGCCGGTGGCGCGGCGGGCGCTCTCTGGCTCGGCATCTCGTGCCGGGAAGAGGGCTGGGTGCCGAGATACGACTCGATCACCCGACTGTTGATCGAACTCGAGCGTGCGGTCGGCAGCGACCTCGTCGAGGAATGGGCCCGTGCCGACGCCGACCTCGTGCATCTGCTTCCCGAGGTCACGTCGCGGAGCGCCGAGCCGTCGCCGCGGATCGAGGTTCTCGCGGGCGCGTTGCGACGCCTGATCGATCGTGCGAGCCAGCTCGCTCCCATCGTGGTCGCGATCGATGACCTGCACTGCATCGATCAAGCGAGTCTCGAGCTGTTGTGCACCGGAGCATTCGGGCGTGTGCTCGTCGTCGCCACCGTCGATCCGCTGCTCGCGTCTCGACCGATCTGGGCGGACATCGGCGCCCTGTTTTCGGAGCGCAATCGGATGAAGCTCGGCGGGCTGAGCGCCGAGCACATCTCGACGCTGGCGCGACATCTGCCACAAGCAACACGCGATCCCGGCTGGTCGGCGCGGCTCCGCGATCGAACGGCCGGTCATCCGGCCGACGTCCTGGCGGTGCTGCGCGAGATGGGACCGGAGCGGCAGGATCCGGATCACGCGACACCCCTCCTGCCGCATGCCGTCGTGCAGCGCCTGGCGGGCCGGTACGAGAGATTGTCTCGCGGCGCTCGTGCCGTGGTGATCGCGTGCTCGGCTCTTCCACCGGGCGCTTCACTCGAAGCGATCCGTCTGCTGGCCGACTGCCGGCAGGACGGTCCGATCGAACCGGATCCCGTCGAGGAGGGCGTGCGCTCGGGTCTGTTGCGCGCGCGCGACCGAGCCACCGGCGTCGAGCTGAACGGTCAGTTCGCGCGACACGTGGTGCTCGCGCAGTTGTCGGTCGAACGCCGACGAATCCTCGAACGGACCGCGATGGGGGTGCTTCGCGAGGTGTGCTGACGCGCGGTGTCGAGGCATCGTCGGCCATGGCTGTCGGCTATGGTCGGCGGATCCCGCCGATGTGCCCGGGGCAGCCCCGTTGTCCGTACCTCCTGGCCGCTACACGCTCGCTGCTTTTCCCGCGTACCGGTACCGACCCGGCCGCGATCCGCATCCGGTGCGGGATCCGCGGGGACATTCGTTTGCTGCGCCCGCGTGGAGCAACCTCTTCGAGCCGGAGCGCTGGGCGGAGTGCGACGCCTATCTGTATGCGATCGATCTCTGGAACGACGGCTACTACTGGGAAGTCCACGAAGTGCTCGAAGAGCTGTGGCGCAGCGTGCGCACGCGTCGAGACGTCTCCGCGTTGTTGAAGGGCCTGATCCAGTCGGCCGCCGCGTTGCTCAAGCAGTCGATGGGCGAGCCGAGGGGTGCAAGCCGTCTCGCCGCCCGCGGCACGGCCGCGTTGCGCGCGGCCTCACCGGGGTCGCTCGGTTTCGATCCGCTCGCCCTCGCGGACCGGATCGAGTCGTTCGTCGCCGGTCGCTCCGCCGAGGCGCCGAAGATCGTGCTGTCCGGCGTCCCCTGCGTCGATGAGACTCCCGCATCGACGCGCTCGCGTTGATCCGCGATCGCCGTCCAGCGACACGCAGCCGCCTATCCGATCGCGTCGTCGACGATCACATGCTCGTGGGCGAGCCAGATCGACGAGCGGTCGAAGTCGATGAAGCGGCGCTCGTCCTGCACCGCGCGGCGGGCCGCCTCGACGCCGGCGGGCGAGGCGAGCGCCATCTGTGAGCGGTCGAACCACAGCTCGGCGTGTCCCGCGTAGGCGTCGACCACGACACCCCGCGATTCGCGGAAGCCGGGCTCGAGCGCGCTGGCGAAGCGATGCACCTGGATGTAGCGGAGGATCCCGGACGCCATCGCCTGCGAGCGGATCAGCGGACCGTGCTGCGTCCGCCAGTCGAGCTGCCCGGCCTCGAACCCGACGTCGGCGCGAAAACGCAATGGAAAGACCAGCTTCACCAGTCCGCTTCGGGGTCGCGCGACGAGTCGGTCCGAGGCTGGATTGATCTGCGGATGTTCATGGGCGAGCCACATCGGCGAACGCGGCAGGTCGATGATTCGCGCCTCGTCGTCGAGCAGCGCCTGCGCGGCGCGTTGCCCCGCTTCGCTCGCGGCCGCCTCGGCGAGCGCCGCTTCGCTCTCCCACCAGACTTCCGCCACGCCGTCGTAGGGCTCCTCCATGCCGCCCCGGGCCTTGCGCATCGCCGGACCGAGTTCGTCCTCGATCGTGTGGACCTGGACATAGCGTCGGATGCGGAGCGTGGTCGCGAGGCCCGCCACCAACGGAGCGTGGCGCTCGCGCCAATCCCGCTGGAACTGCTCGAGGCTGGCGCCCGGCTTGCGACGCAACAGGAACGTGAGTCGGATCATCGCTGGGCGCTCCCGTCGCTGTGGCTGTCGTCGATCAGCCGGGGCCGGATCGTCGCGGTCCAGAGCGCATAGCCGGCGTCGCTCAGGTGCAGTCCGTCGAGACCGAACCATTCCCGCGCCGGCGGCTGATCGGGACTCGCGAGCATCGGCGCCGCGATGTCGAGGATCGCGAGATCCGGATCGGCCTCGGCGAGCACCGCGATCCGCCGGTTGGCCTCGTCCATCATGGGCCAGCGATCCCAGCGCAGCCGGGACGGCTTGATGGTGATGAAGTAGATCGGCAGATCGGGCCGTGATTCGCGCAGCAGATCCCGTAGTGCCTCGAAGTCTCCGACCAAGTCGTCCACCGACTTTCCGGTTCCCTCGGCGAGATCGTTGTCGCCGGCGTAGACGACCACGGCGCTCGGCGCGTAGGGGATCACGATGCGCGCCGCGTTGTGGACCAGATGCGACATGTGCGCGCCGCCGAAGCCACGCTGCAGCACGTGGAGCGGGGCCATGTCACGCTCGAGACCGTCCCAGAAGCGGATGCTCGAACTGCCGACGAACACGATGGCGCCGGGCTCGGGAGTAGCCGCACGATCCGCGGCCTCGAAGGCGGCGATCTCGTCTTCGAAGAAGTCGAGCTCGAGGCTGGCGGTCTGGTAACGCCCGAGCGCCAGCCAGAGCCCGGCAGCACCGAGCGCGATGGCGATCACCCCGATGAGCACGCTGCGACGGATCAAGCTGAACCTCTCTGCTCACGCGAGGCCGCGTCGGTGTTCCCTCGGCCCATCACGACGCGCATCCGCTACGCGAGTGTCAGCACTTCGCACAGATTGCGGGCCGTCCGTTCAGTACCACCACGGACCCCACGGACCGAAGCTCGACATGTCTATCGCTGCATCGGCGTTGTCGGCCGCGGTCTCCTGCTGTCGGATCGTCATCTCGCGTTCGAGCGCCAGCTTCTGGAATCGATTGTAGGCGAGCTCGGTTCCGGCGAAGACGCACTTGCACACCTTCGCATCCGCGTAGGTGTAGACGATCTTGTCGCCGTGCTGCTGGGGCACGAGCTTCTGCTGCGGCCGCGCTTCCAGAGCGGTCAATTGCTCGGGAGTGGTCGCCAATCGCATCTGGAAACCGGCTGCGCTGAGCAGACGCTCGGTCTCGATGTCCTTGCTGTTGATCATGGACGAGCAACCGGCGAATGCGCCGACTGCAAGAAAACCGAAAACGAGGGAGTTGAGGAGCCTCGACATCTGATGATCTCCAGCAAGCTCGCTCGAAGCGAGTCGCTCGTATTGATCCGGCGCTGGGTTTCGATCGAGACGCGGCGGTGGCCGGAGGGTGTTCGACGCATCGTGTGGAAATCGGAGTCTAAGGACGGCGGGATTTCGTCACAACCCGTTCGCGTCCCGCCCTCAGTTGGGCCAGAAGATGTACTCGTCGTCCGGGGATTCGTCGTCGAGCAGGGTCTTGTCGATGCTGACGGGCATCTCGGCCACCGACGGCCAGCTCGGCGCGACCTGCTCGGCGTCGTGGGAAGCGAGCAGTTGCTCGAGGGCCTTCACGCGCTCGGGTTCGCGATCCGCCAGGTTGTGCTGCTCGGTCGGATCGTTTCGCAGATCGAACAACCACTTCTTGTCGGGCCGGGCGGTGACCTGGAGCTTCCAGCCATCTGCCCGCACGACGCGGTAGTGGCCACTTCGCCAGAACAGCGCGTCATGCGGGGCCGAGGTCTTCTCGCCCGTCACGAACGGGATCAGATCGACCCCGTCGATCCTCCGGTCGGTCGGAATCTCCGCGTTCGCTGCTGCAGCGGCCGTCGCGAAGATGTCGAAGCCGTGGACGGGTTCGTCGAAGTGGCTGCCCGCCCCGATCCGCGCGGGCCACTTGATGAAGTAGGGGACGTGGATCCCACCCTCGAAGAACGTGATCTTCCAGCCGCGGAAGGGTTGATTGACCTCGGGCAGCCCGATGTAGTTCGCGCCCCCGTTGTCCGACGTGAAGAAGACGATCGTATTTTCCTCGAGGCCGTTGTCGCGAAGCGCCTGCAGGACGCGGCCGACGCCGCGGTCGAGCGCGCGGATCATCGCGGCATACACGCGCAGACGGTGATCCTCGATGTGCGAGAGCGCGTCGTAGTCGGCACGGGTCGCCTGAAGCGGTGTATGCGGCGCCCAGTGGGCGAGATAGAGGAAGAAGGGACGATCCTGGTTGGCCTCGATCACCTCGACGGCCTGGTCGGTGTAGTAATCCGTCAGGTATCCATCGGGCGCGAAAGCCGCCCCGCCGTTGTACGAGGCCGCATACTTCAGCGCACGCCACAGGAAGCGATCGATCGGATCGAAGTCCTGCTTCGAATTGACGACGTCCGGCGAGTCCTCGGGCAGATAGAGGCCGCTCGCCATCAGCAGGCTCTCGTCGAATCCCTGGTCCTGGGGCGCCATTCCGTTGTTCCCGCCGAGATGCCACTTGCCGATGTGGACCGAGTGGTAGCCCGCGCCGGCGAGCACTTCGGCGAGTGTGATCTCGGAGGGAGGCATGCCGAGTGAGTTGAACGGGGGAGGTTCGTCGATGACCGGAGTCTTGATCGGCTGCCGGATCCGACCCGGCAGACCCCGCGACAGCATGCCCACCATCTCCGGCATTCCGGGAGGCGTCGGGGTGAACTCGAAGCCGAATCGTGTCCCGTAGCGACCGGACAGGATGGCGGCGCGCGAGGGCGCACAGGTGCCATTGGCCGAGTAGCCGGCCCGGAAGGTGGCCCCGTCCTGCGCGATCGAATCGATGCTCGGAGTGGGGACCGTGCCGCCCGCCACACCGCCGCCCGCGAACGTCAGATCGTTCCAGCCGAGATCGTCGGCCAGGATCACGACGATATTCGGCGGACGCTCGCCGATCGGACGACCAGCCGGATCGGGTCCCGTCTGCCACTCGACGGCCTGGAAGGGACCGACCGGTGTGCGCCGGTCGGCGCCGATCTGGATCACCTTCAGCAGGATCTGTTCGCGCATCAACCACGCGGCGCCCGCGCCGAGCACGAGCACTCCGAGGACCCCGACAACCACCCGGGTCGTTCTGTTCATCCGGTCTCCCCTGCGGTGATCCGGTGACGGATCCGGACTGCCCGACTCGCTCCGGGCAGACTCGTGATCATGACACAGCGAGCGCCATTTGATCAGCCGACCGACGGACGTCGTCAGTCCGCTCCGCCCCGGGACCCGAGCGCCCGTCGCACCACGTCGCGGACCTGTTGGTTGTCGAAGGGCTTCGGCACGTAGTCGGCGACGCCGGCCGCCCGGGCTTCGGCGGCGATGCGTTCACTCCCGAACGCCGTGATCAGGACGACGGGGGTACCGGGCGCCGCAGTCCGCGCACGTCGCGCGACCTCGAGGCCGCTGATGCCGTCGGCCAGCGAGAGATCGGTCAGGATCAGATCGAACCGACTCGCTGCGATCGCCTCGAGGGCCGCATCGCCGGAACCGGCGACCAGCACCTCATGTCCCTCGCGGCGCAGGATGCCTCGCATCGCCAGCTGGATGCCGGGCTCGTCCTCGACGAGCAGGATCCGTCCGGCCATGATGATCCACCTCCCGCGTGTGACTATCATACGCTGCCCGTCGCGAATGCGGTGGCTTTCTCGCCCGTGCACCCCGGAGTCGACGGTGACCTCGCTGCGCCCCTTGCTGTTCGGAATCGGCGCGTACGCGATGTGGGGACTGGCGCCGATCTACTGGAAACTGCTCGTCGCGATTCCCGCGACCGAGTTGCTCGCGCACCGCGTGTTGGCGTCGCTGCTGGTCGCGATGACGCTGCTCGCGGTCACCCGACGATTCTCCGAGTTTCGCAGCGTGCTCCGCACGCCGCGGGCGCTGATGGCCGTTGCCGTCTCGGGACTGCTGCTCGCCATCAACTGGCTCGTCTTCATCTGGGCCGTGATGGACGGCCAGGTGCTCGCGACGAGTCTCGGCTACTACCTGAATCCGCTCATCAGCGTGGTGCTCGGACTGGTCGTGCTGGGTGAGAGGCTGCGACCGACACAATGGTTGGCGGTCGGGCTGGCTGCGATCGGTGTCGCCGGCTACGTGGCCTCGGTCGGAAGTCTGCCCTGGGTGTCGGTCGTGCTGGGGCTGAGTTTCGGTCTCTACGGACTCGTGCGGAAGCTCAGCCCGACGCTGCCGATCCCCGGATTCGCGGTGGAGATGAGCCTGCTCGCGGTGCCGGCGATCCTGTACGTCGTGCTGATCTCGTTCGAGGGTCGCCTTGCCCTGACGTCCGTTTCGCCGATCACCGGGCTCGTGCTTGCGGCGTCGGGCCTCGTGACGGCGGTGCCGCTGCTCTTCTTCAACGCGGCTGCGCGTGACCTCGATCTCTCGACCCTCGGGATCCTGCAATACATCGCACCGAGCATCAGCCTGCTGCTCGCCGTCGCGATGTTCGGCGAGGCGTTCACGGCCGCCCACGGATTCACGTTCGCCTGTGTGTGGCTCGCGCTGCTCGTCTACACGACGGACTCCGTGCTGCGCCTGCGTCGGGCGCGCTCGCTTGCCGCGCTCGGCGGCTGAGCGCCCGGCTCGCGCCACGCTCGACACACACCCTTGCCGCCGCATCCGTGTTCACCGACTCTTGACGCCCCGCGACATGATCGAACCAGAGAGGGATGCGATGTCCGATGGATCCGGCTCGAGCGATGCGAACAAGCGTCTCGTGGCCGAGATGTGGGCGTGTCTGTACGAGAAGGACTGGGACGGCGTGGCGGCCAGGATCCATCCGAACGGCCACTACGAGGACGTTCCCGCCCCGGACGCCGGTGCCACCGGTCCCGCCAACGTCGTGAAGCGACTCCGCATCGGCCTCGACCCGGTGGTCCGATTCGAGCACGACATCCATCGCACGATCGCCGAAGGGCAGAGCGTGATCGTCGAACACACCGAGACCTGGCACTTCGAGACCGGCGAGAAGATCGTGAACCCGTTCGTGACCGTGCACGAAGTGAAGGACGGTCTGATCTCGCTCTGGCGCGACTACTGGGACCTCGGGACGATGCTCGCCCAGGCACCGAAGTGGTGGATCGATCGGCTCGCGAGCTTCAGCCAGACCGACTTCAGCTGAACGGGATCACGATGCGCATGACAGGCAAGCTGGCGGCATGGCTCGTCGTGTGGGCATGCCTGTCGGGTCTGCCGATGCGGGCAATCGGTGCGCCGCAGAGCATCGAGGCGCAGCCCGGTGCGGGGATCGATCCCGACGAGCTGGCCGCCGTCCATGCGCGGGCGAGCGAACTCGAACTGAGCGTGTTCGAGGACGAGGATCCGGATGCGTCCGAGGCGATCGATCGGCTGTCGCGTGCGGCGCTGCTGTTCGAGCGCGTCGGGGATCTGGAAAAGGGTCTCGGGCCCGGCTACTGGCGCGCCTCCCGCGCGACATGGCTCGCCGGCGAGAGGCTTCCGCTCGACGACATCGAGGGCCGCATGGCGAGTTTCGAGCGATCGCTCGTCCTCGCCGATCGAGGACTCGCTGCGAATCCCGACTGCGCCGAGTGCATGCTGTGGAAGTTCATCTCGATGGGGCGCCTGCGGACCACCCAGGGCCTGTGGGAGGGCATGCGTCAGGTGAAGGACATGGCGGACCTGCTCGATCGGGCCATCGAGTTGAATCCGACCAGTCGCGACAGCATCGACAACTCGACGCTCGGCAATCTCCACTACTCGTCGGCGATCTTCTACCGCGTGGTCCCGGACTGGTTCTGGCTTCGCTGGATGCTCGGTGTGCGGGGGGACAAGGAGAGGGCGCTGCAACACAGCCGGACGGCCCTCGCCCTGCACCCGAATCGCTTCGACTATCAAGTCGAGGTGGGCACCCAGCTCCTGTGCCTCGGAAGTGATCGCGATGACGCGAAGTGGCTCGCCGAGGGCCGGGCCGCCCTCGACTCGGCGGTCCAGCGCGAAGTCCACACCGAGCGCGAGCGACGTGAAATCCACTTCGCGAAGCTGATGCTCGAGAATCCGAATCTCGCGTGCGGCTACACGGGCGACAAACTGTTCGAACTCGACGAGGACGAGGTCCGGGCGAAGCGTCTCTGAGCGCGCTCGCCGATCAGCCTCGCTTGGCGAGCGGCGCTCCGTGACTCCCCAGGTAGTGGCTCGAAAAGGGAGGTCTCTCGTCGAGCTTGCGATTCAGTTCGTACAGGCGCTCGTAGCTGGTCTCGCGGATCGTCCATCGCCCGTCGAGCTTCACGTAGCGGTCCCAGTACAGCGCCGTGCCGGTGGTGAAGAAGTCGTACTGCATGATCCACATGTTGTCGGCCAGATACCAGATGCCTGTCGCCTCGGTCTCGCTCAGCATCTGGATCTCGGGATGATGGCCGTTGTGGTGCCCCACCGACTCACGGGTGAACGACGAGCGCAGCGCATCGAGGTAGGCGTCGCGCCCGTCGAGCTTCCACTCATAGGTGCCGCCCTTGAATCGGACCGACACCTCGGGATGGAAGATCGTTGCAAGCTCCTCGAAGTTGGCCGTGTCGAGACAGCGGAAGTAGGCATGCTTCAACTGTCGGATCGCTTCCATGTCCATCAAGCGCTGGATGTCGCGCCGAAGATCCTCGATCCCGCCCGTCGATGCATTCAGGGGGATGCCGTCGGTGATGCCCATCGTCTGGCGGTCGAGTGCGCGTCGTTCGGTCGTCATGGGTTCTCCTCGATCGGTACGGATCCGGGCGGCCGGATCGTCCCGCACCGGGATCCATCATCGCAGATCCCGTGGATCCGGTCCCGGCGTGAGGACCGGATTCTTGTCGGGACACGCCACTCCGGACCGCACATCCCCGGCGTCGCGGTTATGCTGGCCGCGGGGCCTGTCGTTGCGCCGGCCCGAGGAGGTGGCGGATGGGTGTGCCCGACGTGATCGAGAGATGGCACCGCGTGGCGAAGCATGGCGACCTCGGCGTACTCGACGAACTGCTGGCCGATGACGTGGTCTTCCACTCGCCCGTCGTCCACACACCACAGCAGGGCAAGGCGATCACGCGTCTCTATCTGTCGGCGGCGTTCGGAGTGTTCGCCAGCGAAGGCGGTGATCGGAAAGCCGCAGCGGAGCCCGCGACCGCGAAGAAGTCGAGCCCCTTCCGGTACGTGCGCGAGATCTTCGGCGAGCGCGACGCGATGCTCGAGTTCGTGACCGAGATCGACGGCATCGTGATCAACGGCGTCGACATCATCTGCTGGAACGACGCCGGGAAGATCACCGACTTCAAGGTGATGGTGCGACCGCTGAAAGCCATCAACCTGCTGCACGCCCAGATGGCTCGGATGCTCGAGAAGCTGAAGCCGGGCTGAGGCGGACCGAGTTGCGGGTCTCCCGCCCGCGATGTCGGTGGCGATCGAGTTCGTCGCAGGCCAGGCCGCCCCCTGATCTGCAGCGCGCCAGTCCGTGTATGCTCGGCGCCGTGCCGGAAGCCCGACCGCGCCGGAACCTCGAACAGGAGCGCGCCCGAAAGGCGCTGAGTCGTCTCGCTGGCGAGACGGATGTCCTCGCGCTCGCGGCGTCCGTCCAGGCGAGCCTCGGATACGTGGCCCCGGCGACGATTCTCCAGATCGCAGAGCGCGCGGGCGTGTCGGTCGCCGAAGCGCGCGAGATCGTGGAGGCGTCGAGCGAACTGCGGACGATGCCGTGCGGCAGGCACCGCGTGACGATCTGCACGGGTCGCACGTGTGCGCGCAGGGGCGGTGCGGCGTTGCTTCGCGCCGCGCGCCGGACGCTCGAGATCGAGATCTTCCAAACGTCCGCGGACGGGGCGATCCGACTCGA
>JANOFF010000205.1:0-18381 GCA_031413515.1 bacterium
TCGACCACTTCGTCAGCGTCGCTCGCTGTTCAGCCGTCAGGGTAATTGGCTTCGCAACACGCATGATCGAATCCTCCACGAGTTGAGGATTCAACGCCACTGCCGAATATAAGTTGCGTTATTTACGCGACACTACACTAGAACGTCTGCGTGACGGGAAGGTCTACGTCCCCTCCCAAGCCGAGCGAGCGCTCGAGAGTTTCTTTCAGAAGTCAAATCTGACCGCGCTTCGCGAGCTGTCCCTGCGACAAACGGCCAGGCGGGTTCACACCGAGGTGGAATCGGCACGTCGGCAGCGGGCGGCGAGCGTGCCATGGGCCACCGCCGATCGTCTGCTCGTCTGTGTCGGCCCGAGCCCGACGACTCCGCGAGTCATCCGGACCGCCAGGCAGATGGCCGCAGCCCTCGATGCACCATGGGTGGCCGTCTGCGTGGAGAAGACCGGGATCGCGTCGGATCCTGCTGCCAAGCAACGCGTTGTGGACCACCTGCGACTCGCCGAGCGGCTCGGTGCCGAAACGGTGACTCTCACCGGGACCGACGTCTCTGAGACCATTCTCGATTTCGCCCGCACGCTCAACGTCACCAAGATTTTTGTCGGCAAGACGCACTCGCCCAGATGGCGGCGAGTCCTGTGGAAGAGTGTGGTCGAAGACCTGCTGGACAACAGTGGCGAAATCGACGTCTACGTGATCCAAGGGCAGGAGGAGCACCGCCAGACCGAGGTCATGCCCCGGCCGGCACGGCGGGTGCAGTGGCGAGATTCCGTCGCGGCAGGTGGGGTCGTGGCGGCAGCATCGCTCCTGGCAACGTGGCTGCATGGCCTGCACGTTGCTGAAGCGAACATCGTCATGATCTTCCTCGCCGCGGTCGCCTTCGTGGCATTTCAATTTGGCCGCGGCCCGGCGATCCAGGCGAGCCTCGCGTCGGTCCTGATTTTCGACGTGTTCTTCGTGCCTCCGCAGTTCTCACTGACCGTCAATGACACGCAATACCTCTTCACATTCGCCGTGATGCTCGCCATCGGGATGCTCATCAGCACGCTCACGGCCCGCCTCCAATCGCAACTGGACTCAGGGAGACAGCGGGAGCGCCGCACCCTCGCCCTCTACCGGCTCGGCAAGCAACTCGGTGGACTCGCGGGAGACATCTTCCTTGTGGGCGCGGCAGGGCAGCATGTGCGGGAAATGGTCGGTGGAGAAGTCGCCATCTATCTCGAAGGAGACGACGGCCTTCCAGTTGCCATGTTCGGGGAGGAAGCGAGCATCGCCAAACATCCGCGGAGTGGCCCTACCGCCCACTGGGTCATGACCCACGACCGGATTGCCGGCCGGGGTACTGACACACTGCCAAGCGCCGTCGCGCTTTTCATTCCGCTCAGCGGTTCCCAGGGGCCGCTTGGCGCGATGGCCGTGGGCGTCGAGGGGACTGATTGGCTCCTGCATCCCGAACATCGCCAGTGGCTTGAAAGCTGCGCGAGCCAGTTGGCCATCGCGCCGGAGCGGGACCGAATGACCGTGGCCGCGGGCGACGCGAGGGTGAAGGCCGAGGCCGAGCAGGTCCGTAGTACATTGCTCAGTAGCGTATCGCATGATCTCAAGACGCCGCTGGCTGCCATCGCCGGTGCAAGCAGCAGCCTGCTCCAGTGCACACCAGCGATCGAAGGGACCAGCCGAGAGCTCCTCGAAACGATCTCGGAAGAGGCCCATCGCCTGAACCGGCTCCTCGAGAACATCCTCCAGATCTCGCGATTGGATTCAGGCGCCGTGACCCCGAACACGCAGTGGCACCTGCTCGAAGATATTGTCGGCTCAGCGCTCCACCGCACGAAGGACAACCGCGAGCATCATCCCGTGACTGTGCGAATCGACCCCGCGATGCCATTGATCTTCGTCGACGGCCTCCTCCTCGAGCAGGCACTCGTGAATCTGCTGGAGAACGCCGCGCGGCACACACCCGCCGGCACGCCGATCGAGATTGTCGGAAAAGTGGATGGCCGCGAGGTGACGATCTCTGTGGCGGATGCCGGCCCGGGCCTCGTGCCCGGCACGGAGGAAAAGGTTTTCGATCGGTACTACCGGGGCACCGCGGGGGCCGACGCCGGGCGTGGAAGCGGGCTGGGGCTGGCGATCTGTCGTGCCATCATGCACCTTCACGGCGGCACGATCACCGCCTTCGCGCGGGCGGGCGGCGGTGCGGAATTCGTCATCCGGCTGCCACTCGCCGAGAATACACCACCGTTTTTGATGGATCACTTCGCCCAGCCGGCGTGAGGATACAAGCCACGGCCATGCCAGCCAATGACCACTTGGTCTTGCTCATCGAGGACGAGGAGCCGATCCGTCGATTCCTTCGGGCGACGCTCGTGACGCACGGCTACCGTGTCGCCGAGGCGACGACCGGGGAGGCTGGGTTGCGGATGGCGGCCGATCAACCGCCCGACCTCGTGATTCTCGATCTCGGGCTGCCGGGGCTCGATGGGCAAGACGTGCTGAGGCGGCTTCGCGAGTGGTTCCGTCACCCGGTGCTCATCCTCTCTGCACGGGACCAGGAAAAACAAAAAATCGATGCCCTCGATGCGGGGGCAGACGACTACCTCACGAAGCCCTTCGGCGTCGGGGAACTGCTGGCCCGCATGCGAACGGCCCTGCGGCATGCCCATTCGAAGGGTGTCGAGGCAGCTGTTCTAGCGATTGGCGAGGTGCGAATCGATCTTGCCTCGCGGCTCGTGTCGCGCGGCGGCGAACCGATTCACCTGACTCCCCTCGAATACAAGCTCCTGGCCCTCTTCATGCGAAACGCTGGCAAAGTGCTCACCCACCGGTTCCTTCTTCGGGAAGTCTGGGGGCCGCACGACACCCATGAGACCCACTACCTGCGGGTGTTCGTCGCCACCCTCCGGCGGAAAATTGAGCTGGACCCTGCCCAGCCGCGATACCTCCTCACCGAGCAGGGGGTCGGGTACCGGTTTGCAGCGGAATGATCCAACTCAAGAGCCGTATGAACCGCTACCGTTTGAAAAGCCGCAACGTCCAGTGCAGGTCGAGTTGATTGACGACGTCTGCCTCGCATTGACCCGCCGTCTACGAAGGCATCAGCTCAGGGATAGGACGGCCAACGGCACTTCGGCAACGTGGTGATGGCTGCTGATCGATTCCAGAGGGTAGTCGATCTGTCTCGAGCGTGCCTTGCGACGCGGGGGGGTGTCCGAAGACCCCCGAATGTGCGTGAAAACGCCTGCCCGAGCACTGCTTTTCACCCGGTACGCAGACCGGCTCCACGCGCGCCCTTGTGAGGCGTTTCATAGTGAGTGGATGTCGATCTACGCGACCAGCTCCAGTTACCCGACAAGTGTTGCGGCTTTCGGGAACACCTGTCGGGTGCTGCGGCTACGAGCTATCCACCGACGACCATGACACCCTGAAACTCGGCCAGCTCTACGTTCTCGAATCCCACCGCGGCAAAGGGTTCGGGCAATTCATGCTCGGCTACGTGGAGAAACGAGCGCGGGAACTGGACCGGCACGCGCTCACGCTCCAGGTCAACAAGCGGAACACGGGGGCGATCGCGTTTTATCGGCGGGCAGGATTCGAGGTGGTGCGTGAGGCCGTGTTCGACATCGGCGCCGGCTTTGTGATGGATGACTACGTGATGGCGAAGGGGCTTTTCTGAGAGCGGGGCGGGTGATCATGCGTGCTGGCGACCCAATCTCATTCACTTCCCTGTGCATCTTTCCTGACCCCGACCCTTACGACTGGCAAGAGCGAAAGGATCAGAAAAAGGATGAGAGCCCACTGGTTGGTTCGATATGGCTGGATGGGGGCAACAATCTCGATGCCACTGGTGTCGACTGCTTCACCTCCATTGCACGTCAGGAGAGCCTCGGCTGTTGCACGAGTGAGTGGTTTACCGACGAACCCCACCGTGCCATTCGCGAACACGACATGCCGACCCCTCGCGTGTCCCTCATTGACGAGTGGTGCGTCCGTCAGCAACTTGACCGCATCATCGAACGTCAGGTCTTCTGGCGCTGCCCAAGGGATGCCCCGACCATACGCTTCGACGAGCATGATCGTTTGTGACGGGTTATCGGTCATTGCCTTGGGGCGTTCGGTCTGGTCCCGGTGCCAGATGGTCCGCTGATCGACAACGGCAAAGTAGTTTGTCGTCGGAAGCTCTGAAGGATCGGAGGGGCACTGGTAGAAGCTGATTCGTGTCGCGGTCAGAATCTGATTGACGGCATGGTTCCACGGCTTGGAGTGGTCGATGCGACGATAGATGTCGTTTCGTTCCAAGTAGGGCAGCAGCACAAGTCGCCAACTCAGCAGGGGCTTGCCGTCGCCGTCGGTTGTCGATGCCGTGGGAAAGTCTCCGTGTTGCTTTCGATAGGCGTCGAGTCCGTACCAGATCTGAAGAAGATTATTGGCGCAAAAGCCTCGCCTCGAAGATTCGCGGGCGTTTTGGACCCCAGGCAGCGACAGCGCCAGCAACAGAATCACGATGACGAGTGCGACCATCGCGCGGCCAAGTCGTTGACCGTACGTCGGGGCTGAAAGGGTGAAACCCCAGCACACGATGACGACGGCGGCTGGGATAAAGCCGACGATCCCAAATGCTGCCACCGCCGAGGCGATGATCGCAATTACGTACAGGAGGGACCACATGATTTCGACCAACCCCGGCGTGAGCCGCTGCAAGCCAACGGCACCGAACGCCGCCCGATTCTACCTCGGCCACCCGCTACGATATCCGGGCAGCCCCTCGCAGATGACGGTCCACCATGAGTAATCGCGACGCAAAGAAATGGCATGAACGTTGGCTATTGGACAAGTTTCGGGAGTGTTACCCGGTGCCGAAGGGAACGATCGACGCCGCTCACGAGAAACCCGATATCGTAATCCACACGCCAAGGAATCGCGTTGGCATCGAAGTCACTGAAATTCACCACGACAAAGTCATCGCTGGCAGCAGGACTCAAGCACAAGCCGGCGAGCGGGAAGCCGTCATGGATCTCATGGAAAGCTCCTTGAAGGACCGCGGTGCTCCGCCGATCGCTGTCTATCTGCATCTGACTTTGCCATCGCGTCCGCAACCTGGGTCTCGGCGTGATCTCGCGACACGACTGGCCGACTACGTGATCCGATCTCTCCCCGCCATCGACGAAGATTTTCACCGCGACTACTGGGAATGGTTGGCCGACCACCATCTTCCTCCGGAGATCTACTCCATCACGATCATGCGGCGTCGATGTCTCACTTCCATCACGTGTCATGCCCCTGCCGCTGAATTCATGCCCGACATGCTCCCCCGTTACCTCGAGCAGGTCATCACAGAGAAGAATCGGCGCGTTCGTGACTATCGAAAGCGTTGCGATGAGGCATGGCTGCTGCTCTGCATCGAAACGGGCAGTCTGGCTACGGGGTTCTCGATCGAATCTTTTTCACCAGCGCCAACGATTGTCGCCAAGTTCGACAAGGTGTTTCTGTTTAGCGTCATGGATCGATGGGTCCACGAGTTTGCCTGCCGCACCTGAAAGAAAGGACGAACTTCGGACCGGCCGAAGACTGGGAAAGGGTGCACTTGCTCGGCGCACACCAGCTCGCGAAATCCAAAGAGGCGAGGCACACCCGGCCTGACCGCCGGCCCGTTCATGGTGCGCGCGGTAGCGTGAAAGGCTTACGCCACGGCATGTCCAGGATATGCGTCCATGGAAGGAGTATCGGTTCACCCCAGTCTGCATTGAAGATGAGGGCGTGGTAGCGGCGGACGAGTCGATACATCTCGTCCAGCGCTCGGTCAATATCCTTCATCGTCGATACGTCGCGATGTTTCTTTCGGTCAACGTGGGCGATGCGCTGGTCGACCGTTCGCTTGATTCTCGACAGAGCGCGTTCAAGGGTGCGTGCGTCATGCTCGAGCCGGCGTCTGGAGACGCCACGTCCCTTGCCCCAGTCACGATCAAATTGCCGGTGCGCGATTGCTTTGTCGTCCATACTCCATCGCGCGACGAACCATTCGCGGGTGAGAATCTCGTGGTGGTCAGCGAGCTCATCAATGAGATTGAAAAGCGAGTGCGCACGGAGGTCATCGTCGCCAAACGTCCGTAGGCTGACCAAAATATGACTCGCATACGACCTCTCCATGAACCAGAAGAGCTCATTTCCTTTCTCCAGTTCTGGGTTTTCGAGGACTGTTGCAAGCCACTCTTTGTGAACCATTCGATCCGCCCATAAGTCCGTCGCTTTGTCGCGGATCACTTTCATTGAATGCCGCCACCGACTGAGCCAACCGCGCGGCGTTGTGGGCCACGTCATCTTGCTCTTTCGTGTGGAACGATGTTTCTTGCGTTTTGCCTTTGTCATCGAACTGAAGTCCACGGAGGAGCCGAATGACTCTGAAGCCAGACGGAACTTTGCCGAATTGTCGGGCCATTCGATCGCGTCGTGCCACGTGTCCCATGGTTCCGCCTTACGCAGGCCAGGGGTAGGGGACCTCAATTCACCCCTGGCTTTCCCATCACCCGCCTCGCTCTCGCACTGCCCTCTCCCCGGCCACCAAGCGAATAAACGCCCGCACGATCCGCCGAAAGACACCGCCCTGAAGAAGCGACTACGGCGGATCGGCAGTCATGAATTTGTCTGGCAGCATAGCGGCGGGATTCGACCGCAGTGCTTCGCTGGCGGCTTTGGACAACTCCGTAAGACCTCCCAGCCAGAGCCATTCGCCTTTAAACCGCGAAAGTGACTTGGCCGCATTGTCGGTCAGAGAGGTCACCCCATGGAGGCGCAAAGAGCGAGATCTACTGGCGCCGAGTCCATGCGCGGCTTCGTCCGAAAGCGAGCGAAGCCCTGAAAGGCTGAGCTTTGCACCAGCATAATCGGCCAGTGCCCTCGCTGTATCCGGGGCGAGATCACCAAGCTGATCGAGGTGCCCAGACCAAGCTTTCGAGGTGACGAGTTTGGTTGCTGCGTCTGCGTCTAGTGAGTTCAGGCCGTCGAGCGATAAAACGTCACCGCGAAACGCAGCGAGTGATTCGGCGGCCTTCTCCGAAAGTGAAGAAAGGCCGTCGAGATGTAGCTCACTCCCTTTGAACAGCGAAAGCTCACGAGCGGCTTCGGAAGACAACTCCTTGAGCTTGTCAAGGTACAGCCGCGAACCCCGAAACGACGCAAGTCCCTTCGCAGCGCCTGCTGAAAGTGAGGTGAGGCCATCCAACGAAAGATAGTCGCCGCCAAACTCTGAAAGCGCTTCAGCAGTACCGGCATCGAGGTCGGCTAGTTGTGGGAGGGATGGCTCCCACGCCTTCGACCTCGCAAGCTCTTTGGCCGATTTCGAATCGAGTGACTTGAGCCCGTATAGCCGTAACGTCTCGCCTTTAAAATCAGCCAATGCCGATGCGCTTTGGGGGTCCAGGGTCACGAGGCCGTCGAGGGCCAAGTACTCACCCTCAAATCCGGCAAGCTCTTTCGCGGCTTCTGGAGCCAGCGTCTGTAGTTTGAGAAGGTACAGACACTTTGACTTCGATCTGGCGAGTGCTTTCGCGGCATTCTGTGGCAGTGTGGTCAGTCCGCTAAGGGAAAGAGCCTGACCAGAGTAGCGAGCAAGTTCTGCCGCCGCTTCCGGTGACAGCGTGGCGATCCCTTCGAGGTATAGCCAGTCGCCTTCAAAAGCTGCGAGCGACTTGGCACATTCTGCCGAAACCGAGTCTAAGGCGTTGAGATAGAGAGATGATCCCTTAAATCCGGCGAGGCCCTTGGCAACGTCTGGACGCAGTGAGTGGAGGCCGTTGAAGCACAAGCAGTCACACTCGGAGCGACCCAATGCACCAGCCACCTCCGGAGTGAGCTTGTTCAAGCCATCAAGCGAGAGTCTGTCAGCACCAAAGTGAGAGAGCGATTCTGCCGTTGCCGAATCGAGTGATCGCAGGCCGTTGAGTTCAAGCCTGAACGCATCACGTTTCGCCGCCACTAACTTCCTGGCCTGCTCCGGCGTCAGGCTCTCAATCAAGTTGGTGTCCTCGGGGATCTGCCATTCGGTTTCGGCAGCTTTGGCACCGACGGCCATGCTCGCGCAGACCATCACGAGAGCGAGTGCGTGAACCAGCGAACAGCCACAAGCGAGGAACTTCATGACGCACCCTCGACGACCAACCCCAGGGACCGAACAGCGACCGATTCTACCCCACCCCGATTTTCTGAACCCCGGCCAGTCGACGCTCCGGTCCTATCTCAGCACCACCCTCTGCGGGCGCGTAGCGCGCGCTAGGAAGCCCAATCAGGTGCCCAGGCGGCCTGGGGCACCCGCAGGCACAAACGGCCGGCAGAGGGCGCGCTAGCGCTGGCCGGACGGGGCGGGGCGGGGTCGCTAGCGGGATCACCCGAGTCATTGGGTTGAGGTTTGGATTTCAACCTCCCTCAAAATCCCTCTATCGGCGGCAGGCAGAGGCCGAAGGCCGACCTGCCGCCCTGTAATATCGGTCACAGCTATGACCGCCATAGATACCCACCGGTGACCACCTATGAACCTCGGTCAGGCTACCGGTTCGGGGTGTCCGGCGACGGCGGCGAGGCCGGAGGCGCTGTCAGTGGTCGCGAGCAAGACCATGCCGCGAGCTGGTGGCCGGCCTCTTGCGAGTTACCCCCTTGGCTGGTGACGATTTTGGAGAGCAAGGACGGGCGATCGGTGTCCGTGGCTGTCTCGGGAGGGCTGCGGCACAGGGGCGTTTCTAGCGCTCGGAATTGCTGGAGCAACGGGAGCAAGGGCGGCGTGAGCGAGCGGGGTGGCGCCGGCTTTGTTGTCAATTGCGACGGGCGGGATCGATGGCTGGGCGTGGAATTGGGTGTCGACGTGTTGTTGGCCATCCATCGAGTGGCCTATTCTGGTGAGAAGGGACACAGCGGAGGGGAATCCATGCAACGAACCCATGTCGGGCGATGCGGAATAACCCGGATCGAAGTGGTGGTGTTGGTTGTGGCGTGCCTTGCGGTGCTGTGCCTGCTGTTGCCAATAACCGGCGGCGGACACAGGGAGGGCGCCCGGCGAACAGCGTGCACCAACAATCTCCGCAGGCTTGGGTGGAATATGATTCGTGCCGAGGAACACCAAGGATTCATCCCGGGTTGGCGGAACGCGAGCGTCTACAAGGAGGATGCGCCGGGTTTGAATTCCGTTTCCTGGCCGGTCATCCTGCTGCCGTTCATTGAAGAGATGAAGCTCTATGACACGTGGCGAAGCGGACAGCCGGACTCGTCGTATCTACGGGATCTGATCTGTCCGTCGGGCGAGTTGGAGATGCTCGAAAAACCGACGCTCTCCTATGCCGGAAACGTGGGCAGTGGGTCGAATACCCGAAGATGGGATGGTGTGATGCTCGACACCACCGACGATACGACAGGACGAGTTCGGTTTGACGAAATCAGCGCGGCGGATGGCACTTCGATGACGCTCTTGTTGGCCGAGCGTTGTGGTGCCGGTGATACCTGGAACGAGCATCCAGTTCATCAGTATTGGTGGGACCGTCGCGGACTAACAGTGATCGACGACACCGGGCGATTCTTCGAGAATCTGGCTGAGTACCGGGCCTTGGCTCCGTCGCCTCGCCCTGGTTTTGGGATCACCGGCAAGCCGTCAACTCGCATGAAGGTCATCAACAACACCACCGAAAATGCGGCACCTGGCTTTTGGAGCCAGCCGTCGTCCAAACATTCCGGTGGTGTGCTCGTTGTTTTCTGCGACGGACACACCAGTTTCGTCTCCGAGAAGATCCCAGCGAGTGTCTATGCGCAGCTTCTATCGAGTGCCCACACCAAGGCTTCTGACGTGTCGCGGATTGATTGGGGAGCCGATAGCCATCCCGTCCTCAAGGAGTCGGATTACCGCCATTGAAGGAACCTGCCACACCGCACCACTCAATTCACCCCCGGCTTTCCAACGACTCTCCGAACCCGTCCATTCGCCGTCACCTGATCCCGCGAATACACCCCAGCCCTTGCGGCTCGGCATTTGGCCTCCGGGCACCCCAAGTCTGTGAAGGTGGCGTCGACCGTCTTATTCCCACACTCTTCGGGGCGTGGGGATTTGGGCCGACTGCACCGGTCCGTGCCCACGACGGCATGCTATCGGGGCTCTTTACGTAGGTCGAAATAAGCGAACTTAGAGTTTATCGACCAGCCTACAATCCGATCCCCCTGGGGATGCACCACGAGCAAATTCATGCTGTGGTGTTTCGACTGAATACTCTCGATCTTGGACCCGCGCTCGTTTAACACTAACAGCCCTTCTCTGCCAAACGAATACAGGTGGCCGTTCACGGGATCGATCGCCACGGCTTTCGACTCGAATGTTGCCATGTAGGGAGTCTCCAGTTTGTCACGTTTGAAAACCCACCCAGGCACGACCATGACGAGTGAGCCATCGCTGCTCAATTCCATGCTGTGGTCCACCGTGCCATGGGGAACGAGGTCCTTACTTTTAGCTTCGTAAATCAGGTTCTCTCCCTCGAGTCGAAATCGCTTCAGTCCTTTGTCAAAAGCCAGCAGGTGTTTGCCGTCCGCTGTCATGCGCAGCGAATAGAACGGCTCATGGATTGGCCAGACGGTCGTGTCGTCGATCTTTGGTGGCTGTTGGTATTTACTGAGCGAATGAATCTTCTTCCCTGTGCGAAAATTGACAACGTGAAGCTGCGTCCCGTTTGCAACGCCGATATCGCTCCCTGGGGCGCCGGCCACAAGTCCTAATCCGGGCACATTGATTTCCTGGCGGCGGGTCAGCTTGTCGGGGTCGAGCACCCAGACGCGGTCGATGCGGCAGGCCGCGACCACCAATCCGGCCTTGCTGAAAGTCATGTCCCAGCAGGGTGCGCTGAGATCGACGTGAGCCACCTCCTTCATTGTCGTCGCGTCGTACTTTCGCAGCGTCGTCGCGTTGTCGAGAATAAATAGCCACGCACCGTCAGGCGAGTAACACGCAAATCGACCCCCTACCGTTCCGTTGAATGCCTCGCAGGCTGTGATCTCTGTATTGCCGCCCGGCACGGGATCTGGAAATGGAGGACTATCGAGAGGCTTGTTGCCGTCTTCGTCGACCCTCGTTGCGTCGTCAGTGATCTGCCAACCCCCTTCGACACGTATGGGTCGTGCCATGTCGAGTGGCCGCATGTCGAGGCCGGGGATGTTGGGGACTTTGGGCGCCGACGTGACGTCGTACACAGCTAACTGTGGGGGCAGGAATGTTTCCACACCCGCGGCGTTCTTGTAGCCAACCTGTACGGCGCACTCGTGCCGCGGGATCGGCCCCGGGTTCGCCCTAGAAAACCGGCCACCGAGCACCGTGGTGCCAGCGAACAGGCGCGCCGCCGGGGCGGTAGGACCGAGTGTCTCAGGCGCGATGGCTGGATCAAGTTCCACCGCCGCCGCATCCGGGATTGCCGTCCACACGCCATTGGCAGGCCGCGGTGTGAGCCGAGGGAGTTCGTGCTTCCATGGTTCCTCAAAACGCAGCAGGAGCCGCGGGTTCCGAAGCTGACGCAACGGATCGGCAACGTAGGCCACGACGCCATACGTGATAGACTTTCGGTCGCCCTCTAGCGGAGCGACGGCCGCCCGCACGATGGTCGGGTTGAGCGCAGTCGTCAACGCGCTGAGATGCATCGCCGTAGCGGGGTTCCTGCGCCCTTCAGGATGCCGCCATGCCGATAGGAAGCACCCCACAGGCTCACCGTCAGGCAGCAGGACGAGTGCATCGTGAATAGCCGCATTTTCATCGATCTGAAAACCTTGGCCATTGGCGTGATCGGCACTCAGCATTCCGTCGGCCAATCGTCTAACAACTTTCTCGGGAGCCTGCTCCGGAAATTCAAAGCCGAGCAGCTTCACGGCCTGAGGAATAGCAATGTTGGGCTGCCTGAGCACCAGCGGCGGCGGAAGGTCGTCAGCCGGTGCAGAGACAAGAAAAATTGGGGGCTGGGCGATCACCCCATACGGGGCCACAAGCTGTGCCGGCACATTTCTGAGGTCAGCCCCATCGCGCCAATGCACGCTGATTACGTATTTGTCGAACTCATTGGATGGCATCTGCAGCCATCGGCACGCGACGAGGGCCCGGTCGTCGACTCGCTGGACCACGAGACCGGTCAAGACCTTATCGCCGGTCGGCATTCGCAGCCGCACGATGACCATCGACTTCGACGCGGCAAACTTCTCATCAGGCAAGAGAAAAGGATTGTCGGGACGTACCGTTTGCACGTAGTTGCAGTCGGCCTGACTGAGGCGTACCAGCGGCAGTTCCAGCAGCCGATCATCGCTCTGGCGGCGTAGAATCACCCGATCCCCCTCCAGCCGCTCCATACTGGCCTCAACAGTGAACTGGCCGGTCGCATCGGTCCAAGTCCGCAACTCCCCCGCGGAGGCGACGAGCGCGGACAGCAAAAGGGCAGAGGCAGCGAATCTGGAATAGCAGGCGAGGAATTTCATTCTGTGACCTTGAGTGTAGGCGGCATGCGGAACGTGCAGTCGAAGCGAAAAGCCCGTAACCATCGCTTTGTGGCTATGAATGACACGGGATGGATGGGCAGCAGGTGCTGAAGTCATAAATACTCTACCCAATCGAGTCGTTTCGGCTACGCGTCAATGGGGCCAATCGGACCTCGCGTTTTCAAATCGATTGTCGGTGGCAGGCGACCTGCATCACGGACCCGTAAGGTGTTCCGCGAACATCTGGCTTTCGACGCCGAAGTCGATCACGTGATCTTCGGACTCTCAATTCACCCCCGGCTTCCCCATCATCTTCCTCGCTCTTGCACCACCTTCATTCCGGCCACCAAGCGAATACACCCCCGCCCGATCCGCCGAGAGGCACCGACCGGAAGCCCACTGACGTAGCTGCTCGACCTTATCGCCAGCGGTTACGGCAACAGGCACGACGTTCTGAGCAGCCTGGATCAGCGGCACGTCCAAGAGACTCGCGAGACGGCAGCACGACTTGATCTCAGCCCCGGTCCAATTGTTGTCATTTGGCCGAGCCTGCGTAGCGTCGAGCCCATACGCCGACAGATAGATGCCCCAGATCGCGTCCTTCTGCTCACGCCCAGGAAGATCCACAAAGAACACGCCGTCGAACCGCTCAGCCCTCGCGAACTCGGGCGGAAGCTTGCTGGCATCGTTGCAGGTGCCGACGAAAAAGACATCGCTCTCGTGGTCATTGAGCCAAGTGAGCAGCGACCCGAAGACCCGAGCTGTCACGCCGGAATCTGTTTGGCCCGATGACGATGCTCCCGCGATGCTTTTTTCCACTTCATCCGCATAGAGCACACACGGAGCCATCGCGTCAGCCAGCTTCAAAGCCGCCCGGACGTTGCTCTCTGATTGACCCACGAGCGAACCGAGCAAGGCACCGACATCGAGGACAACCGTAGGCCTGCCCGTTTCGTTGCCGAGAGCTTTTGCGAACTGGCTCTTGCCGCAACCAGGAGGAGACAGCAGCAAGACACCGCGAGGCTTTGGTGTGGGCCCGGCCGTCGTTCCCGCTTGCCTTCTCATCGCCCGCAGACAAAACGCCTTGAGGTTATCCAGGCCGCCGAGTTGCTCAAAGTTCTCTTGGCCGCGGTGAAGAGAAACCAGGCCGCTTTTCTTTAGCTGTTGGCTCTTGAGTTCCCACATGGTTTCTGGTTCGAGCGTGCCGTGCCTGACCAACGAGAGTGAGTAGGCATTCTCCGCTTCGCTCCGGGTAAGTCCTGCGGCGGCTTCGATGACACGCGGGAGGTTTTCAGCAGTCGGGAGTTCGCCAGGTTCCGTTGCCACTTCCCGGGCGATCCATTCGAGCTGGGTGTGGTTGGGCAGCTCATGGTCGATCACGGTGAACAGCTTTTCGAGCTCTGCGGGAATCTGGATGACCGGGGCCAGCACGACCACAAAGCATCGGCTGCTCTTCCCGTGGTGAATCTGCCGCACGAGAGCTTGGACGATCTCAGTCGCCCCCAAAAACCGGTGCAGGCTTTCAAAGACCACGAGGGTTGTTGCGGCACCGACTGAGACTTGTGGAAGAGCCCGGATGACAGCAAGCGGATCCTGGGTATCGGTCACGCCAGGCAGTTCGACGGGCTCAAGCGGGAACGTCATGCCGCGGTCGCAATCCCAGGTCGCAAGACGCCAGGTTTCAGCGCGGCAAAGGGAGGTAATGTCTCGGATCGCTTCGGCGGGTTCCTGGGTGTGAAGCCAGATTGCCGAGAACGCTGCCTGGACGAGCTCGGAAAGGCGGGATGTGAGCGAGGGCGTGGTGGTGGGAGAGGGTCGGGTTGTCGAGTTGGATTTGGGTTTGGGCATGTGGGTTCCTGTGTGTGGTGCGGGGTGCGTGGAGATCGCGCAATATCCCGTTGTCAAGGCGAGCTGTTTTCTTGAAGCGACGCGACGGCTCCTGTTGCAGTTGGGCCTCATTCGGGATGACAGCAGGTAGAGCAACTCTATGAAGACAGAATCTGAGCAAGTCTTTGAGGCGTTCTGTGAGCAGCATGGCCTTCGCTTCCGACGTATCCCGGTCGCGAGCAAAAAGTCGCCGGATTACGGACTCAGCGCCAATGGCATCGACATCATCGTCGAGGTCAAGCAACTGGATGAGTCCCAGGACGACAAGCACCGTCTCGAACGCCTGTCGGCTGGTGAGACGATCGTCGACTTTGATTTCACGGACGATCGAGTCGCTGAGAAAATAAAGAGGGCGGCCAACCAATTGCGTCCTCATTCAAAGAACGGATTGGCAACAGTGGTGTGTATTTGCGATATGCGCCGCCTCGGTGGAATCAGCCCCGATAATGTGAAAGTGGCCATGTACGGCACTGAGACGGCGATCTTGGAGAAAAGGAATAGGAGGGTGGTCGCAGTACGGCCAATTGCCCCGGGTGGAAAAAGGCAGTGCACACCTACCACCAATACTTCAATCAGCGCCGTCGCTCTTCTGTCGTGTGACCAGGAGCAGTTGCGCTTGCGGGTCTACCACAACGACTATGCAAGGGTAGCGTTATCGCCGCAGTGCCTTAAAGACATAAGCGTGGGGCAATATCGACTGAACCCCGAGCGACTCCCATACGAGTGGCAACGGCTGACGGTGCCTTCTGTTTCAGTTGTTGACGCTGAGTGAAGGCTTCGTGTCGCGTTGATGCGGAGTTCGGAGCCTACACCCGAGCCTACACCCCAATCTCCTCCCGCCGTCCAAGCATCCAAGGCTCCGGGTGAATCTTCGCCAGCCAATCCTGAACGGTCGGGATTCTTCCAAGGTCTTCAATGACGTGCTGCTCTCCGATGAACCGCACGGGAAGAATCCGGCCCGTCGACAGCGTGATCGTGCTGCCGAAGAGAGCCTCCAGCATGAAGATGCCCTCGCTGTGATGCCTGAGAGCCCGGTGCCGAAAGTCCGCCATGTGGCTCTTCGAGGCGTCCAGAAACTCGTGGTACTTCAGGTACTCGTCAGGATCGCCGCCGAACTTCTTGGACGAGCTGACGGCATGGTGGTACGCGTGGGCCATCAGAGCACGTACTCCTGGGTGCTGTCGTGGTGCTGGACGAAGTTCTCCTGGTGGTTGATCGTGACGGTGCCTGCCTGAACGTCGATCCGGATCTCGCCTTGGCCTCCGTCGTTGACTTCGAAACCAGCGGGCAAGAAGTCATGGAGCACGTCGTCCAGTGAGCGGGCCTTGGCAGATCGAGGCTCCGGCACCGTCATGAACTTGTTCTGAGCATCGAAATACTCGACCGTCTCGATGCAGCCCGAGTCGCCGTAGCCTGAGTAGCGGGATTCCACCGTTGCGACTCCCTGCTTCTTGAGCCGTGGAATGATCGTGCGTTTCAGGGTGGCCTTTGCCGCTTCGATCCGTTCCTGTTCGTGGCGGTGCATGTCGGCAAGAAGGGTCGCCATGTAGCTGTCGTCGGGTGTGGCCATAGATATCTTTGTCCTGATGGGTGCGAGTGGAGGAAGGGGGGGAGTGGTGGATGGTGGAGATGAATTCGTCTCCACCATCCACCCACCGACTTCGTGAAAGGCCCGGCGATCACGAGCCCTGCTGAATCTGTTGGCCGACGCTGCTCTTCCCGTAGAACTCGGGCAGCAGCTTCTCAGCACCGGCCACTCCCAAGGCCCGCTCCAGTTCTCGGGTGGCGTCCTTGCATGAAGAGCCAGTGAAGCCCGATGTCTTGACGGTCGTGGCTCCTTCGGGACTGACGGTGATCTCGATGGTTCTGGTTGGGGTGGTCATCATGCCGCACCTCCCACCCGAACCGTCACGCGAATCGAGCCGTCCTGGAGTTTGGTTTCGCTGACGGTGTGCCCCTTCTTGCGGGCTTCGGTCTTGGCTTTCTCGACTGCGTAGCCCTGGAGGAACGAGTTGAGGTGCTTTTGCTCGCCCCAGTGGCCTTCGTAGTTGTCGTACTTGATCTGGCCCGTCTTGAGATCGCAGACGACCGGATAGCACCATTTCGGAAGGTAGACGCAAAGCCCGGTCGCTGTTCCCGAGAAGAGCTTCGTGGTCTTGTGCTCGGGCGGTTCGAGTTGCAGCCGAGAGCAAGCTGACCGGACTGCCTGCTCGTCTCGGATTTCGGTTTTGATTTCGACGATGTGGCTCAAGGGTTATGGGGTCTCCTGGGGTGTGGGTTGATGGAAGGCCGGCTCAGAATGGTCGCGGCTCGTTTGGGTCTTCGGGCGTGTCATCTGGCCGGCCTTCGTGGTCTTGTGCGTGCGCGTCTTGGCTCTGGTCTTGCGAATCTGGCTCGTCGTCTTCCGGCCTATCGGCATCCCCTGCGTTCGTGCCATCTGGAAGACCACGGCGGGATTCAGCTACCAGACGAGCAGCCAATCCTGGGTCGTACCATGTGGTCTTCAGGTGTGATTCCAGGAGCAACACCTCGGCTATGGCGCTGTCGCTCTCTGATGACCCCACATACGAGAACTGCGCGAGCCTCAAGGCCGCCCAGATAGCAAAGGCGACAAGAAGGATCGGAGCCGCTGCCAAAAGTGCCTGCCCCAGAAACCTGTCACGGGCAGCAGCTTCGTTGACATCACGTTGAGCTTGGATTGCCCGTTCACGACTCTGGGCAGCTTGGTCGTGCCTTTCGGCTGCCTGGGCACGCTCTTGGTCGATGCTTTGGCGTTCCTGTGAGAGCGTAGATTCCAGCTCCGCGAACGTCCGAGTCTGTTCGGCCTGCTCATGGCGGGCTTCTTCGGCAATACGGGCTGCTTCTCGGACAGCCTGCATTTCACGTTCGTTGTTAGGGCAGCCGGTGAGCACGATGGCAGAAACGAGAAGTAGCGCCCGAGCGACCAGGGAAACCGGAAACGTAGACCGGTGCGAAGGTGAGGCAGAAGAAGGCGGATGGCCAGATACGTGAGCATGGTGTGGGTGCCGGTGATGGAGTGGTTCAGCGTCGAAATCGGGGGGTGTGGTTCTTGGTGGCATGGGTGGGCGAGTCTCCGGTTGATTTGAGGTAGAGGGTGTGGAGCGAGGTCAGCAGTCGCGCGATGAGCATTTGGCAGGCTCTTCGCAGGCGCATTTCACGAAAGCAGAGGATGACAAGGCCACAGGTGACGAGACTGACGACGATGAGGGCGGTGAAGGCAGAGGTCATGAGGGAAAATCTCCGAGGGAATGAGCAGGGCGGAACGGAAGCGCGCCCGGAAGAAGGAGCGCGCGGGGGGGAGGACGGGAATCGCCGAGCCGAAGGCGTGGGCTCAGAGGCGACGGACAAGAGCAAGAGTCAGTCGAGCTTTGATGGCTCGATTCTGCTCACTGAATATGCCGCGTTTTGGGCGGGAATGAAGGGCAGAGCGGTCGTTGGTGAATTGGCACCGGTGTGCTCGTTCATGAAGGGCCGCAGCGTTCACCCATGAAAGTTTGTTTCGCCCCAGCCCCTGAACTATTCTCCGGGGGGTCGTGTCCACATAGTCCCAGGAACCAAAAGCAATGGCGAAGGCCAAGGTCAACAAGAGCGACGTGATCCGGAAGATTCTCAGCGACATCGGAGCTATCGCTAAGGACGCTCCCGAGGGTTGGGCGAAGACCGTCACGACCAAGCTCGAAGCAAAGGGCATCAAGGTGTCGGCACCGATGATCTACCAGCTGCGAACACGAGAAATGGAAAAGGCCGGGATCGTGGTGAAGGCCAAGCGAGGAAGAAAGAAGGCTGCTGCAAAGGCGAAGGCAGTTGTCGCTTCAGTACCCGCAGCAAAGACGAGCGGCAAGTTCGACGCCCTCTTCGCGGTCAAGAAGTTGGCGAATGAGCTGGGCGGCCTGGAGCACGTGGAATGGGCCGTCGACGTTCTGAAGCGGCTCGTCTGATAGCTCGCCCCAACAATCCCGCATAAGCCCTTCCTGGTCCGTCTCATGAGAGAGGGCCAGGGAGG
>JANOFF010000206.1:0-14531 GCA_031413515.1 bacterium
CCGCTGTATCGCGACGGCGATCCGCGCGGTGCTGCGCTGATCGAGCTGGCCCGCGAGCTCGCCCCCGAATCGATCCGCGTCCGCACCCTGCTCGCACTCGTCGACGCGATGGAGCGCGCGAGCGCGGGCCGGCCGAACATCGATGCGGGCCTGGTCGCGCTGTCCCTTGCGCTCGAGCTGCCGGCCGGTGCTGCGGTCGGGATCTTCGCGATCGCACGCAGCGCCGGCTGGGTGGCGCACATGCTCGAGCAGTACGAGGCCGGCTATCTGGTTCGCCCGCGTGCGCGGTATCGGCCGGACGCCGAGCCGACGGTGCCCGCGGTGTGGCCCGCCCTCGCCCGTGATTGATCGGCCGAACAAACCGGCAGCAAAGATCGGCGGAACAGCTCAGCCGAACAGACCGACGGAACACGCGCCGCCCGCGCGGTGACGGTCGGGGATCGCGTCGCGCCGGGGCGCACTCGGGCGCGGATCCATGGCCTAGACTGCGCGGCCCGCTCCGGTCGCGATCCCGCAGCCGCCCCGGACCCGCGCACCCGAACCGCGCGGCCGCCGAGCCGAAGGATCCCAGGTTTGCAAACCGCCTCGAAGCCCCTCGCTGCTCTTCGTGCTGCCTGGCCGACTCCGCTGTGGGTCGGTGCGGCCGTCTTGGCGATCGGGTTCGCATACTCGAGCTTGTTCACCCTGGGCGAGCGATTCGGCTTTGCGACCGGGGTCGAGTACTGGCTGTTCAGGCCCACCGACAATGCCCCGCTCGTGATCCTGGTGCTGGCGGGCTGGCTCTTCTATCGCCGCGCGTATCGCGTGCAGTCGATGCCGAGGTCTGCCGCGCATCCGCTCTGGATCGCAGCGTGCATCGGCGCGGCGATCGCTGTGCACGCCTGGGCGACCCACACACAGGCCCACGATCTCGAGATCATCTCGCTCGTGCTCGGGCTGTGCGGGCTGGTGCTCGCGGCCTGGGGGCGCGCCGGGCTGCGCGCGCTCTGGCTGCCTCTGTTCTTTCTGCTCTTTGCCATCCCGATGCCCGCGCCGCTGCTGCTCGCGATCGTCTTCAAGCTGCAACTCTGGACCGCGCAGTTCGCGGGACTGCTCCTCTACTCGCTCGGCATCCCGGTGCTGGTGTCGGGGGATCAGATCATCCGCGCGACGCAGACCTTCCAGGTCATCGAGGGTTGCAGTGGCATGCGCTCGATCGAGACGCTGACGATGCTCTCGATCCTGATGGTGGATCTGTTCGGCCGCCGCGGCTGGCACGCGACCACCTTGATCTTCGCGGCGCCGCTGGTCGCGTTCTTCCTGAACGGCTTCCGCGTGCTGACGCTGATCCTGAATCCCCACTCGGAGATCATCGCGATCCACAATCTGCAGGGCATCGCGATCCTGCTCGTCGGACTGCTGCTCATCTATGCACTCGACTCTCTGCTCGAGACCGCGACCGAGCGACTGAGCGGCGGCGTGCAGCGAGCGGCCTGGGAGATCAGCGAGCGGCCGACGCAAGGATCCACGTCGAGCCTTCCGCTGTGGTGTGCGCTCGGCGCGCTGGCGCTCGGCACGGCGCTCAGTGCACTGACCGTGCCGTCGTGGAGCGAACCTCCGCGACCGTTCGCGCGCGTGCAGGGTGTCGTCGCGCCGCTGCTCAGCGAGTGGACGGCCACCGACATCGCCGCCGACTATGCGTTTCAGGGCAGCATGCGATTCAGTGAACTCTTCCACCGCACTTATGCGCTCGATGGCGCGCCGGTCGTCGTGTACATCGGAACCGCCGATCTCGGGCAGCGTGGCGGAAGCCCGATCTCGCCCCTCACGATGCGGCCGGGAAGCGGCTGGCTGCAGACGAACGTGCGAAGCGTCGAACTTCCTGGCCTCGAACATCCGGTCGACGCGATCGAGTACAGCAAGGGCAAGCAACGCCAACTCGTCTACCACTGGTACGAGGGCCACCAGGGGCTCGCTGCTGAAACGCTCCGCTCGCTGACCGCAGTGGATCGCAGCGCCCTCCGGCGCGAGCAGCCTCTCTTTGTGGTGCGCCTCGAGACACCGATCACCGGCCACCTCGAGATCGACCGGCAGGACGCCGCGGCCCGACTCGCCACCGTCTACGCCCGCCTCGCGCCCGCACTGGACTCACTGGAGTGAGGGATGCAGTGGGTAGAAAACCGCGTAGTCGAGCGCGAATAGGAACGTTGTTTCCCATCTTTCCAATTTTCGGAAAACACTTTCCGCCCCTGTCCGACTCCCCCCCAACGCAAAGTCTTTATAAATTCAATAGTTACGAGCATCCGTCTATGGGCATGGGCATTGCAAACATACAGGCAGTGAGAGAGATCTCGTCCTAGACGGATCCTCTCAGGGCTCGGAATCTCGAGTACCGGGAAGCAAGGAACGGGAAGGAAGGACAGGGCAATTTCGGGCGCCCAACCGTGCCGGAGTCACAGCGCAGATCCAAGGCCGGACGAAACCGGCAGAAGGTCTCGCAACTGGCTGGGAAGACCGCTGAAGCAGAATGAAATTGCAGCTGGATCGGCACGGAAAAGACCCGATAACGACTCGAAAAAACAGGCAAATTGGTGTTTGACTGGGGCGTAGCCCGGATGGTAGGGTGAGCAGGCTACACGGATGGTGCGATGGCCTCGCAGCGCCTCGATGATGGATTCAAACAAGGAGAAATAGGAATGACGCGAACTCTGGTGGTCCTCGGTTGTGCAGCTCTGCTGGCAATGGGACTGTCGACTTTTACCTTCGCAGGCAGCATCCCCGATGTTGACGGCGATGGCGTACCGGATCAGTTCGACAACTGTCAGGTTCTTGATAACGGCCCCCTGCAGGCGACGTTCTCCTGCAATGGCCAGGAAGACGGCAACATCGGCGGCGTCGGCCTCAACGGCCCCGATGGCTACGGCAATCCCTGCGACACCGACTACAACAACGACGGTGCGACGGGCCTGAATGACGTGAGCTTGGTCTTCGCGGCCGCCGGCGTTGCGAGCACCAACCTGATCTATGACACCAACTGTGATGGCGCTGCCGGTCTGAACGACGTCAGCAAGACGTTCGCCAACGCGGGTGTCGCAGCGGTACCGGGCCCGTCGGGTCTGGCCTGTGCAGGCACTGTTCCCTGCATCGCCCAGTAACAACGTCGGAGTCTGCCCAGAAGTTCCGGGGAACTCGGATGGTCCGGGAACCCCGGATCCAGGGATACGCGATCGGCTTCGTGGCTCACTGGATAGTTGAAAATCAGTTTGATTGAAGCAGGACCACCGGCTTGTACGGGTGTGACGAGTGTGCTGGTCGGCGTTCGGCGCCAGTACAACGGTGCGGCAACAAACAACAAGGAGACAAACGGATGCGGCTCTTCATTACCAACCTGCTTGCAACGGCTCTCGTGCTGTTCGGCGCGGTCAGCGCAAGCGCAAGCTCGCTCACATTGACGACGACCTACCCCGGCGGAGTTGCTGGGCTCGGATCGTTCGTCGATGTCGAGATCACGTTCGATGCAACCACGACAGGCGTTCAGCTCCTGAGCGTGGGGCTCCTGTTCGACAACACCGTTCTTGCGTACGTACCGCAGTCGCTCGCCAGTGTCGGTACCCCGTCGTACATCCTGTACGGAATGTCGGGAATGCCGGCGATGATCACGTCTCTGAACGCTCAGCAGACCACGTGGCTGCTGTGGCCGGGCACTGTTCCGCCGGGCCAGAGCCAGGTCAACGTGAACTGGGCTGACGAGTCGTTCGTCGGGACATTCGTCACCGGCACGAACTCGATCGCAAAGATCCGGTTCCAGGTGGTCGCGGCTGGAGACGGCATCGGTGAAATCACCATGTCGCTCACGGCTGGTGGCAACATCTACCAGGTCGCTGGCAACCCGGTTTCCCCGATCACGCTGAGCGGTTCGCCGATCAACGTCATCACCCCGGAGCCGACGACCGCAGTTCTCGTCGGACTCGGTCTGCTCGGGCTCGGAGTGGCGGGTCGCCGCCGCTAGATCCCGATCAGCGACGACTGAGATCGTCACTGAACGACCAAAGCGCCTCGGGCAGAAATGCCCGGGGCGCTTTTTTGTTTGTAGGGCGTGTTGCCATCCCCGGAACCACCTTCGCGTCACATTCGACCCCGCTCCGTACGCCCGCTCGAGTGACTCGGGTAGGGATCCGACCCACTGCGGTAGCACTCGTCGATCCGCTACCTGTCCCGTTGAGCAGTTCGAACGGTGTGGCCACGCTGAGGCACGACGGGACTCCAAGTTGATCCGCCTGCATCTCTCGCACGCACGGCAGTGCCCGGTGGAACAGGCCAACACAGGATCGCTCTCGCGATCCTCGCTCGCTCTGCTTCTTGCGCTCGGCTCGTTGGTGGTGTTGCCGCTCGGATGCCACGTGCGCGACGAGCGTCGCAACATCCTGCTGATCACGGTCGACACGCTGCGCCATGACAGACCTCACTTTGCGGGAAATCCCTGGCCGACCACGCCGTCCCTCGACGCCCTCGCGGCGCGTGGGGTCGTCTTCCCCAAGTCCTACAGCCAAGCCGGTTGGACCCTGCCATCGATCGCCACGATCCTCACCGGGCGCTATCCGAAGGATCACGGCGCGACCGATTTCATGCTGCCGATCAGCGAGTCCACGCCCACCCTCGCCGAGATCTTGAGCGCTGCCGGCTATGACACACGCGCGTTCGTGAGTCACGTCATTCTCGACGAGCGCAGCGGAGTCGCCCGTGGCTTCGGCCACTTCGACGCATCGGTCCTCGCCATCGGCAACCCGCACCTCGTCTCGACTTCCCGCGAAATCACCGACAACGCACTCGCTGGGTTGCACGCGGCGAGGCAACCGTTCTTCATCTGGGTCCACTACTTCGATCCTCACTTCGACTACCTGGCCCACGATGGGCTCGAAGCTTTTGGCGGCTCGGACTCGAACCGCTACGACCAGGAGATCGCGTTCACCGATGATCAGATCGGACGGCTGCTCGAGCAGGTCTCCGACGACACGATCGTGGTCTTCACCTCCGACCACGGCGAAGAATTTGGCGAGCACGGCGGTGTCTATCACTACACGCTGCACGACGAGGTGTTGCGCACGCCGCTCGTGATCCGGGCACCGGATCTCGAGCCAGGGACGAATGCCGCCATTGCCGAGCAAATCGACCTGTTGCCGACGCTGTTGGCCATGCTGCAAATCGCTCCGCCCGCGGGACTACCCGGCCGAGACCTCTTCGCCACGAACGTCACCGACGGCCCGGTTTTCGTCGAGCGCGACAACCCGCCGCCCTGGCGGCAGCGCGGGGTGATCTTGGGAAGCCAGTCGCTATGGGTGATCGAGGAAATCGCCGCGGCCGAAGTACCCGAAGCGAGCCGCCTCACCGCGACTCCAGTGAAGAACGTGCATCCCGGCATCTACCTCTACGACGAAGCTGTGCAGCCCGGCCAGAATCTGAATCTCTACTTCAAGGATGATCCCCAGGCGCTCGCGCTGCTCGGCCTGCTGAGCGAGCACTTCAGCCAAGGGTTGCGACCGAACAGCCGCTTCGAGATGGACGACGAACTGCGCGAGAAGCTCCGCAGTCTCGGCTACATCGACTGAAGCAGGCCGATGATCGCCATCAGTATGCCGGGCCCTGGGTCGGGCTCAGGACGACGGCCGCGAAGTTCTCGTCATAGACGCCGTCACTTCGCGCGAGCCCGACCTTGTAGCGGTGCTCGGGCAGACTGAGTTCGAGCCAGGCTTGCAGACCCCAGTGGGAGATCATCCAGAACGAGTCTACGCCGATCGACGTGACGGGCACGTTGCGCGGCAGCTTGACGTCGATGTAGTCGTGGGGCGACGACGACTCGATCCGCAGTGCAAGGGCGGATAGCAACTGCCTCTGGATCCGTGAGGCGCGCGCCATCTCTGGATAGCGGCGCACCGCGGGCGAGCCGCGCAGAGCGAGCAGACAGACGACCAGCACGACCACGAGCGTGACAAGACCTTGCCAGGAATGCGAACGCCCACCACGCCGCATCACAACCATCGCGGACTCGGCGAGGGCACCGATTGCGAGCGCCATCGCAAAGCACATACCCAGCAGGTAGCTCGTCGTGAAATGCAGCGACGCACACGCAAGCAAGACCTGCCCAATCAACCACGTCACACCGAGGGCGAGCAGCGCTGTCATCTGCTGCAGATCGTCGCCATCCTGACGCAACCGCAGCCCCAGAATTCTCAGCGCCACCGCCGCAAGTGCTGCCATCGACGCAACCGGAACGAGCCGGTCGAGACCGGGCGTTGCGAAGCCCTCCGACGTCATCGTCGTCATGAGGTACTCGGGCACCCACAACAGAAGATTGGCGAGCGTCGACTGCTCCGTCGCCTCGTAGTAGCCGCCGACGCCCCCGATCACCACGACCCGCAGCGCCAGGAACAGCGCCGACAGCACCACCGCCGGAGTCGCCGCGCGGATCCCCGCCCACACCGCCGGACGAATCCCCCGTTGTGATGCGGCAAAGAACTGATGCACGAAGATCAGGCCGACGACGAGAATTCCGGCCTCCTTCGACGCCATGGCAAGGACTGCGAGAAACCCGACGAGGACATACGTGCGGATGCCCGCCCTGTCGGGATCCCGCGGCAGCAGACAGAGCGCGCCTGCAGAGAAGAGCAGCACCAGCGTTTCGGGACGCCTCGCGGCATACGGCAGCACCGAAAGGCTGGCCGAGTGGAATCCGTAGAAAAGTGCAGCAACGCTCGCGCCGACCCAGGCCTCGCGGCCGAGCACGCGAATCACCAGCAGTTGCAGCAGCAGGATCGTCGCGCCCCAGACGAAAAGGGAGGTCAACTGAAATCCGAACGGCTCGAGCCCCCAGATCGCGTAGTCGGCAGCCAGGAACAGGTTCGCCACCGGGCGATAGAAGTCACCGTCTGCGAGCCTCCCATCCATCATCACCTCGGTGAATGTACCGAGCAGGTCCGAGGGGCTCTGGATCCGACTGGCGATGATCAGCGCGTAGACGTCGTAGCCAAGCAACTCGGCTTCGAGCACCGGACGTTGCATCACAACAGCGCCCCCCGCGATCGCAACGAAGAGGGCAACCACGAAACCGGTCTGGATCTTCGAACGCAGGCTCTCGATCATCCTCAGTAGACCTCGAGATCCTCTCCGATCACCACATCTCCGCTGAAGTTCTTGCGAACGTCGCGCAAGAGCGTCTCCGCCGAGCAGCCATAACGGAGTTGATGGGTCAGCACGAGTAGCCGGGGTCGTGCGCGCGACGCGATCTGGCCGAGTTCCACGGCTGAGGTGTGAGCCGCTCGGTTGTAGGCCTCGAACTCGGGTGACGGGCTAAGTGCCTGCATGCCCTCCGCGCAGTAGACCTCGTGAACCAGGACATCGCAGCCGGTACAGGCGTCGACGACCGAGTCGCTCGGTGCGGTGTCGCCCGAGATCACGATCGACCGTTTGCGCGTGTCGAAGCGATAGCCGAAGGCCTGCGGCCAATTGCCGTGAGCGACGCGGAAGGCGGTGACCTCGACCCAGAGGTCCTCGTAGACCTTTCCTGGCGCGATCTCGATCACCTCGACGCGTGTACCGGGGTCGTCCGCCTGGATGGCTGGACGCTGGCGGATGTCTTCCTCATAGGCGGCCAGGATGTGATCCGTCATGCTGCGAAGACCGGGCGGCCCGAAAACTTGCAGGGGCTCGCGGCGACCGAGCGTGGCAGTCGTCAGGATGAGATCCGGATATCCTGTCGTGTGGTCCGAGTGCAGGTGCGTGACGAACGCGATCGCGAGGCGGGAGACGTCGAGTGCCTCGATGCCCAGCAGGTTGGCTTCGTTCGCGCGCTGTACGACACCGCTGCCGAGGTCGACGAGATAGGCACGCCCGCCTGCGATCACCGCGGTCGCGGGCCGCGAGCGATCCGGGTGCGGAATCGGCGTTCCAGCACCCAGCAGGACGACGCGAACTTCATCGTGCGCGATCGAGTGGAGCGAGACGTCGGGCACTGTTCCACCCGCAGGCTCCGCGAGCGCAGCCGGCTTCGAATCACAGGCTCCGAGCAATAGCCAGAGAAGGCAAGAACCGGTGAGTCGGAAGTACCGCATCGAGACGTCACCCCGCGGCCACACGCAGATTGCACTCCACCGCTTCGGCCGGTATCGACCGGCACAGCCAGCGCATCTGCCGACACTTCGCGCGCGAGTGAATCATCGTCAGTGCTGCCTGGCGCGTTCGGCAACATAGCCGCCTGATCTGCGGATCGGCCATCAAATGGGATGCGGCCCCCCTTCATCGTCAATATCGTGGAGGCCCATCGATCGCGAGGCGATCGGAGACCGTCATGGACAGAATTCTCTTCAGACGATACGCAGCTCTCATCCTGGTCGTCTTGGCAGGTACGACGTGCTCTTCCGAGCACTCGGTCCCGGATGGATCTCGCGAACCGCTGCTGTTCTTCGCCGTGGACGGGCTCGAATGGCGGGTGATGAAGCCGCTGCTCGAGCAGGGACGCTTACCGGTGATGGCTTCGCTGATGAACCGGGGCCAGTTCGGATACCTCGATTCGATGCTGCCCACTCTCTCGCCCGTCATCTGGACGACGATTGCAACGGGCAAGGAGAAGGAGGCCCACGGTATCCTCGATTTCACCTACATCGATCCTGCTCGACCGGGGACCCCCCGCTACTACACGAGTGGCCAACGCAGGACGAAGGCCTTCTGGAACATCCTCGGTGATCATGGGCTCACTGTTCACACCCTCGGTTGGTGGATGACGTATCCGGCCGAAGCAATCCGCGGCGTGATGGTGAGCCAGACCAACACGGCCGCGGTTCTCCACGATCCGCACAGAGCGTTGTGGAAGGGTTCGCTTCTGAAGGACGTCGACCGCCAGGTGCATCCCCCCGAGCGGCAAGCCGAGGTGATGGACCTGTTGCGGGAAGTGGATGAGGGTCTCGAAGGCCTCACGACAGAGATCTTCGGTGAGCGTCCACATCCTCTCGACGAATTCAGCGAGCGCATGTGGACCCAGACTCTCTGGGCCTTTCGCGCCGATGCCGTGTACCTGCGGACTGCAAGAGAGCTGGTCGCGAGCGGCGAGCCATTCGACGTGGCGGCCGTCTACATCGGAGGTCCCGATGTCGCGGGCCACCGTTTCTGGCAGTACGCGCATCCAGAGGAGTTTCGTTACCCGCCGCTCCGCGAACAGATCGAGAACTTCGGCCGACTGATCGACGACTACTATGTCTACGTCGATCGATCCATCGGAGAGATCATCGACGCAGCACCGGAGGGCACCACCGTCTGGATCCTCTCCGACCACGGCATGCACGCAATCAACCAGACCCACGCATTTCTGCCGAGCGATCCGCCGATGCAAGCCAACTCGGGCCACCATCTCGATGCTCCGCCGGGCGCGTTGATCGCGGCCGGTCCCCACATCGTGGACACGCCTGCGGACGTCGAGAGCATCCGCGCACTGGATCTCGACACCCTCTCGCACCTCGGAGGCGTGCTCGATGTGCTGCCGACTCTGCTCGCGCTGAAGGCGGTTCCTCTCGCCGCCGATCTCCCGGGCCGACTGATGCCCGGGATCATCGAGAGCGATCGGCTCGAACGATTTCCGATCGCGATCGTCCCGACCCACGACGATCCGGAGTGGGACCGCGGCAGACAGGCACGCATCGCGGATGCCGTCGACGAGGCCGAGCGCCTCGAGCAGCTGCGAGCACTCGGTTACATCGAGTAGTGCTGCCGGCCCCCCGCCCGATCAACGCCCGATCAGCGGCTCGACCACCTCGGCGAACGACTCGGCGGCGTCGCGTGCGGTCGCGGCCAGCGTCACGTAGCTGATGCCGGTCTCTTCGCGACGCTTCTCGAGGCGATCGCGTATCTCCTGCGCCGAGCCCGTCAGGAAGATCGGGCAGTCGGCGACCTCGGCCTCGCTCATGCCGGTGCTGCGCGCGAGCGCGCTGCGAAGCGGGCGTGGGTCGTCGGTCACCTTCACCACGAAGGCGAGGGCATTCAGCTCGATCGACGCCGGGTCGCGACCGGCCGCTTCGGCGGCCTCGCGCACCCAGCGCACTTTCTCGAGCGTCTTCTCGGGCCGCAGATCGGCCGGCGTGTCGGGCAGGATCTTGCCCGCCTCCATCTTCGGGTTGATGCCGACGATGTCCGCGTGACGGCCGGCGAGTTCGAGCACCAGGCGGCCGCCGCCTCCGATCAAGATCTTCGGCGGGCCGAACGTGTCGAGACCGACGGCCGCGCGCGCGACCTCACGGACGCGATAGTGCCGCCCCTCGAAACTCGTCTTCTCCTGCGCCCACATGCTTCGGATGATCTCGAGCGCCTCGCCGAGCCGCTCCACGCGCACGGCAGGTCGGTCGTACGCGAGGCCGGCCTCGCTGTAGTCGCTCTCCATCCAACCGGCCCCGATCCCGAATTCGAAGCGTCCGGCCGTCACGATCTGCAGGGTCGCCGCCTGCTTGGCGTAGACGACCGGATGTCGATAGTCGACGTCGAACACCAGCGTGCCGACGCGCAGCGTTTCGGTCGCGGTGCCGACCGCTGCAAGTGCCACGCTCGGATCCCACTGGTCGCCGAAGTGATCCGGGAAGAACACGGTCGAGTAGCAGAGCGACTCGATGCGACGCACTTCATCGCGCCAGCCGTGCGGGTCGAAGGACGAACGGCTCAGCGCAAAGCGGAAGGGATGTGCCATCGCGACAGCATAAGGCAGTGAGCCGCGGTTCTGGCCACCTCACTCGAGGTCAACGACTAGTCCGGCGCATACCCGAGTGCTCGCAGCTCCTCGATCTCCGCCGGATCTAGCTCGACGGCGCGCCCGGTGGGTTTGCGCGTGATGATCGCCTGGTGGCGGCGCTCGAGTACCGCCTTCAGCTCGGCTGCGAGAGCGGGCTCCCGTGCCGCGATATCGTGCTGCTCAGTCGGATCCACCGCCAGGTCGAAGAGCGCCAGAACCCCCGCGTGGGCCTCGTAGACGCCCTTGTACCGCCCCCTCCGCGCCGACGAGTAGACGGGATAGACGCCCTTCAGCGTGTCCTCGTACTGCAGGCCCCCGGATGCCTCGCCGAAGATCGTCCGCGAGGCGAGCCCCGTCACCTCGGATCCGCCGAACAGGGGCGTGAGATCAAGCCCGTCGAACGGTTTCGCGAACGCGGTCTTGCTCTGCCCCCCGATCAGCGCGAGCACGGTCGGCACGATGTCGACACTCGAGACGGGCCCGGCAATCCGCAACCCCGCCGGCACCCCGGGACCGCGCAGGATCAGCGGTACGCGAAGGCTCTCCTGGTAGGTGGTCAAGAAGTGGTCGAGCCGTCCGTGCTCGAGGAACTCTTCGCCGTGGTCCGAGGTGACGATCAAGAGCGTCCCGTCGAGCAGCCCCTCGTCGCGCAAGAACGCGATGAATCTCCCGATCTCGTTGTCCATCTGCCGGATGCCCGCGTCGTAGAGCGCTTCGAGATGCTGCGCGTCGGCGGCTTCGAGGATCACGGGTTCGAAAGATCCGTCGAGCAGGCGCGGCTTTTCGGTCGAGCCGAATGAACAGAACGCCGGGTCGAAGGCCTGCTGGCAGCGGCGGATGTGCTCGGGCTCGAAGTTGAAGCGCATGATCTGCCACGCGGTTCCGTCGGCCGACCCCTGGTACGGCTCGACGAACAGCCTCTCATAGGCGGGCAGCGACGCGTAGTCGGCGTGCACGTCGTAGTAGTGGATGAAGACGAAGAGCCGCGAGTCGCCGGCCGCGCGCAGCCACTCGATCGCCTGGTCGGTGATCTGTGTCGAGGGCGATCGTCTCGCATAGTCGGGGTCGCGCACGAACCGGTACTGCTCGAAGTCCCGGGTCAGGCCGAAGTTCTCGCGATCGAGCCAGAGCGCGTTGACGACCGCCGCGGTCGCGAATCCGCGCTGTCGCAACAGCGAAGCCAGCGTCGGGATGCCGTCGGACAGGGCAAAGTCCGAAGACACGACGCCGTGCTCCGCCGGTGCGAGCCCCGTCAGCATCGATGCATGCGAGGGCAGGGTCCACGGCGCGGTGGCCGCCGCGTCCTCGAACACCGCACCCTCGCGACCGAGTGCGTCGAGATTCGGGGACGTGAATCGCTCGTACCCGTACAGCCCCAGGTGGTCGGCCCGCAGCGTGTCGATCGAGATCAGGACGACCCGTTGAGGGGTCGGTTCTGCGTCATCGCCGCCGCTGGCCGCGCTCGCCGTCACGTCGATGGGCTGCGTGGCCTCGTCGCCCAACGAACAGCCGTAAACCGCGCAGAGCACCGAGAGACACGCGATCTGCACCCCGGCCGCGCCCATGCGCGACGTCCGCCGCGTGCAGGACGGATTCGCGGGCCGCGATCCCGTTTGTATCGTGTCGCGCAATCTCTGCCCGCTCCCCGTCCACGGATCCGCGAACGGGCAGGGTGCAGTAGAACGCCGAGCCAGGCCAGCAGACCGGCCGATCAGTCGGGCTTGTGCCTCAGCGCGGGCGCGATCCGTCGGTTCAGCCGCGTGTCCAGCACACCGTTCGGCCCATAGGCGGACGGGGCGAAGAATCGCTGCCACGAATCTTCGAAGAGCTGTAGCCGCCCCTCGCCCCCGACCCCGAAACCGACACCCAGCTCCGGATAGCCATCCCCGTCGATGTCCGCGAGCGACGGGATCGTCCTCCCGTCCGCGCTTCGGTAGGCGTCCCAGCCCGCCACCAACAGGGGCGTCAGCGAGCCCTCGCCGATGGGGTTCTTGCGGAAGTACCAACGGCTGTCGTCGAAGGCGAAGAGTTTGCCGGCCCCGCCGACCCCCGTACCGACCACGATCTCGTCGAACCCGTCGCCGTCGATGTCGCCGAGCGCCGGGTACACGGCGCCGTCGTATGAGCCCGGATCGCCGATCGTGATTGCGAACGTGACAGTCCCGCCGAGGTCTGCGTTGCTGCGAATCGGACGGAAGTTCGTCGAGGCGTCGTCGAACACGGCCACCTGTCCGTCCCCGCCGGCTGCCCGTCCGATCACGATCTCCGCCCGGCCATCGCCATCGACGTCACCCACCGCGGGAATCGCAGATCCCTCGGTCTGGCGAATGCCACCGAACGCGATCGGGAGGGACGACCCCGGCGGCCACATGGGAGCGAAGAGCGTGGTGATGTCGTCGAGGATGTGGACCTTGTACAACCCCCCCGGCCCCATGCCGACCACGATCTCGTTGCGACCGTCGCCGTCGACGTCGCCACAGGCCGGCCAGGTCTCGCCATTGGCGATCGCGTACGCGACGACCTGATTGGCCTCGTTCCACATCGTGTAGCCACTGATCGTGAGGACCGTGCTCGATTCGACACTGTTCTCGCCGAGGATCAGCACCAGCAATTCGGCTCGCCCGCCGCGACCGAAGCCGACCACCAGATCCTCGGTGCCGTCGGAGTCGAGGTCGCACCAGGCGGGCCGGAGGTCGTCGATGGCGGGATTCGGGTATCCGATCAGCGCCTTGGTCGATCCATCTGCGTACACGACGGAGATCAACCCGCTCGATTCGCCCGTCAGGCCGACGATCGTCCGATCGACCGAGACGGGGCCTGTCCCCTGTGTCGGGTCAGGCGGCGGCGGGGGCGGCGGCGGCGGCGGCGGCGGGGGCGGGGGCGGCGGCGGCGGCGGGACGACGACCGCGCGCGCGATCACGAGCTCGTTCGAGTACGGCGAGTAGGCGGTTCCGTTCGTTGCCCGCAGCGCGATGTAATGAGCCACCGTATCGTCGAACAGCAGGCTGAAGCGCATCTCGCCGTTGGTCACGGCCGGCAGGCCCAGATCGAGCACGGCCGTGTAGCTGCCCGCCGAACTGCCGACCGACAGCAGATACTTGGTGATGCCCGTGCTGGTCGACGGTCTCCAGCGCACGATGCGGGTCTGCGGCGCCGCTTCGGCGTGCAAGGGGGACATCAGCATCCCGAGAGCCAGAGCAGTGGCAGCGAACAACCCGAAGCGACGAGCGCACACGTTCATTCCGACCCCACCTCGCAACACCGGACCCCAGATCCGGGAGCTATTGACGGTGGATTCTGACTCCAAGGACCCCATCCAAATGTGGCTTGGCTCACCAATACCCGTGAATTCCGCAATCCTGTGGAAAATGGCCGCGACCCATCGCCCCCGGATCGCGCGCCCGCGACCATTGACCCTCGAAGCGCCCTCGCCATACACTGACCGTTCACGCACGATGCATCCCCGCATGCATCCATGGGAGCGCCCACCGATGATCCGATTCGCCACGATCCGCCTGACCGTCGTCCTGCTGGCGACCGCACTCGCGTTTGTCGCGACCGGCTGCGGGGACGACGACGAGCCCGCGCCGCCCGCTCGGGAGCAGGCCGCGGCCACCCCGACGCCCACGACCCCGACCGATCAGGCGGTCTCCGAGGCGATCGTCCAGCGCGTCCCCAAGCGGCGGCAGCCGGATCCCGACGCGGCCAGCAAGCCCAGCCTCCGCGACGAACTCCGCAATGAGATCGACCGCCCCGAAAACTTCCCGAGCGATGCACCGGTCTATCCCGG